>JASJLI010000051.1:0-9546 GCA_037620805.1 Akkermansiaceae bacterium
GTGATAAAGTGAAAATCATGATGGTGGAAGACCATCCAGAATACCGGGAAATCGTTGAGATGGCGATATTTCGTCAAGACGATATGGAGTTGGTCAGCCAGTTCGGAACAACTGAGCGGGCGTTACGTAGCTTGCCCGATATCCGACATGGCTCAATGCCTGATGTGATTCTTCTTGATCTGAACCTGCCTGGCATGAGTGGGCTCGAATCAATTCCTTACTTCGGTAAGGAGGTGCCGAACACAAAAATTATCGTGCTCACTCAGTCGGATAAAGAAGAGGACGTTCTTAAAGCAATCATGCTGGGTGCTTCAGGCTACCTTCTTAAGTCGTGCACTGTTAGGCAGCTTATTGATGGCATCAATACGGTAGTGAGCGGTGGTGCATCTCTCGACTCCAAAGTGGCTAAGTTTGTCCTTAACGCCTTGAAAGCCAGGCTGCCTCAGCAAGAATTGGAGCACATGCTCACAGAGCGTGAACTCGAAACCTTAAGCCTCCTAGCAGAGGGTTTGGTGAAAAAAGAAATTGCCGAGAAACTAGGTATCAGCGTCAGCACCGTTGTTACCCACGTGTGTAATATCTACGTGAAACTTAACGTCAAAAACGCACCCTCGGCCATTGCCAAGGCTTTTCGTTTAGGCCTCTTATCCTTGGGCGATTCTGACTAATTCTTAGTGTGACCCTCTACAGCAAAAAGGTACCCAAGACCGCAGAAACTAAAAACTGCAAAGTAGTCTCCGTTAAAGATCTTGGTGAAAGCATCTGGCAGGTTAATGTCACTGGCCGCATATGGGGTAAAGCACAGTCAATTCAGTTATAGATCCAGTAAACACTGGAATGGCAAAGGATTGGACAGTTTCAGATCTCGGTGGCCGATGTATTATCAAAACGGATGATACTCAGGATGTGATGGCAGGATAATCATGACATATCCTATAAATTGAGGATATAAAATGGTGAAAGAGGAGCGTATCCATCACGCAAACAATACCATAAGTCAGCCATTTCAGCCATAGCTCCTAAGAATAAGGGATAGTCGAAAATCTGGGTTGTGTTAATCTTCCCATTCCTTCCCATGAAATCTATTTGTAAGACTCTTCTTTTAGCCACCGCTATTTTATCGCCCATCCTATCGCCAATCACTCACGCGGCTGAGCAGGAGACGTTGCCAGCTCTCATAGAGGGGAGAGCCCCACAGAACTACGAGCAGCTCTGGAAAGGCTTCGATCCGCAGAAGGAACCTTTGGACGTCGAAGTTCTCAAAGAGTGGGAGCAGGACGGTGTAGTTCTTAAAGTCATTCGCTATCGCATCGGCATCTTTAAAGGAAAGAAATCCATGATGGCAGCTATCTATGGATACCCGAAAGGTGCAAAAAACATCCCCGGCCTCGTTCAAATTCATGGCGGCGGACAGTATGCCCACTACAAAGCCGTTCTAACCAATGCGAAGCGCGGCTATGCCACTATCAGCATCGCATGGGCAGGGCGTATGGATGCACCCGATTATAAAGTGAACCCCGGCGTCGTGAAGCTCTACTGGGAAAATAAAACAGACGATCCCAAATATAAAGTCACCACCGACTGGGGCGCGCTCGATGGCTATCACGCACCAAGCAAACACAGCGGACCCAATGCATTTGTATCGATTACCAAAGCCACTATTAAAGCCCCTTGGACCATCGATCCTGTTCCCTCACCACGCAACAATTCCTGGTTCCTCTGCACCATGGGTGCGCGACGCGCCCTCACGTTTTTGGAGAAACAACCCGAAGTCGATGGTAGCAAACTCGGCGTCTATGGCCACTCCATGGGCGGTAAATTGACTGTCCTAACGTCTGGTTCGGATTCTCGTGTCAAGGCGGCAGCCCCCTCCTGTGGCGGCATTTCGGATCGCTACAATAAGGATTCTCTACATCGCAATGCAGTGGGGGACTCTTCTTATCTTCATCACGTATCTTGCCCGACCATATTCCTCAGCCCAGCTAACGACTTTCACGGTCGGATTAGTGATTTACCCCAATCAATCAGTGCTTTGAAAACTAAGCAGTGGCGAGTTACTTGCAATGCACACCTCAATCACCGCGATCTACCATCGGGAGAGGTATCAACCCAACTTTGGTTTGATCAACATCTGAAGGGCACGTTCAACTATCCGAAGACTCCTCGTAGTGAGCTGAAGCTCAAAACACCTGACCATGTTCCCGTTTTCTCGGTCACACCAGATGCCTCTAAGAAAATCATATCCGTGGATATTTATTACACTCAACAAGGTCTTGAAGGTTGGGATCCTAAATCGCGTGAAAACCATATCAACCAATACTGGCACCACGCCCCGTCGGTAAGAGTTTCTGGTAATACTAGGGCTGCAATACTGCCCGTTTTAGATGCGGATAAACCACTGTGGGTTTATGCCAACGTTCTCTATGCGCTTGATACACCCGTCAGGGGCGTAGGCTACTATTACGGCGACTACACAGCAAAAACCTTCAACCTTTCCTCTCTGGTTAAACTCGTGAAGCCGGGAGGACTTAAGGCAGCTGGTGTAAAAGCAACCCTCAAGCCAAGTCTTGTTATCGAAACGTTTGCAGGCGACTGGAAAAAGAACTTCTTTCAGCATCAAAAGAATCACTGGGAATACCGCACGCACAAAATTTACAACCCGTTATGGAAAGCACCAGTAGGCGGGTCGATTGCCATTGATGTGCTGGTTCAACAGACGAACAAATTTGTTATGGGCGTCGATGGTTATGCTGTCGAAGTCACCCACCCAGGAGGCGGAGTCTGGAAAACGATCACCCTCAAATCATCCGATTTTAAGGATGCAAAAAATCTACCGCTCGAAAGTTGGCGAGGCATCAAGGAGCTTCGACTGATTGCCGCCGAGCATCTACGCTCGGGTCGTGGCAAAGAGCAAACGCTTCGTAAAGTTGGTGGAACATGGCAGGGCGTCGCGCCCCAATTCCGCAATCTTCGCTGGATCAAACAGCTAGGTAAGTAGCGGGTAATTCTCAAATCATAAACTGATCATGAAATTTAATTATAAGGTGTGTGTCGTCGTAGTAGGATGCGGAGTGGGTGTTGGATACCTTCTTGGTGGTTTCATCCCACGCGATGAGGTGAAATCTCCTGAGGAGACAACAGAAGAGGCGAAGACACTTCCGTTTTCGAACAAGGATTACTCATTCGGCTACTGGCAGAATGGATATCGCAAACACAAGGGCGATACATCGAAAGATATTCTTTGTATAGAAACGGGTTACTTCGGACTGTCACTCGATATGGCTCAACTCGACAAGGCGAAGTTTGGTCGCATCAATGACGATCTAGATTATGCCGGCGCATTGGCCGCGAATGGCAGTCGGATGAGAAAACTTGAAAACACCGAACTCAGCATCGAGTTAGAGAGAGGTGGCAAAGTCTACCGCGCAGTCAGCGGTGTGGCATCCAAGGAGCGTCTTCAAGGTGATCGTTTTCAGGGAACGCGGCTCTGGGAGTCCGCTCGCTATGTTCAAAACTTTGAAATTCAAGGATTGGAGTTTAAAGCAGCCGATGGAGAAACGCTGGTGACAGACTCAGCGTTCAGAGTGGTAGCTTGGCCAAACTCATTGAGCCTGACCGCAAAGGTTACACCTGCGATTTCTTACAAAACGGGCCCCGAACTTGGCGTCAATGGCAAAGGCATTTGTGTGATCGAGAAAGCCCACTTCATCCCACACCGCCCTGAACTAGAACACGAACAGTTTACTCTGGAAAGTTGGATCAAAATCCCGAATGAGTTTTTCCATAAAGGCTCTGGATGGCTCTTGTGTAAAAATCGGAATGAGGCCACCGAGGGAAACTATGGATTCAGTATTGGTGGCGGGCAGATCAGAGCGACCATGAACATTGGTGGCGGCGGAGCTCAGAATAGATTTACCGCAAAGACAGGCCATCACACGGTGGTGGCGGATAAGTGGCATCATCTGGCGATGAGCTATGATGGCAAAACCTTTTCCCTGTTCGTTGATGGTCATCTCATCGATTCAAAGGAAATCGGCAAAAAGCGTATCCTGGGAAAAGGCGTGCTGAGCATCGGTAAACGAGGAGATGGGCATGGTGGTATCGCACCAGTCGTTATGGATCAG
Source organism: Akkermansiaceae bacterium (assembly GCA_037620805.1). GTDB lineage: Bacteria > Verrucomicrobiota > Verrucomicrobiia > Verrucomicrobiales > Akkermansiaceae > Oceaniferula. Next base: position 4,125 of record JASJLI010000051.1, read on the forward strand.
ATCCGCGTCTGGAACCGATCATTAAGTAAAAATGAACTCCTCCAACATGCTCGAACTCCCACCGTGATGAAAAATCGCAATGGATTGACCTACGAAGAGAACTTTGAATCTGGAGCCGCTGTAAAACATCCCGTATGGGAAAACACGAAGATGAGTATCCGACTCAAGGATGCTAAGAATAACTGGTATGCCGAAAAGAAAGTGGCAGAAAAGTGGGGTGTCGGAACTCACAAAAAAGTGAACGTGAATTGTGCTCTCGTGAGTAGCAAGAAGGACGATGCCAAGATTGCTGTTGCCATGAAGCTCAATAAGCTTCCTCCGGTAATCTACGACAAGGAATTCAATGCTTACGTTGCTAGGGTTGATCGACCCAAGCGTGATTGGAAAGGCGGGTATCACGAGAACCGAAATTACGACGATATTGATATCACGATTGACTCGCATGAGGAGAAAACCATTCCATTTTTACTAGAGATGTTTAAACCAGCAAGTATCACGGGGCTCTGTCCGATTCTTTGTGATGAAAATGGAGTGCCAACCGGTATTCCTGTCCAGTTAAGCAAGAACTGGCATTACCGGGAAATGGGTGCCTACCTGAGGGCCTATGCTTTACTCCCGAAAATCAAGGGGCAGAAGAAATACAAGTTGAGAATTATCTACGGCTTCTATGGAAAGCTGCCATCTGCCAGCCACGCTCAGTTATCCTTGGTAGGATACGGTGGCAATGGTCGTTGGGACCAGCTATCCATTGGTGCATGGGGCGAAACCTACTGCATGGACATGGATATGAGCTGTGTGGATGTGGCAGTGACCGATGTTAGAATGCTGATGGCTCGTAATGGGCTTGAAGGTCGGAAGTGGAGCTGGACCGATGCTGGCTGGGGTGGCGACTGGTTGAGCCTAAACGACACCAACGGTAAGAAGCACCTTTTCAACGGTATTAAAACCTCCTACCTCTCTCATGGCCCGTGCCTGACCGAAGTGAAATACGATGGTTACTACGGCACCCAGAGGGAAGTTGATCTAGCAACTACCGTAAGAACCTTGAGAACTGATGATTACGCTCGGACGTTTACCACGATAAAATATGCCTTTGATAAATCCGTGAAAGCCGATGGCTGGCTATTTAAGATGGGTCGTACCCGCGGCTACATGACACCGAAGATTGCTTACGGAAACGGTGCTGGCCTGATCAAAGAACATCAGGTTCCCGACGGTCTCAAAAAAGACACGGTCTTCATTCCTAAAACAACTCTCACAGGTGAAGGACCATGGTGGGTTACTTTCCCAGGTGCATCTTCTGACCGCCGTAAGGATTGGGGCACCGGCTACCGAGCCATGGTGATCCGTTCTTACAAAGCGAATATCGGCGGTAAAGAATACACCAATCCAACAGTCGAATTCCCAGCCTATCATTCGGCTGGAGAGGGCAAATCGAACCTCGATTTCTTAATGGCAGCTCCCGAGGGCGTGACCGATTTCAACCCCGGAGATACGATCGAATTTGATGTCGAGTGGATCACCTTGCCCCGTGTCGCTGCCGATTACTACGGCCCGAACGAAACTTTTAGAAAACACGTTACCGAGAATCCATCATCCTGGAAGACAACCTATCGCGAAGCCGTAGGGAATAATCTAAAAGTCGGCGTCGATGGAGGCACTTTACTTCACAATTACCCGATCATCATTCAGACCGATCAAGAAGAGGTGACCGTGGATATCGAGGGCGGCGTAGGGTTTGTCCCAATCCGCTTTGAAGGGCTCAAACAAGCCAAAGACTATGCCCTGTATCACGTCGTCGATGGCAAAGAGATCAAGCTCGATCAATCGGTCCACGGTAACGACTTCTGGCAGACCGACTACGATGTCAAAACGAATAGCTTCAAAATGACCTTCAACCTGCCTCTCGATGGCCTGAAGAAATCAAAATGGAGGCTCCGCTTCGCCCCAGTAGGTCCTGCTGCCGAGAAAAAGTAGCGAAGTTTAGTAATTAGGAATTCTTGATATTCATTGCGAGCCCTCCTATAAAATGAGGATACCCAACGGTTGCGATCAGGGTCTTCGGTTGGGTGACAATAGTGTAGGGCGCTTGCTCGAGGTCTTTTGTCAGTCTCGGATCTCTCGGGGCTGAATCACAATCCAGCAGCGCTACACGGATCTGCTTCGATTGGACATGATTTTTATTTAAAACGATCTTGCGCGGCCGGCCCGGCCCCTGCGCGACAAGTAAACCTTCTTGCTCGAGGTGGTTTAATGCCTGTCCTGCTGTTTTGGGATCGATGCCCAGTTCCTTGGCCAGCCCTGGAGTTCCCGGCATCGTCCCGATCCAGCGCCCGTTGAACAGTTCATTGCGCAAATACTGTGCAACCTGCTCAGAGGGACTGACGATCGTTAATTTGGACATAAGGGGAGTGTGGGATTTTAGAGGAGGGGGCTGAAAGGCGATGGTTCCTCGCGGAGCGGCGTGTCTGGGTGAAATTCATACCTCTCCCATCATGGTGAGGCAACTTAATAAAATTATCTAGACGATACCCGCCGAGCCTATTATTTATGTCATGAGTCTCAATTCATACGGAGTTTTCCATGACATCCTAGCCTGCGATCACAGGAGTGAAACGGAGATTAAGAACTACATAAACAACTACACAACACATCATGAAAACCAAAATAAAAAGCAAAACAATCATTATCGCAGGAATCCTCGGGGCAAGCCTCGTAGCGAGTTCCCATGCTGCAACCTTATCGGTCGACACAACGACCAACAATTTTGCGACTACCGCCAGCTACACTACCGTAACTGTTACTAACGGCGGCACGCTGAATTTAACAGGCGGGGCACTGACGTTGACTACGACAAGTCAGAGCAATAACTCTGGGCAATTTCACCTCAACAATGGCAGCCTTCTGAACTTCAGTGGAGGTGTGCACACAATTAATGAACGCATCCAAACGGTCGGGGCTACGTCCATCATCCGGATCACTGGAAGTGCGGCAACCATTAATGTGCATCAGCAAGGTGGCTTTAACGCGGATATGGATTTTGTGTTCGATGCCGCCGGTATCAGCACGTTTGATTCGGATTCTCGTCTTGGCTTCGGCTCCAGTACCATAACCATAGATGCTTCGGCTTATACTGGTGGCGACGCAACCTTCGTACTTGTCGATACGGAATTATTCAACGCGACTTACGCCAATAACGGTGGTGGATTTGGCACTATTGGCACAATCATTGCACCCACAGGATTTACAGCCACCCTTGATCAGAGTTTGTTCGATGGAGATGATGATGCTGGCTTTACCGGTGAGATTACGTTGACCATTACCGCCGTCCCCGAGCCCTCTTCAACAGCCTTACTCGGCCTTGGTGGACTTGCTCTGATCCTGCGCCGCAGGAAGTAAACTATTTCAACAATTTTGTTCCTGATGAGTGTCAGGAACATTTGTGTTATCGCCCTGGGGAAACCTAGGGCGTTTTTTCAGTAATGTTCTTTGTATTTAGCTCCACTCAATGGGCTCCATCTTATAAATGAGGGATAGAGCCTGAGCCTTGTCTGATGTAAGTTGGATGAATCAAGATATGAAAAACAAAGTATTGAATCTATTTCTAACGGTGATGGTCCTAGGGGTGTTTGCTGCACCAGTCTGTGTTGATGCTGCTCCTCCCGCTAAAGGCCCATTCCCTGGGCAACTGCAGAAGTGGCACGGCTTCGACATGTATGTGAATGGTGGCAACAAGGTGGTGGTGCCGAAGAAGACCGCCGACGGTAAACCTTGGGTGTGGCGTGCACGATTCTGGGGGCATGAGCCTCAGTTTGACATCGCAATGCTTAACAGCGGCTATCACGTGGTCTATTGCGATGTCGGAAACATGTTTGGCAGCCCAAAGGCAGTGGCCCGCTGGAATGAATATTACACTTATCTTCGGTTTGAGCACTTATTTGCCGATCGCGTGGTGCTCGAAGGCATGTCGCGAGGCGGCCTGATCATCTACAACTGGGCGGCAGCAAATCCCAAAAAAGTAGCGGCAATTTACGGCGATGCTCCCGTGATGGATTTCAAAAGCTGGCCGGGCGGCAAGGGCAATGGTCCTGGCGCAGGTGGCGCGTGGAAGACATGCCTGAAGGCTCACGGACTGACAGAGAAAGAAGCGATGGCCTACAAGGGGAATCCATTGGATAATCTGAAAGTCTTAGCAAAAGCAGGTATCCCAATTATACACGTGGTCGGCGATACGGATAAGATCGTGCCGCTCGCTGAAAATACCGCGATCGCCGAGGCGCGTTACAAGAAAATGGGTGGGGTATTCAAAGTGATCCATAAAAAAACCACCGGTCACCATCCTCACTCCCTCAAGGACCCAAAACCGATTGTTGATTTTATAGCTCAGCACAGCGGCGGAACATCACGCAATATCGGTAAACCATCTGGCTCAAGAGCTGGCGGATCTGATTACGGCTGGAAAGATGGACTGGAAAAAGTTCGGCGGCGTTCATCCAAATGACTACGGCAATACGATGTGTGCGACGATGATCGCCAATGCGTTGCTGAAGGAGTGGTCGAAACCTCTGCCCGACAATACCCGCCCCAAAGCCCATCCGGTTAAGGAACTACTCGATGATAAAAGCTACATCAATGGGCGCTTTATTCCGTTTGCCGATGTGATGACGGATGCCAACTGGAAAAAGGGTATTCCTGACTGGAAAAAAGAAAACCGAGGAATGGTGCGTCCTCGTTTCGTGAAAGCTCCTCTCATTTACAGCAGCAAGGCTCACTCTAAGCTGACGATTAAATTTAGCGGTACAGCGATCGGGGCCTATCTTTTGACAGGCCCGGATGGGGGAGTTATCCGTTGTAGCGTGGACGGTAAGCAGACAAAATAAATCGATATCCTACATCGTCACAGCCGTTTCAACTATCCCATGACCGTCATGTTTTTCAACGAGTTGACAAAAGGGGACCACACACTTGAGCTAGAGATTTTGGAAAGTCGACGCGGCCGGATTCACAAAGGCGGCACGGCACTAAGAGTGATCGGATTTACAGCCAATTAGTATTAAGAGCTCAAACTCGACCAATCTGTCCTCGGTAATGCCTCTGGTAAACCGGATACGATGCAAAGCGAATGGAGGGTTTTGATATGACATTCAACGTGTCCCTAGAGGGCTTGAAAGCTTCAGAGTGGGCATTTAGATCAACAAGAAGATGTCCCGTTCCTTAATCTTTGGTGTAGACCCCTAATTACTGTCTACAGACAGCTTTTCGTAGAAAAGGCGAAAGCCCTTAAGCGTTGATGCTTAAGGGCTTTCATATGGCTCCTGCGCTTGGGATCGAACCAAGGACCTAGTGATTAACAGTCACCCGCTCTACCGCTGAGCTACGCAGGAATTTCCATTCTTGTCGTTCTCCCTTTGCAGGGGTCGGA
>JASJLI010000052.1:0-8445 GCA_037620805.1 Akkermansiaceae bacterium
GAAATTGCCATTCTCAGAACTCCCCGCTGCGATCCAGGCAGCAACGGGTGCCGACGTCATCAAAGTTCAAATTGAAAATCTGGATTAAATCTGGATTATTACAAGCGCACGGTTCTATGCGTAGAGAGACTTATTTTACAGGCTTGAGTTTTGCGATGAGGTAGTCGGTTGGTGTTTTGTATTTTACGCCCTTAGCTCCGGGGTAGACGACGATGCATTCCAGTCCGTTTTTTTTGCAATGCTGCTGAAGTTTGACACCGAAGTTGGAAGTATGGGTCGGGTCCTTCTGCGTTTTACCAATGCCTGGAGCGGCGTTGAATATCGTGTACACGGGTGGGTCGTCGGCGCTGACAAGTGCATACGGCGAATACTCGGCAATCCACGGTAGGATGCTTTCGCGCTCAGCAAGGAACTGGGCGAAGTTTTTCTTACCGAAAGCATGACCTCCATATTTACTGTTAGGAGTCCACTCCACCATCTGTTTCGGGTCCAGGGTGGTCTGCGGCCCGATGACGGCGGCGCAGTGGAGTCGGGTGGATTCGCGGGCGACTGGATCTTTGTTTTTTGGATCAGCGAGGTCGTCGTGGTAGGCGAGCCAGAGGCTTGAGCAGCCACCAGCGGAGCCACCGGCAGCGCCGATGCGGGTTTTATCAATATTCCACTCCTTTGCCTTGCTACGGACAAATTGCAGGGCGCGGGCGGCATCGTGTAACGGTGCCTTTACTGGGGGCACGACGTCTTGGGAGTGTCTCATCAATCGGTAGTTAATCGAGACGACCGAGATTCCGGCATCGAGTAGGGCTTGGGGATCAGCAAAACGATTGAGTCTCTCCTTGCTTCCCCCAACCCAGCCGCCGCCGTGGATAACAAATACTAGTGGGGTTGGCTGATCTGACTTTACCGACTTTGCTTTCCAAAAATCGAGGATGTGCCGTTCGTGTTTGCCGTAGCGGACAGCCGTCAGTGTGGCTTTTGGCACCGAGGAGTCATAGCCGCTGGCCTTTTTAACTGGCTTTGCCTTTTTTCCCGAGGGGGCTGCTGTTTGCGAAAACGATTCAGGTGCCATAGCGATCAGGCCAGCGAGACAACAGGATGTCAGTGTGCGAAGTGATTGTTTGTTCATGATAAATTTGGGATGGATAAGTGATGTTTGAGATCTTTGCCGCGTAATAGGTTAGAGTCTCACCATCTTTAACAGGCACGTGCATGAGTGCATGCAAAAAAACAAACCCATTTCTGTTTACTTACAAAGTGACTGCTACGGCAGCTTGCGGTCGGGTTCGGTGCCGATACCGTCGATTTCTATCCGATCGGCAAAACATCGTACGACGGCATAGGCGCTTTTATCTTCCGTTTCCACCATCCCCTTGAAATTGACATAGTGGCAGCCTTTGTGATGGGCGTAATTCCCTTTGTGATTATGACCATTCATATACGCCGCTACCTGAGGGTATGCTGAAAGCAAGTCGACCACCTCCTCGGCATTCCAGAGGTTATGACCGTCCCCCGCGGGACACGCTGGATAGTGGCAAAATACGATCACTTGTTGCCCCTTTGATTTCGAAGCCTCGAGTTCCTTTTTGAGCCAGAGCATTTGAGCTTCGCCAAGCGCACCATTCCATGGCGCCGCTTGTTTGACCTTTTCCCGCTGGAGCTCCGCGCGCAATTTCTTGGCGGCCACGGTACGAGGATCGTTTTTAGGATATCGGAAAGTGCTTACGTCGGTGCCGTCGAGATAGATCATTCGCCACATTCCTCTCACCTCAGAGTAGTAGGGTTGTTTCATCCCCATGGTTTTCATGACCTTGGATTTATCTTCATCGGCCACTGTCAAATCATGGTTGCCGAGAACCAAGCGATGCGGTGCTTTTAATTTTTCATAAATTGGCATCATCGTATCAAAACTTGCCAAGTCCTTGTCGATCACATCACCAAGCGTCACCACAAAGTCGAGGGGTTGCTTGTTCAGGTTGTTGACGGACTCCTTCAACTTCCCAACCGACTTCCGATAGTGTCTGGAACCACTTGTTGGTTGATCGGCATACTGGGGATCAGCGATGACACCAAACGTCAGCTGTGGCGCCTCCCCTGTCTCTGCCTTGGCCTGTAATACTCCGGTGAGAGTCAAAGGCAGGGTGATTTTGAGAAAGTTGCGGCGTTTCATAGTTGAAAGAATACTAGCACAAAACCCATTCTTTTCATCATTCAATAAATTTTGATCACTGGTCGCCGTAAACTGGAGGCTTCCAATCCTTCGGGAGTTTTCCTCCCTGAGGTCGAACGCCATACGCATCTTTAGGGACCGGAGAGTCCTTCGACTGGATCAGTGGAAGGTCATCGGGTAAATGTTTGATGAGGATGTCCTTGAATTGAATTTCCATGGCTGGGCCGACGTGGACCTGCATCGCGAGAACGCCGTCCAACGAGCGGCCCTTTTCATCCAGATCGATCAGATCGGCGGTGGGACGACCGTCGATCCAGTGTTGGTGATGGTTGCCGCGAACGAGGATTCTGAAGTCATGCCACTTCCCGGGTTCTGGATTCTTGACAGGCATCGTGCCGACGACCCATGGCTGACCATCGGTATCGACAATCACTTTTTCGCCAGCGTGAGAAAGGATTCGGCGTCCGCGTTCCTCGTAGAGCATGCCGTTGTATTTCGGTTGATTGGCGACGATATCACATTGATATCCAGATAGCACATCGAGGCCGAATTCAGGTCGTTGAATACTTCGGTACTGAATTCCGCTGTTACCACCGGGACTAATCTTCACCTTCATCCGGAGGTCGAAATTCCGGATCGTGGATCCTTTCCATGCGAGAAAATGGTTCCGCTTGAGGGATCCGTCGGTCGTGCCAGTGATGGCTCCATTTTTCACCGACCAGTATTTTGATTCAGCCGCCCAGCCCTTGAGGTTCTTGCCGTTGAACAGTTGGACAAAACCATCTTTTTTCGCCCTATGGCTGACCATGGCGGTCGCCTTGGGGTATGGGGGTGTTGCGGTTTGGAATCCGCCCTTGAGCGGTCCGAGCGGGCCACCGAACTTCTCTACCATCTTGTCGGTGCGTGCTCGCATTTCCTTGAGAACTTTCGCGTATTCCGGGTCCTCTGCTAGATTAACCAGTTCATCAGGATCCGCTTTGAGGTTATGGAGAAATTCCTGGTCGTGATCAAAGTAACGGCAGTATTTAAACTGCTCATTACGGATGCCTTCGAAGGCGGGAATTCTACTACGAACAGCGAAGTGTTCGTGGAAGGTCTCGGTTCGCCAGTCGTCGGGCGTCTTATCGCTGACGATGGGTTTCAAACTGTGACCCTGATAACGCGCCGGTGGTTTGATCCCAGCCCAATCGAGAAAGGTCGAGGGAAGGTCGAGATTAAGTGCTGCTGCATCGGTCACCTGGCCGCGCTTTCCGGCGGCGACCCGTGGATCGGAAATGATCAGTGGCACGCGGGTTGATTCTTCGAAGTGCGACCACTTACCAGCGAGTCCGCGACTCCCCATCAGGTAGCCGTTGTCGGCGGAGTAGACGATGATCGTATTGTCACTGAGACCGGCTTCATCCAGAGCGGTCATGAACCGGCCGATCGCACCATCGATGCCGCTGACCATCCGGTAGTAGGCGCGCATGTTCGTCTGGTATTTTTCCGGCGTATTCCATCGCCAGAAAAAACGCTCGCGTGTAATCGAGGTTTTAAGGCTGTCGGGCAGGTTTTCGAAGATGGCTGGATCGTTCAGGCGAGGAGGAGAAATGGTGATATCCTCATACATGCCATCGACGGCCTTGGGCCACGGGAACTGACCGATTCCGGGTCGACGGTCGCTGTCTTCGGCATGGCAGGCATTGAACCAAAGATTGAGCGCGAAGGGTTTGTCCTTGGGTTGGCTTTTGATGAAGTCGATCCCGCGATCGACGATGAGCTCGGTCTCATGTCGCAGGCTGCCGTCCGGGAGTTTCTTAAAAAACGGGTTGCGTCCGATGGCTTCGAATTCATCGAAGTGATCCTCGCGCTTCCAGCCCTTCGGCATCTTGGCGTGCCATTTTCCGAAGTATCCCGTGCGATAACCGTTCTTGCTTAGGATGTCCGAGTAGAGGGTTTCAACCGCGGCGGGTCGGGTTAGCTCGGGGTTGCCCTTGGTGCCATAGCTACGACCCGTCAATCCGGTGAGGATCGTGGTACGGCTGACCCAACAGATCGGCTGGCAAACGAAGGCATTCTCGAAACGGGTGCCCTGCTCAGCAAGTCGGTCGATGTTCGGTGTTTTGACCACCTTGTTGCCGTAACATCCGAGAGTATTGGTGCTTTGGTCATCGGCAAAGAAGAAGACAATATTCGGCGGCTTGCTGGCACCCGAGGAAAGACTCGAGAGACAAAGGGCAAGGGAAAGCGTTAGAAAACTCAGAGGTGAGCGTGGGAATCGATTGATAAACATAGCTTGTGTGAAGGAGTAAAGATAGCGACGCTATGCTAAAACTCAACCGATTGACACATGAATTCCCCAGCATGTCAGCTTTCTATGGATGCGTTTCCGATCGTGCCTAGAAATGCCCAAGCCAATCCCAATGGGGAATAAACTCCAAGTTTTAAACTCCAAAAACCAAGTAAGACAAGGCTAGATCACATATCCTCCGCTGTGGACAAGACTGCCTCGCCCACTCGGCTATGCTAGTATGCAGCCCTCCTCCTCCGTCGGGCAGGAATTAAATCGTGCGTTGTCCACTCTCCCTATTTCACCCCGCTTCGCGGGCCGGAGGAGGGACATTTCTGTCCCTCGGCAACCCAAGCCCACAACCCAAGTCTTCTTTCGCGTCCTTTCGTCCCTTTTCGCGGTAAAAAATGAATCCACAACCCAAGTCAACAATATCAATTTCTCCAAGATGACTGTCGAGATGGGATAAGTAATTTTATGGTGAGCAGCAGAAGCGTTCTGTTATTCCTCTTTTGTCTGCTCGGTTAAGGTTTCAAGTAGGTTAAGATTTCTGGCACGGCCGTCGGTATTTCTTTCAGGATCAGATTCGTGATGGCCTCGGCGCCCTTTCGATTGAAATGGGTCCTGTCGCCTTCTTTAAAGTTATAGGTCATGCTCGCCTCGCGGCCGATCTTGTTGTGGTGTGCAATGCTGGCCGCGTGCAGATTGATAAAAGGTAGCTTCAATTCCTTGGCAACGGCCTCGGCGGCTTTTGCGTAGGCTGTTAAATTCGCTTTGTAAGTGTACTTTTCATTTTTGACCAGATTGGACACGATCTTCCCATTCTTGTCGAAGCTGCGGCGGGTGACCGAACTTACAATCACCGGCTTGCCGCCCGCCTTTTGGATTCGTTTGGCGTATGACCTCAGGTGATCACTATAGGCCGTCGTGTCGTATCTCTTCTGATCGTTGTGCCCGAATTGGATCAGGACATAGTCGGGTTTAAGTTTTACCAGCTCGTCCAGTTTCTTGGACAAGGCTTGAAGGGTGGCTCCGTTCTTCGCGTAATTAATAATCTCCGCGTGTTTGTTAAATCGGCTGGCAAAGGCCGGCCCCCACCCGGATTGTACGGCTACGGTGGAATCTCCGATCAGGCCGATTTTAATTCGCGGCTCTGCTGCCATGGAAACATGGGAGCACAGCAACAAGGCTATTGTTGTGAGAACAGTATGGATCGATTTGTTCATGATTTTTGAGCGGTTGTTAGATGTTTGTTTTTTGATATCCCATCAATTAAAATCCAATACCTTCTTCCGCTTGCCCTTGCTGATGGTGACAATTCCGCTGTTATAGTCAGCGTTGAGAAAGGGGCTTTCAAAGGCTTTTTTAGGGGCGTAGTTCACCGGCTTGCCGTTGATGCTTGGCGTCGTTTTGTAACTCGTGTCGAGACATAATAGGTCGCCGTAGATGGTTTTGTATTTCAACATCGAGCCCTTCATGATCGGTTTTGTCGACACGACCTTGGCTTTGAAAGCATCAAAATTCTTCACATCACTCTTCGCCATCACCTCGAGGATGACGGGCGCGTATTCGTCATTGAGGATCATGGTTTTGTGATCGGGTATACGGCGCGATTCGAACTCACCCTTCATCCATTTGAAACCGCCTTTGACGACTCGAACTGCCGCGTAGGCGCCCTCGGACTCAACAAACACCACGCCACTTTCTTCTACAGGAACGCTTAAGCCTTTTTTGGACATACTAACAATCATTTCGGCAGCCCCTTTGTGGGACTTGAGTTTCTGGGTCATCAAACTGCCTTTACGTTGCACCGACCAAAACTGATTCATGGCCACTCGGTTGTCTTTAGGTCGAGGGATGAGAATGATACGACCATGCTGCTCTCCTGAAAAGATGACACCCTGCCAACGGTTCTGCGAGCTGATGTTAGTCCAGTCCTTCAGAGGTCTCGCTTCGGTCATGGGGGTGCCGATGATGAAAGTGGGATCACAGTAGCTGTAACGCAAGATACCGCCTTCTTGGGTGTTTAATTGATAAGGGTGGAAACCTGAGCCAAGACCCTGAGGCCGTTGACGCACCTCGTATCGACCTCGCCCTAACACATCAAGTGCGATATCGGCCACAACTGCAGGTGGACGATAGCTGCTGAGCGGGGCATTTACATCATGTCCATTGACTTTATGTTGTTTTCCCATGCCAAAATAGAGCCAATTCGCAGCACTACGACTCTGATTCATGGCGTTGGAAAAATAAATGCGCGAGCGCCCACCACCCTGATCACCCTCGATCTGCTCTTGGGCCCAGTAGGCGTAGTAGAGGTCAAGAAAATTGCCAGCCGCACGACGAACCTTCTCATCGCCAAAATCATAGAAGTTGTAAACGCCCTTCATCAGAGTGCTATTATATCCATCGCTCATCATCTCGATAAACATGCCTTTGCGTGCACGTTCACGACAGTAAACGACAAAATAATCACTCCAAGCACGGTAATGCTCAGCGGGTAAACGGTGGGCATATTGGGTGTCTTTGTATTCCGGTCTATCCTTGGCGATCTTTGCAAAATGCCAGAGGACTGTAAAAATCATCACGTGATGATTTTCTGATTCGTAGACGTCCCAGGTTTGAGACTTTTTGGTTTCTGGAAAGACTCGAGTGGAGACTGCCTTAGCATATTGCCAGATGGGTTTAAGTATGAGGGATTCGGTTTCCTTGGTAATGAGCCCTGCACGTTTACTGCCATTCGTGCCATACATCTCTATGAAGCGCATGACGATTTCTGCATGCCAGTGAAAGCTATCCCGGTCGTTGATATCCAGCGGATGGTCCAAGTAGTGCTGCGCATTTTCAACCAACGCGGCATTCGACTCATCCTGCATTTCACCTAGGTAGAAGCAGCGTGCCGCAAACCCAACCATCGAGTAAGAGTAGCCACGCACGTAGTTGCCCCGCCCAGGCTTAAGGGGTGGGTTCTTTTTTGCCCGCTTGAGCGGCTTGCCGGATTCAGCCCGAAACATGTCATCGACCCTCTGATCAAATCCAGCGACAACCTCTTCTGGGCTTTGAGTCGCCTGCGCAGGCAATAGGATGCTCAGCCAACAAGATCCGGCAATGATCATGATATGAAGCTTCAACAACATGGAAGGAGGGGGAAAGAGATCGTGGGGCGGTAACACATTCAGTTCAAAATAAAGATCCGTCTTTTTATCGGGCGGTCTCGGGCGCCCAATTGTTTTTATCTCTCCATTTTTTGACCTTCCACGCCGCATTGGAGCTTTCGATATGTTTTTTGCTACGACCGACGAGTGGCCAATTTGGATCAGGTCGATGAGCCTCGGTGAAGATTTTCTGAGCTCGCTGCACAAGTTCCGGGCGGGACTTCGCGATATTGTTGGACTCTTCGGAATCGGTAGTAAGATCGTAAATTTCAATCGACTTATGGACCCCGTTGCGCACGGCTTTCCAATGACCGAAGCGGGCCGCCTGTACCGTGTGATTGGAGGGGTGAAGTTCCCAGTAGAAATAATCGCGTTTCGGTGCCTCTCCCCCCTTGAGATAACCGAGTAGCGAAAACCCGTCGGTTTCATACCCCTTGGGAGGTTTGGCGCCGCTCATTTCGACAAAGGTTGGCATCAAATCCCAGAACGCCCACGGCTGTTCATCGACCCGACCGGCGGGAACGGTTCCAGGCCACCAGGCGAAAGCGGCCTGGCGCAGGGCGCCCTCATACATGCCGCGTTTAAATCCTCGCAAGCCGTTGGCGGCCTGGTTGAAGCGTTTTCCGATTTCTGATTTCGGGTTAAACGACGAGCCGTTGTCGCCGGTGAAGATGACCAGTGTGTTTTGATCAATCCCAAGATTCTTCAAGGTGGTGAGCATCTCGCCCATGTCGGTATCGACGCGAGTGACCATAGCGGCGTAATTCTTCTCCTTCTCGGTCCAGGACTTGTTTTTATAGATATCCTGGTCGTCAATTTCAAATCGCCCATGTGGCAATGTGATCGCGTAAAACATC
>JASJLI010000053.1:0-9002 GCA_037620805.1 Akkermansiaceae bacterium
TTCCTCGTCTGCGCTACGTGGTTTGGGCGACGTCAAAGTCCCTGCAGGGCTAGGGGTTTTTTCCTACTGGGCCGTAGCAATTCCAGTAGGGGCCTATCTTGCTTTTCCACAAGGGTTAGGCGCCCACGGTGTTTGGTGGGGGCTTGCTCTCGGCCTAGGAACCGCAGCCTTTATGCTGGGAATCCGCGCATGGTGGATCGCTGGGATCAGGAAATAACCTGAACAAGTTAAAAAAGATCGAACGTATTATAGCTTTGTAGCACAAAGTAATATATGAATACGATGATTCAAAATAATGATGTAACGATAATAGGAGCGGGTTTTGCAGGTTTAGCCTGTGCGAGAGTAGCCGCGGCGAAGGGCCTTAAAACGTTGGTTCTAGAGCGTAAACCCTGCCCTGGAGCTAATATGCGGACCACAGGGATTTTGGTGAATGAGGCGGCCAATATTATGGGCCTCCCTGCACATCTAGGGCGTAAAATCGGTGGAGTCAGGCTCTATGCACCATCAGGGAAGTCGGTGGATTTGAGTTCGCCAGGCTATTCCTTTGTCGCCACGGATACACCGGGGATGATGCGATGGCTGGATGATCGAGCGAGTATGGCGGGGGCAGATGTGAGGTGTAATCAGAATGTTGCGGGTTTTTCCCAAATCGGAAAAGAGATTGCTTTGCCTAGTCAGGGAATGAGAACGCGGTTCCTAGTCGGCTGCGACGGTGCGCGCTCCAATGTAGCCCGACATTTTAACCTAGGAAAAAACGAAGACTATTTGATGGGAGCTGAAGCTGAGTATGAAGGCGTGAGCGATCTCGATCTGGACAGGTTACACGTATTCATCGACTCGAAACTAGCCCCCGGTTACATCGGTTGGGTCGTTCCTGGGGTAGGTATCACCCAAGTGGGTATTGCCGTAAAAAAATCCCACAAGCCTGATCTGGCTTCGTTTGAGGATCGAGTGAAAAAGGTTTTTGATTTCAGCAAAGCGAAAGTGGTAGGGAGACGCGGTGGTTTGATTCCCTGTGGTGGTGTTGTCAAAAACTGGCAGAGAGATAATGTGATGTTGTTAGGCGATTCTGCAGGGATGGTTTCGCCGCTCACTGCGGGAGGAATCCATCCCTCGATGGAGATTGGAGCTGAAGCAGGTGATGCGATTGCCAATCACTTACTAAACGACGCGGTGCATCCAGCTTCTGTGATTCAGCCGATGATTCCTAGTTATGGGACCAAAGGAGTGATGCGCTGGGCGATGGATCACTTGCAGCCGCCAAATCTGGTTTGCAATATGATGTTAGGGAATCCGATTTTTCGACGCATAGCCCAAGTTGTGTTTTTTCATCATCGAGGATTGCTTTCTCCTGATGCCTGGCGAGATATATTGTCGCTCAAAGCTCATCATGCGGGCCCTAGTTCGACATGATAACCATGATGTTAGAACAATCATCTTCACAGGGTGATTGTTTAACGAGTTCGTATCCAAAAGTGTCTTTAAACGATGCAGTGCCTAATTGACCGTCGAGTATTTCAAAGTGATCGGTAGTGACAAAGGCTGGGTGGCAGAATCCGGCGGCGTGACAGAGTCTTAGAAGTTCGTAGCGGACAGTGACGATGTAGTTCGCGAGGCGGGCAGCTTTTACTGTGGGGTCGAGACCCCGCATCAGCCACTTGTTATGGGTGGCAACACCCGCAGGGCAATGCCCAGTGTGGCATCGTTGAGCTTGGATGCATCCGATCGATAACATGGCTTCACGCGCGACAGAAATCATATCGCATCCGAGCCCGAAAGCGAACAGCGCATCCATCGGGAAACCTAATTTAGCAGAGCCGATGAAAATGACCTTTTCTGATAATCCAGCCTTGGAAAAAATGGAATAGACGCGTGAGAAAGCCAACTTGAATGGGAGGGCAACGTGGTCAGCAAATACAAGAGGAGCTGCGCCCGTGCCACCTTCACCTCCATCGATGACGATGAAGTCGACCCCGCGTTCTCCATCCTTCATCAGGTCAGCAAGATCGTACCAGAAGTCTAATTGACCAACGGCGGATTTCACCCCAACGGGAAGTCCCGTTTGCGTGGCGATGTCTTCGACGAAATCGAGCATTGAGTCGGCAGAGCTAAAGGCGCTATGGCGTGAGGGGCTGGCGCAGTCGCGATCCTTCGGGATGCCACGTGCTGCGGCAATTTCATCCGTGATTTTTTCCTTCGGAAGCAGTCCCCCAATTCCTGGTTTAGCTCCCTGGCTGAGTTTGATCTCAATCGATTTAATGGCAGGGTTGGACTCGACAGTTTTAAGTAAAACTTCCATGGAAAACAAGCCGTCCTCACCTCGGCATCCAAAGTATCCCGTGCCGATCTGGAGTGTCAGGTCGCCGCCGTGCTGGTGGTGAATAGAAACCCCACCCTCCCCTGTATTGTGCATGCACTCAGCAAGAGCGCATCCTTTATTGATAGCTTTAACTGCGGCACTGCCAAGCGAACCAAAACTCATCGCGGAAACGTTAATGACTGAGCGTGGGCGAAAAGACTTTTTACGTCCACGAGCCGATCCCATTACCTTTGCGCATGGGATAGGATGGAGCGGGTTGTAATCAGCATCTCCTTTATTCATCTCCAAGTGGGGGAAGGTGGATTGTTTTAAAATCAAGTAGTTTGGTGTGAGCTCGATATCGTTGTCGGTGCCGAAGCCAAAGTAGTTGTTCTCTTTTTTCGAAGATGCATAAACCCAGCGTCGTTGGTCGCGTGAGAAGGGGCGTTCCTCATCGTTGTTGGTAACGATGTATTGGCGTAGTTCTGGTCCGATAGCTTCAAAGAAATAACGGAAGTGCCCGAGCACAGGGAAATTTCTCAATATCGCGTGATGCTTCTGCAATAGATCATAAATTATGAGGCATACTAACAAGACGCCAATGACGATGAGGGTAATGATGGACCAGTGCATTTCTTATTTGGTATTTGGAGTTTGAAACTTGGAGTTTAAAGCGCTGCGACCGACATATGTGCCGGTGGCGAAACATGCCTGAAGCAAGTAGCCGCCGGTGGGGGCTTCCCAGTCGATCATTTCCCCCGCGACAAAAATGCCTGGGAGCTTTTTGATCATGAGCTTTTCATCGAGCTCTTTCCAGCAGATTCCTCCGGCAGATGAGATGGCTTCCTCGATGGGTCTGGGACGAGTAAGAGGGATGTGGCAGTGTTTTATTTCGACGGCGAGCTGTTCTACCGTCTTCCACGGGCCTCTGTCGGGCATGTGCTTGAGGATAGCGCAAGTGGCGGGGTCGAGCTTTAAGCGTCGGCGAGCTTCTCGCACGAAGTTGCGCTTCACCGATCCCATACGGGTGATGAGTTCCGCGGTGGTCATGTCAGGTTTGAAATCGATGATGATGTGTGGCTCGCCCATACTACGGATTGCGGGGCCGAGTCGGTAGATAGGGCCACCTTCGAGCCCGTAGCGGGTGATGACCAGTTCACCTCGGCGGGTAGATTCACCTGCGGTGAGGAGTAGATTTTTAAGCGGTAATCCTTCGGTATCTACTAACAGCGATTCAGGCCAGTCGACTTCCCATCCACAGTTGGCAGAAGTGAGGGGTGTGATATCGATACCATGTTTTCCGAGAATCTCCGTCCAACTTCCAGTCGATCCTGTCTGAGGCCATGAGCCGCCACCGAGTGCAAGGATGACGTTATCATGCTGCGCAGTGACAGTTACATCCTTATGTTCGAACGTGAGTATGTTGTTCGAATCAAGCCCGATCCATCGGTGATTGGTTTTGAAAACAACTCCCATGCCTCGCAGGCGTTCGATCCAGCGGCGGAGTAGGGGAGCCGCTTTGATGGTGCCGTTGATAGGAGAAGGGAATACCTTGCCGCTACTGGCAACAAAGGTCTCGATTCCCAGTTCGCTAGCCCATTTTCGCACGGCGTTGTTATCGAATTGAGAAATGATACGCTGCCATAGGTCAACGGGTAGTTCGTGGCCGGAATATTTAGCAAGGAACGGGTCTAAATCTTCACCGTTTGTTAGGTTGAGTCCGCTTTTTCCAGCTACAAGAAACTTGCGTCCTACGGATCGCATGGCGTCATAGATCGTCACCCGGGCACCATGGCTGGCAGCTACTTCCGCAGCTCTTAGACCTGCTGGGCCTCCACCGATGATGGCAATATGTTGGTTAGCGTTCCCACCGTCGCCCCCTCCTTCGCCGAGGCTACGGCGGGCAAGAAGGCTATGGCGGGCAGGCAGTTTGAAGTTGGACATTATTCGTGAAAGTGATTAGAACTTAGCGCATGGATGATTGCAGCGTGAATTGGAGTGTCTGGCAAGGTGAGATGCCCGCAACGCTGATGTTTGTGGTGCAGGATGGCCAGATACTGTTGATTGAAAAACTGCGAGGAATTGGCAAAGGTAAGATCAATGGGCCGGGTGGTAAAATCGATCCCGGCGAGACGCCTGCCCAATGTGTCATCCGCGAGTGTCAGGAAGAACTGCACATCACCCCTAAAAACCCCGTTAAAATGGGAGAACTATGGTTCGCCATGTCCGATATACCGGATATCCATTGCCACGTATTTATTGCAACAGAGTTTGATGGCGTGCCGACCGCTACTGATGAGGCGATCCCTGTGTGGACGGATATCGATAAAATTCCCTGGGAGAGGATGTGGGAAGATGATCTCCACTGGCTCCCGAAAATGCTTGAGGGCCGGAAGTTCCTAGGCAAGT
This sequence comes from Akkermansiaceae bacterium, assembly GCA_037620805.1. Lineage (GTDB taxonomy): Bacteria > Verrucomicrobiota > Verrucomicrobiia > Verrucomicrobiales > Akkermansiaceae > Oceaniferula. The sequence goes on from JASJLI010000053.1 coordinate 4,712, forward strand.
TTGTCTTCGAGGGCGAAAAGATTATGTGGCGCGAGATACTTCTGGATCAGGCGGGAGAGGATCAGTGGATGATCCCAGCGGAGTAGCTATTTCGGATTGGTTTTTGGAGTTTGAAGTTTGGAGTTTGCCTCCTCTTTCGGCTCATCCTTGTTGAGGATAGTAAGAATTCCATCGGTAACGTCCTTAGAATCCTTGGCATAAACAAGGGGGGATATCTGAGTGTTGCTGACACCAGAGGTATCGATAATCCAGTGATAGCCATTGTCCTTGGCGTATTGGTGGATGACGATTTGGATCTCGTCTAGCAATAGGCGTGTAGCTTCAGCCAGTTTTTGCTTGGTCTCGTTGATTTGCCCGAGATCAGATTCCTTGAGGTCCTTGTTGAGGGCGTTGTATTGGCTGACAAGATCTTCTCGTTCCTCATCGAGGTTATTCCTCTCGGCCTTGGGCATAGCTTTGTCCCGGAGCTTGGCAAAAATAGCCTTGAGCTTATCTTCGACCTCCTTGAGTGCCTTTTGGCGTTCCTCGCGTTCCTTGACGTAGGTGCTGCGCTCAGCTTGGAGGGCTGATATTTTCTTTTTAGCTACGTGGTATTTTGTAATCAGAATATTGACATCAACGGTGGCTGACTTGATATCCGCGTTGGCGTTTTGAGAAGAAATCGCAAGCAGACCAACGGCAATTGTCGTGTAGACAGCTAGGGCCGCAATGGCAGGAAAGGCTGAAAAAATACGAAGCACGTTCATGCGGGTGTTTTTAACTGTCCTGTGGCGGGTTGTCCAGCGGATGATTTACTTATCCAGTTTGAGCTTCTTGAGTTTACTGCCAATCACTACGCGACAGTATGGATCCTTGGTTCCGTTGATCTTGTAGTAGTCCTGATGCGAAACCTTGGCCGTGTAGAAAGTAGATGCCTTGGTGATCTCCGTGACGATGGGCTTGGGGAAGCTTTCTTGTGCTTTGTTGCGTGATGCAGTGGCTTGCTGTTTTTGACCATCGTTGTGGTAGTAGATACCTGATCGATATTGGGTGCCTATGTCATTGCCCTGTTGATTCAGAGTAGTGGGATCGTGTAGGCGCCAAAACCAGTCGAGCAACTTTGCGTAGGAGATTTTTTTAGGATCAAAAACAATTTGAACAGCCTCCGTATGGCCTGTAGTCTCCGCGCATACATCCTCGTATTTTGGATTGGCTACATGGCCGCCTATAAAACCCGATGTAGAGGAATGAACTCCATCCAGACGAACGTAAACAGCCTCGACGCACCAGTAACATCCAGCAGCAAAGGTAGCGATTTCGTAACCTTTGGGAACGGTCGGGAGGGCAGCGGGTTTCTTTTGGTCCATGGTTTCTTCAGTTTGGGTATTCGGTTCTGAGCGGATGTTTTGATTGCTGACAACGGCAATCAGAGCGACTCCAATGATGATTAGAGGTAATGTGCAGGCGAGGAATCGTTTCATTTCCGTATTCTAGGGTCTATTGGAAAAGAGTCAAACCAGAGCTTTATTCGATGTGAGGGCAAAAACCCAAGCTTCATGCGGCCTGTTTACTTTTTAGTATAATACCGCATGGCAATAGGCATGTAGCGCTTTAGTGCGATGATGCGTGAGTCGTCGTGCGGGTGAGTGCGTAGGAACTCGGGCTTCTGACCGCCTCGACGCATGTGGTAACTTCTCAGTCGACGCCAAAGCTCAATAGATATGTGAGGATCATAACCAGCCTTGGCCATGTAGATGGCACCAATACGATCACTCTCGTATTCCTGTTTCCTGGAAAAAGGTAGGCTATCGACAAGATAGGACGCTAATCCGAATGCTGCTAAGGCATACGCGGGCTGGTCCACGCTATTGTGATCCAGTGAGCACCACAGTAGAGACCCTAGAACGGCTAGTCCAACCCCACGATACATTCGCTGCTCGGCGTGATTGGCCGTGGCATGAGAAATCTCGTGGCCCAGAACGGCTGCGAGCAGAGCATCACTGTCTTTTCCCGTGCCGATGATATGAAAGAGTCCCGTATTAACGCCGACCTTACCGCCGGGAAGGGCAAAGGCATTGGGTGAGTTATCTTTGAAAATCACAAACTCCCACTCGGCTCCAGGCATTTTGATGACTTTCTTAAGCCGGTTGGACACGCGTTCGACGGGTTTTGTGAACCGAGGGTCATAGCTGATAGCTTTGCTTTTTTTGATGTGCTCAAACTCACGGATGCCATGATGACGCATGATTTTGTTAGGAGAATGCACGGTAACATTACCTTGGTCGTCGATGGCAGGACGAAAGGCGCAGGATTGGAAGCCGAGCGTAGTGATGGCAACCAGCGGGAGGATGATCAGGTGAAGTAGGCTCAATGTATCGGGAGGTATACAATGATACGGCCCCTATTCCTTTCTTCAAGATGAAAGCGTGGAGACATAGAAGGCAAAATCTAGGGTTGCAGTTCACTGAGTGGGAGGCAATGCTTCTGGGCGCCTCTATGAAACGTTTTATTCCTTATTACAAGCATCTGAACAAGGTAAAGTGGCAATTTATCGTTGCTATAGTGGCTGGTGTCCTATTTGGGGCTGCATCAGGGGCTGGGCTTCCCTGGATGATGAAAACGGTATTGCCGGAAGTATTTAGCAAGGATGACATACCGTTTCTTGAGCTTCTTGGTGTGGCTATGATTATGCCCGCGGTGTTTTTCGTTCGTGGGGCTAGCCAGTTCATCAACACCTACTATATCACTTATTGTGGAAACAAGGTATTGGAGTTCCTTCAGATCGATTTGTTCAAGCGTTTGCAGGCGCTACCGCTTAACTTTTTTCATAAACATAAGAGTGGCGACCTGCTTAGCCGATTGATGGGCGATACCCAACTGATGAGGGCTATTATCGTCGAAGCATCGAATGATATTATTATCCAGCCGATGCAGTTGATTGGGGCATTAAGTTTTTTAGTATGGATGTCGATGCAGAAGAGCGAATTCTTTTTCTTGCTGGTATGCCTAGCTACGATTCCGCTGTGTGTATTTCCGATTCGTCTTATTGGTAAAAAATTGTTTCGGAATGCTAAAAAAGTTCAGGAACAAACAGGTGATTTAACCGCGTATGTGTCCGATGGCATGCAAGCTCCGATGGATATCCGTGCATACAATATGCAAGGCGGCGTGGTGTCAAAGCTTCACCGGCATGTGCTGGAGCTTTTTAGGGCCCGAATGAAGGTGGCGAAGTATGACAAAATGCTTGGGCCGATCGTGGAATTTATTTCGGCTTGTGGTATCGCTGTTACCATTGTTTACGCAGGTAGGGCGGATATGGACTTTAAGGCTGAGATCATGCCTCTACTTATGGCTCTTTATATGAGCTACGCCCCCATAAAAAGACTAGGTAAGCTGAACTCGAAAATTCAAACGGCTACGGCTTCGCTGGATCGTGTGGAATATATTTTGGAATACCCGGATGAACTTCCGGATGCTGAGAATCCAGTTCCGTTAGTCGATGTCAAAGGTAGTGTTGAGTTTGATAAGGTATCATTTTCATATGGCGATGAAAGTGTTTTGAATGATATAAATCTCACGATTTCATCAGGGCAGGTGGTCGCACTTGTTGGTCCCAGCGGTGCAGGGAAGACGACTTTTGCGAATCTCATACCACGATTTTATGATGTCTCAGATGGACGGATACTGGTCGACGGTCATGATGTTAGGTCTGTAAGTAAGCATGCGCTGAGAGAGTCGATCGCGCTTGTATCCCAAGCTCCAGCTTTGTTTAACGATACAGTCATAGAGAATATCCGGCTGGGTCGCCCCGAGGCAAGTGATGCGGATGTTATTCTGGCTGCAAAAAAAGCCCATGCCCATGAATTTATTGAAGGCACATTGAGTGATGGATATCAAACTCTGGTCGGGGAGAGGGGAACAAGGCTATCGGGTGGTCAACGGCAGCGTATAGCCATTGCCAGAGCGTTTCTTAAAGATGCTCCGATATTAATTCTTGATGAAGCCACATCAGCCCTCGATAGCGAAAGCGAAGCGCACATCCAGACGGCCCTTGAAGAACTTGTGAAAGGGAGAACCACTTTTATTATAGCCCATCGGTTCAGTACGATTAAGATAGCCGGAAGGATCCTCGTATTTGACAAGGGTTTTATTGTTGCCGATGGCTCCCATGATGTTGTGTATCAGGATAGTGAGCTTTACCGTTCGCTCTACGATCGTCAGGGGGGGTAGAAAATTACACAGCGCTTTGGTTGCTGGCTGGCACAGAATTAGATTGAGTTGTGCTGTGGAATGGCGAAATCGGTACACGGGA
>JASJLI010000054.1:0-35948 GCA_037620805.1 Akkermansiaceae bacterium
GCTTACTTGATGCGCTTAATGAATTTCACCAAAAGATTAGGCCAGTCGGCGGCGAGGTCTTTGCCTTTGATTCCCATTCCGAAGCCGTGTGCTTTGGCTGGGTAGAGGTGGAGTTCGCAATGGGCCTTGGCTTTGGTAGCAGCCTCGGCAAGTGCGATGCTGTTAAGGGATTTGACGCCATCAAACTGGTTGTGGACAAGAAACATGGGCGGGGTGTCCTTGGTGATCAGGCGTTCGGCGGAGATGGCGATTTTTTCCTGATCGCTTGGGTTCTTACCGAGAATTTTGCGAGTGCAACCATGTGAGTAGGGCTCGATGGCGCTGACGACGGGGTAGATCATCGCGGTGAAGGCTGGTTTCACACTGATGTCGGAAACCGGATCTCCATCTAATTGATCGTTGTAACGGGTGCCGAACATGCTGGAGAGATGACCGCCGGCAGAGAAACCAATAACCCCGACTTTGCTCGGATCGATTTTATACTTCGCGGCGTTTTTTCTAACATAACGCATGGCTTGTCGGGCATCCAACAATGGCCCGGGAAATTGATAACCTTTTTCACCACCTTTGCGTGATACTCGGTAGCAAACCACAAAGCTGGAGATTCCCTTACTGGCAAAAAACTTAGCGACACGATCTCCCTCTTTTTTATCAGCAAGGATGCTGTAACCGCCACCAGGGAAGATGAGCAGGCCATGACCTGTGGCTTTACTTGGATCTGCTGGGGAAATCCGCATAAACGGCTGGCTAATTTCGGAGATACGCTCTGGGTCCTGCTGAACGAATGGCTTGTGAACATAGTCCTTGGAAAAACCAGGTGTGCCATCAGGCCAAAGTTGAATGGTTTGTGCAGAAGTGGTCATCGACGTGATAAGGAGCAATTGGATACTGAGTAGCGAGAGTTTGAGAGTCATGGGTTTCCTTGTGGTTAGATCATTGTGAAAGCAGAAAGAATCAGGCACATCATGTTAATGAGACTTAATCAGGTGAAGTTGGTAGAGCGAAGGGACAGCTTTTCCATCACGGGTAGTAACACGTAGCTTGTATTTTCCAACGGGGATTTTGAGTCCCTCAAATTCATGGAGTGCGGTGTTGGCTGGGATCGTTGTGTTGAAGCTGTGATCACCAGCGTGGACAGTAACCTGCAGTGCTTCTTGGTGTCCTTTGGCACCAAGGTAGATGCGTGCAGAGTATGAAGATTCCTTGCTGGCTTCGATTAACCATTGCCCTTGTTTGCCCCAGCCTTGGCCTTCGGTGCGCTGCCAGTCTTGTTTAGTGAAGCGGGTATGAGTTTCGTGAGGTGTGCCTATAACGATCCGACAAGGTGCAAAGGCATCCTTACGAGTCGCTGCAATGTCAGTGAACCAACTGTCGTGTTGCTTAAGCATGGCAGCGACCTTTTCAGGGTGCTTGCTAGCAAGGTTGGTTTTCTCTCCCGGATCTGTTGAGAGTCGAAACAGCCGAATGTCCGAGGGCTTGCTGACCTTGTCGGTTTCTGAGGATAGTTTCCAGTTACCGGAAACCACACAGAATTTCCGGCGCTGCTCGGGATCACCACGGTGCCACTGGAAGAACATCGTCCGATCACTTGGCCAGCTCGATGGGGTTTCACCGGTCAGTAATGGCAGGATGCTTTTACCATCAATTTTGCCTGGTTTTTCCCCTCCGGCCATTGCAAGGAAGGTGGGAAATAAATCGATGTGAGCGGCGTTGGTCGCGTTGCGATGACCGGCTTTGATTTTCTCTGGCCAGCGGGCGAAGAAGGCGGTGCGCACCCCTCCCTCGGTGACCTGTCCCTTAATGCCCCGGAACGGTTTGTTGTGGCGTGATCCATTCGGGCCGTTGTCGGTCATAAATATAACCAGCGTATTTTGAGTGAGTTTTTTCTCATCAAGATGCTTGAGCAATCGTCCCATGTTTTCATCAATGTTCTCAACCATGGCGAAGACACGTGCCGTTTTATCGTCCTTGGTTTTCCCCTTGAAGTGCTTGTAGTTTTTTTTCGGCACATCGTGGAACGGGCCGTGTGGGGCATTGGGTGTGAGGTAGACAAAAAACGGCTTTCCCGTCCGGTGGGCTTTTGTGATAAACTTAATGGCGTGGTCAAAGTAGACGTCCGTACAGTAGCCGGTTGATTGCACCTGCTTGTTGTTGTGCGAGAGCACCGGATTGGTGTAGCGATTGTTGTTTTCAATCGGATCAGCAGGCTGGCAAAGACCTCCTCCCATGTGGATGAGTGATTGGTCAAAGCCCTGATCACTAGGTCGCATCGGGTAACAATCGCCCAGGTGCCATTTACCAAAAATCCCCGTGTTGTAACCTTGCTCCTTAAGTCGCTCGGCGATGGTGATTTCCTCTGGATCCATCTGTGCCCGACTGACGTAGGTATCATAAGCGCGGGTGCGTTGTGGATAGCGGCCTGTCATAAGGGCAGCACGGGTCGGGGTGCAAACAGGGTTAACGTAGAAGTGAGTCAGCCAGGCACCGTCTTTGGCTAAGCTGTCGATATGAGGAGTCTTAAGCAGTGGGTTGCCCGTGATGCTGAGGTCTCCATGCCCCTGGTCATCGGTCATAACGACGATGATGTTAGGCGACTGCTTGGCAGTCGCAGAGGCAAGACAGAAGATAAAAGAAGCAAGAAAAGGAAGGATGTGTTTCATAGGATTAAGATGTGAGAATGGTTTACTTGGTGATTGCGGCTGCGCTAGCTTTGACGCTGGCACTCCATGCTTTGACAAGTTTGGTGAGGCGCTCGACTTGTTCAGGGTGCTGTTTGGAGATGTCGGTTTTCTCGGAGATGTCTGTGGATAGATCAAAGAGTTGGGATTTCTTTTTGACCATGACTAACTTCCACTTGCCATCGCGCACAGCAGTTCCTCCACCATGTTGCCAGAAGAGAGGGTGACGTTTGATGGTGTTACCCTTGAGGGCTTGGATCACATCAATGCCATCGAGTTTACGTTTGGCGTCGATCTTTCCCCCTGCCATCATGACAAAGGTAGGTAACATATCCATGCACAGGATGGTTGTGGAGCATTCCTTGCCCGCGGGAAGTTGGGCGGGCCAATTAAAGACACCTGCCACACGATGGCCGCCTTCGTAGACCTGGCCTTTTTTACCTCGGAAGATACCCGCTGATCCTGCTTTGGCCGGGCCGTTATCGGAGCAGAAAACGATCAGTGTGTTTTTGCTGATGCCGAGTTTCTCCAGCGCACTTACAATTTTTCCTACGCCCTCGTCCATGGCCTCAATCATCTCTTTGTAGACGGCGTGTGGAGCATCGAGTTTTGGTTGTCGAGGTTGTTTGGCATTGCTCTTGCCGGTAACGCGGAATCCGGGAGTCTTTCGCCCTTGGATCGGGTAGTGGGGTGCGCCGTGGTTGACGATGAGACAGAAAGGTTTGTCTTTTTTGCGGCGGATGTAGTCGACTGCGTAATCAGTAATGAGATCAGTGATGTAGCCAGGGTCTTCTTTGATTTTGTCCTGCTGCCACCAGTCGAAGTGGCCTTCTTGGTCGATGTGTTTGTGGTAATCAACATTACCCGAGACGAAGCCTTTGAATTCATCAAACCCTTGTTTTACGGGGTTAAACTTAGGGTCGTAGCCGAGGTGCCATTTCCCAAACATGGCGGTTTGATAGCCTTGCTCTTTCATTGCTTCACCCATGGTCCATTCCTTGAGGGGCAGGCCGGTGTGGCGGTGGCTCTTGGCGGTAACGACACCCGGGATGCCACTGCGCTGCTGGTAACGACCCGTCATTAGTGCGGCACGGGTGGGGGAGCAAACGGCGCCATTGGAATGGTAATCGGTGCATTTGACTCCGGTGCTGGCGAGTTTGTCGATGTGGGGGGTCTTGATGGTTTTGCTGCCATAGCATGAGATATCACCGTAGCCGAGGTCATCAGCCATGATGAAGATGATATTAGGCGACTGCTCAGCAGTCGCTGATGCAAGATGCAAGATAGAAGAAGTAAGAAAAAGCAGTGTGCGGGTCATGGCGGTTGGGTTTATACGGTGGTAATTTGGCAGCTTGATCAAAAATGGGCACAAAAAAACTGGCCAGCTGTTTAGGGCGGACAGTTGAGCCCGAGTGTTGGGTCAATTTAGAGCCGGCGATTCTCTTACGGCAAGGCTTAGGTGCGTCAAGTGCCTCGCCGCACTGCATATTAATGGTAGATAAGCTGCGCAGTGATCGTGGCGTTTTTATCGGAAACAAATCGAATCCAGTAGGCTTGGAACTCCGTGGGGAACTCGTGACCAATGGTGTGACCTTTTTCTAACTCAAACGTTTTATAATCCACCCAGTGGCCAGTGCCATCAAGATCGACTTGTGCAGTGACCCTGGAGTTTTCGCTGGAGCGAAGTTTAAGTGTTTTTTTGTCATATCCAGTCATCAAATAAGGGTTGGACGCCTTACCTGCGGTGACTTTGGTTCCGAGCCATGGACCACCCATTCCACGGGGTTTTCCGAGCTTCCAGATGTCATCGATAGCTCCTGCCCAGAGTGCCGTTTTGCCGTCGTCTGACTTGATGATGTGAGGATTGTCTTTGGGCGCATCCGTTGCGATTCCAGAAATGATGAAGAGTCCACGGTAGGAGCAGTAATCGTGTACGAGACTATTATGAGTGGCAACGGCGCGGAGTTTGGCAATGCCGCCGGCATTACGCGCGGGTAGTTCGTAAAAAGTTCCGTGGGCGTTGAGTAGGTCGCGCTCGGTGGCGACTTCACGTGCGATGCGGGACGCTCCGAGTGGGTGCTTGTTGGGTAAGTTTCCTTTGGGGAGTCGCCAGCGTTTGCCTGCATCATCGGTGTAGATGACGGAGGCTTGATCGATGCCGAGCGCAGCCGTTGGCATGGGAGTGTGTTTCTTGGTGTGTTTGTGAACGGCTGGGTCATCGGTGTGCTTCAGCGTTAGGTCGTCACCCATTTCGTAGTAGCCGATGTCATTTCCTGAATAATCGACCGCTGCGAAGGCGAGAGTGCGTTTGTTGCCGCCTCTGGCACGGACAAGACCCCCGGTGAATTGATCATTGGTTTTTGTTGGTTGGGCGAGGTCTGTGAACATGGCATCGGCATATGCTTCGCGGGTGTCATTATTACGGTAGGTAAATACGGCAGAGGCTTTTTTTAGATCGGTTTTACTGGTGAGACGAATCCAGGTGCCTTTTTCCTGTTCAGTGAATGGAACAAATTGGTATCCAGACGCGGGAACTTCGACGTTACGAAGTGTGGACCACTTGCCATTGCCCACACGATCGATTTCGAGCGTAAGCGTGGCTGCCTGACCTGTGTGAAGGTGCAAGGCGCGGATGTCATACCCGGAGAATAGGTAGGGGTCGGATGGCGTATTGGCGTTGACGGCGTCATAGGACCATACAGAACCACGGCCAATCACAGGTCCGATGTTGTCGAGTTGCTTTGGATCGACGAACCAGAGGTTGGATTGGGATTGAGGAGCAGCGATCTTCCCCTTGGCTTTACGTTTGTTGAGAAATTCAGCCTTGGCGGTATCGTCGCAACCGAAAACGACTTTGTCATTCCAGCGGCAAAAATCGCCAATGACTTTGAGGTAGTTTGAGCGTGGTGTGATGCCGGCGGAGTTTTCGGGCGTGAAGGTTTTAGGAAATTTCCAAAAGGTGCCATGCATGGTCATCAGCATGTGGTCTTCACCAATTTCACGAATACGTGGCCACTCGGTGTTCCATCCGTGAGCTCCGTCATAGGAGTGGGAACCTTTCGGGAGACGGTAAAAGGTCCAGCCCTTCTCCGGTGTGCGCACGCCCATGATGAGGGATTTATGATCCCAGCCTACAGCCCAAATGGGATCGGTAGCTGGATTGGAATTTCCGTGGATTCCACCTGGGCCAGTGACCTCGGTGAATTGATTACGACGAACGATTTTCCAAGCGTCTGATTTTCCATTCCACTCGGCAAGCACGCCGGAAGGGACTTCGGGGCGGGTCTTGGCTGCTTTACCGTGCTCCCCATTATTTGCGTAAACGTAGACACCCTGACCTGAGTAAAAACCCTTGCCGTGATAGCCCGGCAAGTCGGATTTTCGAGGTGATTTTTTGGACGCTTCATCTCCCCAAAGTTCGGTGGGTTTGAGTGTTTTTACATCCACCTCGTAAATGCCTTCTTCCATGGTGGCGAAGAGAATTTTTCCTGCAGGGTTGGTTAGATGACGTGCCAGCCCGGTGTGACGGCCAAACATTTGATCGTAAGGAATGGCGCGCACGTTGCGTTTGGCATCGATCGCGTATGGTCCGATAAAAAGTTGGCTCGACTCCTTGTGGATCATTCGGTTGGCAGGAGTGCCACCAATGGATTCTGGTCGGATGGTCTGTGTGAGGTCAGCAGAAATTTCGTAGAGCTTGTCACTAGATCCCTTTGGATAGTGCGGGGCGTAAGTGACGATCCATAATCGGTCTGCCCAAGGCACGACGGCTCCTGTACCACACTCTCCCTCATTATTAAACATGGTGAGATGCGGGTAGATTCCGGAAATCTGGACTGGTTCTTCTTTCTTGCTGACTTGCTGAGCCAACGTCGAGGTGGGGATGCCAAAGATGAGAGCCAAATAGGGAATGAGTGATTTCATAGCAGAGAGTGTTTCTTAAGGGACATAGTGCCACAATTAAAGTGATTATTGTGTTACATTCCCGATCTGATTACACCTTATCGTAGATATGACCGAGGGGAATCAACAAAGTCTAGTCGATCGAAGCCAATCAGGTGATCTGAATGCGTTCGGAGAGCTGGTGCGTGCCCATGAGGGATGGCTTCGAGGCTGGTTGCGTTCCCAGTTGCGTGACTGGACGGCGGCAGATGATTTGGCACAGGATACCTTTGTAACGGCATTCCAGAAAATACGTGATTTCCGCGGTGATGGCAGCTTTGAGGCGTGGCTGAGAACGATTGCCCACAATCATTTCCGAAATTACCTGCGTAAAAAACGTGAGAATTATATCGGAGGAGATCTTGAACTTCAGGCGCTTTTGACAACGGAGGATAAGCATGAACCTGACCACAGTAACACATCCCTCGATGCCCTGCGCGATTGTCTGGAACAGGTTCAAGCGCCAGCACGTAAGCTGCTTAATGATCGTTACGCCATCGGTAAAAGCTTACGCGAAATTGCTCAGGAAACAGATGCCAACTATTCAGCTCTGACGATGAAAATTCATCGGCTACGACAGTCTCTGGCAGAATGCATTGAAACCAAATTGGGAAAATCAGCCTCATGAACCAGGAAAAACGAGTGCAGGAATTGATGGGTCATGTTCAGGATGGTGATGCGACTGAAAGTCAAATCGCTGAATTGAAAACTCTGCTCACGGCAGATAAGGCGCTGCTTGTCGCGGCTAGGAAACAAGCGTCGGTACATGCCCAGCTTAGCATCGTGCTTGAGGACGAGTTTTCTACCGAACGCCGCAATCAGAACATCGTCAATGCCGTTAAGGAATCTGACACAGACAATTTTGTCCAAGGTGTTAGTAAGCGCTTGAGTCGACGTCGCTGGCGGAGTCGCGTGGCAGCTGCCGCCGCCGTGGTTCTCATCAGCCTCATCGCTGTATTTTATTTTGCTAACCAAGGTCGACAAGATACCATCATGGCAAGAGTCGATCGGGTGGAGGGTGTTCAGTGGTCCGGAGATACGATTCGAGAGGGTGAACAACTTGCCAAAGGGCAATCGGTGAAGATTGATAAGGGTTTGTTAGAAATTGATTTGGCCGGTCGAGGTCGATTGATTGTCGAGGGGCCGGCTCATCTGGATTTTCCAGAAGCAGGGCGTGCCATTTTACATCAGGGGCGCATCGTCATGAGGGCGACGAAAAAAGGACACAGCTATCAGATAGAAACACCACAGGGCAATATTATAGATCTTGGCACTGAATTTGGTATTTCCGTCGGTGCCGATGGTCTGGTGGAAACTCACGTCATCGACGGAAGTATCGAGACAATTACCAATGATGGCAAACGTGTGACCTTGCTCCGCAATGATGCCATGAAAATGGGTCCCGATGGTGGTGAGTCGATTGAAGCTGACTCCGGTCAATTTTACACCCTGATGCCGCCGCAGCACCAACAAACACCGAAGTTCATCCATTGGGCATTCAACGAGGCCGAAGGCAACCTCGCTCGCAGCAATGGTGAACTGGCATCAACGGTAGCTAACCAAGCCGATATGATTTTTTACGCGATGAAACAAGGTGCTGGACCATCATGGGTTCAGGGGCCGACCCCACGGTCAGAGAGTGCTCTGCGTTTTGACGGTCGGGGGAGTTATGCCGAGAGTGGTTACCGTGGCATTGGTGGTGCAAAACCACGCACCGTATGTTTTTGGCTTAAGGTGCCAGATGATTTTTCAGTGAAACAGGGATTTGGAATTGTGTCATGGGGGAAACGTCCTCTTCCTGGTGAGGTCTGGCAGCTATCAGTCAATCCACTGAAGGAAGATGGCCCCATTGGTCGACTCAGGCTTGGCCTTGAGGGTGGACAAGTCATCGGCTCGTCCGACTTACGTGACGGCAAATGGCATCACATCAGTGTGGTCATGTACGGTGGATCCCAACCGAATGTGGGGACCCACGTGATTCTCTATGTTGATGGAGAACAGGAACGCTTGTCGCGTAGATCTCTACAGGAAGTGCGCACGGAAATTGATCAAGCCGACCACGGTGTCTGGCTTGGACGCAATGTTACCTATACGAAAGGCGTGGAAAAAAATCATTTTCACGGTGGGTTTTTCCGTGGAGAACTCGATGAACTTTACATCTTTGATGCCGCTCTAAATCAAAGTGAGCTGTTGAAGATCATGGAGAGTGGTTGGCCCGATTAGTAGAACATTACTTGGCTGAATGATGCTCCAGAAATATTTTTAGCAGAGATCTTTTTTCTATTGGATGTTTTATTATTCGCCCTCCTCTTGGAATAATCCAAGAACAGACGCTTTACGGACGGCTGAGGGGGCATTATGGACCCCGAGCTTTTCATAGATGTTCCGAAAGTGGGAGTCGACCGTGGCAAAACTGATGTCGAGTTGACTACCAATTTCTTTTTTCAAGCGGCCTTCACTCAATAAATGGAGAACTTCCAGTTCTCGGGGAGTCAGGTAGTCGTCGATCTCAGTTTGAGGAAGTTTGGCTTTCAAGGTTTTGAGTATGAAACGGGCGATGCGGGTGTCGAGTACGGCACCGCCATCCATCACGGTGCGGATTCCTTCGGTGAGCTGATCAAGGGTTGCCGATTTGAGTAGGTAGCCTGAAGCGCCGAGGGTGATCGCACGCAGAACGTCGGCTTCGGCATCCGACTGGGTTAGGACGATGATACTCGCACTTGGCATGGCGGCGCGAAAATGTGGCAGGGCCTCCAACCCGTCCATGCCAGGGAGGCGCAGGTCGAGTAGGATCAGATCAGGAGCCTTATGCGCCGGTGTGGATTTCAGATGGCGTAATGCTGCTTCTGAGCTGCCGAACTGCTCTGCCAACTCAATGTCCTCTGTCGAACTAAGCGTAAGGAGTATAATTTCTCGGTATGAGAGATTATCTTCGACGAGCATAACACGGATGTTTTTTTTCATGATGTTTTTCGTAGTAAGTGTCAAATTTTGAGTCTCAGTGTGATTTGAGTGCCGCTGTTTTGAAGGCTTTCTGTAGAGAGTCGTCCACCTAGGAGTCGGGCCCGGCGCTTTAGTGATGAGGGTTTTTTTCCGTTCAAGCCATGGCCGTTGTCGGTTACTGTTAGAGTTAGTTGTGTGTCGCTTGCAATGAAGCGGGTTTTGATCTGCGTGGCCTCGGCATGACGAATGATGTTGGTTAGGCACTCCTGGTAGAACAGGAAGAGATCGATCCGTTTGCGGGGCGGGATGTTTTGGGTTAGCTCCTCGCCCTTGAAGGAAATGTCATGTTCATGATCGCTGGTGATGCGCGTAGCGGTCCGTCGCATGTCTTCGGTCAAGTCATCGTAGAGCCCTTCTGCCTCCAGCATATTGGTGCAGTATTTCGCAGCAGCGGCAGTTCGTTCCGTGAGTGTTCGCATGCGTGGCATGAGTGTTTCTAGCAGAGCTGGGTTTTCTTTCTCTCGGCTCACATAGTCACTGAGCAATCCGATGGCATGCAGGTTTGCGCCCAGCTCATCGTGGAGGTCGGCGGCGATTCGCTCGCGTGTGCGATGGATCGCGCGTAAGCGGATCATGCGATCGACTAGGACGATGATGATAGTTCCCGCCACTAGGATGGCGCATAGCCAGCTAAGGCGCTGAATGTTAGTTGTCTGGCGTGTGTATCGGGAATTCAGCTCGACGGCGATCAGTGGTCGTTCGTTTTCCAGTTCGTGGCGGCGTGCGAGTTGGGCCATCCATTCGCGGGTAGAGAGGATGCGTCCGTAGATATTCCTGCCGTCTACCAGAAGGGAGCTGGGGCGCGCGGTGGAGAGGTGCTGAGTTTTAACAGGTTTGCGGAGTGCAAGGTTTTCCCCTCCGGCAAAAAGTTCAATTTCTGCGAAGCCCATTCGGATCCGGTCTTTCCCGTTTTGATAAATGGTGTAGGGCTCCAGAGCGGTTAGGCGGACATAGCGACACCGAGTTTCTGGGAAGCGGCGGGCAATGATGGGACCAACATCGTAGATGGAATTTTTTTTGTAATCAACCAGAGGAACGGCATCGGAGAAATCGGCTTGGTTTGCGCCTTCCACCAGCAGGTGCTTGGGTAGGGCATGTCCGCTGGGTATGCTCTGTGGTGCAGTGTCGCTCACATCAACCGTGTGCAGATAAATCCGAGATAATGGATACGCCGCCTCAAGATCGATGGTGAGCGACGGCTGATTGTTTTTGATTACGGCATTAAAAAACGCGAGACCTTTTTCTCCCTCACCTGAGTCCATCTGGTAGGGCATAAACCCGTCCACCAGATACTCCTTTGAACGAGCAAAGATTTCTCGGTAACGGTCAGGGGTTGAAAGGGTAATGGGCCTGTTCAGGGCGACATTTTCGGATCCATCAAAAATCAGGAGTTCCGCCAGTTCCAGATTAAATTTACCGTCGAACTGGCGCGACGAGAGTTTAGAGGCTTCCACTCGCACCCAGGATGCCGTGATTTTGCAGGAGACGACAAGGGGCGCAATGCGCGGGAGCAACTGGTCTTTTTCGCTGAAGGAGGCTATTACTGTTCCTTGAGTATCAGCGCCGGCTCCGGCAAGTATCCGGAAGTTCATGGGGAATCCATCCTCTTTGAATCCGCTTTCCACGTTGCGCGAAATTGCAGGCACCAGTATGATCTGATCGATCTGGGTTGGCTGCTCCAGTTCGACCTGCACCCACTCGGTATGATCTGCATGCAGATACTCCGGCGAGCGGTAACCGATCGAGCCAGTTCCGCCGCGCGGATTGTAGCGGGCAAGTTGATCCAGTTCAGAATTGATTTCAGCTAAACGCTGCTCCAGTTGGATTGTGGAAAGGTTTTCCAGTCGATTCTGTAGAGGGGTTGCCATGGCCGGTAGTGCTCCGGCCAGCACGGCCCCTAGTAAAGTTGTAAAGATTTGGTGCATAATTATTCAACCATCAGAAGTTGGATAGTGGACATGGAATGTCGAGAGAGGAAGTGAAACTCGGCATTAAATTTGTGGAGTTTGGTTCGATGTGCTGCCCGTACTGGTTACCGCATTGTATCGGTGAGACGTACCACGCAAACGCGTGATAGACAAGAAGCAGGGGAAGCCTGTATAGTTCTAAATGCTATGGGCATATTATTCCCAACTAATAGCAACTCTCTCTATCTTAAGAGCGGGTAATCAATAAACAACTAATCATATGAAAACAGCAAATGCCACGAACAAGATAGTCACATCGATTACAATCGGTTTATCCGCCGTATCCTTCTCTTACGGTGCGACCCTAGTAACATACGACTTCTCCAGCCTCTCGTCAAAAACCGAACTTCCACAGCTTCTAGGCAGTGCTAGCAATCTGAGGCTCACCAGCGCTTTCACAATCAGCAGTGATGTCGCCAATTCAACACTGGATTTGATAGGGACAGCGTCAAACCCAAATAGAATCCAATTTACTTACACAGTTATGGGGCTTGGAGTTGGTGAAACCTTGGACATCGATAGCATCACCATTGACTTGAAAGGAACCGGAAACGGCGCCACAAATTATGTGCTTAATGATACAGATAGTGACACGCGCCTGGCCGTTTCGATTAACCCATCAACATTCACCAACTTGTCACAGCCGGGCACCAGATCCGGACTCGTCAATGATGATGTGTTCATAGTCCGCTTCGGGCTAAGGGACAACCAGAGCGGCACTAACCCTTACGAGATCGATAACCTTACCCTCAACGGAACCGTGAATGCAGTTCCAGAACCTTCTTCAGCGATGTTGCTTGGTTTCGGCTTTGCCGGTCTCTTGATTCGCCGTCGTCGCAATTCCTGATTCGGAGAATCCTTCGCACCGGAACTAGCGCGTGCTGAAAATTGGCATTGCGCGATCAAAAACCAAAATGAATCTTAAACCCCGATTGTCGAGCCGACGTTTGCGGTGTGAGCGCCACTCTGGCTTTGCCTTGATAGCCACGGTCATCGTGATGTCGCTGCTTCTGGTGGTGTGCCTTGGGATGCTCTCGCTTAGCGAGATTTCATTGCGTTCCGAAGCCGGTGATCGTCATGTCGACAGGGCACAATCCAATGCACGGCTGGCGCTGATGCTTGCGATTGCAGAGCTGCAAAAAACAGCCGGTCCTGATGCGCGGGTTACGGCTTCTGCGGAAGCCGTTGCTGGAAGTGATGGTCCCCGCCAACTCACCGGAGTCTGGCGTTCATGGGAAGGTAAGGATCACGCTGCTGGAACCGGTCTTCCGGTAAAACCGGACTATGGGTCGAAGCTCCTCAGCGTCGACCCTTCCAATCCGGACGGTGCGGGCCGGTTTATAGGATGGCTGGTCTCGGATGCTGGAGTAGCGACAGGAGCGAAGTCACCACCAGATCTGCAAAAGGGATCTGCAACGACACCCTTGCTGGCCGAAGGAAGCCTTGGCTCCGAAAGCGGGATGGAGGTCCACATCGAGCCGGAGCAGATAGGAGAGAAAGGAAAAATCGCATGGTGGATCCAGGGGCAGAACTCGAAAGCCTTGGTCATAGAACCAGAGCCGGAACCCGCCGATGCAGAGGGGTGGAGCCAGAGGCTGGCTTCCTACGGGCGTGCCGATTTGGTCGGCTTCGGGTTAAAATCACCCGATGATATAGAAAAAGCATTTTCACTGAAGGCGCTCGATCTCATCTCCGACGTCACTCTACCTGAATCGGGAAAGAGGGTCGCCGAGGAATATTTTCATGACATGACCGCGTATTCGCGTGGGTTACTGACCAATACTGCAAATGGTGGGTGGCGGCGCGACCTCTCTGTTTTTTCCGAGTTTGCACACCCTTCTATGGGTCTGATTCCAAATTCAGGTATGGCTGTTTTCTCGAAAACCCCCGGCGTAGAGCACCTTGCGTCGTTACGCATCGGTGATGGGAATGCGAACGGCTCGATCTATCCTTGGGCGACGAGTGGAACTCACTCGATGAGTTGGAGTGGCTTGGCGGACTTCGCCACGCTTTACAAGAAACTTAACCGGACATCAACGGGCGAGCCTTACTTCGATGACTACGATCCCACTGCGCCGGGGGGAAATCTGGATTATGCCGATGAAATCATGATTAGCTCGGTTCTCGCGCGGAACCACTGGATCTTTTCCTTCTTCGCTACGCCCAAAGGAAATTTCTATAGACCGTGCCTGATCTACAAGAACGCTATGACGTTTTGGAATCCATACAGCGTGGCTATCCGGACTACGAATACTAGCCCGTTTTATCACAACAACCAGGGAATCACCTACCCACCTTTTGATTTTGATATCACCGTCGGCTCTACAACGAAGTCGATTCCGTTGCGAAAGATGTTCGTGAATGATGATAATTCGCTTACCAAGGTTACCGTAAATTTCGGGCAAAGTGACGACAGGATTTGGAAACCGGGTGAATCTAGGATCTACAGCAATTCTCCGGGCTACCGGCAATTGAATCTTTCCAGCCCTAACATTGCAGTCGATCCGGGCTATCAGCCAGATGGCGGCAGTTTTAGATTTTGGGAAGATAATACTACCCGTATACACGGCGATACTTTGATGTCGGCCAAAATCCGCGCCACCCCGCGAGTGAATCCATTTTTTTTCAAGCTCAACTCGAGCATTACGGGAGGAACAAGGAACACGAAAGGTCAGGAATTTGCACTACCTGTAGCCACCTTTGCGGAAAAGATTCCTGTGCCGGTGCTTAACAATAGCAAAAAGCTTAAAGATATCTCGGGCGCGGGAAATGAGTTCCCATTCGCAACTGTCGTTTTCGGACTACGTGACCTGCTGGATGCTAATATCCGCACGAAAGGCTACATCAATACAAAACCGGTGATCTCCTACTCAGCAACAAGAGGTGACGATTCCTTGGAAGATAGCTCCTACGACCTTCGCATCTACGATACGGCAAGCTTCAACGCACCGGAGATCCCAAGTTCCGATGACGACCTGTCTTTTGGCAACGACCACAGTGGGTATGTTGGAACTTCATTCACCGCACAGTCCGGCATTCCACGCTGGATTGTGACCGAGCTGCCGACGCGTCCGCTTCTGTCGCTCGGCGAGCTGCAGCACTTCGATATAGGTTTCAACAACCCGCTTCCGCCGCGTGTCTCGCAGCCGATAGGCAACAGCGATGCAACGCCGAAGATGCAGCCGGATGAAATGAAACATCCGGATAAAGCGGCGTATGACCATAGTTATGCGGCGAACCACCTATTATTTGACGACTGTTTTTTTTCATCGATTTCTCCAGACGGGGCATCGAAGGGCATGGAGCAAACCTACCGCGAGCACCTCACCGGGGATACACATCTCAGGAATGCGGCCTATCGTCCTGCCGCCATTCTATCAAAAAAAGATGCCGCGAAGGCAGCTTCCGCGCTCATGTCAGACAAGGACGCATGGAGGAACATTGCCGCTGGGCTGGAAGTTGAGGGGATGTTCAATGTCAACTCGACTTCAGTCTCTGCATGGGCGGCGCTCTTGAAGAACCAGAGAAATGCACAAGTGCCAAAAGTGACTATTGATCCTACCCACCAAGGGGCTTGGGATACAGTAACGGTTGCCGGAAAGCCCCACCCGGTAGCAAGAACATCCGTTACTTCCGATCCAAGCATCACGCGACCGCAGATTTCCTTGCTGATCGAACCCTGCGAGATGAGCGATGACCAGATGGATGCGCTCGCGGAGGAAATTGTCGAGCAGATCAAAAAGCGTGGTCCTTTCCTCTCCCTCTCGGAATTCATCAACCGCCAGCTCAGCAACGATGACGATCTAGCACTCGCAGGAGCAGTCGAATCCGCGCTGGTGAAACTTGCAGAGTCTTCCGACGCGAATAGGAATCCTTTCCTCAAACTTCAAACCGCCTTTCCACAGCAGGCCTCACAGTTCGGCGATCACAATGAAATCTATACTTATCCGAAGGCGGCAGAAGGGTATGCGATTCACGGCACCCCAGGATGGCCACGCCAGGCAGACCTTTTGAGGTCGCTCGCGCCCATCCTTTCTGCGAGGGACGACACTTTCCTCATTCGAGCCTATGGCAGTTCGGTCGATTCGGAGACGGGTAGGGTAAAAGCGCAGGCGTGGTGTGAAGCCGTTGTGCAACGAAATGCTTCCTATGTTGATTCTACGACAGACGCCGATACCGCTTACCCGCCTACTTCCCCGGCAAATCAGATCTTCGGCAGGAAATTTGAAATCGTCTCTTTCCGCTGGCTCTCTCCGGAAGAAATTTAAAACAACCTAGAAACACGATGCGTGTTCCCTTTATCATCCCACTCTGCTTTTTTGCATTTCTCGTCAATGCTTTTGCCGAACGATCTGCCCAAGTAGTCCTTTTCAAGCCTCCGGAAAATGCTCCTAACAGTATCTTTCTCCACTCGGGGATCGAAACCCCTTTCGAGATAGATCTGCCCAGGCATAACTTTTCCAATTCCTTCTCGCTTCCAAAGGGCGACCTGAGGTTGCGCTTCTTAGTATCGGCATTGCCAGAGGATGAAAAAATGCCTGTAGAGGCACCTTCTGTGCAGATTCCGGCGGCTTGGAAAAAGGTGCTACTGCTCTCGTTCTCGGATCCGAATAACAAAATACTTCCTTTAAGATTCAAAGCAATCAATGCCACTGAAAATGTATTTGGTGATGGGCAAACGCTGATTATTAATTTCACGAAGGTCACCGTGACCGGAACTTTCGGGAACAAAAAACTCACACTCCAGCCAAAGAAGCGTCTAATCGTGGGCGACGTCTCGGGTGGAAAAACGAGTTTTAAGGTGCGGCTGGACTCTGCCGCGGTGGGAGAAAAGGGAAAAGGCCAGGTGCCACTGATCAGGCAAATATGGCGGCACTACCCTGCTTCCAGACAGCTTGTTTACATCTACAAATTGAACGGCGGGCAGATTACTTACCAAAGTTTCCCTATCAATAACCTCTGATACGCCGAAAGATCAACATCCATAACACGACTCACGGTGATACGTTTCCATAAAATTCTCACCTCCGTCCTTTGCAGCCTTCTCTCCCTGAACGTATGCGCCGAGCTCGGAATGCCTGCGGTCTTTTCCGATGGTGCAGTTCTCCAGTGCCAGCGTAAAATCCCTGTATGGGGATGGGGTAATCCAGGAAGCACTGTCGCGGTGAAATTCTCCGGGCAGACGGAAAAAACTAAAGTCAAAGCCGACGGCACTTGGTTGGTCACCTTGAACCCCATCGAACCGTCCTATGATCGGCGGACGATGACCGTGACGAGCGGCAGCGATACTCTTGAGTATCAGGACATCGTTCTCGGCGAAGTCTGGCTCTGCGCTGGCCAGTCGAACATGGAGAGCACCCTGAACGCAATGTCGCGCAGGACGCGTGATGAAGGTTATGAATCTGTCGTCGCGTTTATGCAGAAAGAGAAAGGGACAGCCAAAGACAAGTTCCTTCGGCACTTAAAAGTTTCTAACAAGGCGATTTTTTCCATTCCCCAGCGGGACTTCGAAGGTAAATGGACGGCATGCTCATCACAGAACAACGGCGAATTTTCCGCAGTAGCCTACTTTTTTGGAAAGGAGCTGCGCAAGCGTCTGGACCGGCCAGTCGGCCTGCTGAATACTTCATGGGGTTCGCAGCGGATAGATCCTTTTATTCCTCCTTCCGCATGGAAGGCTGATCCGGGATCATGCGACGGATATGCGAGAATTGTCCCGCAATTCAAAAAAAACAAAGCGAGCTATGACCCTGAAGCGGCTCAAAAAACTTACAAAGTAGCGATGAAAGTGTGGCAAGCTAGCGGCAAACGAACTCGTGAGCCAAGGAAACCACAGCCGCCTAGTCTCGATACACCGAGCTACCCTGGCACTATTTTCAACGGCATGATTCATCCGCTGGCACCTTATGCCATGCGCGGAGTAATCTGGTATCAAGGTGAATCACACAACCAGAACAGAGCGCATCATTACGGGAAAAAGCTGGAGATGTTGGTCAGCGGAATCAGGAATGAGTGGGGGAAAGAGGATTTACCATTCTATTTCTGCCAGCTTGCTAATCTCAGAGAGCCACAGGAGCAGCCGTTCGAGGGCAAAAACAACTGGCTCATGGTCAGCGACCAAATTCGTCTGGCAGCGGACCGCATACCTAACACGGGAATGGTCGTCCTCAATGATGTGGGGCAGGTGGGCGACATCCACCCTCGGAACAAGTATGACGTCGGTCTACGCCTTTCGAAATGGGCACTTAATAAGGACTATGGTTTCAAGAATATCATTCCAGCTGGGCCGCTTTACAAAAGCTCAAAGGTGAACGGGGCTTCGATGATAGTCACCTTTGATCATGCGGGCAGCGAACTGATGACCTCGGAGAAACAGCTCATGACTCCAGCAGAGCCCAACAATAAACCGCTGGGGGGATTCCAGATTTGCGGCAAAGACCGCGTCTGGAAATGGGCCGAAGCCAAAATTATTGGTAACAATCAGGTTAGGGTGTTCGAAATCTCTATCAAAAACCCTATCGGCGTTCGCTACGCCTGGCAGAGCAATCCTGTCCGCTCGAATCTCTACAACAAGGAAGGCTTACCTGCCGGGCTGTTCTCCAGCCTGTCACCCGCCACCCAATAAAAAACATTTTACTTACAGAGGTTGTGCTCTTCGTGTGGATCTTTCGTAAGATCAAATTTCAGGAAGGGTTTTCCTTTTTTGAAAATGGTGTGGGTGTCTTGAGTGATGGTCGATTTATTACCGCCCCAGAATGAGTTGGCGATGCCGTCGCTTTTGGCGGTGGGGTCGTTGACAATTTGAACCAGGGATTTTCCATCGAGGTGGACGGGTGACGGGATGCCGGCGAGCTCGCAGAGAGTGGGGTAGATGTCGACGGTTTCGGCAACGGCGGGTGAGTTTTTGCCGGGTGATTTTTGTTCGGGCAACTTGATGATGAGGGGTGAGTGCAGAGCGGTGTGGTAGAGGTGATGTTTGCCCCAGATTTTCTTTTCGCCGAGGCTAAACCCGTGGTCGCCCCAGAGGATAACGATGGTATTGTCGGCTTGCGCGGTCTTTTTCAGCGTGGCGAGAATCTTACCCACATTGTCGTCCACATAGCTGGTGCAGGCGGCGTAGTGTTTGCGTATTTCGAGAGTCTTTGAAGGATCTGTGATGGATGATGAGCCGACATATTGCCTGAACTCACCGCTTCCGTGCCAGAGAGATGGTCCGGTGGGTTTTTCAGGCGATGGGATGGGTGGAAACTTAACGTCTGAATAGATATCGAGAAAACGTTTGGGTGCCGTGAATGGGAGATGGGGTTTGATGAATCCGACGGCAAGGAACCATGGCTTGCCGGCCTTGCTGAGCTGGTTGAGTTCGGTGAGGGCTTTGTCGGCAATGAGGTCGTCGGGGTAAGCTGGCGATTGGGTGGTCGTTTCTACAACCGGATTTTGGCCTTTGATGCGGGGTTTGCCCCCCTTGTAGCCGTGCATGGCAGCCTGAGGAGTTTTCCATGCTCCACAGGGCATCATGGCTCGGGTCCATGCTCCGGGGATCTCTGGCTGCTCTGGATCGTTCCAATCCTTGCCCGCATTGCCTCCAGGATAGTGGGAAATTTTTCCGATCGAGACGGTGGTGTAACCGTTGGCTTTGAACGTGTGCGGTAAACTCGGGGCAGCGTCTTTTTTATTATAGTAGCTTTTCGTTTGTCCGTTACCCGCTTTGGCAGGGGGGTAGAGTCCGGAGAGAAGGCTGAATCGGGAAATACCACAGGTAGGAGCTTGAACGTAGTGGCGTTTAAACAGTCGACCCTGGGAAGCGAGTTTATCGATGTTAGGGCTACTGATGTGCTTTTGACCATAGCAAGCAAGCTGGGTATTCAGATCATCAATACATATGAGGAGAATGTTAGGAGTCTTAGCCTTTAAAGAAAAGGTGAATAGGCAGATAGTGAATGCTAAAATGGAGAAGGTTTTCATGTAGATAGTAGTGCTATCCTACGGGCACAGCGATATCGATTTTTCAATTTTGTTGCCTAAGCTTGGGAGAACGCCAAGGGTGTTCACGTCAAGTTCGTCTCACTTCAGAACGGAAAGATCACACTGAAAAAATGGATAGTGAGTCATTATTCTGCAGTATTTCCTAAGGCGTCGTAACACTTCAGTAATATCTCACGGATGTTGCCGTTGCACTGCTGCCACCATAGTTCAAGGCGCGGGGAAAGTATTTGGTGGTGCTCGGGGGCCAGTTGCTGGATACAGAGTTCGAGTGTCCTGATATCGGATTCGAAGTGCAGTAATGTAGGTAGTTTTCCCCGACTGTGTCGTGTGACTAACACACCATCTGTTTGCTGGCAAAGTTGATGAAATTTCCGCCGTGCCCGCCAGCTAAGTTGCTCCTCTCCATCGAGCAGAATGGTTTTTCCTGAGCAGTTCTCCAATGCCTGCCAACCGACAGGAGTCAGCGATCGACTTTCTCTGTTAAGAAAGAGACTGACGACCTCGTGTCCGTCCTCAATAAGGCGCTTTTTCCACGCATCCAGAAAGGTGGTTTTGCCAGACCCATGATGGCCTGTTAGTGTCGCGTGATGGTTGAGAGATTTCCACCGTAGCTCAATCTCTTTCCAAGTCGTTCCAGCCCACTCGGGGCGGAAGGCGAGCACGCGTTCGACGCGATCGGTGGCAAAGGGGTTATTAAGCGCATTCACATCTTCACTTATTTACCAAACCACTTAGCCTTCTTCCCTCCTGTGACGGGGTCATCAACCGGACTCAATACAATCTTTCGCCCATTTGGGGTGAGGGTTAACTCGTATCGGGTGGATGTTTCCTCGGGTAGCTTGACTGCTTCAATCGCCCATGAAAGTGAGATGAGTTGACCGGAAAAGCTGTAGGGTTCGTTGGGCAGGGTGAAGGCAAATTTTTTACTGTCACCAGATCCGTTGGATACCGAAACAGGCCAAGTGGTTTCGTTGATAAGGTCAATGTCTTGAGTTCCTCTACCACTGGTAAACCAAAACAGACGTAGAGCGATGCTTTCGGTTCCTTGAGTCGGTTGCCAACTGACCGTCCCTGAGATTGTGTCACCGGGAGTGAACTCGGTGTTGTCGTAGTCGACTTGGATGATGGATGCAGACATGGCGGTTAGAGGTCGGCGTGAAGTATGGTGATCTCATAGCGGTCGGAGACATCCGGCCAGAAGGAAACATCACCCTTTACGTGCAGTGACCATTTGATCTTGTTGTTCTTACCCTTCCAGCTGGGCATGGTATCGATGAGTTCGATTTTAGCCGAGCCTGTAATGCTTTTCCGTGGATCCTGAGTATCGATGAGAGCTTGTTCGTGAAAAGTCTTAGTTTCCGTTACGGTATCAGTGCCGCGATGGAATTGAGCTTCCTCTTCACCCACAAGATAGATGGCAAATTTGCTCATCCGATGGTAGCCGCTGGATGTATTCCACTTCAGTTTGGCAGGTTTTCCAAGGGTAACTTCACCCGGTGTTAGAGTAAGTGTAGGGGCTGGGTTAAAGAGGGTGAGTAGGCGGTAGAAAACGTGACCGATCATCGCAAGACCGATCAGCACGAAGGGCGTAATAAAGATGCTGAGGAACCATTCCGGATTGCCGCTCTGCCAGGATTTTACCGCCTGCCAGACAAAGACGGAGGTGATGCCATTCCAGAATAGTGCGATGCCGATGGCTCCAAAAAACCAGCCGATACGCTTGCCTCCGGGGCTGAACTCCTTGCGGGCCAATTGATGGTAAACATCTGAGCTGGTTGTGCCGTGACGTAGTCCGCTGTGACGTCCACCAAGCTTGCCTTCGCCGCTCAACGCTTTGGATTTTGCTGTAGCTTTGGTTTTGGCTCGAGATCGTTTTTTCAATGTCCACCAGAGACCTCCAACGCCGACACCAATAAACGGAAGGGGGAAGAGGGCGAAGAGTGCCCACCAGCCGATGTCGCGTTCTAATAATGCCTGCCACGGATCCTTCGGGTTGACGTAGCAGGTGATTTTCTTTCCCGGTGGGTGGGCGTTGACTTTTTTTTGTTTGCTAGAGCGCCCACTAGAGCTGCCTGACATGAGCCCGATTGTGTTGGATTTGTATTTTTCTCCCTCAAACGTGTAGCTGTAAAAAATATCCACGCTATAGGTCGTGCCATCGTCATCGCTGTGAGATTGCACCCGACTCCAGATGACCTTAGCAGGGGTTTCTTTCCAGCCCTTGGCATCAGAAAATTTGACCCACTGCGGGACGATGACAAAAAGAAGAATCCCGAGTCCTGCGACGGCAAATACCGAGAAAAAGGGGATCATAATAGCCTTGGGGGCATCATCGTTAGTGTCCTGTGATGAAAGCGCTGAGCTTTGTTTCTTTTTCTGTTTCCTCGAGAAAATGATCATACCAATCCCGATGGCAACAAAACCCGCGCCAAAAAGGGCGAAGACAACCGCACCCCATACGTCTCCCGCTCCTGCGATGATCACCGACTCAGTGGGTGTGTCCGGATTGACGTGGCAGGTAGTGAACTCTCCGTTGCGGTGCTGCTCGATCAGCTCGGCAAGATCTTCATAATCATCCTCTCCCTTTTTATCCGCCCATAGGCGGCTGCCGGTGTGCGTGACGCCTTCCCACTGGTAAGTATACTCAATCGTCGGTTGAAAAGGTGGATCGATCTTAGAGTTGGCGACCACCTCGAAGCTGGCTACCGTGCAGGGCACCTCCGGCCACGCCGACCGATTCAACGCATCGTATCCCGTCTTAAGACCAACGATCAGAAAAATAGAACTAAAAGCCGTCCAGAAAATCCCAAAGATCAAAAGGCCTCGGGAGGATTTGATCGTCTTGCTCACTTACTTCTTTACGTAATTACTTACAAACCTTCCTACCTAAGCCCCACCGCCTTGCGAACACGGTCAAGAACCACGGTTGATTCAGCGCGCGCTTTTTCAGCACCCTTGGCGATGACTTCGTTGACGTAGTCGAGATTTTGCTCAAGTTCCTCGCGCTTCTCTCGGACATGGGCGAAGTGCTCCCAGTAGGCGTCAAAGACACGCTGCTTGAAGTCGCCGTAACCAAATCCGCCCGCCTCGTGGTCGGTGATCATTTGTTGCAGCTGAGCTTCATCGGCAAAGAGCTTGTAGAGCGCGATGACCGTCGAGCCATCAGTCGGCTTAGGATCAGCGACCTCGGTGGAGTCGGTGACAATCTTCATGATCGCCTTACGGATGGCCTTTTTACCCCCCGTGATCGGGATGGTATTGTTGTAGCTTTTTGACATCTTCTGTCCATCGAGTCCGGGAACCACAGCGGTGTTCTCTTTGATTTGGGCCTCAGGGATGGTGAGGGTGTTTTCGCCAAAGCGATCGTTGACCTTGCCGGCAAGATCACGGGTTATTTCCAAGTGCTGTTTCTGATCCTTACCGACAGGAACCAACTCGGCATCGTAGAGTAAAATATCCGCCGCCATCAATGTGGGATAGGCGAACAGAGCGTGGTTCGCTGTGAGGCCTTTGGCGATCTTGTCTTTATAGGAGTGGGCACGCTCGAGCAGACCCATCGGGCAGACAGTTGATAGAATCCATGCCAGCTCATTGACCTCGGGGATATCACTCTGGCGGAAAATAGTCGCCTTTTCAGGATCGAGCCCACAAGCAAGGAAGTCGATGGCGAGGTTCTGGATATTGGCTCTCAGGGTCTCAACATCACTCATGCTGGTCATGGCATGGTAGTCTGCGATGAAGTAAAATGCCTCGCCTTGGTCCTGAAGTTGGACTGCAGGTTGCATGGCACCGAAGTAGTTGCCGATGTGAAGTTTGCCGCTGGGCTGGAGGCCAGTAAGAATGCGCATGCGGGGTTTTTAAGGGGAAAGAGGTAAGAATCAAGAGTCAAGACACATGATATATGAAAAAGATGGTGCAAGAGTGTCTTTTTTGAGAGCGTATCAGTAAGATGATGACCTCTCAAAAAAGTTCTATTTGGAAGCGCGTGTTTTTCTGGCTCTCGGGAGCCGGAACCGAAACACTGGAACAATGCCCGAACTGGGAGCAACGCAAATACGTTGCTTTCGGCGCAACCGTGCTTGTGCCCTGCGCGTTTGCATTTATCGCCTGCGCCTACGCCCTCTCGACGCTGACACATAATAACTGGGTGATCTACCCAGTGGCGGCCGTCTGGTCGTTGATCATCATGACCATCGACCGGGCTCTCCTCGCGAGCTACCGGCCATTTCTTTCTCCTTTTAAAAAATTGGGCCAGTTTTCACTCCGATTTCTCGTAGCCGGTTTGATGGGCCTGACCATCGCCCACCCACTGGTGCTGCTACTTTTCAAAGACACCGTCAGTGGCGTTATCGAACAGGCACGCTCCGAGCAGGTGCAAACCACCAGGAGCTATTTTAAAGAGCAAAAGGATACCGAGCTGAAAAAGGTCCGCGATCACGAAGCCGCGATTGCTAAACAGCAAGACCGTTGGAACGAGAGCTTCCAGGCCAAGTTCCTCGTTCGGGAAGATAAGGACCCCTCACCCATTGCTGGTCTCACCGCGCAGCAGCAGACGGAGTTAAAAACCGCCATGGCTGATGCCACCAAAACTTACACCGATCGAATTACAGTCATCGACACCGAGGTCGCGACACTTTCACCGCAATACACCAAAATCCAACAAGAGCAGGCGCACTGGCAGGAGCAGTTTGAAAAAGAAGTCAACGGTCAGCGCAGTGGCATGCGTGGACTCGGACCAAGGGCACGAAGCATCCGCGACGACCAGCTCGCTTGGCGTCGCACCGAAGCCGCCCGACTCGGTGAGCAACTCAAACACCTGACCGAGGAAAAAAGCGGCCTGCTCACAAGTATCGGTGATGCTGAGAAGGGGGCGATCTCTACTTATGAGGCGAAACTCGAGGCCGATCGCGCCATCGCTGCCGTCGAAACAGCCCGAGTCACCGCCCTGCGCCAGAAAGTGCAGGCAGACCAGGCGGGTGAATTTGTCAGTCAGCAGAATGCGCTCCGGGGCACTATCAGGACACAGATCGATAGCATGCTGATCGAACTCAAGCGGATGCAGGAAGGCCTTGCAGCAGTCGCCGCTGATGAACGTGCCAGCATCAGTGCCATCGTCAACGAACCGCGCCGTGATATCCTCACCCAAACTCTGGCACTCCATCACCTTTTCCAACAGGGGGAGCAGGGAGGTAAATTCGCCTTCACCACCTACTGGATTCTTACTGCCCTGTTTATGCTCGTAGATACGATCCCGCTGATGGTGAAATTCTTCTGCAAAGCTGGTCCTTATGATAAATTGTTAGACCGCGACGAGGTTCAGTTCGATAGCGACCACTCCGCTTTCATCAAAAGCCACCACCGCTACATGACACAACTTGGTGAGGGGGATCTCATTGCTGTAACCCGAAACAAAACTCTGGAAAATGCCCTCGTCGATGGCGTCGAACACTCACGCGCTGCCCGCGCATTTCTCGACTCAATGATTAGTCTGGAAAGAGCCTTCCACGAGAAAATGCTCGCTGAAGAAGAGGAATACGGATTCGCTGGTCCTGAGAAAAAAGAGATGCTCGAAGCCATGAAAAAAGGGTTCTACGACGATATGCACCGCCGCATGGAGACTTTCTTCGCACACTCACACCAAGTCAGCGTGCGCACTGGTATTTAGAACAGTTGCTGACCCCTTTTTTCAATGGGTGTTGGGGGTATGCCCCAGTAGCGGATGGCAGGCCTCAAACGTTGGGCAATCATAAGAAAGATTGACACGTAGCCCGAACGTGCTACATTAATGTCATGCAAGATGCAGTAGTCAGAGCGAGAGTGGATTCTGGCCTCAAACATGATACTGAGAAGGTATTTGAGAAGTTGGGGCTTACCACGACAGAAGCGATACGATTATTTCTGGCGCAGGTTAAGCTGCGAGGAGGATTGCCGTTTGAGGTGCGTATACCTACTGATAATAGTGACTTGTTGCTTACCCCTTCTTCCCGCCAATCGGCTCTAGATTCCTTGTACGATGACTAAGCCGGGTTAAGTTTATAAGGTTGATCTCGGATATAGGGGGCAAGATCAGGATGATGGTAGTCGTTTCCCGCTATAATATGGACGCTCCGAGATCTTTGTCTCTTTGTGTTCCAATAACTTCAGCGTATAGGGATTCCCAGTATGAAGTGCCGCTGGCTTCAGCATCATTTTTGCGCACACAGAGTTACGCTAACGTGCAGGGACTACAAGCTGTGCAAGATCATGAACTGATCGGCCCCATTGGCATGGTGTATGGTTCTGTATTTGAGGCGATTAAGAGAGCGCTGAAGTTTTCCATGGAACTCGAATAATGTGGCCGAACTTACCCTACTCTGTGTTCATCCACTTCATCTGTGAAAATCTGTGTTAGAAATGAATTTTAAACACAGATAGGCGCAGATTCTCACAGATCTAGATATCCGCTCATGCAGATAATAAAGTAGGTTGTCTGAATCGATGATGAAGAAATAATAATCGATTTAGGATATTTTCAATTCACGCCTATTCTACAGGCGTTATGAATGATAAACGCATGTATGCCGATTCCGTGTCTTGGATTTTTTTTACCAAACTCTCATTTTTAGTCTCTCTCGGGGCACTGGTCTTTGGAGTTGTGATGCTGCCCCTGGACATCTGGGCGAAGGGCTATCTAGGAATGGGGCTGTTCTTTTTGGTGAGCAGTACGATTTCGGTTTCAAAGACCTTGCGGGATAAACACGAGTTCGACCGAATTATCAATCGGGTCGAGGAGGCGAAGACGGAAAAAATCCTCAAGGAATACGGAACTTAGCGGTTTTACTAAGTCCCACAAAATGTCTCGTGAACAATCTCATCCGGCCTCGGAGGTGTCTCAAGATCGGCGTATTTCTCTTGCACCTCAAAAGGTTTTTCTAAGGCTTCGGTCAGTCTGTTGAACTGTGTGTAGTCTCCCGCGTAAGCACCCTGGATCGCTTGTTCGACCCGGTGATTGCGCGGGATCAGAATAGGGTTGGCTGTCTTCATGGCAGCCAGCCCATTGACTGAATCGACTGCTTCTTGCCACTGGGTAAACCATATTTTGAATGCCTCTTTGTCGGAAAATAAAGCAGACACGGCATCGGCGTCGTCACTTGCCGTGGTGCTCGTTAGATGACGAAAGAAAAGTGTGAAGTCAACCTGCTGATTGGCAATCAACGAGAGCCCGTCTTTGATGATGTCATCGTGTTTTTTATCAGTTAGACCAAACTTCGCCCGGAAACGAGTCATATATTGATCACCAAAATAATCAGAAAAACCACTCAGCACCTCTTCAGCCATTGCCGTCGCCTTGTCCTCGTGATCATCGAGAATAGGTAACAACGTCTCCGCTAACCGAGTCAGATTCCACAGCACGATGTTAGGTTGGTTCCCCCAAGCGTAACGCGCCTGCCTGTCGATTGAGCTAAAGACACACTGTGGATGGAACGCATCCATAAAAGCACACGGGCCGTAGTCGATGGTTTCGCCAGAGATCGCACAGTTATCCGTGTTCATCACCCCATGGATAAATCCGAGCGACATCCATTGGGCTATCAAATCCGCTTGTGCGGTCATCACCGATTTTAAAAAAGCCGCGTAAGGAGCCCCATTCTTGGTGGGATCAGCTGTAGCCCGACACTCAGGGTAGTGACGTTCAATGGCGTAGTCGGCAAGTGTGCGTACGGCTTCCGTATCCTTTTGCGCTGCGAAGTATTGAAACGTTCCTACCCGGATGTGACTCGATGCAACCCGCGTAAAAACACCGCCCGCAAGCGGTCCATCTTGTCGAAGCACCTGTTCTCCCGTTGTTACAGCGCCAAGCGCACGTGTGGTGGGCACTCCGAGCGCGGCCATCGCTTCGCTGAGAATGTATTCCCGAATCACTGGACCCAGAGCTGCCTTGCCATCACCACCTCTTGAAAAAGGAGTGCGACCTGAGCCCTTAAGTTGGATGTCACGACGGACTCCGCTTTGATCAATGACCTCTCCTAACAGGATGGCTCTTCCATCTCCAAGCTGAGGCGAAAAGCCACCAAACTGGTGACCAGCGTATGCCTGAGCAAGCGGATCAGCTCCATCCGGTATAAAGTTTCCGGCCAACATGGCAATACCCTCGGGGGATGAAAGCCAATCGGCATCGATACCCAGCTCCTCTGCAAGAACGGTATTTACCCGAATCAGTTGAGGGTCGGGCACCGGTGCCGGCCCTAGCTTCGCATAAAAATGCTCGGGAAGTTTGGTGTAGGTGTTATCGAAAGGGATGTCAGGCTGCTCATTGATCATTACCAAGGTAGTATGAGGATAGGAGTCGCAATATTGCCATTAAAATTTACCTGCCCACGTTTGAGAAATCTGGCCTTGCAAGGGTGGTTAAGAATGATTAAATACCCATCTACCCCCTGATATTCCGTTTTACAGACCCTTTTTTGACGATATTCCCCCATGGATGAACTAGATTTGACACCCGATGACGACCTCGAGGATGATGCCTCTCATGAGCATCAAAACCTCGGTGGTATGTATTCTGACTACTTTCTCGAATACGCCAGTTACGTAATCATGGAGCGAGCCGTGCCGCACCTTGGTGACGGCTTGAAACCGGTTCAGCGCCGAATTCTTCATTCGATGAAAGAGCTCGAGGACGGCCGCTATAATAAGGTGGCCAACGTGGTGGGAAATACCATGAAGTATCACCCCCACGGTGATACCTCCATTGGTGATGCCATGGTGCAGCTCGGTCAGAAAGAATTACTCATCGATACTCAGGGAAACTGGGGAAACGTCCTCACCGGTGACAAGGCCGCCGCCCCTCGATACATTGAGGCGCGTCTTACGCCCTTCGCTCTCGAAGTCGCTTTTAATCCAAAAACAACCGAGTGGACACGCAGCTATGACGGTCGAAATCAAGAACCCGTCACCCAGCCACTGAAGTTTCCACTTCTGTTAGCACAGGGTGTAGAAGGTATCGCCGTCGGCCTTGCCTGCAAGATGTTGCCGCACAACTTTATCGAACTGCTAGATGCCAGTATCTGCGCACTTCGTAAACAGCCTTTCGAACTGGTTCCCGATTTTCCCACCGGCGGCATCATGGATGCCAGCAACTATAACGATGGCCTGCGCGGTGGTAAAATCCGCGTGCGTGCCGAGATCAAGATTGAGAAAAAGCGCATCCTTCGGATCACCCAGGTTCCCTTTGGAGTGACCACTGGCAGCTTGATGGACAACATCGTATCAGCCAACGAAAAGGGGAAGATCAAGATCTCCAAGATCGAGGACAACACCGCGGCTCATGCCGATATTCTGATCCACCTTCCCGCTGGAGTAGATCCTGAGACATCCCGCGATTCGCTTTACGCTTTCACCGATTGCGAAGTATCCATTTCTCCGAACGCCTGCGTCATCCACGATGGCAAACCCCGCTTCATGGGTGTCATCGAGATGCTCAAACACTCAGCAAAGCAGACTAAAGATCTCTTACAATTGGAGCTCGAAATTAGATTGGGTGAGCTTCAGGAAAAGTGGCACTTCTCCTCGTTGGAGAAAATATTCATCGAGAACCGCATCTACCGCGACATTGAGGAATGCGAAACGTGGCAAGCTGTCATCGACGCGATCGACAAGGGTCTTAAGCCCTTCACAAAACTCCTCAGACGCAAAGTCACTGAAGATGACATCATCCGCCTCACAGAAATCAAGATCAAGCGGATCTCTAAGTTTGATGGCTTTAAAGCCGATGAGATCATCAACAAACTTGAAGAGGAAATCGCAGAGGTTGATAAAAACCTAAACAATCTAACACGCTACGCCGTCGCCTACTACAAAAACCTCATCAAGAAGTATGGCAAAGGCCGCGAGCGCCGCACCGAGATAGCCCAGTTTGGCGTCGTCAACCGCGCCCAAGTCGTCGCCGCCACCGAGGTGCTCTACGCCAACCGCAAAGACGGTTTCGCTGGCTGGGGTCTTAAGAAAGACGAGTCCGTGGAGAAATGCTCACGGATTGATGACATCATCGCCTTTGATGGTGAAGGCAAGATGCGAGTCGTCAAGATAGCCGATAAAGCCTTTGTGGGTAAACGCCTCCAGCACATCTCCGTTCTCCGAAAGGATGAGGAAAAAACCTACTCGATGATCTATCGTGATGGCCGACAAGGTGCCATTTACGCGAAGCGTTTCAAGATAGGTGGAGTCACCCGCGACAAGGAATACGACCTTACCAAAGGATCTAAAGGCTCCCGCGTGCTCTATTTCGCCGTGCATGATAACGAAGAGCAGAGCGCCGAAAACATGGTGATGGTTTACCTCAAGCCCGTGCCGCGTTTACGCAGCTTATCTCGCTTGTTCAGCTTCGGCGAACTCGCCGTCAAGGGCCGTGCTGTTAAAGGAAACCTCGTGACCAAACACGCTGTCGACCGAGTCGTTCGTCCTCCTAAAGAAGGTGGTGATCTGGAACTCGAATAGAGGTTGTTATTCCTCAATCTGAATCAACGACATATTTCTATAGGCAATCTTGTGCCCTTCATTGCGGAGCGTAATCTTACTTAGTCCTTTGGCTCCATCAGTGACTTCGTTGACAAGGATGCCATTGAGTTCAATTTCGGCACTCCCATTTTTGACCGTAATCTTGATTTTGTTCCACTTTCCGATAGGGTCAGGCGCTTGCGCAATCCGCGGTGAGCGGAATTTGAGAATTTGCCCTCCGGCCTTGGCTTGAAAGTTTCCAATCGAGTAGAGATCACCTGTGTTTCCTGGTAGCAACTGCACCTCAAGGTATTTGCCGATTTGCCCGACAGCTTCATTTTCCTTGGTGAGCATCAACCCAATCCCACCGTCGCCGCGATTTTGATCGATCTTAAAGTCGAGAGTTAAAACGTAATTTTTGAATCGCTGCTGGGTGCGAATCTCGCCGCTGTTGACGCCGAGGCATTGGAGTTGCCCATTGACGGCTTTCCAACTTGTTTGCTTTTCGCCTACTAACTTTCCATTTTCATAAATATCCCATCCAGATAAATCCTGACCGTTAAACAATTGGATCATCGATTTTTCTGGTAGTTTCCCACTGATTCTCGCTTTGTTAGAAGACGACCACTGAAGCCACTTCGCCGAGGCTGTTTTCCGTTTGGAGGCTTCGACACTTGGGTCATAGTCGAATGATTGACCACTCAGACCCTTCAATGCTGACCAGGCTTGATGGCGTGTGTAAAAGTCAGACGAGCTCAGTAGTCGGGCAAGCGCTGGTAAGCAGGATTTGTGTTTTAGTTGAGCGAGAGAGTGTGCTGCTGTGAGTCGGACTTTTTCATCAGAGTCATTGAGAAGTTTTTTCAGATGATCCAATGAATCCTTTAGAGGCAGCCCTGCTAGGGTTGATGCCATGAGTCGGCGAACGTCGGCGGACTGACTCGTAATATTCAATGCAATCAGTGGCAGATCACTAGGCAGAACGGTTGCCTGCGCCGTATCATGAAGCAATAGAGTGTCAGGATGCCATTTCCCAACCTGAACGATCGATGTCAGTTGGGCTAACACTCCTTTGGTGCTGTCTGTGTGAATCAGTTTAAGCAGGCGGTTGAGTTCATCACTTTCATGTTCAATGGTAAACTGATCCGTTAGGTTCTTGAGTCGCGATCTGACTTCAGGTCTCTTTTCATGCTTGGCAAGTTGGCGAACAAACTCCGGCAGTGCTGGAAAATGAGTGAGTTTATCGTAAGCAGCAATTCGTTTAGCGTAAGATTCCGAATCCAACTCATTGATGAGTGTTTCAGTGCTTTTTTGGATAGCATCACTAGGGGAAAAAAATTCCAGACGTGTCAGTGGATCAACTGCCTTTTCTGCCATAGCGAAGGTAAACAGCATGGTGTTGGTGAGTAATGTGGCAAGCAGGATTTTCATTAGGGAAAGGTATTCGACATTACCCATAGTTGCGAGCATGAATATCGTGCCAGAATAGTGATTGTCGTAAAAAAGATCGTTTTTTGACAAGAATCCTTGACCATGGTGTTGTTTTGATGAACACTGTTCACATGAGTAAATTAACCCTTATAGCAAGCCGCGCCGTTCACACACTTAAAAACCTTTCTGACCGTGCCCATTGCATGTTGCGCGGTGAGAAATACGAGACCTGCCCTGGCCCTCAGTGGCAGCAGCTCGAACTACCCTTCACCCGCACTCCCGTGCGACGTTGGAATCGGTAGAGTAAAAGTAACGAGAGTTTTTGACAGGTGGCCGAGCTTCTGTAGCTTCGATCCATGCGCTATCTGATCTTGTTGCCATCTCTATTATGGTTTCTCTTATTACCTTTCGTTTCAGCTGAGACACATAAGGCAGATGTGATTATCTATGGTGGTACCTCGGGTGCGGTGATGGCAGGCGTGCAGACGGTGCGGATGGGTAAAAGCGTGATTATGGTAAGTCCTGATAAACACCTGGGCGGACTCACCAGCGGTGGATTGGGCTGGACGGATAATGGCCACGCCGCAGGAATCGGTGGCTTGTCACTGGAGTTTTACCAAGCGGTGAAACAGCACTACGAGAAACCAGAGTCATGGCGACAGGAAACCCAGGCGGAGTTCAGGGAAATTAAAAGGCCACAGGGTAGGAACCGTCCCAAGGACAAAGCGATGTGGGTCTTTGAGCCACACGTAGCTGAAAAACTGATGAATGAATTTGTCACCAAACACAAGGTGAAGGTCGTGCGTGATGCATGGTTGGATCGCGAGAAGGGTATAGAAATGAAGGATGGTAAGCTTATTTCCATCACCACCCTCTCTGGGGATCGTTATGTGGGTGAAGTATTTATCGACGGCACCTACGAGGGGGATCTCATGGCCGCGGCTGGTGTAAAATTTCACGTGGGTCGTGAGTCGAATAATGTCTATGGAGAGACCTCCAATGGGGTTCAAAAAGACCGGCGCGATCACGATCACTTTTTCACCACAAAAATAAGCCCTTATAAGATCCCTGGTGATTCTAAAAGCGGTTTACTGCCTCGAATCAGTGCGGAGGCACCTGGTGAGAACGGGGTGGGGGACAACAAGATCCAGGCCTACTGTTTCCGGGCATGTCTCACCAATGATCCTGAAAACCGCATCCCATTTTCGAAGCCGGAGGGATATGATGCCGATCAATACCTGTTGCTGCTACGTGTTTTTGAAAGCGGTTGGGATGAGATGTTTCGGAAATTCGATAACATGCCTAACAAAAAAACGGACCAGAATAATCACGGTCCGTTCAGCACAGATAATATTGGGGCAAATTACGATTACCCAGAGGCGAGCTACGAGCGCAGACGCGAGATCATCAAGGCACACGAAACCTACCAGAAAGGGCTTATGTATTTTGTCGCCAATGATCCACGAGTGCCCGAGGGCATCCGTAAAGAGATGTCAACTTGGGGTCTTCCTAAGGATGAATTTGTCGATAACGGCCATTGGTCACCCCAGCTCTACATCCGCGAGGCTCGCCGTATGATTGGTGAACACGTGGTCACTGAGCACGATTGCCTCAGCAAAACTAAGGTGGAGGAAAGTATCGGCCTCGGAGTTTACACCATGGATTCCCACCAAACGCAGCGATACGTCACCGCAGATGGCTTTGTGCAAAACGAGGGTGATGTCGGCTACCATATTAAAAAACCTTACCCCATCGCCTATGGCGCGATTGTCCCGAAGGCAGAGGAGGCAAGGAATTTACTCGTGCCAATAGCCTTGTCCGCATCCCACATTTCCTTCGGCTCAATCCGAATGGAGCCGACATTTATGATTCTTGGCCAAAGTGCCGGAACCGCAGCATGTATTGCCGTTGATCGTAAAGTGGATGTCCAAGATGTGGATTATGAAAAGGATTTGAAGCCTCGCTTGCTAGCCGATCAACAACGTCTGGTCGCAAAGCCGAAGAAGAAAAAGTAGAGTGCAACTCCACAGCCGGATGATTGCTTATTGGACAACACGATGGATTTGATTAGCTTAACTGCATGATCCGCCAGATCGCTAGCATCATTATAGTTCTCTCCGCTGCCATTGGCAGTGTGTCTGCCAAGGAATGGCTCACTTATGAACGCTGTGAGCTGGCGGACGATAAGTATTTTGATGGCGACAGCTTTTCGGTGATGGCCCTAACGGGATATACCTACGTGTTCAGGCTATATGGCGTCGATTGTCCTGAAACCGATAAACGGATCAAGTCCCGACTCGTTGAGCAGGCAAAGGAATTTAACATCGAGGAAAAAGACGTGATCAAGTGGGGTGAAAAGTCAGCGGCTTTCACCAAAAAGTTCCTCCGTAAACCCTTCACCGTCTACACCCAGAAAACGAAGGCCGGCGGTGCTAGTAAAAAAGCCCGCTACTACGCTATCGTGGTCAATGAAGATGGCGATCGATTGGATGAAGCACTCGTTGAAGCCGGTCTCGCCCGCGCCTACGGTATGGGAGCTGGTTGGGATGAAAAATTCTGGGGCAAAACGAAAAACGATCTGCCTAGCCGCATGACCTTCAAGCGTTTCATCGGCAAACTCCACTCGCTCGAAAGTAAAGCCAAGCGTGCGAAGGTGGGGGTGTGGAAAAAGTAGGGTAAGTTTTAAACTTGCCGACAACCCAAGCCCACATCCTGTCGGTAACTTACAGCGCACGATTATTAAATCAGTTCGACGGAGGAGCACTGAGCATAGCGCGAGCAGGCTAAGGAAAAACAGCCCTACTTTTTCCTCTTTTCGCGAAGCATTTTTAACATGCTCTGAACTAACTCAGGTTTTTCCGCTGCGCGATCGATGCGTTCGCCGATGTCTTGTTCCACGTTAAATAGTAGAGGTTTTTCCTCGCTAGCTTCGAAACCGTGTTTGCTTCCTGTTTGTGAGGGGATGGCGACCATCAGTTTCCAAGGTCCCTTACGTACGGCAATGATGTTGTTCCTAGAGTGACTGTAATAGAACTCAAACTCGCGAAGTTGATTGGATTTGTTAGAAAAGAGAAGCGAGCCTATATCACGACCATCCAAGGCGGCGGGTGCAGGGTGCTTCGCTCCAGTAATCGCAAATACCGTTGGCATCACATCCAAGGTACTCACTGGGGTGAGTTCGCGTTTTTGTTGGATCGTTCCAGGCCAGTAGAAGATGCCTGGTGTACGGTGACCTCCTTCCCAGCAAGAGCCTTTACCATCGCGAAAGGGCAGGGCGTAGCCAACATGCATGCGGGCCTCACCATACTTGGTTTTCTTGGCTTTTCGGAACATCACCCACGGGCCGTTATCGGATGAGAAGATAACCAGTGTGTTTTTCTCAATGCCCTGATTCTTTATCGTCGAAATAATTTGGCCAACGGAGTCGTCCACCTCGGCCATCACATCACCGAGAAGTCCACGGCGGGATTTCCCCTTAAATGCATCACTAACAAACAGACCAAGATGGGGTTGGTTGTGGGCGACGTAGAGGAAGAAAGGCTTATCCTTATTCTCTTTGATAAAGTTAACGGCGGCTTTGGTGTAGCGCCCGGTGAGTGAAGTGGAAGCAGGCACATCAGAGGGGAGGTTTTTGGCGATTTCTGAGTATCCCGCTACTGGATTATTTCCTTTGGCCTCGGATTTCAGAAGTTTGGCATTACCGTAATCGTGTGAGACGTTGGTGCCGATCCAGGTGTCGAAGCCGTGCGACAGTGGTAGGGCCGTAGTAGACATGTTGTTCCCTTTGCAGGGATTGCCCATATGCCATTTTCCAAACATACCCGTCGAATAACCCCGCGCCTTGAGCCCCTCAGCCAGTGTGGTTTCACTTTCCTGTAAGTGCGGCTTGGAGCCGGGTCCGATCACCCAGGATCCAAAACCTGAGTGCATGGGGTAACGCCCTGTCATCAAGGAATACCTCGATGCACTACACGCTGGTGAGGTGACGTAAAACTGGGTGAAATTAACTCCCTCCTGCGAGATGCGTGAGATGTTGGGTGTTTCAATGACCGGATTGCCATTGTGCGAGTAGTCTCCAAAACCACTATCATCGAGGTAAATGATCACAACATTCGGTTTATCAGATGCCTCGCGTGCGGCACACGGAAGCGGAAGGATAAGACTAAGGCTGAGAACGAGAGCGAGAAATACTGATCGGATATCGGGCATGACAAATCATACGATGCACTCATCTAAATAATAGCAGGTTTTTCCCATTTGATTTAAATAGTTAAGTATGATTAACTATCTCTATGAGAATTCTCAGCATCACCCTTACAGTGCTGATGGTTGCTACAGCATCCACCATACTGACTTCTTGTTCCTCACAGTTAAGAGCGAAGGAACGGTATATCACGCATAAGTTTGACTACGGTAAGACCGCCTACGTTGGCCCCGATGGAAAAGCCACGGCTCCCCCGCGTGCGCC
>JASJLI010000055.1:0-19029 GCA_037620805.1 Akkermansiaceae bacterium
CTCCTCAGTGGTGAGAGGAGTCGCAGGAAAAGACGAGGCCGTCTCCTTAGTGGTGAGAGAAGTCGCTCGTGAAGATCCAGCCACAGCTTCTGCAATGCTGCCTCCCATCGATCCTGAAATCGTGAAGGGTTCCTATCGTGATGTGGTCGTGAAGGGTTACCATCGTGCGGTGGCCGAGTCCTACGGAGCTAAAGATTTTGCTGCGGCCACAACTTGGATTTCGACCCTGCCGGCTGACCAACAAGCTTGGCAACTCGCCGCGGCGATCAAGGGACTTGCTCGCAATGAACCACAGGCTGCCGCTGCTCAGGTGAGCTCCATGGAAGCCGGTAAGAACAAAGACCGTGCCATTTGCGACGTGGTCGAATCGATGGCCACGGAGAATCCGCAGGCTGCTGCCGAGTTCCTTACCAAAAATGGTAGCGCTGACCTTCAGACTGGCAACATGCGTGTACTGATTCCGGCTTGGGTATCGAAAGACCCTCAAGGCGCCCTGACTTATACTATGGCCATGGAAAAGGGTGACACCCGCGACAGAGCTCTGAGTTACTACGTCAGCAGCAATGTGACCGTCGATCGCAGGACCGGTATCGTGACCGGCATCGTGACCGGTAGCGATGCCTCCCCGGGTGAGTTGATGAAAGTCGCTGAGAATATTAGCAGTGAAAGCAGCCGTGGCTACTGGGTTGCTAAGATTGCAAGTCGCTGGATGCGTGAAGACGCAGGTGCCGCCAAGACTTACATTGAATCCACGAATTCTATCTCTGATAGCGCCAAGCAGAGCATACTTGGCCGCAACCAAGAACGCTGAGCTAAGGCTTAGATCGCTGTTCTAGAACTTTGAAGGCTCCTCCGGCCCCTTGTGAGTGGAGGAGCCTTTTCTCTGCCTTCGTATCAGCAAGAAAGGCGCCAAGCGTTTGCAGATGGCTCTCGCTCGTCCAGGGCTGACTCCAAGCGATGAGATCGCTGAAGTTCACATCGGCGGTGAGATCCTGCCGGCCGATGTTCTGATAGATGTCTCGAACGCCTGCAGCGTGGTCTCCGCCGTCTTACAATTCACGCTAAACTCTGCTGCGAGCCGTTGCACGCCGGCCATTGTCCCGACCCAACGCCCGCGCAACAACTCGCCGCGGAGGTGTGCCGTGAGCTGCTCGGTTGCGGTAAGACGTTGCCAATCTGCCATGGATAAACCTACCCGAAATTGATTATAGATTCCAAGAAAAAAATGAAAAGCGATTCTTGTCGCTTGTGGTTTGTGTGAGTTGAATGAAGGGGAGTCAGCGCCCCATGTCCGGTTCATCCACGGTGGATCGATCCGGTGAGTCGCCATTCACTACACCCGATTCACCATTTTAATTCACCCCCATCTTTCCCTCGCAACCAACTATTCCCACATGACAGTTTCTCCTAACACATCACAAAAACACAACCCCCCAGCAATACTATGAAAAAAACTCTTTTATGCTTCATGCTAGTAACAAACATTACGTTTGCAGCAAAAAAAGAAGCACGCGTTGAACTAACAGATCACGGCAAGAAACTGGAGTCGTATTACAGTGAAAGTATGGACAATTTGCGAAACGATCTGCGTCAATCAATTCCGAAAGTTGATGAGGAGAAGAAAAAGATTTTCCAAAATGCCCGAAAGGCTGCGAAGGAAGCCAGAATAGTTCTGGCAATCATTAACCAAAGCTTCGAAGAGATTCAAAAGGCTGAATCTTTAGTGAATCACGCAAAAAACAAATGGATAGCTGGTGCCGACAAAAAGATTTTGAACGCAACTGAAATGCTTAATAATGCAAAAAATGACGCGGAGCGAGAAGCTGCTGAGAAAGAGTTGGCAAAGTCGCAGGAGAACCGTAAAGCAGGTGTGCAAGCACTGGAGGAACGTCAAGGCTTGTTTGACAAAGCTAAACAGAAAGAACCGAAGCTTGTCAAACAACGGGAAGAAGCTCAGAAAGCTATTGAACTGGCACAAACTGAGTTCGAAAAGGCGGCAAAGAACCTGAATCCGGGTGAACTTCTTTCCAGTGATTCCCTTGATGGAAAGTTGGCTAAATTCGTTGTTCTTTCAAAGGCAACTCCTTATTCTCTGGCTGCTTTTTCTCAGAAGGGAGAAGAGAATGAGAAGCTTGTAGAGAAGTTGCTCTCTGATGAAAAGCTGATGTTAACGGTGCTCTCCGCCGGCGGGGCCAAAGAGGCCAAGTATGGCAAAGCGATGAAGATCTACACAGATATTCGAAAGGTTTCCAAACAGGCTTGCCAACCCGGAATCCTTCAAAATTTGGCATTGGGAATAAGCCTTGAAATGACAGTGCCATACAAACAGGGATACGGAACATTTTTATCAAGGGGTCTGAAACCTGTGGACCCGGTTGAACGGTATCTCCATTATGAAAAGGCATTTCTCGCCGGAGAATTAGATCCCAACTTTAAGGAGATGAGTGCATGGGAATGTCGTTGGATTGCAAGCGACCCTGAATCCAACGAAACTTTGGCGTGGTTGCGGACAACGATTTGCAACTACCGTCCTGATATGCTGGGTGATTCAGATTCCCGTTGGTTTTACTCTGGCATCATCAAGACCGATGTTGCTTACAGGCGTCATAAATGGGATAATTCAGGGAAAGTTTTAAAGATTCAGCAAGCAATTGATAAAGGGGGAATATGTCACATTCGGGCATGGATTGCCAGAAGCACTGCCAGGGCATTCGGAATCCCAGCGTTGCGAGTCGAAGAGGGAGGAGCCAAAAGCCCCCTTGAAAAAGGAAAAAAATAGGAGAAGAACATGAAAAAACAATTATTTATAATTATAGGGGCGATTCTTACCGCAAGCGTATGTTATGGTCATACTTGGGTGTGCCAGTGGTCTCCTAAAGGTTGGACATCGAGCCTGGGGCCTCATTTGAATCATGGGCATATTGCAGATGATCAATGGTGTGGAGAGGTATTCCTACTTGATACACAAGCCCGGGAAAAACCCGACGAGTATAAAAAAGTTCTCCGAGCTCAATGGATTGCAGAAGTATTAGACGAGGAAAAAGCAGATAAAAGACTTCCGGGAAGCGGAGGTTTCTGGGAGTCACTGGCTTCTGAGCAAAGGCGAGTTATTGTTGGCAAACACGCATCAGATTCCAACTCAGAACCAGAGCCAAAATCTGATGTAAAACCTGATGTAAAAATCCCTGTAGGTGATCAGAAAATTGTAGTCAGCAAAGAGGGGATATTTACTATCCCTGCACTTGCATACGTGGATTCTGGGAAGATCCTATTGATGAAAAGTCATGATAAAGGAATGCAGCTTCACGTTCCCCGCCAGGGAAAGGAATTGTCTCAATTTAGGTATACAGTAAATCTCCAGAAAGAGGGGGAGTATCAATTGTCAGCAAAGGTAGTTACCCTACATAATGCTGTTAAATTGATGTTGTCTGTCAATAATTCTCCTCCCCTTGAAATGAGTATTCCATATACTCTTGGTAAGTGGGATATTTGCAAACCTGTTGTCCTGGAACTGAAAAAAGGAGCTAATACTCTTGATTTTTCAGGTTATGCCCGAAGCAACGGGCTCTCAATAAAGCAATTCACGCTTTCTCCAATGTGAAAACTCCAGGACACACCTTTTGTAGGAGGGAACTCAAGCCACAACCCAAGTCTTCTTTCGCGGCCTTTCGCTCCTTTCGCAGAAGAAATGAATTTGACCTCACCACTTAGCATCATTACGTCAAAATTATCGACGATAAGCCAGTGAAGATCTACATCATGCTGAACCAAAAAACTCACAAACTCCGCCAACTGAAAAGCCTTCTGGCCGGCGTTGCTGTCGCGCTCACGGCATGCGGGCCGGCTTCGGCCTCGCCGATTTTCACTCAGGCAACCACCAACACCGCGGTGTTCGATGGAGCGGCCGGATCTGACCGAGACGCCATTTTCGGCAACGGCCAGCAGCTGGCGGACGACTTTTCCGTCGCTTCCCCGGCGACGATTCGAAGCGTTACCTGGTGGGGCATCGTAAGTCATCCCACTCGTGAGGTCAGCCCTCAGGGACCTTGGACCTTTGAGCTGTTGTTCTACGGCGACATCGACGGACTGCCGGATACCTCCAATGTGATCGGCTCCTCGCAAGTGGTGTTCAACACCCTGACTGACACCGGGGAAAACTTCGGAGGCGGGTCCTCCGGCTACGACATCTACGTTTTCACGGCCGACGTGACACCAGTCAACGTCTC
Organism: Akkermansiaceae bacterium; assembly: GCA_037620805.1. Classification (GTDB taxonomy): domain Bacteria; phylum Verrucomicrobiota; class Verrucomicrobiia; order Verrucomicrobiales; family Akkermansiaceae; genus Oceaniferula. The sequence continues at coordinate 4,227 of JASJLI010000055.1, forward strand.
GGCCAATACCAAGTATTGGTTCTCGGTACTCGCCGACACCTCTAACGACCCGAACAACAATTTTTCATGGCGCTCTGCCCAGAACGGGAACGCCGTCAGACGCACGGGAGATGACGGAATATTCACGGACCCATTCTTCGCAGAAAACGGCGCAATGTTATTCATACTCGATGATGCGGTGATCTCCGAGACCCAACCGCCATCGATCTCACGCATTGAGTTCATTGATGGGCGAATCGAAGTAGAGTTCTCAGGAATTCTGCAGGAGAGTGGAGATTTACAGGAATGGGCTGACGTCACCCCGCAACCCACCAGCCCCTTTTCCTTCATACCGAGCCAAGACAGCTTGTTCTTCCGCGCACGGGCCGATCCGGACTAAATTTGCTGCGCAAGCGAACAAGGCGTGGCAACCAACAGGCTGCCCGCCGCGAGTCGGAAGCATCAACCCCCTTATCACCCCATGAAAGCCCCTCCGAACACCTTACTCAAAAAGCAAATTCCTAGCAACCAACCAACAACTCCACGACTTATAATCATGAATACTCCACCATTGCTCTCCTCCCTCACCTGCCTAGCCATGGTGGCTGGCGCCTGCAATCTGCAGGCGGCAGGGATCGGAGCCGACAAGCAGCTGAACTACCCCGACTATTCCCGCAAATCCGGCGACTTGGTCATCTCGAGATCGGCCTACGCGGAAAAATTCGAAGGCTTCTGGCTCGGTCAGTGCATCGCCAACTGGACCGGCCTGCGCACCGAAGGCGTGAAGAAGACCGCCCCGTTTTTCACCGACAAGGACTGGGGCACCAACCAGGGCCGCAAGCGACAGAAGATGGAGTTCGTGCTGGTAGAGGAAGACAAGGTCTGGGGAGCCGACGACGACACCGACATCGAATACATCTTCCTGAGCATCCTCGACGTGAACAACGTGAGCATCGCGACCCCGGGGCAGATCCGTGATGGCTGGCTCAAGCACATCAAACGGGAGGAGCCGAACAACCTCTGGGTCTCCAACGAAAAGGCGCTGCACCTGATGATCGATGGCAAGCTGCCACCGGAGACGAGTCTGCCGGAGAACAACCAGCACTTCGACCAGATCGACGCCCAACTCACCACCGAGATCTTCGGGCTCCTCGCACCGGCCCGGCCGGACATCGCCCTGAAAATGGCTCATATGCCGATCCGAACCACCGCCTTCCGCGATGCCGAATGGATCTCGGAGTTCTACGTGATCATGCACTCGATGGCATCCAAGGCGGACCCAAAACTGAGCACGCAGGAACAAGTGATGTGGCTGGCGACTCAAGCCCGGAAGCGCCTCCCGAGCGGGTCGTTTCCCGCAAAAATGTACGACTTCATCAGGAAGGACTACGAGAAAAACCCGGACAAGGATAACTGGGAGAAGACCCGCGATGCCCTGAATCGCCGACACACCGGCGTCACCACCGACGGCTACAATTACCGGAGTTGGTTCGACGCGGGCATCAACTATGGTGCCAGCCTCGTCAGCCTGTTCTACGGCCAAGGCGATTTCAAAAAGACCATCCGGATCGGGGCGCTCTGTGGCTGGGATTCCGACAACCCGACCGCCACCTGGGGTGGCCTTCTCGGGTTTTTGCTGGGACGGGAAGGAGTCGAGAAGGCATTCCCTGACAAGAAACTCTCCGGCCTCTACAACATTTCAAGAACGAGGATCAATTTCCCCGACCGCACCCCCGATCAACCGGGGGACGACTCGTTCGCGCTCATGGCGGAGCGTGGCATCCACATCATCGACCGGGTCGTCATCGAGGAAATGGGCGGCGGGGTCGATCTCGAGAAAGATACGTGGCTCATTCCGGGTTCAGGCTTCAAGATCAAGGCCGCCCAAACCGAATAGCCCCCCATGCCCCGCAGCATCCCCTCTTCCCCCTTTCACCCCCCTCTCCGATCTCTCCAACAACGTCCTCAGGGACACCCCGAAAAAATCAAATTCCTAGCAATAATATTATGAAAAAATTCAACTTAGCACCGATTCACATCGGCTGGAAATCAATGGTCGTCAGTGCCGCGTTATTAATTACGGGCGCGCAGGCGAAAACCTGGACCAGTGCCGATGGTAGTAAGACATTTAAAGGCGAACTCGCGTCCTACGATGCCAAGACAGGATCAGTGAAGGTAACTCTGCCAAATGGGAAAAAGATGTCATTTAATCGTAAAATCCTATCCAAGCAGGATATCGAATTCCTTGCTGAAAGTCAAAAACAGCCCGTTGAACCAGTTTCTAAAGCACCTAATACAAAGAAAGCGCCCAGTAAAAAGAGTCATGAAACTAAGAAAAGTCCGAGTGCGAAGTCGGGAGAGTACTACAATGGATCAACGATCTTCCAGCCTCGTCCAGAGGTAAACGGCAAAAAGCCGTGGAATGTCCAAAACTTTGGCCCCGTTGGTCTTGGCATTGATTTGGTTAAGCCGAATTTCACCATGGTGATCACCAATGTTGAGGAAGGGTCTCCAGCTGCGAAAACGGGCAAGTTAAAAAAAGGGCAGATTATTGAGAGTATCAATGGGCAGATACTAGTAGAAAAAGATCCGCGTGAAATTCTAGGCGATATCATTACCCAAGCGGAGGCTACGGATGGTAAGATCAGTCTAAAGATCAAAGATGCAGGTACGGTATTGGTCACCCTACCCGTCATGGGGGCCTATAGTAAAACATGGCCGGAGAACTGCCCGAAATCAGACAAGATTGTGCGAAAGTTAGCTGACTATCTGGCAGCTCAAAAAGAGCCAGGATGGGGTGCCGTGCTTTTCATGCTCTCTACAGGTGAGGAGAAAGATCTCAAAGTTGTCCGCAAGTGGATGGCTGGCATTGAGACCATAGGAGACTTCAATTGGCATAAAGGATTCAAAGGCCACGGGCTATGTGAGTATTACCTGCGAACTGGAGATAAAAAAGTGCTGCCAGTCATCAAGAAGATGACCGAAGAGCTCAAGGCGAACATGTACCGTGGAGCTTGGAGCGGCCGGGGCGGACCAGCCCACTTTAGTTATGGCACTGTGCACGCGGCGGGTGCTCCATGTGCGACTTTCCTCATATTGGCTAAAGTCTGCGGGGTGGATGTCGATGAGCAGATGTTCAACGAGGTGATGAAGCAGTTTTACCGATACGCTGGGCACGGCAATGTCGCGTATGGAGACGGATATCCAGAAGGAGGATTCCGAGATAACGGGAAAACTGGAGCTTTGGCTATGACGATGGCTGCAGCCGCTCTATTGAGCCCTGAGGGTGAAGAGTCGGTCTACGCCAAGGCCAGAGACAATTCGGCGATGAAGAGTTTTTACGGGACCAATTGGTTTCATGCCGGTCACACCGGTGGAGGGATTGGAGAATTATGGCACCACAAATCCATGCATCTGGTGCGCGAGAAAAGGCCAGTTCAGTATAGATCCTACATGGATACGCGTCGCTGGGTGATGGAGCTTTCCCGTAGGTTTGATGGCACCATTGGCATCGCAGGCATGACGGACGGCTACGACAAGTCGGCCTCGCACGGTGGTATCTCATGGGGCAACCACTTTGCTCTGACGTATACGCTACCACGGAAGCATTTGCAGATGTTCGGCGCTCCCCGCAGCAAATGGGCAAAACATACCCAATTACCAGAGCGCTTCTGGGGGAATGCAGCGGATGATATTTTTCAGTCGCTCGAGCCAGCCAAGCACGCCAGTATTAGTGCCCCTGACCTTTTGAATGAAACGGTTGAAAATGATGCTTCTTTGGCTGTGTTGTTGCAGGTGAATGATCCAAAGGTGAGTGATGAAACCCTTCTCAAGTATGTGCACCACCCTGAGTTTGGATTGCGAGTTACGGCCATGCGAAACGTGGTGAGGCATGGCCGGTTCCATTTAGTGCTGCCTCTACTCAAATCCGAGGATGCACGCCTCCGCTACAATGGAATACTTGCGATTACTGGCATGTTTAAAGGAAAGCGGATGCCAGATAACAAAGTCACTCCAGAAATGTTTAAGTTGGTCGGCGCCATGATTGAAAACCCCAATGAATCTTGGTGGGTTGTTCAAGGTGCCGTCAATGCTCTGGCCCGCGCCGAAAAATCAACCATCGTCAAGCACATGGATCGGCTGATCGAACTATTGGACAGCGAGAGCATTTTCATCGAACAAGCTGCAGCGACAACACTCAGTCCGCTCGCCACGGATCCATCACACTACAAACAGCTTTTGCCTCTTATCGTGAAGCATGGAGTTAGGCAACCGGCATGGGGATTTACCTTTAAAACCTTCAATGACCTATCCAAACAGCTGAAATCAGCAAAGCCTGGGATCCAAAGCTTCGCCAGAACGACATTGAGAGAAGCCTATGAAGGGATTCCAGTAGCGTATACATTTCCTGGAGGAACTGAGCTGAAAGACGGACCACCAGCTCACCGGAAAGTGGTTGCAAAAACCATTGGCGTGCTTCCCGGAACTATCGATTTCATTCTCAAATTCCCCAAAAAGACAGTGCGCTACATGCAGTCCAAAAATGACAGAGATCTCTATAGCTACAGTGGTAAATTCACTCCAGATAAGTCAATGTTAGGAGACTGGAAGCTCGTTTATTTTGCTAAAGGTGTGCATTGCGAAACGGTGGCGGAGGCTAAAGCAAATATAAAACCTTGGCTAGCAGATTGGAAAGCAAAGGGCTCAAAGCCACATAAGTCAAAGTATGGTTTTTCTTTTGAAGATGGGGGAAAAGTGAGAAACCTAGGGATGAACAATAGACACTATCCTGAGCATTTTTGGACCAAAGGAATGCTGATCGGGAAATATGCGGATCAAGCTCTTGAAATGCATAAAGTGTCCGTGGGCGGGGTCGACTTCATGATTCTTGCGCGTTCTCTCGTGGTGGAGGACTTAACAGTTTCCGGGGAAGATGAACAACCGTGGAAGGCTAGCTACGTTCTTTTTGTCAAGGGGGGAGACAAGTTGAAGTTTGAAGAAAAAACAAAGAAGAAGAAAAAGAAGTAAGTTCTGCCCCCTTATCAACCCATGAAAGCACTTCCGAACACCTCACTCAAAAAGCAAATTCCTAGAATGAACAAACAGATAGCAATACTAGGCCTGCTGCTTTTGAATTCAGCGTTTGTATTGGGCGGCCAAACCAAAATTCCTGAAAACAGCCGTATCGTTCATATTAAACCAGGGTCGCAGGACAATTTCAGCAAGGCTGTCTTCTACCTTCGCGTCCCTGAAAAAGTAACGAAACCCAAATATATACTCGTATTACTAAAGGGAATCAATGCTGATGGATCGGGACTTCTTGAGCACAAGGAATGGCTACAATTTGCAAGCGAGACCCAGGCTGCAATCGTCGCCTGCACCTTGGTGAAAAAGGACAAAAAGAAATACGACAAGCACAATCACTATGCCGCGGCGCAATGTGGCAGCGGTGCCGCACTTGAATCCGCGATTGAGAAGTTGGATGAGGCCCAAAAGGGCTATTCACTAAAAGAATTGCCGCTTCTTATATACGGATTCTCAGCGGGCGGGCAGTTCGCTTTCGGGTTCAGCTGCCACAATCCGACACGGATGATTGGCTTCGCCGCTGGGAAAGGAGGGTATTACTACCCAGAAGCAATCAAGGGAACCTTCAAGGTTCCAGGGTTGATGATTTCGGGCAAGAAGGATAAACCTAAAAGGAAGAACGCCATCCGTGAGCTCTTTGAACTCAGTAGAGCACAGGGCGCCCCATGGTGTTGGATGGAGGATAAGAGTAGTCATGTTGAAGCGAATATCCTCTCAGTTGTTATTCCCTACTTTAAAGAACTCCTTCGATTGCAGTTGGATGGAGACTCGAAGAAGCTTCCAGATAGGTCCAAACTTGTGGGGGTCTCGGTAGACCTCGAAAAAGGTAAGATACTGAGCGACCGTAAAGCCTTTGATGCTGATGACACGGACCCGAAGCAGGGGTGGCTTCCGTCACGACTGGTATTTGATGCCTGGAAGAGGGAGGATATCGGCGTGGGTAAGTATGCCGAATAACAAAAGGCACGTGACAAGAAATAGAAGGAGAAAATTAAGGAAAAGGAGGCAGGCTGGAATGGCACTTAGTTAAGGTGTATTTCGAGGGATATCCACAGAAGGTTTCTTTCTTTTTTTTATTTTGGCCACAAAAGCCACAAAACCCACAGAATAAGAAAGTTATGAAACCTATGTGATCTTTGTGCCTTTTGTGGCCAATCTTAGATAAAACGGCCTAACTGAGCAGCATTCCTTCGTGACCCCTTTTCGAAAAACAATCTAACAAACACATAAATAAAAAATAAATGTCATCATTAAAATCAGCTCTCGTTGCCGTTGGATTGGTATGGACCACTGCTCAAGCAGCGGACAAACCCAATATTGTTTTCTTTATAGCAGACGATGTTTCACAAGAGGACATGGGTTGTTATGGACACCCAGTCATCAAAACACCGAATATCGATGCCATGGCAAAGAGTGGCATGCGCTTCGACAACGCCTACCTAACAATAAGCAGTTGCAGTCCCAGCCGAGGTAGTATTATTACTGGCCGTTACCCACACAACACAGGGTCTCCTGTTCTCAACATGAAACTGCCGGACACGCAGGTCCGTTTTCCCGAACTGCTGCGCAAAGCCGGGTATTACACCGTTCTCTCAGGAAAAAACCACATGTTCAAAAACACAGACCGGGCATTTGATAAAATCTCCAAAGGTGTTGGGCCGGGCCGGGAAGGGGACTGGGTGCAACTTGTCCGGGAGCGCCCTAAAGACAAACCCTTTTTCTTCTGGTTCGCCTCAACAGATGCACATCGTGGCTGGCAAAAAAGCGACGAAGCACCAGAGTATCAAACCAAAGATATTATCATCCCTCCCTATTTGGTAGATACCGAAGGCACACGCCAGGATCTAGCAGGTTATTACCACGAGGTCAGCCGGTTTGATCACTATGTGGGTTTGGTGACCGCTGAATTGAAACAGCAAGGCGTGCTGGACAAAACCATCATCGTGATTACCGCAGATAACGGACGCCCCTTCCCCCGGTGCAAAGCACGCCTCTATGATAGCGGCATCAAAACCCCTTGGATCGTGCGCTATCCAGAAATGATCAAGGGACCATTGGTATCAAACAGCTTGATCAGTGTCATCGACTTTAGCGCCACCTGTCTCGAACTGGCCGGCATTCAAAAACCGGCGTGTATTCAAGGTCAGAGTTTTGTTCCCATACTCAAAAATCCTAAAGCCCAAATTCGCGACCTCGTTTTTTCCGAACAAAATTGGCATGTGTATAAAAATCATTCACGCATGGTTCGTTTTGGCAATTTTGTCTACATCAAAAATAACTACCCCAATCAGCCTAACTTGAGCTATGAATCCGATAGCTCATTTCCTGCGGGAAAAGATCTCTGGGAGGCGCATGCTGCCGGAAAAACAAATCCGCAACAGCAACAGGTATTCAGCAACCCTTGTCCTTCTGAAGAACTCTTTGATCTGGAGAAAGACCCTAACCAACTAGTCAACATCGCTAACAATCCTGAAAACAAACCCGTTCTGGAAAAAGCACGAAAACAACTCGAAAAGTGGACCGCGCAAACCGGCGACACCATCCCCGATGATCCGTCGCCCAACAGACACACTCCACCTCGGATCGAAGATGGACGCATCATCCCCCCCGGCAAAAATACGGGTGCCCGCAACCCCCATCTCGAAATGCCAGGGGCTGCAAAACAGGCGATGACGATCAACCATCCAGGTCCCATTCAATTATCTGAATAACCCCCTGATCACCCCAAGACAGCCCCTCCGTGCACCTCACCCAAAAAGCAAATTCCTAGCAGTCGAAGAAATATGGGCCACAAAAGGCACATAATTCACATAAATAGACAAACTAACATTTTTAAATATCCTGCTGGGAATTCCGTATGATGAAATAGGATCATGGAAGCAGACATAAAAATACTCACCGATACAATCAGACAAACCGCCTACGAGCTTCATCGTTACCTACGCCACGGGCATCTTGAAAAAATCTATGAGAACGGGCTACGCAACAGACTCAGAAAAAAGGGGCTGTAAGTAGATCAACAAATACCCCTCAAGGTTTACGACGAGGATGGCAGCTTACTGGGTGATTTCATTTCAGATCTCACTGTAGAAAACAAATACATCCTCTAATCCGCCATCATCTCCTCTGTGAATTTTGTGCCCTCTGTGGCCAACTCTTCTTTATTCAATCAACCCCCTTATCACCCCATGACAGCCCCTCCTAACACCTCACTCAAAAAGCAAATTCCTAGCAATGATTTCTAGCAACCTCGACCACTTAAAATTACCTATGGAAAGAACAATCAAATCAGCAGCGCTTCTCGGATTACTAATAAGCGCACCGCTGGTGCAAGCAGACAGCTTCACAGGCTTTAACATGGACTTCGTCGAGATCGTCAACGCGGGCAACGCCAATGACGGATTAAGTGGAGACACTGCCTACGGAGGAGTCTCCTATAACTACCGCATGGGAGTGCATGAAGTGAGCCGGGGCATGATTGAGGCCTATAATGTAAACAGCGCTGGCCCGACGCTGACTCTGGACGATATGAGCTCATACGGAGGTAACGGAGCAAACCGCCCCGCGACGGGAATAAGCTGGAACGAGGCGGCACGCTTTGTCAACTGGCTGAACACCAGCACAGGGCATGCGGCGGCCTATAAGTTCACGACAAATGGAGCCAATGACAATATCTCGTTGTGGCAGGCTGGGGATGCCGGTTTTGATGCCAATAACCCATATCGTAACAGCAACGCGCACTACTTCCTGCCGAGTGAGGACGAGTGGTATAAGGCGGCTTATTTTGACGGCAGCACGGGAGCTTACTATAACTATGCGAACGGGAGTGATACGGCGCCGACGGCGGTCTCTGGGGGCACGGCCTCCGGAACAGCAGTTGCCAGCGATATAGGTGGGGCAGGTCCAGCCGATATCACCAATGCGGGAGGCCTGAGCCCGTATGGAACGATGGCGCAGGACGGTAATGTGTGGGAATGGCTTGAATCCGCGTTTACGGCACCCAATGACGGGGTTGATGAGTGGCGTGCTATCCGCGGGGTCTGGGATACTAATAACAACTTCTTGTCGTCGGGCGTCCGCGCCAACAGTGTGCCATACCACGAGTATTACAAGATCGGTTTCCGGGTCGCCTCCGTCCTCCCCTATGACTCGGATGAAAATGGCCTTGCTGACGCGTGGGAGAAGGAGCATTTCGGGATTAGCGGTGTCGATCCACAAGGTGATGCTGATGGCGATTCCAATTCCAATCTGATGGAGTTTCTTGCGGGAACCGATCCCAAGGACACTGGCTCCCACTTCAAACCGGAAGGAAGTCACAATGGAACGATCTATGCTATGCCCATTCAAACCATTGCCGATAGAAAGTATGAGGTTTTTGCCAGCCGGGATTTAACGAACTGGCACCTTCAGGAAACCTACACAGGTGACGGAACCCAGAAAGTTTTCAACTTTGATGAAACCACTATGCCAGCAGGACCACTATACAGCGCAAAGCACCCGTCCAGCTACTTTTTCCGAGTCAAAATCAGCGAATTATAACAATAAGCTTCGACCTGAAAAAACAAAATTTACAAATGATACTGATGAGATCTGCAAAACTTTATATCACGTTAGCCATCGCTCTAGCCGCGATGTTTACAGCCAGTTGCACACGCGAACCGAACAAGAAGGACGGGGTCGTGCAATTGGAAGCGGCGGTCGGCACCATTGCGGTTTCACCCGGATCTTACACAGAACTCAAGGAGAAGATAAGGGGCGATGTTAACAGTCGGGCTTATTCGAAATCCGATGGCACGGAAAAGGTGACGCTGGCCGGCAGCGAAAGCAATCAAGCTGTTTTCGAAACAGGAGCGTCACCCGGAACGGCAAATCTCCGTATCAAGGGTTCGAAGCGCTTTGTCGACCAGGTCATCACACAAGCCGAGAGCATCACTGGATCCAGTGCGAGCCTGACGCGCCTCACGCTCGTTTCCGAGACAAAAACGCATGCCGGGTTCCAGGAAGGTCATGTGGCTGTTCTCGAAAAGGAGCTGGCCAAGACGATGACATCCGTCGGTAGATCCGAGTCCTCAATTAACCATACGATAACCATTAAGTGTGCCTTCGAAAAGGGACTTCATGAGGTGCGGCTCAAGTATTCCGGAAAAAACACATCCTTGAATATCACGATCGAGGGTGATCAGGAGTTTATCGACAGGATCAAGTCACTGCTTAACAAAACGATGAACCCGGAGGATTGAGCGGAGGTGGCCAGAAAGCAAATCCGCATCCATATTCTGAAAAAAATCAACCCCCTATCTCCTCCTCGCATGATGCTCACGACCACCTCGCTCAAAAAGCAAATTCCTAGCAGTCGAAGAAATATTGGCCACAAAAGGCACATAATTCACATAAATAGACAAACTAACATTTTTAAATATCCTGCTGGGAATTCCGTATGATAAAATAGGATCATGGAAGCAGACATAAAAATACTCACCGATACAATCCATTTCCCGCTTCTTGCCCGCTTCACCCCCTCTTCCTATCTGGTTCCAGACGACACCTGAAAAACTTTTTTCGCTGTGCTCTGGCACCTAGAAAATCTAGCTATGCTACAAATCTCTTCCTGACCCGAATGCTGCTCATTCTATCGTGGTGATGTTAATTGGGGGGGGGGGGGCTGGAATAATGTTCCCGAACGGTAATATTTATTGATTACATCGTATTTGAAGCGAATTTATTCCCGACCGGTAATAAGTGGTTGCTATAGGCTTAATTCTTCTGTAATATTCCCGAACGGTAACAAAGGAAGTTATTATGAAACCTGAAAATCTCGGCCAGATGATCCGGAAAACCCGGAAAACCCTCAAACTTAACCAGTCCGATCTCGCATTGGCATCGGGTACAGCTACCCGTTTTATCTCTGACCTCGAAAACGGTAAGCCAAGTTGCCATCTCGGAAAAACCCTATCAGTTCTCAGTGCATTGGGAATCCGTATCGATCTTACACCACCTGCCGAGAGCCAAGGATCATGAGCAAGCGACTGGATGTTTACCTTCACGATGCCCTTGCTGGACAGCTTGAACAGGACAAACACGGCAGGGTTTCGTTTGTTTACGATGGATCTTGGCTGGAAAAACCGGACAGCATGCCGCTTTCCCATTCACTACCGTTGAGGCCTGAGCCTTACGAGGGTAAAGAGTGTCAGGGATTTTTTGCAGGAGTGCTGCCAGAGGAGCAAAACCGTGAAATCATTGCCTCGATCCTAGGCATCAGTGCTCGGAATGACTTTGCTTTGTTAGAGCAAATCGGCGGTGAGTGCGCTGGAGCAGTCACCTTTATTCCTGCCGGATTAGCCCTGCCTGTTAGTAAACCGGAATACCGTCCACTGGATGAAGCCGAGCTTGCCGAAATCCTCCGAGAATTACCCCACCGTCCCCTGATGGCGGGCAGCAAGGATATCAGGCTTTCCCTTGCCGGGGCGCAAAATAAACTCGCCGTTTATGTCGAGAATGGGAAAATTTCTCTACCTCTTCATAATGCCCCCAGCACTCATATTTTGAAGCCCGCCAGTCTAGAGGGGCCGAGGTTCGAAGGCTTGGTGCAAAATGAGACATTTTGCATGGAGCTTGCCGCCATGGCGGGCCTGCCCACTGCCAAGGTTTCTATCGGTCAGTGTGAGGATATTGAATATTTATTGGCGGAGCGATACGACCGCCACACAGATCAAGAAGGCCTCCTGACCCGATTGCATCAGGAGGATTGCTGTCAGGCATTTGCACTGCCTCCCCACATGAAATATCAAAATGAGGGAGGCCCGTCACTAGCTCAATGTTTCGATCTGGTCAGGGATATTTCCAGCACCCCGGCACCGGACATTCTGAATTTTCTCGATGCGGTGACCTTTAATTTCCTGATCGGTAATAACGATGCACACGGGAAGAATTTCTCATTTCTTTATGAGTCAGAATCCGGGCGGCATACCGCTCGTTTGGCCCCTTTGTATGATCTGGTATCGACCAGCCATTACCCTGAATTATCACCTAATATGGCGATGAAAATCGGCAGCAGATATGCATCGCATCAGGTTAGGCTAAGGCACTGGCAAACTTTGTGGCAAGCGGCCAAAGTTTCAGAAAATGCCGCGCAGAAACGCACGATTCGTTTCGCCGAGAAACTGAGCAAGCTACTCGCCGCTCAAGTGGTCGATGATCCCATACAGCAGGAAGTCTCCAAGTCCACGGCGGCAAAGGCCCGGCGTCTTATTTCATCACTTTCCTGAAGTCACGAGTAAGCCAAACGGGTAGCATCTGAGGGTCAGTGATCTCGGTTTTGGTGACATGATTGACCGAATGGGCTGCAAGTAGATCAACAAATACCCCTCAAGGTTTACGACGAGGATGGCAGCTTACTGGGTGATTTCATTTCAGATCTCACTGTAGAAAACAAAATCATCATCGAGCTCAAGGCCTACAAAACACTCGCCCCAGAACACACAGCCCAGATACTAGGCTATCTCCGGGCCAGCCGCACCCAGCATGGAATGCTTATCAACTACGGAAGCTCCAAACTCAAAATTAGCAAATACATCCTCTAATCCGCCATCATCTCCTCTGTGAATTTTGTGCCCTCTGTGGCCAACTCTTCTTTATTCAATCAACCCCCTTATCACCCCAAGGCAGCCCCTCCGTGCACCTCACTTAAAAAGCAAATTCCTAGCAGTTAAAGTGGGCCGTATATCGCAGCCTAGGTAAACGCTCTGGGTGGGTTGTTAGTTTTTTTTGACTGGCAACGAAAATCAGACGACGTAGCTTCCCAGTGTTATGAAATACTTTCCAATGAAATGGCTCGGTCTGTGCATGATGGCATGGCTCGCTAGCTCGACATCTCATGCGAGAACAGACAAATCTAATAATAAACCTAACATTATCCTGATCATGGCCGATGATCTAGGCTATGAGTGTATTGGTGCCAACGGATGCGATGATTACCAAACTCCGGTGCTGGATAAACTCGCTGCCAGCGGTGTCCGTTTTACCAACTGCTTCTCGAATCCGATTTGTACGCCTAGCCGGGTGAAGATCATGACGGGTATGTTTAATGTCCGTAATTACGTGCGCTTTGGATTGTTGGATCGAAAACAAAAGACCTTTGCCCACACGTTCAAGGCGGCCGGATACACCACCTGTATCGCCGGTAAGTGGCAACTCGGTAATGAGAAGGATGCTCCACAACATTTTGGTTTCGACCAATCATGCCTCTGGCAACATACACGTAAACGCACACGTGAGGGGCAACCTCATGACAGTCGTTTCAGCAATCCAAGGGTTGAGATCAACGGCGAACTCAAAGATTATGACCAAGGCGAATACGGCCCCGATGTCTGCGCCGATTTCATCTGCGACTTCATCGAAAAAAACAAAGCGAAACCCTTCCTCGCCTACTACCCGATGTTGCTGACCCATTGCCCATTCACCCCGACTCCCGACAGCAAGGACTGGGATCCCAAATCGGAGGGGGCGACTACCTACAAAGGTGATCCGAAACACTTCGCGGATATGGTTCATCACATGGACAAGGTAGTTGGACGCATCATCGCCAAACTTGAGGAACACAAACTGCGGGAAAACACCATCGTGATTTTTACCGGAGACAACGGCACCGACAGGCCTATCATCACTTCGCTCAATGGGAAAAAAATTAAGTTTGGCAAGGGGCAGATGAACGACAATGGCACGCGAGTTCCCCTCATCGTCAGTTACCCAGGAAAAGTCCAGGGCGGCACTGTGAGTGATGCCCTGGTCGACTTCACTGACATGTTTCCCACTATGTGTGAGGTCAGCGGGGTCGCTATTCCGACTGACCGTCCCACCGATGGTGTCAGTTTCTGGAGCACTCTTCAGGGGGGATCCGGCCGCAAAAAACCATGGACCTACGTCTGGTGGGAGGGCAAGGTGTTAGCCCGCACCCAGACGCATATGATCCGCCGAATGAAGACGAAAGGAAAGATCGAATTTCTTGACTATTCGGTTCCCTACGAGCCGAAAAAGTTAGAAGTCGATCAGCTCGAGGGGGCAGCTAAGGCCAGTTACGAAACCTTGCTTGGCGTCATCCACAAACTCGATAAGACCCGACCCGTAGAGTTATCGGGCTCATATAAGAAAAAATAGCCAACAGACGTTTCCTTACCATTAACCCCGGGATGCAGGCGGTGCCTTTTCCCGGGGCTGGTATGAATTTCTCCGTTGGAGAACGCGGTAGATCGTCTTAACTTAGTGCCATTCCGAACCGACCCCATACCGTAGCAGTATATGTAGGTCGCCATCAAACACCTACAGGGGGCTTACAAACGAAGCCATCCGTCCGCAAAAAAAGAAACAAGACAAAGCCAAAAAGAGCTGTTAATGTATCTACATGACCGTAGAAACCATAATCAAAGAAAATACTCGCTTCGACCGTGGCGGGAGTCCTCTTGAGGTAGTTATTCCTTACGAAAAGTTCGTCGAGTTCGTTGAGGAATACGGACTTGATTTGACCGATGAAGAGCGTGAAGCCATTCGTGAAGCTAAATCTGATTTGGATGCTGGTCGGCTCGATCAATTTATTAGCTCAGAAGACATCGAAAAAGAGTTGTTAGCTTAATGCACAAGGTTATTTACACTCGCACAGCGAGACGCTCGTTGCGTCGCATTGCGAAAGATCGTGTTGCTACGATTATTGGCTCGATCAATGAACTAGCGAGCCTTGAAGACCCTC
>JASJLI010000056.1:0-5049 GCA_037620805.1 Akkermansiaceae bacterium
TGTAATCGTCACATTATTGGCGACGCCGTCACTAAACTGGGCAAGCCTTGAATCCAGTTCTTCGTTTGTCACCACCTGCTTGGACATTATGTAAGTGGATGTTACTTTTGTGATGGCATCGAGAACCAGTGCGCGTTTGGCACCCTGCGCGGAATCAGAAATCCCTATGGCGGTGACCGTCACCTGGTCTCCTGCATACACCGTTGAGGAGGCGCATGTCGCCCAGCACAGGCATGTAAATAGCAGACGTAATGGTTTGTGGGTCTTCATCTTGTTTTTGAGTTTGAAAAAATTCATCCGAGATAATAGCAATTTTCTGGCAGCAAGCATGAAGGTGACCTTTCTCATACCTCCTGCAGTAATAGTTTCCTGTAAAGTATTTTTGTGCTTTACAAACTCAGATCAAATTTAGCAAGCTGTTAGCAAGATTTGGCAAGCGCCTCAAATTTGGCAAGCGCCTCAAATTTGGCAAGCGCCTCAAATAACCAGCAACTTAAAGATCATGAAAAACCAATTCAACATAATCCTTTCAGTAGGGATATCATCACTTGGGATTGCTCTTTCCGAGGCACAGATCCCTTCCTTTGATGACTTTATGGCGCCTGCTGCAAACGATATTAAGAAAGGCATCGTAGCGCCAACCAAAGTAGCTAAGCCGGACGCGGTTGAGATCACACAGGAATCGGTTTCAAGTTCAGAAAGTAAGACCCCTGTTGTTCAGGCGGATAGTGCCCAGGATGCCGTCATTACTGCTGAGCAACATCTGAAGGAGCAGGGGTCCGACACAGCGGTGATGAAGGTAGGCAGCGGGCTCGCCTACATGGCTGTCGGAACGGCCACGTATAGAGAATACAAAAACCGGGAAGCATCCCTCGTAGACAAACGCGATGCCTACGTCCAAGCTTACATTAAGGCCAAAGCAAATCTGGCCAAGTTGCTATACGGGCTCACCAACGAATCACAACAGGCGCTAAAAACGCAATTGGATTTAAGGATTGCGGGCGACAAGGAAAAAACGCTGGTGAACAGAGACGTAGTTCAGACGGAAAGCATTGAACAAAAAGTTGAGGGGATGCTGAGGGGTTTTGTAATATACAGTGTGGAGGACAATGTGAAAAAATCAGAGGTTCGTGTGGTTATCGTCAGCTCGCCTAAAACCATGGGACAAACCATGCGAGCCGGCGGAGGGATGCTTTTGGCCGCTAATGTCAGAGACGGAATGAAGGAGGTTTTCAAGGAATTGGCCCAAGGTATTGTGCCGCCAGTCGGGGGCAGAGTGATCACCGTCCCGATTGGTGAGACGGAACAACTCTATTTCGTGGCTTTTGGCTCCTCGATCATTATCAACCATGATGATGCTGAGATAGCGAGGGAGTTGCGCATGGACTCCTTCGAAGAGGCTGATATGCGGGCTGCCGCCAACATGTGCGGCCTGATTATCGGCGATCAGATTAGCTGGAACCGCGGCATGAATCAGAGCAGCCGTAAAGAATATCAGGATTTTGAAAAATTTACTGAGATGGACCCCACAGAAAAGCCAATGGGGATAGGGGTGAGGAAATTGGATAATGCCCGCAAAGCCTACGTGAAGGTCAAAAGTAAAACGAGCTCTTTTGTGAGCGCGCAAAAAGGAAAACTTCCAGCAGGTTTGACATCCCAAAAATGGGAGTCCGAGGATGGAGATTGGGCGTTTGTTGCTTACGTGTATAACCCTTATACAACTGCAGAGGCCGAAAAGGCGCGGGAGTCCATGCTAGGTTCCAGCATCCTCGATCGCGGCAATGAAATTACCCGTGACGCGAAGCGTGAGATGGACAGGGCTCGCGGAGCTGGTGGCGAGGTAAAGCCACGGAAAAAAGGTCCCGTGGGGCAGGGACCCTCAGGGAAGATTCCGAAGAATGATGACCTGTAAGTCAGCACAGGTTGCCTGCCTCTCGTTGTTTTTGTTCTCTGCTGCTGCTAGTCCGGCCGCAGAGAATGCCCTGATAAAACAAAATGAGCTACTGGCTCATAAAGTGGTGTCTGACAATGTGGCCCGGGAACAACTGCTTGCAGCTGCTGAATACGGAGACGGTGAGGCGCTTGCCGTTAAAACAGTAGACGGAGTTTGCATGGTTCTCCTTGTTGAGAATTATCCTGAAGGTCTTACCGCAGGAGAGATTCGGGAGTTTCTGGAAATGCAGGGTGTAAATGCTTTGGTCAAGCATCTGGCCGCGAATAGTAAAGTGGTTCGAGATTGTTTCTCGGGTTATCACTACAAGCAGATCCTTTTCGAATATGCTGGATCAAGACTGGTTCGCCAGGTCAAGGGGGATGTGGAGATGAAAGGTGTTTCCATTGATTACGCCTCCAACGGAGATTACCACGCAATCTTGATTCGGGCACCTGAGGCAGCGGTCGATACCAAGGCTGTGTCAATCGTGTCATCTGATGAGGCTCGCCGCTACTATATTGTGGCTTTGCTTGACCGGGTGAAGGCTGCAATGGAGGGCGGACACTTTGATCTTGCTGCCAGATTTTTACTGGAGGCCCGGAAGATGGGGTGTTCCACCAAGGGTTTGTTCTTGGATTTGTATAAATGTTATGCTGAGACCGATTCAACGAACAGCCTGGAAAAATTGACAACCTATTTGCTGAAAACGAGGGGGAATGAGTTGACCATGGTCGACTGTGTTCGCCTTGCCCGGGTGGCAAAACAAAAAGCGATGAAACAACAGAGCCGTGTCTGGTATCTCGAAGCCGAGGCCAGGGTAAACAAGGGCTTGCAATTTGAAATGCTGCTCCCCGGCGAATGAGACTAACTGAAAGATGAAATTGTTTAAGGCCACTCCCGTTTTTTTGACGCTTGTTTTACTCATTCTGCACGGGGTTTGCGCTCAGGTCAGAGGCAATGATTTTGCGGATGTCGAAATCAGGCAGTCTTTCAAGCCTTTCATCCTGGCCGATGCACTGATGATGGATCTTGGTGGTGTCCGGATATTGGAGAGAAAAGACAATACCAAGTTGATCTACGCCATCGCAGCGACGAGCAATAAACATCCCTTACATCAAAGAACTGTTGCCCGTAGCAAGGCCCTTAAAAATCTGTTGGCGTATTTCAATGGTGTTGAGCTAGATGCTCAAAAAAAACTGGATAGCAAAAAAACCACCATCATCACAGATGATGGAATCACCTACAAAATTGTAAAGCAGCTGGATGAGACAATTATTAAAACTGTCCGCGGCAAAGTTCAGGGTTTGCCCACTGTAGGCACCTGGCGCTCATCAGACCGGGCCTTGTACTATATGGCCATTGGTGGAGTGATCGATAGCGAAGGAAAGATTGTCCATGAAAAACTGCCTGAGTAATACCAGGATGACAATGCGATTAGGATCTTGATTTTAACTTGGGAGACAGATTCAAAATGAGTATGTTTATCAATTACGAGTATGGTTTTTATCCGATGATTTTCACCGGTAAAAGGGTCGTTACAATTACGGATGAAGGAACACTAACCAACGTTGACGGGTGGGACCCGGAGGAAGACTTTAAGGGCTTCTTGGAAAATCTGGCAGTAGATGCAAAATGGTTTGAATCTGGTGATACGAAATTTCAGGCAAGACAGTTCGAGCAGGCCCGACTTGAACTTCTCATGCGTATCGAGATCCGGCGTGATGACCATGACGACTATTTTGAAAAGGAGCTTTTTGATGAGAGCGACCAAGGCTTCAGCTATGTTTATTTGCCAAGATGGAGAATCTCTCTGAAGGATGCTGAAAACATAGGCTCAGTAACCTTGCCAGACGACTCCTCTTTTCCGATCCAAGGTGCGAAAAATTGCCTACAGCAAGACAAATTGCCCCATGTGAACTTTTTGATTGGCTGGTTACTCGGTGGCGGATCCTTGGGTGGGGTGGGTCCACGCGGTGCCTACTGGAATGATTTCTATTTCGGAGCGTATGGAATCTCGGAATATGACGATACTCACGTAGGTAATTTTTTATTCGTGGCGAATCCCTCTAGTGATTGTTTGTGTGTCCAAGGCGATTCGTTTAGGGCGGTAAACACCGATGGGGATGATTTTGATTTGGCAATGGCAGGGGTAGACCGTTACCAACATATGCCAGAGGACATCAGAGGATTTCTTGGTGAAATGCACCCTGCTGGGGAAATCGAATATTCCGTCTAAAAGATTATTACCTGCGAGGTGAACCCTCAAGCGGACAGAATGCCACTACAGAGACCCACGATCGGGCACCCTGAATCTTGATTCGTGGATCTTGAGTGCTTGCTCCTAACAACATATGTTGTAAACGAAGGCTCCCTGCCTCCTGCCAATCAAGAACGATAGCTCGAAGGGACCTTTAAGCTTGTGAACTAAAGTGGGTCTTGGTCGACTGACCTGATGAAGGAACTTAAGCTGGTCAAAATTGACGAAGAGAAAGAGATGATCTACGGCGCAAAGGGGAGTGCGAGCTATTCTGTCAACGGTTTAGGAGGGTTAAATCTGCTGGAAGAAGAAGGTGCCGGACTGACCGACCCGGAGTTTTATGAAGCAGCTTCGGAACTGGAACCCGGTGGGATAGGCGCTGCTGATGCTGAATTGGTAAAAAACGCAATACGCGCTAAAGAACAGTCTTAAGAACTTTCTCGCTGTCATGCTTTGTGATGATGGTCTTATGCGCGTCGACATGCTCCTGGTGACTCTCGTCTTTTAAAGTCCCCGGCAGGATCATCAGAAAATCGAGGGTGTGGTGGCATACGGTGCTAGAGTGCCATTGCCTACGAAACCTCCAGGCTACGCATGCGGAAAAGGGAGGCAACCTCATCAGACAAGTCGGCCATTTCGATGCACTGGTAGTTGCCGTTTTTATTGTTGGGATGAAGGCAGACAATCTTCATTTCGGACACCTTTATGCCGTATTTTGCCTCAAGGATGGCTTTGTAGATATTGAGCTGCAGGCAATAGTGCCAGTGGTTGGAGTCCGAAAGATGTTTGATGCACGAGGTGGTGGCGAACTTGTTGAAACCGTTCTTGGAGATTTCGCGTGAGCGCTTCCAGTCATAGA
>JASJLI010000057.1:0-9509 GCA_037620805.1 Akkermansiaceae bacterium
ACTTCCCGTGTTGAATTACATCGATACTCACGTGCACGAGAAGCTGCATAAGCTGCGAGTCATTCCATCGGAGGTGTGCGACGACTCGGTCTTTATCCGCCGAATTCATCTGGACCTCGTGGGTCGTATTCCCACCCCCGAAGAGCGCAGCGCCTTCCTAAAAGACACCAACCCAAAGAAAAGAGAAGCCATCGTTAATCAACTTATCGAGACCAAGGACTTTACCGAAATCTGGGTGATGAAATGGGCCGAGCTCCTCCAGATCCGCACCTTCCAAAATCAGGTCAGCTACAAGGCCGCCCTGCTTTACCATAACTGGTTGCGGGCAAAAATAGCAGCCAACACGCCATTCAACGAAATCGTCCGCGAGTTGCTGATGTCCAAAGGTGGAACCTTCTCCACGCCGGCGACGAACTTCTTCCAAGTCGAGTTGGAAACCAAAAAGCTTACCGAGAATGTTGCGCAGGTCTTTATGGGAACACGCATCCAGTGCGCCCAGTGCCATAACCACCCATTTGATCGATGGACGATGGAGGAATACTACCAATTCGCAGCCTTCTTCGCTCAGGTGAAACGCAAGAAAGCCGAGGACCCGCGCGAACAAATTATCTACGATGGGAGTGGAGAAATGCAAAACCCTCTGACTAAGAAAACCGCGGTTCCTAAGTTCCTCGGAGGCGCGGTGCCGGATACCAGCAAAGCTTCTCGCCGCGAACTCGTCGCCGGTTGGTTATCCGCTCCCGATAACCCATGGTTTGCGCGTAATGTAGCGAACATTATTTGGTCTCATTTCTTTGGCTTGGGGATCGTAGAACCTGTCGATGACGTCAGGGTTTCCAATCCACCGTCAAACCCTGAGCTTCTTGATGCTCTTTCGAAAAATTTTGTTGATTACAACTTCGATTTCAAACGCCTCGTGCGAGATATTTGTGTATCGCGAACCTATCAGCTATCGACGCACACCAATCCAACTAATATCAGCGACACACGGAACTTCTCCCACGCCACCGTGCGTCGACTCCGTGCCGAGATCCTTCTCGATGTCATCTCCCAAGCTACCAACACCGAAAACAAGTTTAAAGGCCTGCCAAAAGGAGCCAAGGCCGTGCAGATTGCTGATGGAAATACCTCAACCTACTTCCTGAAGACATTTGGTAGAGCTACCCGCGAGACCGTCTGCTCCTGCGAAGTGAAAATGGACCCAAGCCTTTCCCAGGCACTTCACTTACTCAATGGCGACACCGTCAACAACCGCATCAAACAGGGTGGTGTTGTTAGAGATCTGGTGAAGTCTAAAAAGCTCCCTGAGGAGATCATCGAATACCTTTACAACCGCTGCTTGACCCGACCGCCTACCGCGACCGAAAAGCAGAAGCTAATGACTCACATCAACACGGCTAAAGACGCCAAAGCCAAACTCGATGTCTATGAAGACATTTTCTGGGCTCTGTTAAACTCGAAGGAATTCATCTTCAACCACTAGTCGTGCGTTATCCATTTTTAATTATCAATTGTGCATTTTCGGTCGCTGTAGCGGTCGGGGCTTCGCCGAACTATGACGATCACATTCGTCCTATCTTCGAGAACTCGTGCACCAACTGCCACAACCCGGATAAACAAAAGGGAGACCTCGATCTCACTTCCTACTCGGCCGCCATGCGTGGTGGCTCCGGTGGAAAATTTGCCGAACCTGGAGAGGGGGGCGACTCCAAAATGTATGGCGTCATCACCCATACACTGAAACCCAAAATGCCGCCGAAGGGTGAGAAGCTTGAGAAAAAGGAAGCTGACCTCATTCGTGCCTGGATCGATGGCGGATTGTTGGAAAATAAATCGGGGAAGCCTCAGAAAAAGAAAAAGCCTGCCTTTGCGCTTAGCTCCCCTTCTGGGGGGGCATCGTCCGGTAAGCCGGATAAGATATCAATGCCGCAACACCTGCTGCTGGAGCCCGTTGTGCTCACCACTCGCCCCTCCGCTGTGGCCGATATGGCATCCAGCCCGTGGGCTCCGTTACTGGCGATCACTGGCCAGCGCCAAGTGCTCATTTACAACACCAACAGCCTACAGCTCGTAGCCGTGTTACCTTTCGACCACGGCCAGCCTGAGACTCTCTCGTTTCACCCATCCGGAAAGTACCTACTCGCAGGGGGTGGTATTGGTGGCAAATCCGGCACAACCGTCACTTGGGAAATAGAAACAGGAAAAGCGGTTCTACGCGCAGGCAAGGATTTTGATTCCGTGATCGCAGCATCCCTCAGGGCGGATCTTGGTGGTGTCAGTCTCGGAGGACCGGGGAAACGCGTTAAACTCTGGGACACAGCTGCGGATGAACAACTTGCTTCGATCAAGAAGCATACCGACTGGGTGACGCAGCTCGCCTACTCACCTGATGGAGTTCTGTTAGCCTCTGGGGGTCGTGGTGGTGGTGTCTACATCTGGGAAGGCGAAACCGGTAACGAATTTCACAATCTACGGGGACATAAAGCCGGGATCACCGACCTTGTCTGGAGATCAGATTCCAACCTGCTCGCGACGGGATCAGGGGATGGCAGCGTGCTTGTTTGGGAAATGAACAATGGCAAGCAGGTTAAAAAAATAGTTGCCCACGGTGGTGGTGTGCTTTCGCTCGATTGGACCAAAGACGGACACCTCGTATCCAGCGGCAGAGACCTAAAGGTCAAAATTTGGAAACCGGATTTTAACATACTCAAGGAACTGCCGACATCTAAGAAGATGATTACTCAAGTGGCATTCAGTCACGATGGGAAACGCGTTTTTGCAGCCAACTGGTCGGGACATATTTCAGTCTGGGACGTGGCAACAGCCAAACAGATAGGAACGCTAGCCTCGAATCCTCCAACGATTGCCGCACGCATTAAGTGGATCCAGAATGATATTCTAACACTCCCCGCTAAGGTGGTCGCCTCGGAGAAGGTTGTGCAGGCAACTGCCGTTAAACAAGTCGCCGCGAAGACAGCATTAACCAAGGTGGAAACCGATCATCGAACTGCTGACGCCAAGTACAAACAGCTCGTAGCCGAGCGCACCAAACTTGATGGCCAGCTCAAGGTTCTCTACGCCGAAGGTAATGCTCTTGGAAAACAGCGTGAGCAAAAACAAACCGAACTCACCAAAGCTCGTGATAGGTTAAATAGGCATAACGCGGCCCTCGCCTCGGTGCGTAAGGAGCATCAACAAGTCGAGAATGAGGTAAAGAAGATGACCGAACACGAGAAAAGTCTGGTAGCGAACGAAGATAAAGTTCGCGTGGCAGCAGAAGCCAAACCAGAGGACGTTCAACTTAAAGAAATTGCCACTAAGGCAAAAGCCGACCTCGACGCCCACCGTCACCAGCTCGGTCTCAAACGTAATCTCAGCCAACAGAAAAGCACCGCTCTTGCCCAACTGACGAACCAGCAAAAAGGCCCAGGAAACCAATTGGCAGCGGCCAACAAGGCCTGGACAGGCATCAACGGAAAGTGGGCCGCGTATCTGGCCAAACGCAAACCTCTTCAGGACAAACGCAACGGCATGAATAAACCCATCGTTGATACTCAAAATTTGGTGAAGTCCATAGATCCAAAAGTTAAAGCCGCCCGCGAAGGTTTCACAAAGGCAGAAGCCGCCCAGAAAAAAGCCGCTACTGATCTCGACCAAATGAAAAAACAGAAGGGCTACCGAGTTACCGGACTCAAACACTGGCAAGCCGCCGCCATCAACACCGAGGCCATTCATCTTGCCCAAGAAGCCGCCGATCTTACCGCCAAGCAGAATGGAAACATGGATGCCTTCACCGCCCTCGCCACTGAAATCCAGCAACTCAAGGACCCGACTCAGCTCGCCGAAAAATCCCACGAACTTAGAAAACTGCGCAAAGTCATCGATCAAGCCGCTCCTGACGTGTTAGGCAAGTCCCGCGAGGCATCGGATAAAAAGTCCGCCTACCTAAGGAGTGTGGTCGCCCCCGCCCACAAGTGACGGGATTCACTTTTCATTGTAAAATAAAATAAAAGATGCCAGTCATATTGTAGTAGGTCGCCGACCTAAAGATGAAAAAGTGAATGCATCTCATGGATGAGCTGGTCATTCAAAATGATTGCGGTTTGCCTGATTTGAGTGTATTTTGCATTCGTAACAACGATAAATGATGGCTACTACCGCTAAAAGCAGTGTTCAGGTTCGCTTGGATGAAGACCTCAAGAAGGATGCAGAACGCATCTTTGAGAATCTTGGCGTGGATGCTCCTACCGCTATTCGGATGTTCTTCAAGAAGGTCGTTGCCACACGGTCCATACCTTTTGCCCTAGAGGAAAGCCCCTATACCTTCAGCAAGCAAGAGGAAACAGAAATCCTGCAAGCTGCGGAAGAGTCCCACAACCCTGAGAACTTAGATGGACCTTTTGATACTACTGAGGCGTTGCTAGAGCATCTTCGTTCATCTGTTTCATAGTATGAGGGTATTTGTTCGGAAAGGTTTCCGGAAATCATATGCGAAGCTCTCAGAAAGAGATCGGAAATTGGTGGATGACGGACTTTCTCTTTTTAGAGAAGATCCATTTCACCCTGATCTAAAGAACCATGCCCTCAAAGGAGTGTTGAAAGGACAACGAGCTATTTCGGCTGGGTTTGATTTGCGTATTCTCTATCGGCAAGAAGGAGGGCATGCGGTGGTGTATCTCCTCAAAACAGGGACGCATAATCAAGTTTACTAGGCTGCAAAATATCGCGGTTACGCTTTCCTCTTCTTCGCCTCATTATACGCTGCATGGACCTCTTTAGTTGATTGATGATGTGTTAAAGTGTGCATCAAAATATGCCAGGCGTTTTTATAAAAGAAGGGCTACAACACCGGCATGTCTGTAAAAATGTCAGGCATATGATAGTCTGCGGCGGAAGCTGAGAGACACAGGTTGCAGGCAGTCAGGCGCGCCATTCAAGCTCGGCATGCATCTCGACGCGACTGATTTCTGAAAATCCTAACCGTTGATAAAAATTCCTCGCTTCATTTCCTATCAAAACCTTAAGGCGTAGCGGAATGCTGAGCCGTGTGGCTTCGGCCTGAATCTGTTTGATGAGTTGTGTGCCTATCCCCTGCTGCCGATACTCTGGCAGCAAACTTATTTCCACCACACGCATGGAACTGGCATGCTGGTTCACATATAAACGGCCGGCTGGTTGATGATCCACTAGGATGATTGTTTTCCAACATTGAGGAAAAACAGCCGCCCAGTGCGTGCGCTGAAGCAGCAACTGCTCGCGAACGATTTTTCTTCGCTGGGCAGGTTCGATATGAAGAAAACCGAGCTCGGATTCAGCGACGGAGTGAAAGAGTTCGATCAGAAACGACTGATCATCGGACCAATCCTCGGGCCTGAGGCTTACCTCGGCTTTACGGATCATCACTTAACTGCGCGAGGGATAGGTGCCAACCAGTGCGATGATGAAGTTGACACAAAGAAACGGCGGCATGTTGTTGTGCGGAAAGGTACCTCCAGTGTTTCCGTTAGTAACAGCTCCTGCAAGAGGCGAGGTTTGATCCGCGCTCGCATCATCAGGAGCATAGTTGCTTTCTCCATCGTTGGCCTGGGCTGGCACATTGCCTGCAGGTAGAGTCTGATTTCCGACCCCATTGCTTGCCTTCACCGACAAGGTGTTATTGACTGTGTGGGTGTGGGATGGCATTTCGAAAGTTAGCAGGGTATGGGTCTCATTGCCGCCATTCTGCCCGAGAGTTCGAGAGCTTAGGCCTGGTCCATTCCCCTTATGCATGGGGAAACGTCCTCTTAAGTCAGGCAGAGCCAAGGTAGTCCGTCCATCGCCACCGTAGATCGTCCCCAATATGGAGAAGAGAGCTGAATATGAAGAGATTGGAAGTAATTGCCCCTCACAATAAGCCCAATTTCTAGGTGCGAAATTACCCCCGAACATGACGATTTGTGCGATGAATGGTTCAGCCATAAAGATTACTACAACATGAAATTTGACAGATGCCAGTATAAACTTTAAACTCAGGAACTTATGGTAGTAATGCGTTTATCGATGTCTCTTGTATTTTTGACAGCTTGTGGACTACAAGCAGAAGAGCTCCTGTATGCCTCGAGCACGACAACGGCGGATCTTCGCGAGGCGTCTACAACCACGGTTGCTTCTTCTGCTTTGGTGACCCCAGCCAATGTATGGGATGTGGTGCATCGCCCGAGCTATAATGACCTACTGTTCAGCGATCCGACTTCGGGTAGTATCTACCAGTATGATCTTACAACCAGTTCGTTGATCGGGACTGCCTTCAAGTCCACCTCCGGCGCCGTCTACCATGGCCTAGCTTGGGATGACGTGAATGAACACCTCTATTACCTAGATTCCAATACCGACGTTCTGATGCGCTGTGATAAAAACGGCGGTAGCGAAACTCAGCTTGCGTCCGGGTTCACACGCCCTAACGACATTACATTTCATTCAACCGCTGATCGCTTAATTGTCACCGACTCTGGAAGCGACAAGGTTTCGGTTTTTGAAATGGATGGAACGCTTGTCTCCGAAGTCTCCGTCAATGCCGACGGCTGCTGGGGCGTCGCAGTGAGTCCTGTGGATGGCCGTGTTTTTGTCAGCTCATACACTCAGGGAAAAATTTATGAACTCAATCTGGACACTCCGGCTCTTGTTGAAAAATTGAGCGGGCTGAACGGGCCACGGGGATTGTTTTTTAGTCGCGCGGGGAAGCTTATTTGCCACGAGGCAGGGAGCAACACATTTCAAAGTATCACAAATAGTGCCGGCACCTTGAGTTCATCACTTGCCGACTACACTGGGGTTCAGAACGGCCGAGGTTTTAGCCTCTTTGAATCTACCGATCGCGATGGGGATTTCCTGAATGACACCTGGGAGCTATCGCACTATCCGCAGCTGAATAGTACCGACCGCACGGGAGATCCCGAGGGCGATGGCATGCGTAGCTTCACTCATTACGCGCTGGATGTTACCCCAAGAACTAACTTGACCGCTATCCGCAGTGCTACGGAGCACGGGGACGGATCAATCACTTTTAACTTTCACGAAAACGAGCAGTCATCCATTGCTTATCGTTACTGGATTTCTCAGAATTTAACAGACTGGCATGTGGTCACCAGTGCCACAGCCACAGGGTATTCTAACACGGCAATTCCGGCATCTGACTACGAGGAAACAGAAGTGACCGTTTCTCACGATGATGTTGCCCTGCCTGCCGCGGGCAAACTGTTTTTCAGGATTGAGCCTTATCTTGTCTACCCATAATGACCCGCCCTCGCCTCCAGGATTTTAAGGCCTACATCGGTGATGCATTTGATCTGCGTTTACCCGAGGATGATGCCTCTGTTGATAGCTTGATACTGACGGAACTCGTTGAGCATCCTCCCTTGCCCTTTGGCCCACACAAAGGTGCCGATTGCTTCACCCTAATTCTGAGCACTAACGGCAACCATGCCCAAGGCCCTTACCGACTTGTGAGATCTGATCAAAAGGAGTTTGCGTTGTTTTGCATACCGACCATGACAGAGGACATGAAGCCTGCCTTACAGGTGATCATCAACTAGAGCGTGGCCTTGCAGCATAAATTAGCCAAGAGCAGCTAAAAGAGCAGCTAAGATAGTCATGAGCAACCTCGACTAACTAATCTTCAGATTGATCTGATATTGCACGCCTTTGACTTCCGCAGTCAGCGTACTGCCTTTGGCCATGAAAGATTGAGCTCCCAGCCGGATGCGAAATCGTTCTATTTGATCATGTATCTGAGGCAAACTGGCTTCAAGATTCAGTTTCACGATTGAGCCTGCAGCTTGAGATGAGGATTCCTCGCCCACGCAGGAAGTTACGCCTGCCGCTGTTGCAGAGCAGGCCAAGGCCAAGCGACTGATGAAGTAACGTCTATCCATTGATAACTTCAATATTTATATATTAACGCTCAGAGCAGAACAAGGTTAAATTTAGATGAGTGATCCATTCCAATGCGTTCACGATGAGAGCGAGAGAAGAAGGGCGTGCCATTCATGTATGAACCCATTCTACTCGAGGTGAAAATACAAACCTAACTCAATTACTCCTCGAAAATCGACGCCGGACACGATTTGTGGACATCTCCAAGCCCCTCCCATCACACATCTGTGGTGAAGGTAAACGTAAACCTAAAAATGTCAGGCATATAATAGTCCACCGCCCTTGCCGCCGAGATTCAGCAACTCAAGGACCCCACCAAACTCGCCGAGAAATTCCGCGAGCTTAGAAAGCTGCGTAAAGCCATCGATCAGGGCGCGCCAAGCGTGCTAGGAAAGTTCCAGCAGGCCAAGACCTGCAAGCAAGAGTATCTGAAGGCTGTTCAATAAGGAGTGCGGGGTTTGCAACCCGCGACTACCTATCGCTGAACAACCTAAGCCAAAGAATCAACCCAAGCCAGCCGAGGGTTGCAAACCCGCACACCAGAATACTGGCGTTTGAGCCAGCCGGCGTGAATTTTGCTTAGTTTACAGTTGCTTCAGACGAGGATCGTAGGGTATGGCTACGCCAAGCAGCTGAGGTTGCCTCCGAAAGTGAAAGAAGACAGGCAAACCTGTCACAAAATTTAACGAGAAAATATTCCCATGGCTGTTACACCAAGCAAAGATTACAAGCGCCGCGAGCGCGAGCAGAAGAAGTTGGAAAAGCGCATGGCCCGCGAAGCCGCGAAAGCCGAAAAGCTCGAGGCTAAGTATGCCGCTGAAGACGCTGCCGAAGAGGAGGCTGAAAAGCAGGCCGTGATCGACGTTAAAGCTAAGGAGGAGGCTGATTTTGAGGCCGAGCTCGAAGCTGAGCGCAAGGCTCAAGAGGGCGAGTAAACGCGCTTTAGGAGCCGCGTCAAAATAACCTGATCAGTAACCAGTCGGGGGCTTACCTGTTCCACAAAACCAAGGGTGTAGAAGTTGGTTTTACCGCTTTGGTATGCCCTAACCTTGACGAACTTGGAGTCGGGGTGGGGCTGGGGGATTCCCCGTTTTTTGGCCAGGCCAACCGTTTGGAAAGTAATCAATGTCTTGGCGGAGCAAAGTAGGATGAGTTTGCAATTTGTCGACAACCCAAGTGTCTTTCATCGGCACCGCGAAGGGATACGCCTGCTCGGTTCACGTATAACGTATTCACATATCCTGCCGACAACTTGCAAAGTTATCCTACTTTAAAATACTAGCCCTCGTTCGAGTAGCCCTAGCCCATCAGTTCACCGGCTTGTAGGGAATGCTGAGGCCGTCTTTTCCATCGGAACTCCGCTTTTTTTGTGCAATAGGCACTTTTGAAGTATAACCTTCATGCTCCTGTTGTCTTAGTTAATCTCCCCCTTACCAGTAATCGGTCATACAAAAATTGAAATTCAAATTTTTATTTGACAACTTTAGATGCTGCTGGTAAAACGTTTCATCAATAGCGGGTAATTCTGCTGTGGTTTGAACCTAACTAACTAACTAACACACAACAACTAAACAAAATACAAGATATGAAATATAAAC
>JASJLI010000058.1:0-28386 GCA_037620805.1 Akkermansiaceae bacterium
GAGTGTTTCGAATCATAAATCCACGTTCTTTACTCGAGCTCAAAATGACCATCAATCATAGAGCCCAATTCAGGACGATCCGACGGCATGTCGAACTCGGTTTTAATTTTCCCCATTTTCACCTAAAACGGCAAAATCTACGGTCTAAATGTTCACACTATGTCCCAAAACAGGGAACTAACAGTTTTGACCTGTGCTGACCTAATCCTACCTATGCATTATGGGACATTGGTTTTTTCACCAGTCATAAAAAATCACTGCACCCTTCGGGGAACCTGCTAAGTAACTGATACTTAATAGTTTCCTTTGCCCATGGTGGAGCAATATATGTATATATATTACATTAACTAACAGAATATACATATTACCCTGTTATGGTGGACATGGTGGGACACGGTATCACGGGTATAGGGTGAAATGGGGTAAAGTAATTTACTTTCCCATGTTCTAGGGTTTTTCCATAGCCATCATGACCACCACATACCCAGTGCCCAAATCTCCTCAAACCCTCATAGAATAAGGATCAAAGATAGGACACGGTGGTTATGGTAGTCACCCGTCCACCGTGTCCCGCTCAAGACACGGTGGAACGCATTACTGCCAAGGGTGCGGGAAATAACCACTGACGCATGCTGAGGCAGCACCGGGAACGCATCGACACAAAGGGCGTGGGAAAAAGGGCACTTCCGGAAATCAATTTGGCCAAAAGTCTTGGCCAAACGCTATTTCAATCAGTTAGAAATCGACTGTATCCCTTATTCCATATGGAGCCGCTGGTGAGATTCGAACTCACGACCTATTCATTACGAGTGAATTGCTCTACCCCTGAGCTACAGCGGCTTGGGATATCCCAAATGGGGTGGGTCGGGGAGTTATTTAGCATAGAATATCGGTGTGGCAAGCGTAAGAATCACTGGCAGGCTCGACAAGGTGGGTAGATGTTTTTACGTTCTGTTCCGTGAATGTGTCCTTGCATCCTGATTTCCTTAAGTTGTCGAAGAATCGTCGCTACTTACTGGGGATTTCTGGAGGGCGGGATTCTGTGGCTTTGCTACATACTCTGCTGGCTGCGGGGTTTCATAAGCTCGTGCTTTGCCATTTGAATCATGGGCTCCGAGGTAAGGAGTCGGGTCAAGATGCTGCATTTGTTCGTAGGGCAGCAAAAAAGCACGACCTTCCATGCGAGATCGGTCGGGTCAACATGGACAAGTTGATGAAGGAAAATGGGGAATCCATGGAACTAGCTGCACGCAATGCCAGGCAGCGGTTTTTCCGAGTGTGCGCCAAGACATACCGATGCAAGCGCGTGCTGCTCGCTCACCATGCGGACGATCAGGCGGAGACGATCTTGTTTAATCTACTTCGGGGCTCGAACGGCTTAAAAGGTATGCAGTTTACAGCATCACATCAGGTGGGTGACATGAGGTTGGAAATGCTACGTCCGTTTTTGAATGTGACTCGAAATCAAATCGACATCTATCTAGCCGATCATCATATCAAATACAGAGACGACGCAAGTAATGCCCAAGCCGTGGCGACTAGGAACCGATTGCGAAACGAAGCCATCCCTCTGCTGAACGACATTATGGGCAGAGACATCCGCCCCGCTGTGCTCCGTGCTGAGGCGGCCTCGCAATCTCTTCAATCGGCTGCGGGAGAATTGCTATCCTCAATCCAGACAGAAGATCCACAGGGCAGGCTGTTTCTTCCAAAGCTTGTCGAACTCTCCCCCGTCATGCAATCGACGGTGATCCACGACTATCTTAAAAAACATGGCATTCCTAACGTCAGCCACCATCTTTTGGAACGATGTATCACTCTCATTACTGATCCATCCACGGCCAAAATCAACCTCCCGGGTGATCGATTTTTCCGAAGGAAAGAAAAACGTCTTTTCATTATTTAAATCATTATGCGGGTTATCATTCAACGCGTCTCCGAGGCCAGCGTCACTATCGATGAAAAAATCGCTGGCTGTATAAATACAGGGTTTTTAGTTTTGTTAGGTATTATCGATGGCGACAGCCAAGAGGATATTGATTGGTTAGTTGGAAAAATCGCACGCATGAGAATTTTTGCTGACAATGAGGGGAAAATGAATCGGTGTATCAAAGACGTTGAGGGAGACTTGTTAATTGTCAGCCAGTTTACGCTCCACGCGAGCACGAAGAAAGGTAACAGACCATCGTTTATCAAAGCCGCGCGACCAGATACCGCGATACCACTCTACAAACAATTTATCGCCGCTGCGGAAAAGGAAATGGGTAAACCCTGTGCCTCAGGTGAGTTCGGAGCCGATATGAAAGTGGCTCTCATCAACGATGGTCCAGTGACCATAATGATCGACTCGAATCTCAGAGAATAACTCAAGTGGCCTCAGTATCGACGAGGCTACTTTTTTAAACGGACTGCGGTGCCACAATAGGTGCAGTAGAACCACTTAAAAAACATGGCATGCAAGGCTGTGGGGAAAATATAACCAATCACGGGGACGTGATGTGCCTTTTTATTTTTCAGACATTTCTTAGGAGAAAACTGACGCTGGCCACAAACACGGCAACGCGCTCCGACTCCCCAGAAGAGATAGCATAATGCCGATACAACTAGACCTATTGATAAACCTACAACCCACCAGAGCATGCTGTTTCCGCTCATGTGCTCGTGAATGAGAAGCCATGGGATACCAATTAAACAGGCGGCCAACATCACTTCCACAAGCACTGCAAAAAATGCCGAGACTCGAACACTCACCGGATCAGGGTGCAACACACCTCTGACGAATCGGCGAGACTCGGGACGGAGCCCCTCGTTAAGGCCATCACTTACAGAGACTGATTCCTTCGGATTACCTTTATCGAGAGGTTTTACGTGATGATCATCCGATGAAGCCGTCTCAAAGTTTCTAATGCGGGATACCATCAAGCCCGTACGCTTGACCTCGGCTTCACGACGCTGTGCCTTGGCGAGCCGGGCTGACGTCATCACATTAATCTCTACCTCTCCTTCACACTGGGTCAACAGATATCCTTCGGGGATGTCTGCAACGGCAAGTTTATGGCGCCTGATCAGGGTAGGATGAAGTGGCACCGCCTCGGGAGAAATCGCAAGCATTTCTTGCACTTCAGGATCCTCCTCAAAATTGACTAGATTGTGGTCGATATCAAAGGAGTGGGCTTCGTCCCCATTTTCGGAATCAACATCTTCCTCCTCTTCTTCGTAAGCATTATCAGACTCTTCCTGCTGTTGAGGAGCATCCACTATTTCCTCCACTGCCTCAGTCTCCACGGGCGTGACGTTGACATAAGTAGAACTGGTCTCCTGCCAAGTTTTAACATGGTCCACGGTAGGAGCATCCGCCATAATTCCTAGTGCCTTGTTGGCCTTAACCAGTTCAGCAACCAGTTCCCTTGGATCAGCTTCACCTAGTTCGTGTGCATCAAGATAGCCCACTGCTTCCAGAAGCTCAACGGCATCGGATGGGAGATCTATTATATCTTCAAGTTTCGGCATGGGCTATTTCGTAAATCGAATACGCGGTCTAAACTAGCGGTCTTTCCTGAGGTGACAAGCAACTTATCCGAGCGATGAACGCATCTCCTGTAGCTGGCCAAGTTTTTGCGCCCATTCGTCTCTACGAGCCTTCTCGCGGTCAACGAGTTCGGCAGGTGCACGATCTACAAAGGCCGAGTTTCCGAGCTTTGACTCACATTTCTTCACTTCGCCTTCGACTTTTGCAATTTCTTTGTCGATCCGCGATTTTTCAGCCTCCACATCGATCAATCCTTCGAGCGGCAAGTAAACTTCACCCACGTCCGTTACGGCAGCGGGAGTTCCCTGCGGTGCGTCATAGGAATCAAGAATTTCAATTTCACCTCCAGCGAGCAGGCCAAGCACATCGATCTCGGATAGGAGCCAATCAGCAGCCTTGATAATGATAAATTTAACATCCTTACGAGCGCCAACATTGTATTCAGCCTTAAGATTACGCATGCGCCCCGCGGTGGTGTAGACAGAATCGGCTTGTGAAGCTGAATCTTGAGAACCAGCAGCCAAGGGGCTGGATGGGTAAACTTTTTCCATCAGGAATTTACCCTTGTCGATATAACCCATACGAGAAGAAAGTTCCTCAGTAATATGTGGCATGTATGGATGCAGGAGTTGCAGGTAGCGGCTCATTACGGCGTCGAATACAGCAAGAGTCGTTTCACGAGCTTCGGTAGTGGCCGAATCACGAAGGTCACCTTTGACAGCCTCAAGGTATTTATCGCAGAACTCACTCCAGAGGAAATCGTAGAGCTGCTGACCGACGTCGTTGAAGCGGTAGTCGGCATAGGATTTTTCAAGATTCACCGCAAGAGAATCGAGCTTGTTGGCAATATCGATGTGATACGGCCGCAAGCTACTGGCAACCGGTAACTGACAACTGGAAACTGTGGCTTCGCTGCCCATTTGACGGAATCTGCAGGCGTTGTAGATTTTGTTAGCGAAGTTACGACCTTCAGCAACGAGCTGCTCATCAAACCTAACATCCGCTCCAATCGGTGCGGTGCGAAGCAAACCGAAGCGGAGTCCATCAGCACCATAGACATCCATCAGATCGATTGGATCAGGTGAATTCCCTAACGACTTACTCATTTTCCGTCCTTGGCTGTCACGGATGATGGAGGTGAAGAAGACGTTTTTGAATGGGATCTGCTGCTTGAAGTAGAAACCAGCCATGATCATGCGGGCAACCCAGAAAAAGATGATATCCGGTCCGGTGACGAGGTCTGTGGTCGGGTAGAATTTTTTCTGTTCGGCCTCATTCATGGTGGCGAAGGGCCACAGCCATGAGCTGAACCAGGTATCCATGACGTCTTCGTCGCGCACCCAGTTTTCAGGATCGGACGGAGGTTCGGCACCCACGTAAATGTCGCCGGCCCGCATGTCGACCACGTCTAACGATTCGGCGGCGAGTAGAGCCTCGGATTTTTCCTTGCGATACCATACTGGAATCTGGTGACCCCACCAGAGCTGGCGACTGATGCACCAGTCCTGAATGTTGTCCATCCAGTTGGCGTGGGTCTTGGCCCAGCGGGCTGGACGATACTGGATATCATCGTCGGCGACAGCTTTGGCTGTTTCTTCGGTGGCTGGGTATTTGAGGAACCACTGCATGGAAATGCGCGGTTCGATAGGAACATCGGCGCGCTCGGAGTAGCCGACGTTGTTCTCGTATTCTTCAACCTTGATGAGCAGGCCAAGCTCTTCGAGTTTTTGGGCGGCTTTCTTGCGCGCGACAAAACGATCAAGGCCGTCGAGGTCCGGGCAATCGGGACAGTTGACGGAGCCATCAGCGTGCAGGGTGTCGATAATTTCGAGGTTGTGGCGTGCACCGATCTCGAAGTCAGCCTTGTCATGGGCGGGGGTGATTTTTAGAGCACCGGTTCCGAACTCGATATCGACGTGGTCGTCCGCGATGATTGGGATATCTGCGGCGGGGAATGGTCGGCGCACCTTTTTACCGATGAGAGCAGTGTAGCGTTCATCCTTGGGATTCACAGCCACAGCGACGTCGCCCATAAGGGTTTCGGGTCGGGTAGTGGAGATTTCAAGAAACTCGCCTGGGGTATCGACCAGTTCATATTTCATGAAGTAGAGTTTCGACTTTTTAGGCTTGGAAATCACTTCCTCATCGGAGAGGGCGGTGAGGGAAACTGGGCACCAATTAACCATGCGTTTGCCACGATAGATCAAGCCATCATTGAAAAGTTTGCTAAATACTTCGGACACCTGGGCTGAGTAATCGTCGTCCATGGTGAAGCGCTCACGATCCCAGTCGCATGAGCAGCCGAGTCGTTTTAATTGCTGGATGATAATACCACCGTGTTTTTCCTTCCAATCCCAAACACGCTCGAGGAAGGGTTCACGTCCGAGGTCGCGGCGAGTTTTCCCTTCTTCTTCGCGAAGTTGCCTTTCAACCTTAGTTTGAGTGGCAATGCCAGCGTGGTCGGTTCCAGGAAGCCATAGAACCTCTTTACCTTGCTGTCGGGCGCGGCGTGCAAGAATGTCTTGGATCGTGTTATTAAGGACGTGTCCGAGGTGAAGGATTCCGGTGACGTTGGGTGGAGGGATGACGATGGAATACCCCTCCTTTTCAGAAGATTCATCTGCGTGAAAACAACCATTTTCCAGCCATGCGGAATACCATTGTTTCTCGACGGCCTGTGGTTCGTAGGCTTTAGGAAGCTCGGATGAGTCAGACATAGGCGCGGGTTC
This sequence comes from Akkermansiaceae bacterium, assembly GCA_037620805.1. Lineage (GTDB taxonomy): Bacteria > Verrucomicrobiota > Verrucomicrobiia > Verrucomicrobiales > Akkermansiaceae > Oceaniferula. The sequence continues at coordinate 6,259 of JASJLI010000058.1, forward strand.
TGCCAAAGTCCCTTGTGTTTGTAAAGAGTGCTTCGCTGAAACTACAAGTTTTAAACTCCAATTACCAAAAGTGCTAAGTTTCAAAAACCAAACTCCAAAAACCAATTTCCAATCACAAAAACACTGGATACATGGACAAAAAGTCCTGTTAATCCTGTTAATCCTGTCTAGAAAACCGCATGCCGACGACAATTCTCGCCATTGAGTCCAGTTGTGATGAAACAGCTGTGGCGATTCTACGCTATGATGAGGGCAAGGTGACCGTGCTTTCATCTGAGATTTCATCGCAAATTGACATCCATCGAGAGTTCGGTGGGGTGGTGCCTGAGCTGGCTAGCCGAAACCATTCACTCCACCTCCGACCACTGATTGAGATTGCGCTGGAAAATGCTGGTCTTGGCGTTGATGAAATCGATGCCTTTGGTGCGACCGCGGGTCCGGGCCTTGCATCATCGCTGCTGGTGGGAAACACCACCGCCAAATCACTATCCATGGCTATGGGCAAACCCTTTATCTCGGTGAATCATATGGAGGGTCACTTGCTATCTCCTTTTTTGATGGCAGAAAAACTAGAATCTAATCTGGCGCTGATTGTATCGGGTGGCCACACGCTCTTGATCCACATGAAGGACTTCGGTGATTATGCATTGCTCGGAAGCACCCGCGATGATGCGGCAGGCGAGGCTTATGATAAAGTCGGTAAAATGCTTGGCCTCCCCTACCCTGGAGGGCCGGAAATCGAAAAACAGGCCCGTAACGGCTCACCAACAGCGTTTAAGTTTCCCCGATCAATGATGAAGGATGGGCTTGGGTTCTCATTTTCAGGACTCAAAACGGCTGTGCTTTATCAGCTCGAAAAGCTTGATCCATCCCAAGGGCGAGCCCCAATCGACGCAATCCCCGACCTTTGCGCGTCGTTTCAGCAGGCTGTCATCGATGTCTTGGTTTACAAAACCATGCTCGCGGCCAAGCAATGCGGGGAAAACCTGATCACTCTCTCGGGCGGTGTTTCATGTAATCTCGCGCTTCGGGAAGCAATGCAGCAGGCTTGCGATCAGGCGGGACATCATCTCCTCATAGCGCCACCAGCCTTATCTACGGATAATGCTGCTATGATTGCCTTTGTGGCACTTCAGAGCCATCTCAGGGGTGTTTCCTCAAGCCTGCACGAGGATATCAATCCCAATTTACAGCTTGTTGCTGCTAAATAAGGCTGGTTTCACGAGTAAACAGCATACTTGCACTGGGCTGGAAAAAACGCTAAACCCTGCCCACACCTAGCCTACCAACCCGATCCACACCATGGAAACCAACGATACCAACGATACCAACACCCCCTCCCAAGCTCCTACGGAGTCCACTACCAACAATGCGGTCCCCACTTCTAACAAAAATGGTGGCAATCAGCTTACAACAGCCCTGATCGTCATCATCGTCGTCCTTCTCTTTGTCATGCTAATGCTTTCAATGAACGGCAAACTTTTCCAATCCGATGGAGGCAATAACGCCGACATTGCCGCACTGACAGCTAAAAACGCTCAACTACGAGCCGATGCCAATGCTGAGCGTGCCCGCCAAGGACTACCTCCACTTCCTGAGGATTCCAGCAGTGCACGCATGACCGCTGATCGACTTAAGCGCGACGCCACAGCACTCGCATCCCTCGCAGGTCAGTGGCAGACTGAACTCGAAACCAAAGATGCCGCCCTGCGCGATCTTCAGAGCCAGCTGACATCACGTGATGAAAATGCCAAACGCCTCTACGCTCAAATTTCAGCCTTGCAAACCAAGCTCGACCAGGCTGCCAATTCTACCAATCAGGTGGCGAGACTCGGTAATGATTTGCAAATGGCCAACAACCAGATCGAGAACTATCGCAAGCAACTCGCCGAACTTCAAGGACAGCTAGCAGACTTTCGAACTCGCCCAAGCACCGAGGATACGGCTATACTCCGCAAGCAACTCAACGATAGCGTTGAAAACCGTAATAAGTTACAAATGCAAATCGACGGACTTCTGGAGGCCGCTAAAAACAAGATCGACCGAAGCCAGTATGACGAAGCCATGGCAGAAATCGCCAAACTCCGCCCTCAAGTCAACTTGCAACGCTACGAGATTCAGAGACTCCGTTCCCTGCTTGACCGCGCTCGTTTATTCATCGAATCAGAGAAAGATCTTCCTGCTGAAGCCGCTCGCCTCTATGCCCGCCTCAAGACTCTCGACAATGTCAGTGGCCCAGCTCTTACGCCCGCTTATAAAGAGATTGAAACTACATTAGGGGCCCGTGTCATTCACAGGCAGACTTTCGCCACCGGATCCTCCCAGATCACCTTCAACCGCGAAACAATGATTAAAAATGCCATGGGTAAAGGTGCTGGCAGCACGTCCTACTTTCTTGTTGTCGGTTATGCCTCCAAAACAGGAGGAGCAAAAGCCAACCAGACACTCTCTGCAGCAAGAGCCACGACAGCGGCCTCCGTTGTCAACCTACTCAAAACTCCACAACAAGATGTCCGCGCCGTTTATCTTGGGCAAACCGATCGTTTCGATAAAACCAACCACATATCGAACCAGATCTGTGAAGTCTGGGAAATTAAGAGATAGCAGTCAGCAGATATCAGGATTCGGGTGGTAGGCAGCAGGAGTCAGGACAGGCTCTGACGCGCCGCCTTGATCGTGTTAGAAATCAGCATGGCGATGGTCATGGGGCCAACACCACCCGGCACCGGAGTGATGGCTGAGCACTTGGGTGCCACTTCATCGTAGGCGACGTCACCTACGAGGCGGTAGCCGCGTTTAGCGCTGGGATCATCGACACGATTGATGCCCACGTCGATCACAGCAGCTCCCTCTTTGACCATATCAGCAGTCACAAATCCGGGACGTCCAATGGCGGCGACGATGATATCGGCTCGACTACAGACCTTCGCTAGGTCCTTGGTTCTCGAATGAGCTACGGTCACGGTTGCGTTGCCCTCTTTACTCATCAAAAGCAAAGCCATTGGTTTACCTACAATCATACTACGTCCAATAACCACAGCCTCTGCACCCGATGTTTCCACACCGGCCTCTTTAAGTAATCGCATACACCCAGCTGGTGTGCAGGGGACAAACCCGCTACCATCTTCCAACGCGAGCTTGGCTACATTAACAGGATGAAAGCCATCGACGTCCTTAGCGGGATCGATCGCCCTCACAATGGCGTCCTCATCAATCTGTGGCGGTGGTGGCGACTGCACCAGAATCCCGTGAATCGCAGGGTCAGCATTCAGCTCTTCTACGACAGCGAGCACCTCTTCCTGAGTAGCATTCACAGGCAGCTCAATCTTGCGTGAATGCAATCCAAGCTCTGCGCACTTGCGGACTTTGGAGCCGACATAAACCTTAGATGCGGGATCCTCTCCCACTAACACGACAGCCAGGCCCGGTATAACTCCGCTGTTTTTGAGATCTTCGATTTCCTGACCACATTCGGCTAACACTTTCTTAGCCACGGATTTACCATCAATAATTTTGCTCATCATATTTATTCGTTAGTTGGGATATCATCAACGCCTTCCCGGAGCGCATTTTCAACTTGGTTGCGATAGTTTTCAAATTCATCATCTTCCATTTTAGGAGGAACTAGAATTGCCTCATCGACGGTGATCGTTACTTTGCTAAACGGCTTAGGGATCCGGAATCTATCCCAGCTCTTTAATCGCCAGCACGATGAGTATTCGAATCTAACTGGAATAATGGGCGCACCGGACGACTGCGCCAGCTTTATTATACCCGGCTGTAGATGATAACGAGGACCACGTGGCCCATCGGGAGTAACAAAAAGATGCTCCCCTGCCTTGAGCGCTTTTTTAAGAGCAATGAGAGCCGCTACTCCACGTCGGGAACTGGAGCCTCGCACTGTCTTGACGCCAAAGTTTGCCACCACCGATTCAATGACGGCTCCATCGCGACTAGCACTGGCCAATGCGCTTGCAGGCGCACTCCCGCTAAATCTCTTTTTAGTCAACGGTGCAGCGAATAGACAGTTATGCCAAAAAATCCAAATCACGGGAACCCCTGGCCCAGCCTTCTCTTTCTGACCGCTAGGATCATGCAAACGATAACGAAGCGTCAGCCCAATCGTACGCATTAGTGAGGAAACTATTTTCCCCGCGACCCACTGTTTCCACGTCCCTCTGATTTCCGACCGATCGCTCATCATCAAGTATAACAAGTGAGGCCTAGAGGAAGCCTTGGATGTGAAGTGTTTCTACGAGATATTGCTGTCTAGCTAACAAATCCTGATAAAATGCATGCCTAGTTTCGTCCGGTTCACACATGGTGTCGGGGTCGGGAGAAACAGCATAACTTATAATCTCCTCATAACTTAAATCTTCCCCACTGTGGCGGAAAAAAACAACCGCAGCCTGCAGTGCCGCACCGAGTGCTGCCCCCTCGTCTGTCTTCAATTTAACGAGAGGCAAACCAAACACATCAGAAATGATTTGTCGCCATACGGGGCTCTTAGCACCTCCACCGGTCACCTTCACCGAGGTGGGTTCAAAGCCAAGTTCACACAGCCGCAGCATGCCATAACCAAGACTCAGGCTAACACCTTCCATCGCGGCTCGCATGATGTTTGACTTTTTAAAATTGGAAATATTCAGTCCATGGAGCACACCGCAGCCATCTGGCAGACTTGGTGTTCTTTCCCCTTGGAAATAGGGTAACATCATCAAACCTTCGGAGCCCATTGGAGCAGAGGCTACCTCCTTCTCCATACGGTCATGATCCCAACCGTAATGATTTCTAACTGCCTCGGTCACCACTGTGGCATTCATCGAGCAGGCTAAAGGCAACCATCGGTTTGTAGAGTCACAGAATGCAGCCACCTCTCCTTGAGGATCGATTAGAGGCTGATTATGCACACCATACACGGTGCCACTCGTCCCTAGCGAAACGGTGACCTGCCCGTCACCCACATTACCTGTTCCGATCGCTCCCATCATGTTATCACCACCTCCTGCACTGATCAAAACCTGTCGACCTAAGCCCCAGGCATCGGCCAGCTCTGGGCGGATAGGCCCAAGTATATCAAGCGACGACCCGACAGCAGGTAATGCGTGGTGTAACCCGGGATCGATAAAATCGATAATTTCCCGACACCAGCGACGATTGCGAACATCGAACATCCCCGTCCCCGAGGCATCCCCTGGCTCCATGCGTTTTACACCTGTTAGCCAGTAATTAATAAAGTCATGAGGCAGCAGGATGGTTTCTATCCGTTGAAAATTTTGTGGTTCATTTTGCTTTAGCCAGAGAATCTTGGGCGCCGTGTATCCGGGCAACATGGGATTACCAGCCAGTTCGATCAGACCTGGAGCACCGCCAAAGGCACGAGAGATTTCATCACACTGCTCAGTAGTCGAAGTATCACTCCACAGCTTAGCAGGACGGATGATACTGTTTTCAGAATCCAGGATGACCAGCCCATGCTGCTGACCACTCACACCAATCGCAGAGACCCGTGATGCGTCAGCTCCGAGCTGCTTCAGGCAGTCGCGGATGGTGTGATCCACGGCCTTGATCCACAGCGCAGGATCTTGTTCACGATGCCCTTCGGGAAGCCCCTCGATCATACCATAATACTGAGATGATTCTGCAACAACCGCAGCCTTTTCGAGATCAAAGACCAATGTCTTTGTGCCTTGGGTGCCAGTGTCTATTCCGAGTACGTACATGAGGTAACCTAATGAGGGAGTGCAGCATGCTCGCCGCACATCTATTCATTGCCCTGACAGAGCCTTTTGACAAGTCCCCGTGTCAGATTTCTCTGTCCAATCGACTATTTTAACCCAAAAATCAGGTCAGCACTTTGATGAAAGTCATAAATCCCGCAAAAATGATCGCAATCGCTGCCAGTGAACCAATGACGATATCACGTCTCATCGTCTCAGGACGATGTGTCGAAACCGTAGATGGAAAGACGATCGCGGCATAGGCCATCCCTGCCAACAGTCCGCCAGCATGGGCCGCATTATCAATAAAACTCATGCCTATAACACCAATCACCATCATCATCAGCACGCCCGCTAACAATCTTCTTCTGGCAGGCTTGGGAACGAGCCGAGAGTGTAATGTCTCAAAGACCAGCATGAAGCCTAACAAACCCATCAGACCACCCGATGCACCGACGGCAATCTTATTAGGAAACCAATAGAAGGTAGCGAGCCCACCCACCCAAGCGGCAGCCACAAAGACGATCAATAGATGAGGCCAGCGAGCTAATGTTTCGGTCCTCCGCCCCAGATAAAGTATCCCACCGGCATTCATCAAAAAGTGGATTGCGTTTCCATGCAGCATCGGAGCTGTAAGCATTCGCCACCATGCTCCCCCATCAAGTTGTTCAGGGTGTTGTAGAGCGACATGTTTAAGTAAACCTGCCTGCATCACAGAAGAATCAAACTGAGTCTTCCCCCAGTCGAGATAGACTTGAGCTAGTCCACAAATCAGCAGACAGCCTAATAAAAAATAGGTCACGGGGATTTTCTGACGTTGCAGCCAAGTATCGAACTGAGCATCAGGGATCTCTTTCGCTAGATCGGATGGCTTGGTTTGCGCCAGATGACGCTTCTTTTTCCATCCTTCATACAACGGTAAAAGACCAAAGAGAAACAGCAACATGGCCGCCAAACCTGTTAGCTGGTGTGAGTAGAGCGCCTCGATCTTACCACCACCGTTTTTCCAAGCACCATAGATCGTCCAGATCATGATCGCACCGAAGACAAGACCCATTCTCTTACCATCACTAAGATCCTGATCGGCATACCTCGTTTGTCGGGCACGCATGGACTTGTGGAGAGCCGATACCTCTTCGGGAACAACAAGCTGATCAGATGCAGGAGTCCACACGAAATCGATACCCTCACGGGAAACGCTTACCTTCTTGGCCAGCTCGTCCGCGTCTTTTGCCGAGTGGACTTTGCCCTTAAGGTCTATATAGCCAAAATCCTCTTGAGAGGATGGCTTCGGGGGAAACGCATCTGATCGGGCCCAAACAGGAACCTCGTCGTCAGCGTTGGATTTTCCTGCCACAGGAAATGGTTACTGACCCCCTCCTGCTGGAGGAGTTGTAGGCACAGCCGGTGCTGGTGGAACTACGGGTGCCACGGGTGGCGTAACCGGAGTCGCTGGTGGGGTAGGCGCAGGAGTAACTGGAACGACTGGTGCAGGTGTTTCAGCAGCATCCTTCTTTTTAGGCATTTCAACGGCAGGCGTTTCACCTTCAAGCACTTTAGGAATCTCTACAGCAGGTGTAGGTTCCTCAGTTTGCTCTGCAGGGTCAGCAACAATCGTAGGATTATTGTTCTGGCGTTTACCAATAAGAATCGCAAGCACCAGTGTGATGATGAAAAACAAAGTTCCAAGGTAGACCGTGCCTTTCTGCAGCACATCAGTGGTGCGTGCACCAAATGCCTGGTCAGTAAGACCGGCACCAAAGGCGGCACCGAGGCCTTCCTGCTTGGGACGCTGCATCAGAACAACAAGTGCAAGCAGAAGACAGATGATCACATGGATCACCAAGAGGAGATTAATAGAAATAGTAAGCCAATCGGCAGCAATGATAGGAGTCATGGGCGCGGGAATATGGTGAAGTGATTGCACCTTGTAAAGGCGCGATTCACGCCTTTTTAAGGTATTTTTTGATCTAGGGTAAAATCGCTCCGCTACTAAATGTGGCGGAGGACCTCGTTTTTTTCGTTACAGACGACTCTTTTGGGAAGAATCGGGTTTTCGGAAATTGCAAAAGCCATGATGGTAATGCGTTCTCCAGCTTTAATAATGTGAGCGGCACCGCCGTTCATAATGATTTTCCCCGTGCCAGGCTTTCCGGCTTGGGCGTAGGTTTCGAGTCGTCCTCCTTTGGATGCTGAAGTCACGAGGACTCGCTCGCCCTCCCAGAGGCCGGCCTCTTCCATTAGGTCAGAAGGGATTTCAATGCTACCTTCATACTCAACGTCAGCGACGGTGACACAGGCGCGGTGGATTTTTGATTTCAGAAGCACGTGCTGCATGGGCGCAAACAAGCCGCGAATTGCACGAAGGTCAAGGCATAAGCTCGGCAATAAGGCGCAATTTTCAAAATATACGGATTGCAATTGTCGGTTTTCGCCCTAGCGTCCCGCGCCATGCTCAAAGCAGGAATCGTAGGTCTACCCAATGTCGGCAAGTCGACACTCTTTAACGCAGTCACCCGCACCCGCAATGCGGAGGCGGCCAACTACCCATTTTGCACCATCGACCCGAACGTCGGGGTTGTCACTGTGCCTGATGACCGACTGGATGTGCTTGCCAAAATCAGCAAAACCCAGAAAATCATCCCCGCAGCGATTGAATTTGTTGATATCGCAGGACTCGTCGAAGGAGCTTCTGAAGGCGCAGGCCTTGGAAACAAGTTCCTCGCCACCATCCGCGAAGTCGATGCCATCGTGCAAGTGGTTCGCTGTTTTGATAACGATGACATTATCCACGAGTTAGGTAGCGTTGATCCCATCCGTGATATTGAAATCATCAATTCCGAGCTAATTCTCGCTGATATGGCCGCGTTGGAAAAACGTAAGCTCTCTCGCATAAAGAAAGCCAAGAGTGGTGATAAGGAGTCTAAAAAAGAGGTCGAACTCATCGACAAACTACTCCCCCACCTCGATGCCTGCAAACCAGCCCTGACAATGGAGCTCTCCAAGGATGAGCAAGTCACCCTGAAGGAGCTCTTCCTACTTTCCTCAAAACGCACCATCTTCGCCTGCAACGTCGCCGAAGACGAACTTGCTGAGGCGCAGAAAGACCCTGATAGTCACGCCATGGTGGCCAAAGTTCGCGATTACGCCTCAGCATCTCATGATGCCGAGGCCATTGTCATCTCTGCACGGATCGAAGAAGAGCTTGTAGAGCTCGACCCGGAGGAAGCCACCGAGTTTCTTGCCGACATGGGAATCACTGATTCAGGTGTATCCACATTGATCCGCGCCGTTTACCACCTTTTGGGCCTTCGCACTTATATTACTAGTGGTGAAAAAGAAACCCGCGCTTGGACCATCCATCACGGTGACAAAGCCCCGGCAGCCGCTGGCGTCATCCATGGCGACTTCGAGCGTGGTTTCATTGCAGCCGAGGTTGTGGCCTACGATGACCTCGTTGCAGCAGGATCCAAGTCAGCCGCCCGTGATGTCGGTAAACTCCGTATTGAGGGCAAGGAATACGAGGTCAAGGATGGCGACGTCGTGGAGTTTCGCTTCAACGTATAACGAAGTCGTAAACAACTCTATTTAATATAGTTAAATACAAACACAAGGCATCTCACCAACCGTAGCTCCTATCCGGAGTTATGGTTTTTTTGTGCCCAGTCATCAACACTAGATGAATTCGCAAACTCCATGATGGGCCTCTCAGAATACACACCCTGAATATCAGGAAACTTCGACTTCCAGCATCTCAATTCTTTCAAGATTGTCGGCTTTTATCGTCATATCGGCATCAAGGTTCAATTAAAAATGAACAATAAATGACCCCCAATACATCTCAACCATAATTTTAGTGCTGTTTTTGACGCCGAGCACTAACAGGAAGAATCGCCCAATTAGTGAAGTTGCGCCCAAGGAACGACCCCGCTCAAGGACGGCGTAATACAGCAGTTTAAACGCATCAGCTACTCTATCGAGAGCCAAACTGAAACAGCCTGTCGGCATCGTCTGCCAAGATCTCTACCCTGACAGCGTCACTTACGTCCAAGTATACCACGGTGCAGCAAAACTTGGCACTCGAGGCACTGCTCTACCTCAGTCGGTGATTCGCTTTGACACCATTGTCCCCCAGGATCAACTGATCCCGCTCGGAGAGTGGCGTGACACCCTTGCCGATGGAAAATACACCATCGAAGTCCTCGCAATCACCCCATTTCACCAAGGTAAGCCCGAGCGACTCGCCCACACGACCTTTGTAATCGACCGTGGAATGCATGCTCCTAGCGTCGTCAAAAGAGATCCATAATAGAGCCACACACATTTACCTAATCTTGATGCGTCCACCCCTTACATTTAGGGATGCATCGGACCCACCCCCCCTCTTCACCCGGGGAAGGTTTTTTGTGTATTTCAGAGCCGATCAGTGAGCGGACAGCCAGAAAACCTTATTATTTTTAAAAAAGATGCGGCGCTAAAGGCGTATTTTCAAGCTCAGGTGATCACATCATCAAAATAAAGATTGATTCATCTCAATTATTAGGCACACTTAAATATCAAAGATTACTCAGAGAGTATTGAGATTGAAACTTTACTGCTTATCAGACATGTCAAAATGATTAGCAGCGACTTAAAATCTCGCACTCACGAAACGTTCTGATCCCAGCAACACTAGCCCCCCCCACGCTTCTAACATTCTTACACACTCAATAAAATGCGTCTTACGAGCCTAATATCGGCGATCGTTCTGTGCCTGCTGTCAAGCGGAGCACACGCTAGCTTTGTATCCTTGGATGACGAGTTTGGCATCGAAGCTCGGGTGGATTCTTTACATGCCGCATTTCTCAACCACCGCCGTGAGGCCATTCCTGACATCCTCTGCCCATTCCAAGCTCCACCAAAAGCACGTATCGTTCAGGAAGAGCCTACCCCTTGGTCCGACACGCGCCATCGCTGGCACCGTGGCATCACCGCAACCGTTTTCTGGGTCGGAGAAAAACCCAGTGAACGCAACCCCACCCCTAACAATGCCAGCTCGTGGGACCCTAACTGGCAGACTAATTACGGTGGAGTGGATCACCCAGCTAAGCGCCTAGGCTTCCGTCCAGCAGCCTTCACTCCTCGCTTGAACCCGTTTTATATCGCCCTGCCCTACAATGACATCGCCCCAGGTGGAGGCCATCACCCCGAGGCATCCAAGGTAATTCCGTGGTATTGGAGATCCCACAAAGGGAGATCCCACAAAGGCACGCGGACCTCGGTCTGTAAGGGCCGCTGGATCGCCATCCACTACCGTGGAAAAATTTGTTACGCCCAGTGGGAAGACTGTGGACCATTTAACACAGACGATTGGCAATACGTTTTTAAAGGGCACCAGCCCAAGCCTAATCGTAACGGCAACGCCGGAATCGATATCAGCCCTGCTGTAAGAGACTTTCTCGGGGTTCGTAGCGGCTATCGAGTCTCATGGAAATTCGCCGAAGACGGCCAAGTCCCACAAGGTCCGTGGGTTCAATAATTACAGATCAAACCTTTCTAAACCGCAACCAAGAACTCAACTAACCAATTCAACCGACTATTTCTGAGGAATAACATTTTGATTCCGATACAGCAGAGAATAACGAACCGACTCCTTTTTCCTCAATGTATCTTCAACCTCAGTCAAGCCCATCAGTAACAACAAGCCTTTCACCGGCTCCACATGATAAGAAACCGACTTCCTAATGAATCCATCGTCTTTTTTCACTTGCTTATTATTAGGAGCAAACGCACCATGTATTAAGCTCATAGCCGTTTTTAATTTATCAAATGAAACCCTCACCTCCGCGGGTTTCATTCCAGAAGCACCATAATGCACCGTCACCTCAAACAACTTCCCCCAATGATACCTGGTCTCCAGCGCATAAGCTCGTTGCTCAGGTCCCGGAAGAGGACCGCGAGCCGAGGACACACGAACGATGTAGAGCTCGGGTTGAACCCCCTTCGTTTCAATCGTGACATCCAGCTTCTTGGATTCAGCCCAATCAAAAACTTTGTCCGGAGCTCCTCCCCATTGCAATCCAAAGGGCGGAGGCAAAATCGCCTGAGCCGACACATTTCCTGCGAGCAGCATAAGGAACAGAGGCAAGATACACCTTTCGGTGGAACAATTCAGCATTCTAAACATATCGAGACTAAGGATAACTTAAATAAACCACATAGCAAGACTGGATACTTCAGACTTCCTAAGGGACTCTCCCCTCCCTCCATATTACGTGCTTGTAAAAGGGGCAGCCTGATTGTCGAAATGACCGTCGCATTGTCAGTATTGGCTACTATAGGACTCGTTGTCATGAAAAGCAGTCTCGACCTCATAGTTCCGCGACAGTGGATCATTTACCAAAATGTATCTGATGCTTATATCAGTTACGAACAAGCTTATGCCGAACGAATCAGCTTTCAGCAACTAACCGATGCAGGTTCACCTTGGCCGCTCTACCCTGATCACAGCACTACGGAAATCGAAATAGGCAAGCTGCCAGGCGGTCACCCATTGATGGCTACGATTATTCGAACCCGCATCCCTAATGAGAATAATATTCCGGATCCGACCGACATAGATTACGACGCCAAACTGCTGAACAACCCATCTGAAGCCGAAACTTGGCAGATTCAAAGCCACCTGACTTACAAGATTGGCCAAGATGAGTATGTTAAATCAAGAACAATTGTTAGAAGCCAATGATGTTAACTAAGAACATTACCAAACACTCTGGATTCACGCTCATTGAGATGACCGTGACCATGGTTGTTGGTCTAATGATTGCGGCAATGTCACTCACTATGTTTAACCAACAGCTTGCTTCTTACGATATCCTAAGGACTCAGAATTTCCTAATTACCGAAGCCCCTCACGTTAACAACACCCTTAACCGAATTGTTTCACGAGCCAATTTCTTTCGTATGTATGCAAATCTTGAAGACGCTGAAAGCAGTCAAAATGCAGTCATTCAAGACGGCAAGGTGCTTGCACTCAAATTTGAAGATTCCGGAGATCAGTCAGAAAGCAGCTTTGGAGTTATCGCCTTTGATGCAACTGAAAATGATCTCAACTACTACCATCTCAGCAGTATGGCAGAATTAGCCGTAGCCTCCCCACAGTGGAGTATATCCACACAACTTAGCGACGCTGTTTTATATGTAGAAAACGGCGTAATGCGTATCAAACTCACCGGTCCTAATGGTGAGGAAATTATCTATTCAACCACAACTCAGCGATGAAAATACCAACAGTTAACAACCTCCGCAGCCAACATAACCGAGCAGGATTCGCATCACTCCTCGTAGTCATGTCCGTAGGCATGGGACTTTTACTCATCTTGGTCTCTATGTATAAGAGCACCGTAGAATCTCAAGCCGTCGAAAAGAAATTCATTCTTAAAAACGACTACCAACAGCGAGAAGAAGCATTCCTTCGCGCCCTCACGACGATCATCCCGAACAAGGCAATGATCTGCATGCAGGATAATTCTGCTGACAGCTCAGAAAACCTCAACTGGGAGAGCATCATGCAGGAAGCCCTCACTCTCTCAAACTCCCACACCGCCGTATCTTCGACTGTCTCTGATAATCTGGGTCTTGAAGGCATGCGAAGCGCCAACTTTACAAACAGCCAACTCGAGGCCAATAACGTAGTTACACCCTTGACTAAAGTCCCCTACATTGGCGAAAATCATGAGGTTGTCACGGGGCACTACGAAGACGTTGTTGTCAGACAAGAAGTGCCCGGATACTCCATACCCGGTGAGTGGGTAGAAGGATACAGCGAGCCTCGCGAGTGGATCGCCGGCCACTATGTATGGTACCGATGGTACAACAACTGGTACAGATATTGGGTAAGAGGTCGCTGGAAAAAGGGTGCAACTGTGGCCGGTTATTGGACAGATCCTACATGGGTCGAAGCAACCTGGACTCAGACTACGGAACAACAGTGGGTAGAAACCTCAGTCGAAAACGACGTTGACCCAAATGTAACTGGCAACTTAGTTAGCAGCGGCACCAACCGATCAGCCAGCCAGTCCTACCCACCGCCACTCGAGTGTTCAGAGGCTGATCATGTCTCAGATTCTCATTTTCCTATTGTATCCTATAATAAGAGATATGGAAAAACAGCCACTGGCTGGGTGGGAGATAATGTTGAAGACCACCCTCAATATAACCGCGTATTAGCACCAAACGTACATTTCAACTATCAGAAAAATAACCGTCTCATTGCCAAACACAACTGGTGGGCCTTTGAACTGGGGCATTCGAAACATGACAACGCTAAAACCAAACTTCAATCACGCGCCAAGAAATACCTTATCTCGCTCTATGAAGTCCCATCACAACTTGCAATCAATGCTTCGAGCTACATAACATTAGGTAAACATGAAGACGGCTCCTCATGGTCGAACATCCAAAGTGAAGGCGGTATTTTTGGAGGGAAAATAAGAACCGAAGGTTCCTTTTCGGCCGAGTTCATATCCAGTCGTAAAGGAGTTCAACTATCTGACGATTCTAACATTGGAGGCACGACAGGTAGCAGTGCTGGCAACAATCCATTTGCTAGTCATGCACGTGAAATAGCCGAGTCCAAGGGCCACACATTCCCAATCGCCTCTGCAGCTGATGGTGGTCGAATTGCCTTTATCCCCATCAACCGGGGACTTGATTTTTACGATCGATATGTAGGCACTGGTACTTCTGATCAAGGAACTAATTCCATATCACCAACATCTTGGGATTATTACAGTATTGGAGCAAAGCAATGCACCATGAGCATCGACGTCATTGATGTAGCATCGAGTAACGATCAGACTCCAACGGTCATTCGCTTTCGTTACAGTGTCGATGGTGTCATGACAACGGAAGAATTTGCTAAGGGGACAACCTGGCCTGACGAAGCCTCCGAGGACGGCCTTCTCTTCCCCTTTCATACACAAACTTCTGCCGATGGAAGACCTTCGATTGCCTATCATGCAGGCAGACTCAAGGACTTCCTTGCCCTCAGGGGCGCGGGCCAATACACCGTTAACAACACCCTCTCCATCAACGTGGATTATGTCAATAATGTGTCGATTCGCAAACCCACATTTCCATGTGCCGTTGACGATATCGCCGTCATCCTCTTAGACGCTTCTGATTTTTCCGCCTACACAAAGGGATTCTCAATTGTTACCAACCTCCGATTCATCATCGCAGATGATACCAACATTACCCCCATTACACCACCCGCTGATATCACAGTAGCTGCGGGAGAGCTCTACTACCCCCCGCTTTCAATGTTCGCGCCCGAGAAACGATACGGCGACAGCAATACGCCTGTGCCAGTGCAAATCGAAGGACAACTAGGGTCGATGGCAAAGAACAATACTACTCCGACACGTATTGCAGACCTGAAATCAGGACCTAATAGTGAGGTCGTCCCTGAGAACATTAGCGCTACCCTTAGGCCTATCCTAAACCCTGCCGCCCTCCCCCCCATCACAATGATGAACTGGATGGTGGTTGTCAGGGAAATCCACCCGAAGTTTGTACCGTAACATACTGACCAAACGGCATCAACCGTCTCAACGACCAATCAGTAATCAGTAATCAGGCGAATTAAACCCTTTCAATATTCCGTAATTCACTTATTATAAGGTAGTGACAATACCTTAAAGACATACATGATTACCCCGGGTAATCAATAAACCACTTTCCCTCCAGAGAGTCGTATCACAGCCTTATCCTGATACATCAGCAACAAACCAACAAACCAACAAACCAACACATGAAAACAATAACAAGCATCTGCGTCTGCGGCATCCTCCTTGCTAGCTTCGCAGGCGGAGAAGACCCCGCCGTACCAGTCGGCTCACTCAATGTGAACCAATCCACCGTCCGTGAGGGCGTATCACCACAGCTCACCTGGGACATCGAGTTCCCTGCGAGCGTGATCGAAGTTATCGAGATTGAAGAACCTACTCAAGAAATCGTCACCAAGACCCGACTCCGTGTCCAAGTTTGCGTAATTGGCGTAGGTATTACCGATGGATCAGGCCGTGAATATCCTGCCAAATCTTATCTCCACTACTCATCATCCGGATGGAAACACATCTTTACAGGCACAGGTAGCGAGGTGAATCCAGCCATCTTTTGCGATGACCGCATTGTGGAAGCCGGAGAGATTATACGTTTTGCTGCCAAGCTCAACATGAGTGGATATAACTACTACTATAATGACTCGCAAAACGTCAAAGTGCTGATGAATGGAGACCTTCCTCCAGGAAATGCTGCAGGTTATGAACACCAAACATCTGCGTCCGAGTACCTCCGCCCTTACATTGAAGACGGTAAGCTTGCATTAGGGCCACTCGACATCATCTATGCTGCCGAACTAACCCACAGTGATCCAAGCCACTACGGTTACGACCTTCAGGATACCATCATTTTGGTACGCTTTACCAAGGTTCCGTAGTAAAATCAATATTGCTAACCCACAAGCCACACAAACCGTGAAACTAACAATCATTCTAGCCCTCACAGTTCTCGCTCTTCCGGGAATCACCCAAGCAGCCGGTGGCGCAAAAAAACCTGTGGTCGCAAAAAAAACGCCCACTCATAACGAGTTGGCTAAATCCCAAAAAAAGCAAGATATCGAGAGGCATGGCGAAGAGCGTGAACCGATCAAACCTCTGGTTGACATCAGAAAGCGTGATCTGTTTGCGATCTCCACCTTATTTGTCCACAATGGTAATTGGGCGATGGTGCCACGTAACGCTGTGATTTATGTCCCCCCTCGTTTAAAGGGTAAAGTAGTCCAGAAACCAGTAGGTAAACTTCTTCGCTGGCCACTTTTCCTCCAAAAATACGGAGGACTCTTCCATACCCATGAAGTGAGTATGGAGCAAGCCAAGGGTAAAAAGAAAATCCATCCTAAGTCGATAAAGGCTTACAAGGGTACTGGAAAAATCGTTGTCGCCACCTACCACAGGCAACCAATTACCGTCAAAGCTGACGCTTTGCGCCCCGAAGTCACCAAGGCCAAAGACGAAGACGAAGTAAAAGAAAAGAAAAAGACCGGCATCCAATAACAAGCCAACCACTATAAATTATGAAAAAATCACTCTGTTTACTACTCTGTTCCACTGGCCTTTCGTTAGCGGATGAGAGATACACAAATGAAATCCGGGTAGAGCACATGGACGGAACTCAGTATAGCCTCGACATAGCCGCTGAGGGAACTCGTACTGACACCCGCGGAGTGTTAGGAAGTGCTCGCTACTCCCTCTACACCATTAAGAACGAGGACAATACTCCCTACTTCCTTGATGAGAAGACGGTATCAAGTTACCACCCTCAGTCTGCCGTTAGAATTACCAGCGCTGACCCGTATGAGGCAATCCCCCGCACCCGTGTCGATTATCCATTCAACGTGGAATATGACATTACAGGTCTCATCACCGATGACCCAGACGTTCAAGACGCAGCGAAATCAGTCGTGTTTGACCACCGCATTGTAGCCTACGCCCCTGGCGCCACCGAGGCTGCAGCAGACGCCACCTGGATCGTCCACGATCATGACCCTGTAGGGCAAAATGGAACGCATTATATCAATAATATTTTAACGCAGATTGAGTCTGACAATTTACCTGATGCTCGAGGAGAAGAAATCTTCTCAATCTATGCCAACCCGGACTGGGGTGTTGCCCCTGATGCAAGTCTATTGGCTCAACAGCGAGTTCAGATATGGCCTATCGCCAAAGGAACCGTTTCCGGTATCGATACCGCAGTTGAGTATGCCAAACTTCCTGTAGTCACTGTAGAACTCGTCGACCTTTACCCTGCCAGCACTACTTATCTGAGGGTATATAAAGGAGCTCCAACCCCGACTCCTGCAACTGTCATTAAGATCAATACAAGCTTCGTCATAATCGATGATGTATTGCCTACCGACAGAACTTTCGTTCTTACCGAGCTCGACTCAAAGATAACCGAGGATGCTATCTACACTGTAGAGATCGTCCATGAAACTCCTTTCGGTGCCGATCTACTTGGTCAACTCTACCCGCTTAATATCAAGCGCAGTATTAAGATCAACGGCAACGTAAACAGTTCCGAGTAATACAAACTAGAATCATTGTGGCCGCAAGCCAGGAAAAATGGTCCATGTTGAGTGAGAGGATTTGGTAACATCCAAATCCAAACAACATGACAAAAAAAAAGACACAAATCCGAAGAAATCATCCTACTACTACGCGAATGCGATGCCAGTGACCTAAGCCAGGAGAGCTTCTGTCAGAAAAAGCAAATATCCGTAGCGACCCTGCACCGTTGGCGCAAAAAGTATGGAATGATGGACGTGGCGGACGCCAAGCAGCTCAAGGCGCTTGAAAAGGAAAACGGTGAACTCAAGAAGATGTATGCCGATGCGATGCTTGGCATCAAAGTCTTGCAGGGGGCGCTTGAAAAGAAGCTGTAAGCGCGACACACCGCCGGAATTACGCATTGCTAGCCGTTAGTAGCGAGCAGTGCAGCCAGCGCAAGGCCTCGTCCTACTTCCGTGTGCATCGCTCAACATTGCGTTATCGTCCGAAGTTCCCTTCCGTAAAGAAGGAGACGATCGATAACGGCCAACTGATCTCACCCTAGCTAGGGCCACGGTTCAAATCTGGCCTATTGCCCAAGCAACAGTTAGTGGAATCAAAGCTGATAAGGCCTATTTAACGCTCCCTGACATTCACTTCGATTATAAGGAGCTCTACCCTAATAGCACCGCGTATATATGGGTTTACAAAGGTTCTCCACGTTCGAATCCTGAAAAACCTATTACCATCAACACAGTTAACGTAATCATTGACGACCTAATACCACAAAATCGCAATTTCACATTGTCTGGAAACTCAATAGACATCACTGAAACTGGTAGCTATACCGTCGAAGTGATCCAAGAGACCCCCTTCGGATCCGACATACTAGCCCAGGTCTACCCTCTAACCAAAAAATCTAGCATTAAGGTGGTAGGCGCCCTAAACACCTCAGAATAGCATGTAACTTACCGGTTTCTACTGCTTGGGAGGCAGAACCCCTACGCCGCCATCCATTGACGCGGGTGTGGTGTCAAGAGTGCTAGGTCGAGGTGAATCAGTACGGAGCGGCTTAAAAGAGTCGCTATGAGTATCCACTTGGAAGGTCAGCTCTGACACATCGCGGTTAGTTTCTGCGAGCTGTTTCCGAATACTTGCATTTTCATTCCGGATTAATCTGAGGATTTCTAAAAGAGCGTCGTCGCGGTATTTACTCTTATCAACCATCAGCGGCATCGCAGGTTTCTGCGGAGCCAATACATCAGATGACGCAAGTGTGAATGGTTGTCCAACGGGTGAATTCTGATAATCTGGCGCACTCTCCAGTGGAGCTATTGCTGGAGAAACTTGAGTAGGTAGGCCTTGTTCAACCAGTCGGTTAGTCTGTTGATAATGGGTGCCTGTTATTCCGATCATGACACCGAATGCCATTGTGGAAATTGAAAGAGTTATCGCATTCATTGTTGTTGCTGTGGCAAGGATGAAAGAAGTTGCTGCAAGCGCATGATAGCTGATGCAGCCTGCTTCTCGTTATTCTCGAGTTCCGTTGTAGAGTTTTGAAGCATGGTACCGACCGTTTCCTTCTGCGCGTATTGCTGCGCGGGGTCGTAACCGGGTTCAGCAATACGTATGGCTGAACGACCATCACTGATGGGAATAAGAACAAATGGTGTTACGGAAAGATCTACCGTGTTGCCACTGCTGAGTTTTACCGTTGTTTTAAAGGGCTCAACACCAGACGGGGGTGGAGCAAATTTCCACCCTTCTGGAGCCGGTGAGATTGGTTTGGCTGGCCACGGAGAATACACTTTTACCGCGCCAGGCTGATTCATGGCACCCGACTTCCCTGTAGATTTCTCCACCTGAATCTGAATCCCCTGATCAGCGGTTACTTGTGTGTCAGGACCTGCTGGTGTCTCTTCTTCCGCCTCAGCGATGAGCTTGGTCAACTCAGGGTTATCCTCAAGTGAGCCATCTAATCCATCTGATCTAAAAGGCTTAGTAATTCCAACTTCCGATTCAACGGCCTGTGTAGGAAATTTTATGTCAGTTGACGCTTCTTTATTATTATCAGAAATAACCAGCAGAGAAGTACCATCATCAACAGGCTCAGTTCCTTTCGGTAAAGTCTGAGCATTCACGCAGCACATCATGGATGCACTAGCAAAAGCGGTAAGTAGTAATGGGTGGTATTGTGTAAGCTTCATGGATGATTAAATATTTAATGTTCTACTTTGATCACAGATGAACTACCGGGAAGTCCACCAGACTGGCCTCCTTGACCATGGTTGTAGGGGAGCGATGGGCTGTCTGCTCTGAGTGCGGGAGCTGGGACAGAGCCTTCAAGTAGATCATTCCAGTCTTTCATAATGCCCTGACCTTCACGGCGTATATTTGTAAGGTTACGCTCATACACCATGAGTCGTGCCATGACGTTACGAGCTTTTGCAATATCCGCCGTTGTCCAGCGCATGGTTCGGGTTTCGTAAATTACAGGCACATTGATCACTATTTTTTCCAAATCTCCGTTGCCGGCATCAGCGCTAAGAATGTGCTGTATTTTGAGGTTGGTAGACTCCCAGCCTAAACCCACATCTGAGTCAGCTTTTCCTCGATGTGATGCCGCAAGTTTACCTGGTGAAATAATCTGGGGACTAGCTGGAGAAACTGTGACTGGCACATTGCTCGCTATCTCTCCCGGTAAACTAGTATCAGAGGGTATCAAACCGACTGCAGTTTTCGGCTGAGATGATTGATCACCAGCCGCTTTAGCGATCGTAGGGCGGGTATCTTCAACGCCTACTACCGGTTGTGCCATAGCGCCTCTGGATGCGGGTTCAGAATTTTGAGTGACCACTGGCTTGGTAACATACATCCAGCACAGCAAGGCAGATAGGCACGTACTAGCCCCAAACAACCATGGATACGCTTTATCAAGCTGCCCCCCCTGCTTTGTAACCTCTGGAGCTTCCTTCACATGGTCAGACTCACGTCGATGCTTTCTGACCTCAGCACGTGACGGATTTTTATCCACGAGCACAATTTGTTCAGTAGGTATCGGCTCTAAGGGAACTTTCATAGGCTAGGTAATTATAAACTGGGGGGCACTTACTCGTTTGTTTATTGGGTAACAGCAGGAGAAGGAACGGGAGAAAGGACAGAAGAGGGAGTGGTTTCCAACTTCTTAGTAACAGGTTTAGAGGTCGGTACATTTTTGACGACCGTTGCACGTGTAACCAATACCCGGTATGATCTTTGTGGCATTTTAACCATGGTGAGACTATTTCGCGTCACACTGAGCTGACGAATCATTCCCCCTTTGGTGCAGTATGCCTGTACTCCAGCCACCACATCAATCTCTCCAGATTTTCTCGTAACTCCTACACCATCAGAACGATAAATTTCATAGTTCGTGAAGCTTTCTTCACCGGCGGTTAGGCAATAAACTCTGACTTCGATACCATCGCTATAAACATGATACACCAGAGGTGAAATAACTACTGGCATTGTATCTCCGTTTTCAACACGAATTTTTGAGTTCAGCTTGTAATGACCGATGAAACGAAAACCAACGGGTAGATTGGCGGGGTGATCATTGCCATGCAGAGCGCCTGAAAAGACTGACAAACTCATGGTCAGGATCAGGAAAAAGATAGTGGAACGATTAGGTTTCATATAGGTTAATCACAGTTCGCTTTAGTCTCCTACATCCCATAATCCATCATCAGTTTTTCCAGATGGATCGTAATTCGCCCCACCTTCATCAACATATACGGGAGGCGAGACATCAACTTTAACGGTGATTGTATTACCATCAAGAGTTTCGGCTGTGGGTAAGGCTATTAAATCATCTGTGAGGTAAGGGATGATTTTGACATCCGTTAATGAATCCACACTTTCAGTAGGATGTTCGGCCAAATAGGTGCGTTGCGCATTGTAAACCATACGGAGCTTCTGAGTGGCCTCTGATGCCAATTCCCACTCTTTATAGCCATTGACTGCAAGCATCGACATTCCGATGAGTACCATCAACATGACGATGACCACAGTCATCTCAATCAAGGTAACACCACGCCTAATCACAGCGGGTTTCACGTCATTATTATTTCTTGTCAACATTGCTACCGATAAGATAGCACATCAACTCAACTTGAAAATAATAAAATCTTAATTAAATAGCATCCCGTGTTGCCTCATTGAAGCGGACAGCGAAGAAAAACTCTAAATGCATAGAATAGCTCCCGTTGCCTCATAAATGAGGACACTCTACGCCAACCATGGCAATGAGTGAGAAAAGCATAGAAGAATACACGGAGAAA
>JASJLI010000059.1:0-50040 GCA_037620805.1 Akkermansiaceae bacterium
AAAATAACCGAACCCAAATCACAAACAATGAAAGCAAAACGAAGAAGACACGAACCCGAATTTAAGGCCCGCGTTGGCTTGGAAGCCCTTAAGGGAATCAGGACGATCCAAGAGATCGCGAAGGAATATCAAGTCCATCCATTACAGGTATCTGACTGGAAAAAGAAGATGCTCGAAGGTTCCGGTGATGTATTCAAGGCAGCTAAAAAGAAGACTGATGAAGAAAGTTTTGAAGCCCAGCGCGAGCAGCTTCACGCCAAGATTGGACAGCAGGCGGTCGAGATCGACCAACAGATTGGCCGCATTTTTACCCGCCTTGAATACCCTAACAACGATGGGAATACGTCCGACAGTGTCATGGACAACACCTACCACCACGGCCTCTACTCCGGTGGTGAAAAACCCAGTATGCGGTCGATTACATATGGCCGGTTTAAAATCATTAAATATGACGTCGCCGGCAACGAATCTCAAGTCACCCAACTCTTCGATCTCCAGGAAAACCCCTTCGAACTCCTACCCGAACACGGCACACCCAACCTGGCTACCCAGACAGCGTACGCTTCGGTTAGACAACGACTCGAAGAGGAACTCACTCGGCAACGGATTGAAAATTCTGACCCGTATGCCATGCTGGGCGACCGCACTCTGCTGCGCTTTGAAAACAACCTCGATGACAGCCTACCCTACGGCAACGATGGCACAGCCCACAGCGGTAATACCGGAGCTATACCTGCCTATTCCGCAACCGTGCCCACCCCCCCCGATTACCTGTTAGACGAAAACAACGCCGGCTCACTGGACTTCGAACAGGACAATCAAAACTACGTACAAGTTTCCGACAATCGAGCACTAGACTTTGGCAACAACCCCTTCACCATCGAGGCTTGGGTTAAACTCGAAACCATGCCCACAGGAGACAACGCAGCAAGCATCATACCCGTTGTTATGAAAAAGCTGACCAACACGAGCGATACAGCCCTCGACTACATGTTCCTTGCCGCAGCAGGTACTTATGGCACAGCTACAAGCTACAATAAACTCGCCCTGCACCTTGGCTCCAGCGTCATCACATCCACACTTGCTATTCCTGACACCAATTGGCACCACATCAGCGTCGCTCTAGACCCCGCCAACAACACCGTCCGATTCACCCTCGATAACCAAACCGACACACAGACTACAAGTGCCACCGGCACCGCCAATAACGGTCCTCTTATTATCGGTGCTCATTTCAACTCCTCTGGAGTGATCGACTCTGCCTTCGACGGTCTAATCGACGAACTCAGCATCACCGATGGTTTTCTAGCACCGAGCGAGTTACAACCTTTGGCCGTTGTGACCACTCCAACCGAGTTCGAGATCAAACAAACCGCTCTTAGCAACGACGGCAGCCAACTCAATATCACCTTCGATTCCACAGACACCCGCCTCTTCGCCGTGCAGCGGTCCTACACACTCGAGCCCAACAGCTGGGTGAATGTAAGCAGCTTCATCCCCGGCGCAAGCGGATCCAGTGAAACCACCGCCACAGAAATCCCTGTCGATACCAACCAACCCAAGGCATTTTATCGGGTGATCATGGAATAGCTAAGGCTGGTCAAAACTGGTTAGGACACTTCGCGGATTGACGATCACCAGAATGGGTCACAGATTACCCGAGTGGAAACAACCTCCGTCACCTGCCCCTCATGTTTTGAGGCCTTTCAAGTCGCCCTGCCAGCAGCTGAGGAGTGCCCGTGTGAAGTGGATTACGATTGCGAAGTATGCTGTCGGCCAATGATCATCAGTTTCTCTGAAAACATGGCGGACGCTCGTAGCCTAGACGATTAATATTATGGCAAATCACCAACATATTGAAGGACGCGAGAGTTGCCCGTTTCTTCCTCCTTCACCACAGGTTATACGCCCTGCGGAAACACGCCCCATTCGGGAAAGTGGTAATCAGGGTACTTATTACATCGCCGCTCTCACTTGTGCGCAGTCGTTGTGGCTGGAGGGGTTACCCGCGCAATCCATTCTCCAGCTGAATCATGCGCTTTCTGTTGATCTTGATGCTGACGACCCCGCAGTCATCCAATGGCCACTTCCTTATCAGGCGAAGGTGTGGATCTTTACCCGACGGCATGAGGAAGGGTTTTTAGGCAATCCCACCCGGCATTACCAGCATTTGGCTAGCCGCATGAGCGGTCCTAACAGCGAACTCCGCACCTGGCGGGGCTGGGCGTGTTTTCATCTCTCTGAACGCGTTCTCCCAGCTGATGAATTCCCCCGTGATGAACCGCAGATCGAAAAGGAGCAACTTGTGATTCCAACTTGGGAACAAACTCTCACCGAAATTAGAAAACTCGGCCTCACTGGAGAAGCCGAAACATTGTCCCAGCTTCTGCTGGGATAAAGTAGGACAACTTTGTAAGTTGTCGACAGGATGTGTGCACTTGGGTTGCCGACAACTTACAAAGTTGTCCTACTTTCCACCCCTCCACTCAGCCTTAAGCTCGGGAATGAGTAGCACGGAGGAAACCAAAATCAACGAAGCTCCTCCGATGGCTACTGCCCCAGGCCCTATCCAGCCAGCCACGCTGAAAGCGATCACTGGAGCAAGCACACCACGTACTCCGGTAAGGCTGCTGTGGACACTCATGTATTCACCGACATTGTCTTCGGTAGAAAATCGGGTCACCCACAGGCTCCACAGGATGTTTCCTCCCGATCGTCCTATGCCGTGGAATACCATGCCTAGGCATAAGGCGAAGTAAGATCCTCCTAGGTAGAAAACCAAAATTCCTATAAAGAAAAAGACGTTCACCATCACCCTAACCCGGTAGAATGGCAGCCGGTCAAACACCATACCCCACGGGATCGCACAGACGATGAATACCAACATTGGGATGGTGCTAGTAATCAACCCCGCCTTATCAGCGGTCAGTTCGAAACCGTAGATCGGATTACTGATATACTCCACAAACAGAGC
Organism: Akkermansiaceae bacterium; assembly: GCA_037620805.1. Taxonomy (GTDB): domain Bacteria; phylum Verrucomicrobiota; class Verrucomicrobiia; order Verrucomicrobiales; family Akkermansiaceae; genus Oceaniferula. The sequence continues at coordinate 2,975 of JASJLI010000059.1, forward strand.
GAAGCTCAACAAGTTCCCCATACCTAACAGCATCCAGCAAAACAACAGTTTTCTAAATGCTCTATCTTGTGCGACGTGTTGAAACGCATCAAACAATTTGAGCCGTTGGGTTTTTCGTAGCTTAACACGCCCCATCGAAAAAACACAACCCGCCATCACTAGACAGCAGCCGGAGTAGAACCAGAACAGGTTGTGATAATCACCATCTTGCTTTGCCAACCATAAGCCGACGCCTATACCTGCTGCCGCACCCGTCATCGCCTTCACCACTCCTGCGTAGGAGAACAGCTTACCGCGAACCTTGTTCGAGTAATGTTTCCTATAAATTTGAGATATCAACGGTGATCCCACAGTCAGCATCACAGCCGCTAGGCAGATACCTGCTAAATACAGTTCGATCGATTCTCCCGCCATCGCTGACAGCGCAAATCCAATCGCCGACATACACCAGATAAAGACGGATGCCATATTCACCGAGCAGCCGAGTCGGCGGACAATTTGCACCGTGAACAGGCTCAACAGCAGACCAAAGCTAGCCGCGCCAGCGATCACCATCTTCATCCACACGGGCGCGCCAAACACGGTGATGGCGACATACATGGCAAAGGTCGATCCAGCAGTCTCAATAAAGCCTTGAGGTACAGCTCGGATCAATTCCAGACCAAAGGTCCGCTTCTGTTGTCCAATGTCCTCGCTTTCGTTCATAGCCGCGAGCGAGAGAGAACCTTAGGTGGCTCAGAACAGCAAGTGTATTGATGAAAGACTCTCTCTAGCTAATTCATCAACTTCCATGCAGGTAAACAACCAACAAAAAAGATCACTAAGTGCAGAAAGGCCTGCACGAAGGTAAACATAAATAGGCCACCAGCGAGTGCGCCCCATTCGACGGATCGCCTCATCCCTTTTGTTGCCGACAAGACTGAACAAAAAACCACACTCACTGCCACCCAGAATAGGTGACTTGCTATCAAACTTCCCAATGCCGAGCAATCTTCTCAAACACAAAGCTGTAGGAAAAGAACAGCAACGCCGGACTAAACAGTGCCAGGTTAAACAACCACGACTGATGATCTCGCTACCAGCAGCTAGGAATGCTCCTACACCGTAGACTTCTGATTTATCAGCAAACGAATCGCCGGGTGCCGCTCCTACAGGCTGAACATATCCTAACAAGCCATCGGCTCTCACGCATTTCGTAAGAGCGCTCCAGCTTTTCTCGATGACGGGAGTGTATTCTTTTTTATCAAGAAACCCATTGTTCATGCCCCATGTGAGGCCAAAGGTATAAAACGAGGTTCCACTGGTTTCTTTGATTGGGTATCCTTTTTCGCCACCTAACAGACCCATCGATCATGTTCCATCCGTGCGTTGGATGCTTTTCAGTTTCACCGCCATTTGTTTGTAGAGCTGGACGTAAAAATCGCGGTGTTCCCAGTCCTTCGGCAGGTCGGAGATCATCAATGCCAAGCCACCAAAGACCCAACCATTGCCGCGGGCCCAGAAGATTTTCTTGCCGTTCTTCTCCCGTTTTTCAAAGAAACTGCTATCGCGCCAGAAGAGGTGTTCTTCCTTATCCCATAGAAGATTGTAAGTGGCCATTTACTCCTGGTGCATAAAATCGAGATACTTCTTTTCCCCCGTGACTTCCGCAAGGCGTGCCCAGACGGGTGGAGCCATAAAGAGGGCATCACACCAGCCCCAACGATTATGAGAATCAGTGTCTTTCCCCCACACAAGAGATCCTGTTTTTGGGTTTTCCATGATCCAATCAAAATGCTTCTGCGTTGGCTCGAGCATTGCCTTGTCCTTGGTATCTTCATAGAGTGAGAGGTAGAACTGCCCGACAGCGTGGTCGCCTGCATGATAGGGGCGCTTGTGCAGTTTCCACTCGTTACGCTTACCTATCATCTTTAGCCAATCCATGTATTTGGGTTCACCGGCGATCTTTCTCCACTGGTTCATACCCGCGTAGAGCGCTCCGTTGTGCCAATCCAGATCATGCCAATTTTTCGTAAAACGCTTATGATATTCCTTCATCTTGAAGGTTGGGTCTTCCTTCTTTTTGGTGAGTTGATTTTGTATCTCGGTAGCTACCGCCCGATACTTGACGTGCTCAGGAAATGTTTTGATCTGCCAGTCGGCGACGCGCTTCGTGATCTCTAGCACCGTATTAGCTTCAATGGTGGCTTCGGCAGCAGAAAGCTGGCCGGCTAACAAAGTAGCTACCGCTACAGCAGATGTGATATATCGCATAGGTTTCTTCATGGTTTCTGAAATAGACTAGAACCTGTTATTTTCTCGATCAACTGTTAAAACATCCCCCCTCCAGATATGGACAACTTCCTTCTCGACTCTGGCCGCTCAATCTTGGAATCTATCCCCACCATGTCCTACGAATCCGATCAACTCCTCAGCGAGTATCTCCTCATGCACTATGGCACCGATGAGCAACTCATGCCCTGGGGGTTTGGGCCAAAGGACGCCATCGGCTTTCCTGTAAGAACCGTTACGCACTTTCCTGAAGATCATGTTGAGCGAGCACTGGACCTCGGTTGTGCTGTGGGGCGATCCACTTTTGAACTGAGCAAATCGGCTTCTGAAACCATCGGCATCGATTTCTCCGCCAACTTCATTGCGGCTGCCGAGCATCTTCGCAGCCATGGATCGATCGATTACCCACTACGCGAAACAGGCAGCCAGACAACACCTGCCACGGCTGTAATCCCCGATGGCTCGAAACCAGAAACCTGCCGTTTTCTGGAGGGCGACGCGATGAATCTCCCGGACGATCTCGGTAGCTTCGACCGTGTCCATGCCGCCAACCTTATTTGCCGACTCCCCGATCCGGAAAAACTCCTCCAGCGGCTCCCCGATCTGGTCCGACCCGGCGGTTACCTCGTTCTTGCCACCCCATGCACCTGGCTTGATGAGTTTACTCCAGCTGATCACCAACCTGATGGCGATACCTTCGAATGGCTCAAAAACCAGCTAAGTTCCTCATTTAAGCTCGAAAACCGGGCAGATGAGCCATTTTTGATCCGGGAAACTGCCAGAAAATTCCAGTGGACGGTTTCGCTCGTGACCCTATGGAAACGGGCTGATTAAGGCCAATCACGCCACTAATTTGCCCGTTTTTGGCCCTGTGAAGCGTGGCCTGAGCTTGACTTTCATAATCATCTAGAGTAGAGACCCTCACTTCCCCAAGGAAAAGCCCCCTGCCTCTATCCATCAGGATCACAGTCACTTAGCACAATCTATTGTGCACATTTTTTAATCTACCATGTTTAGCAAAATTCCTTTTAGCCGCATCAACTGGATCACCACGATCTTCCTGATCTTCACGGCACTTGCCTCCCTCATCGCAGTGCCCATCTACCTCTACCACTTCGGTATCGATTGGTTCCAGTTCGGTATGTTCTTCTTCTTTGCGACAGCCACCACCATGAGTATCACACTCGGCTACCACCGCCTCTTTTCCCACCTCGCCTTCAAGGCCAAGTTGCCAGTAAAGCTCACAACGCTCCTGTTCGGTGCCTGTGCTTTTGAAAACTCCTGCCTCGATTGGTCGTCAGACCACCGCACGCACCACAAACACGTCGACCACGACGACGACCCGTATGATATCTCCAAAGGCTTCATGTGGGCTCACATCGGCTGGTTGATTTTCAAAATCAGACCTGAACAACCTGTCCAGAACGTCAACGACCTGCTTAAGGACAAGCTCGTCATGTGGCAGAACAAGTACGTGCACGGGATCGGATTTATCCTTGGACTCGTGGTTCCTACCGCGATCGCCTACATGGTAAACCCCGTCTGGCACTATGCGCTCGGTGGCTTCCTGCTCTCTGGCATCCTCCGCATCGTGGTTGTTCAGCACTGCACCTTCTTTATCAACTCGCTCTGCCACACCATTGGTAAGCGCCCCTACAACACAGAAAACACCGCACGCGATAGCGCCATCATGGCCGTCTTTACTTGCGGTGAGGGTTACCACAACTACCACCATGCGTTCCAGCACGACTACCGTAATGGAGTGAAGCCATGGCAGTTCGACCCCACCAAGTGGATGATCTGGACGCTTTCCAAGCTCGGTCTCACCAGTGGACTACGTCGTGTTTCCGATGAAAAAATCCTACTCGCCGAGATGCGCGAAGCACGTCGTCAGGCTGAGCGTATGGCCGCCATTGCCCCAGAAATGCCGCTCAGTGAAAAAGCCAGTGAGATGTTCCATAACTTCTCCCATCGTCTCAGCGAAAGCTACAATGAGCTCGAGCAAGCCATTTCTGACAAGGTGGAAGTCTCCCGCAAGGCCATGTCCCAGTGGCAAAAAGAGACCCGTGAGCTCGTTCGCCACATTTCCATCATGAACCGCAAGGCTAAAAGCCCAGCCTAGATGCGTGGGTAAGTAAATTTGTAAGTAGGTCAGTACGTGGTGAACTCACCGCCTACTGGCCTTTTTACTTTCCCCATTATTCATTATCCATTTTCAATTATCCATTGTTTCCTGATTGCCAGCTGGCCTCAAGATGCTTATCAGTGAAGAGCACCTTTTGCCAACCCACGCGCCTGATCCTACCTGTTTTATACGATGAAAAAATTTACCACCACTCTGTTACTCGTCGGTTTTGCCCCCGTCTTCGTTTCATGTGCCCTGGAAGACGACCCGGCACCCGAGCCAGTGAAGCAACCTGTCAGGCAAAAAGCCGTGCCAGCACCCGTTGTCGTTGGTAATCCCACCAATCCGTTTCGCACTCCGGAAGACGACCTTAGCCTTCCCACCGCAGCTCAGACCGCTGAGGGTAAGGACTCATCCATCGGCACCGGTGGACAGCCTGTCAGCAATCCCAATAACGCACCAAGCATCGCGGTATCACCACCATCGGCCCCTTCGGCTCCAGTCGCACCGACCACGCCAAAGACGCCAACTCCTAAGAAGCCTTTGAAAAAAGAGGCCCAGCTGGACCCTCAGTAACTTGGAGTTCTGTGGTTTGACCTGTCCTTCCAGCCCCAACAGGGGCAATTGAAAAGCTGGCGAACATAGAACGAATCGGCTTAAAAACTCACCCGCACCGACCAGCCGCTTTTCTGGTAGCTGCCTTGAAAACGGAATGCGCTATTTGAGCGCCCATAGCTGTGAGGGCGATGATGACTATAATACGAAGGGCTGCAGCTCCAGCCGTGACTATAGCTAGATCGATAACCTGAGTAGCCTGAATAATAAGCAGCATCCGGGTCCCAGCTGCTCGTCCTTGAGCTCCGCGATCTGGTCGATTGATCAAGCCGCTGAGCCTCCATCCGTGCGAGGCGCTCGTGTTCACGCTTTTTCCAAACAGGTATATACTGCTCCTTCTCCTTCACCACGCGGGTTACTTTGACCACTTTTCCATTAGCATCATACCAGATGTCCTTCTCAGCAGCTGATACAGCCATCAAGGAAATCAGCAACGTACTTAGGGAAATTATCGTTTTCATAGCATTATTACTCTACCCTCATCTGACGCCTCTGCAAACCCTCCATGCAAAAAAAGCACGTCTGTGCACATTTGGTATTTGGTTTTTGGTTTTTGGAACTTAAACGAAGTGCATGCGCCAGTCCAAGAAGTTCAAAGCCTACCCGTTCGATTACCATCAGGAAATCGAGGTAGAGATCGATGCCTTGAGTAACCTCGGAGTCGGAATTGCCCGTGTGCAGATTGACGTCGAGGACCCAGGCTTTCAATCCACCATCCCTGGGCTTGCCAGCAAGAAATCCGAAAGTGTCGGCTGGGTCGTCTTTGTCCCACACACCCTACCCGGCGAAAAAGTGCTCGCACGTATTTTTAGAAACGACAAAAGCCATAGCCAGGGTGATCTCGTCAAAGTCATCGAGCCCTCCCCCGACCGACTCGAGCCCAACTGCGAACTATTCGGAAAATGCGGTGGCTGCCAATACCAACACCTCTCCTACGAAAAACAACTCACCTGGAAGACGCGCCAGGTCGAGGAACTACTCCAGCACATGGCTGGTGTCGAAACCACAGTCTCCCCCGCCATCCCATCACCCAAACAATGGGGCTACCGATCCAAGATCACACCGCACTTCAAACGTCCACGCGACGGCAAGATCGGCGACATCGGATTTCTGTTAGCCGGGCAACGCAGCCACCTTGTCGACGTGCCACAGTGCCCGATCGCCATGGACGAGATCAACGAGGCCATGCCACGCATCCGTGAGGAGACCCGCGCCAATGCCAAGGCTTACAAAAAGGACGCCACCCTGCTGCTGCGCGCCACCGAGGGCCGAGTCGAAACGAATCATAAAAATGTCATCAGCGAAACCGTTAGCACAGAAAATGGTGATGTTAAATTCAACTTCCTTGCCGGCGACTTTTTTCAAAACAACCCGTTCATCCTCCCAGCCTTCACAGGCTACGTCGGCGAGCAAGCCTCATCAGGTGGCGCGAAGTATCTCGTCGACGCCTACTGCGGTTCAGGCCTCTTCTCCCTCTGTCTCGCGCATAAGTTTGAAAAGGTCTCGGGCGTAGAAGTCAGTGAAACCGCTGCCGAGTGGGCTCAGAAGAATGCCGCCATGAATGGCATCACTAACACAACCTTCCTCGCCTCCAGCGCTGAAGCTATCTTCGGTGACATCAGCTTCCCTGCCGATGAAACCGCCGTCGTTATTGACCCACCTCGCAAAGGCTGCAACCAGGAATTCCTCGATCAACTCTTCGCCTTCGGCCCTAGCAAAGTCGTCTATGTCTCTTGCAACCCCGCCACCCAGATGCGCGACCTCAATGAATTTCTAACTGCAGGCTATCAACTCAGAGAAGTCCAGCCCTTTGACCTCTTCCCGCAGACAAGGCATCTGGAGTGTGTGATTGTATTGGAGAAGTAGTCGGGTTTCCTCTATTCAAAGATCATCAAACGGATTCCTTACCCCGCGTATAAATGCTGGTGCAATTGCTTACACAGGAAAGCCTGGCCTGCACCGCTTTTTAGAAACCTCTCTCTATCTAGTGTCTCCAATTTTCCCAAGTATGCTTCGTGATAAATCAATTGCCAAGGCCGACGGCCTTTTGTCGATCTGGATTGCCTGTCTTCATGATCATTGAAACGCTTCCGAAAATCACTCGTAAAACCTATTAAACCATGCCCACTACCACAACAATCAACGCCTACGCCGCCAGTGAACCTGGTGCATCACTAGAAGCTTTTACCTACGAAGTTGGAGAACTTCAGCCCAATGAGGTTGAGATCGATGTGCTCTACTGCGGTATCTGTCACAGCGACTTGAGTATGGTCGACAATGAATGGGGGATGTCCCAATACCCACTCGTCGGTGGCCACGAGGTGATTGGTAAAATTTCGAGTGTTGGCGCAAATATCGAGCATCTCGAAGTCGGCACCACCGTCGGGCTGGGCTGGCACTCGGGCTACTGTGGCCACTGTGAGTCATGCCATACTGGCGATGAAAACCTCTGCGCTAAGGCTCAGGGCACCATCGTCGAGCGCCATGGCGGCTTTGCCGACAAAGTCCGTGCGGACGCAGCCAGCGTGATCGTCGTGCCAGACGGCATTGACCTCAAATCCGCCGGCCCACTTCTCTGCGGCGGGATTACGGTATTTAATCCCCTTATCCAGTTCGATGTAAAATCGACCGACAAGGTGGCGGTCATCGGCATTGGTGGTCTGGGTCACATTGCGCTAAAATTTCTCAACGCCTGGGGATGTGAAGTCACCGCCTTCACTTCGACTGAATCTAAACGCGAAGAAGCCCTCTCACTCGGAGCACACAAGACGCTGAACTCGAGAGATGCTGCCGAGATCGAAGCCGCAGCTTACAGTTTCGATTACATTATCTCGACGGTAAACGTAAAGCTTGATTGGAATCTCTACATCAACACCCTGAAACCGAAGGGTCGCCTTCACTTCGTCGGTGCCGCCCTTGAGCCCTTGGATATCGGTGCGATGTCCTTGATCATGAAACAACGGTCTATATCCGGCTCACCTGTCGGCAGCCCAGCCACCATCGAGAAGATGCTCGATTTTGCCAATCGCCATCAGATCCAACCACAAGTGGAGATGTTTCCCATGAGTAAAATCAACGACGCCTTTGATCGCCTTAAGTCTGGCGAAGCGAGGTATCGGATTGTGTTATCGAATGTGTAACGAAACCGATACGACGAATAAAACGTTATGCTCAATGAAATGACCGTCTTTGTAGTTGGGGCCAGCGGAGCAACCGGAAGACTTCTTGTCGAGCAATTGCTTTCTCGGGGACACAAGGTCAAGGCTGTTGTTCGGTCGCCTGAGAGCTTGCCAAGCACCCTTACCGACAACCCGAAACTCTCCGTGATTCATGCCAGCTTACTCGAGCTTAGCGATGCTGAAATAGCTGATTATATCAGTGGGTGCGACGCGGTAGCTTCCTGCCTTGGGCACAATATGACGATCAAGGGGATTTACGGGCAACCGCGGAGGCTTGTCACCGATGCGACACGTCGATTATGTGACGCCATCAAGGCTAACAATTCAGCAGAGGCGACTAAGTTCTTACTTATGAACACGACTGGAAATAGTAATCGGGATCTCAATGAAACTATTTCATTCGCTCAACGATGCGTCATTGGACTGCTTCGTTTACTCCTTCCTCCACACGTAGATAACGAACAAGCAGCGGACTATCTACGAACTGAGATCGGACAGGACAGCAGCGCCGTCGAGTGGGTAGCGGTTCGCCCTGACGGATTGATTGATGCGGATGCTGTTACCGAGTACGAGCTGCATGCTTCGCCTACTAGAAGCGCGATATTCGATGCTGGAAAAATAAGCCGCATCAATGTTGGTCACTTCATGGCTGACCTGATCACAGATCCCCAGATTTGGGGGGAATGGCAGGGCCAGATGCCTGTCATTTACAATCGGCTCGAAGTATAATCCTACTTATTTCGTTTCTTCTCAGCTTCTTTAAGCTGATGAGCTTTGTAAGCTTTCTCCTCCGCCTTCGTCCATGCAAAGGTCGGCAGTTTAGCCCGATCCAAACCTGCTAGGTGACCTCGATCAGGTCGGGTAAGATCATCGCTGCGTCGATAGTGCCAATTATTCTCACCATAAACCTCTTTGCATAATGCCGCTACGGCAGGATCATAGGCAACCAACTCTTCGCGGGTATTGACATGGTTATGGTCATGATCATTTTCTCGGTTATTCCAAAACCAGCTTTGGGTGGCTTCGGCCCAATATTCATGATGATTTTGCATTGCATACTTCCCTTTCCAGAGCCCCTTTTTCTTGGCGGCTTGGTAGACCTTGAGTAAACGACCATTAAAGGTTGGATCCACGGTTTTCAAACCCATATCATGAATGGCGTGTGCGAACTCGTGGACGAGGATGTTCTCCGTATTGTAAGGATCTTTAGGAAAGTTCAGGATATTTTCCTCGGCACAACTCACACATGGCCGATGGACCGTGGGGCCCAGTCCACGGGCTCTTCGATTCCAGAAAGCATGTGGGTGCAGGTCTGCATGTTCGGGCACATCTGAGGTGCGTTCGTTCCATGCCATGATGGCTAGCCTGACTTTGTTTTTAGCAAGTGCCCGGAGAATATCAGGTCTGTTTTTCAACATTGAGTTAATGATCCATCGAGATTCCAACAAGGCTTCGTCCCGAACTTTTGAAGAACTCACAATGGGGAAGTTCTCAACCACGAGTGCCTTTTGATAAAAAGCCCCCAAGTTAAACTCCTTACGTAGCTCATCACTTACTGAACCCACTTTACTTGGATCTGCGTAGAGATTTCCAAGTGTTCCCAAACATAAAATAACCGATGCTCGTATGAGTCCTGCTTCCATATGCACACTATCATACCTTTTATTACAACTTGCTCCAGTGCGTTTCTCCTAATAGTCTTAGGGATACAGAGACAAAAATTCTATTGTTGGCCGTTATAACGACCGAACACACAACTTTCTATGCCACTATCTCCACCCGCAAAAAAATGCATCTACACGGCTCTTTGCCTCCTCCTTATTTTAGTGGGCGCGATCTGGATGAAATCAGCTAATCAAGACCCATCAGTAGAGAAATCGAAGCGATCAAACAGCACATCCGATGAGGCTCAGAACACCTCTCCGGATCAATCAAATGATATCACTAAGCGCGCCACCAAACGACAGCCAAGAAAAAATGGTAATCAAGCTTACAAAAGACCCAAGGTTTCAGCCAGCTACGATAAGGAAGCTCTCGCAACCAGTCTACATACTAGGATTCCCAAGGATTCTTCAATCATGACCGGCGGCTATAAGATGAAAAATGGCAGATTTGAGTTTACCTTGATCACTCCCACCAAAGTGATTTTATCCGACGGCACTGAGGCGATTCAAATGAAAGTCCTGTCTTTCCAACTCGAAGCTGATGCGACAGATCAACTGGGCCTGAGCGACCTTGTTACCGACAAACAAGACTCCAGCCAACATGCTGAAATATGGTCTAAAGACGATGTAGCCAAAACCATGTCCGATCTGCCCAACCATAAAAGCACTATATCATCAGCTCCAACAATAATAGCTGGGTCCTCAAAAAAATTCCAAATTTCAAACGGCAGCAATAATGGCGAATCCTACGAGCTCACGGGAACCGCCTACAACGTCGAAAACGAAGAAACCGAGATCAAAATCAGGATCGAACGTGTTGAAGCCAAATAAGGCCGTCAGAGCTATTAAGGAATTATTTTTCTTTAATTATCCTCGAACGGTCTTATGCTACACTCACGTTCATGAGTAAGACTTCAGACAGCCTAAAGATGGTGGCCAACGAGCCCTATCGGATCTTTTTTCCCATTGCCCTGTTGGCTGGAGTGATCGGCGTGATGTTGTGGCCGTTGTTCTACTGGCAGCAGCTTTCCTACTATCCGAATTACTCACATGCACGATTGATGATTGAGGGATTTGTGGGTGGCTTTGCTATTGGGTTTCTTACTACAGCGCTACCAAAGATGCTCAATGCGAAGCCTCTTCGTGTTTGGCAAGTTCTGTTGTTACTAGCTCTGTTTCTCAGCTATTGCTCGGTACATATTCTGGGTCATGTGCGGACGGGTGATGGTTTGTTCGCTGTGACAATGGCCTTGACCGTTTTTCTAATCTTGGTGCGTTTATTTAAAGGCAATGCAGTCCCTCCTCCTGGCATGGCGCTCGCGGGTTTAGGTTTACTTTGTGGAATCTTGGGCTCTGCGTGGTCGGCTCTATTCGGCTTTACTGGCGACCTGCAATGGGCGCTCTTTATGCAACGACTTCTTTACCAAGCCTTTATCCTGTTACCATTGTTAGGTGTTGGTGGCTTTATTTTTCCAATGATACTTGGAACCACTAACAAGCATGCCCGACTCAGTGGTCCGAAGATGAGTAAGCAGTGGCAAGCCAAGGCAGTTGAAAGTGGATTACTCGGAGTTTTGCTAATTTTCACCTACTGGGTCGAGGTGCATGGTCAGCTGAAAATGATGTCATGGGTCCGAGCAGCACTCTGTGGCGTCTGGATCACCAAGGAAAGTGGTTGGCTTTCGAGGAAGAAAGCCAAGGGCATCATGCCCTTCTCACTACGTGCGGGTATCATCTGTCTTCTTGGAGGCATGATTGCGACAGGTATTCTGGACAAAAACAAGATAGCCCTGGATCACATGCTCTACATGGGAGGGTTCGGACTCATCACCATGATGGTGGCAACGCGGGTCATCTACGGACATAGTGGTCAGGGTGCTAAATTTCAAAAATGGGGGAAACCGATTATTTGGTGTGTTGGGCTACTGCTATTTGGAATGGCCACACGGGTCTCAGCGGACTTCATGGATCATATCAATAACACCATCAAGATGTCTCATCACATCTATGCCGCAGGCTGCTGGGTGATTGTGAGTATTATCTGGGGAATTGCTGTACTGCCATCAGTGAGTAAAACACCATTTCCAAATATGCCCAAACCCATGCCCAAACCCAAAGCGACACCTAAAAAAACATCGGTGATGGATATGAACTTTAGGAAGTGATCACGATATCAGATCGTGCTGTGTTTAGAGTAACCAGCTGAGGCCATAGACCGAGTAGGCTGCCCACAGGAGCAGTAGAAATAAGCCTACAAACATGATTGTGCTGACCCAAAAGCTCGTCTTGCCTCCGCACATGGTGCAAAATCCGTGGCCCATTACAAAAATAACGGGACCGAGTATCATTCCAAAGAAGATAAAGGAAAACACGGCATTTTCTACAGATTCGTGCCCACCAAGAATGGTGATCATTGAGGTAAAACACAATGCACTCAGGAGGTTGATCCACTGGACGACGTCCGGCATTGCCTCAACCCCTGAGGCTAGGCTTCGCCTTGTCAGGCTAGGTCTCATTAGATCTTCAAATTTCTCACTCATGATGCCTGAAGCGTAGTTTCAGTGAGAAAAACCCGCTATTACAAGAATTGCATATGGTTGTAATGTATCGACGCTTAGCTTTCGACATTGCCACCTCTCTCTAATCTGGTTAGATTCTAAAAATAAGGAGCCAAGATACGCACAATCCTTATACAACCCCGCAGGCGGAAACCATTCTAAGTCCGTCAGCTCAAGTTGATCCTAGGACATTTTATGTTGAGGGCAAACTACTCGTAGTAAGTCATGGCGCGGAACTACCCAACTTATGCATCAAAACCGGAGTAGAACTGCCCGACGCAAAGAGAAAAAAGAAAACACTCTACTGGGCGCACCCAGCATGGGCATTCCTCCTTCTAACTGGATTAATCATCTATTTAATCGTCTATCTTTGTATCAGAAAGAAGGTGACATTTACCTATAGTCTATCCAAACAAGCCAAGAGAAAGACCCTCGGCATGGTACTTGCTTGCCTTTTTCTTACCTTCGGTAGTTTAGCAGCCTCGATTTTCTTTTTCTCAGCCAACGATCCAACAGGAAACTATGACATGTTCGGCGCCGCTGGGATCGTTTTATTTATAATCGGACTTATTGTCACCGCTATGGTGTCCGGTCCTTTCCGAGTCAAAAAACACAAAGATGGCTGGTTCTACATTGTCGGTGCTGGAAAGGAATTCCTGAAAGCTCTCGAAAGCAATCAGGCAGCCTCACATGCAACTCCTATTCCTATGCAAGGGCATCAGTAGTCCTTGCCCTCTGCGCTTTGATCAACGGATTTTTTCCATGTCTCAAAGGTTTTAATCATCTTGGTAAGGACTTCAGGTTTTTTCCCGGCAAGGTCATTCTTTTCTGATGGATCTTTGGTGAGATCATATAGTTCCCATGACTTACCTTTTTTGCCTTTGTAAATCTTGTATTGGTTGTCGGTAAGGACAGATTGACCAGCATAGAGAAAACCAATCGGAGATGGTCGTTTTTTCATCGACCCATCCATCAGCGGTAGAAGGTTGATGCCGTCGAGAGGTCGGTCGTCGGGCATCTTGAATCCGGTCATTGCCATGATGGTTGGAAAGTAGTCCATGGTTCCAGCAGGGACTTGTGTACGAGTTGAGCCCTTCATTCTAGCTGGCCATTCGATCAGACCGGGGACACGAATACCTCCCTCGTGGAGGCTGCGTTTGCGGCCTGTATAATTGGCTGCTGAGCCGGGGGATTTAGCGCTCCCTTCGGGGCCGTTGTCGCTGGTAAATGCAAGTAAGGTGTTATCGGCTATACCCAGATCACGCAGTGTTTTTCGAATCCTGCCAATTTGATCGTCGATAGCGGATACGCAGCCGTAGTAGTTCGCGTGGAATCCATCAGCGTCTGGATAGAGGTCGGTATGGGCTTTACCTGCCACGACGGGAAGGTGTGGTGCGTGAAGCCAAACGACAGCGATGAAGGGCTTTTTATTTTTTGCGCTTTCCGTAATGAATGGGATCGCGTGATCGACGATGAGTTTTGAGTCGTCACCTTTGAGCGTTTTAGGATCAACCATCTTTTCAGGCCCCGTCCAGTAGTGGGTGCCATAGGGAGCTATTTTTCCGCCCTTCTCGATTGGCCACCATCCATTTTTTCCTGCTTTTCTAAAGTCACCCTCGGCTTTCCCTGTGGGTTTATCCATCGGGTCATAGGTCGGAACTTTTGCTTCGGTCGCAAAGGTAACATCAACACCATTGTCCCATGGTGGAGAGTAATCCTTTACGCCTTTTGGTCCACCTCGGTTGGACTCTTTAACAGTTTTGGAAAGTGTTCCGAGATGCCATTTCCCAAAGTGCCCTGTACGGTAGCCCACTGATTTAAGCGCCTCATAGATGGTAAACTCCTCAGGCTTCATGTGGCCTTTGTTGGCGTTGCCTATGCCATAGCGAAATGGATTTCTCCCGGTGACTACGCTGCCACGTGTGGGCGAACAAACAGCGCTCGCGGAGTAAAATCGATCGAAGACCAACGACTGCTTGGCCATGGTATCCAGGTGCGGCGTCTTAATCTTTTTCCCACCATTGAATCCGACATCTCCCCAGCCCATATCATCACACATGACTAGGACAATGTTAGGCTGATCAGCAGCTATGGCAGAGTGTGCTAGGATACAAGATGCAATTAATGTTAGTGTGTGTTTCATCGAGTTATTGATTGGTTTTTGGAGTTTGTGACTTGGAGTTTTTCTCCACGGGGTATTTTTTGGCCAGGTTGGATAACAGCGCAAGAATGTCAATTTTGTCCTGCTTACTACTGATGTAGCTTACTGCTTCTCTCATTTTAACACCGCTTTCGTCGTGCTTGTGATAGCCGCGGATGCCTTTTTCAAACTTCGTTAACTGCTCGAGTAGATACCAATCTTGCAGACCATTGAGAGAGGAGCTCTTAAATACAACCTCTCCATGGCCGTTAAACCGATGACAGGCCATGCAATTATCGTAGTAGAGTTGGTAGCCTCTCTCTGCGTCGCCTTGAAGAGTCGAAGCATGGCTGAGTGCGGGTAGGGTTTCGATAAAATCGAGAGCTTCGCTAATCTGAACCTCAGAAAGCTCACCGATAGCGGCACGCATTTTCTGCCCATTGAGGTCCTTCGGATGATTCCCTCGTTGCCCATTTCTAAATTTTTGGATTTGCTCTTCGATATACCAACGTGGCAGTGATGCGATCGACGGGGTCATTAATTCCTTTCTCCCCTCCCCTTGCTCGCCATGGCAGGTCGCGCAAGTCGTTTGATACACACCCGTCGATACCGATACGTCGGTATCCTTCGATCGATTCTCATCCGACTGCGGAGGCAGCAGCCATGCGAGAATGCCCAGAAGGACAAAGCCTGCAGCGACGGTGTATTTCATCTTAGTTCCTAACTACAATAGTCGTTGTTTCTGCCTTAGCTTTGGGAGAGGCCTTGATAACCTTGTTATCAATTTTCACAGTGTGCACGCCTTTGGCGTAACCATAGACGATGAAGTTGTTTGAGTTCATCCGCTGAGCCGACTGTAAGCTACCATCGGGATTATAAACTTTAACAACAGGTCGGACTACGTCCTCGCCTTTGATGACAACACGTGCCAACTCACCGGTGGGTTTTCTACCGTCATTATCGGATGCTTTAATTGTGACTGGCCAGCCGGGGTATTCACCGCCTTTCAAGCGGGATGCGACCACCTCAGAGCGAGGCAGCGAGTGGAAGGTGATGGTGTGTTTGGCGGTATTGAAATCGATGATTCCGAAACCTGGCACCTGTTGGTTCAAGCGCGGTTGTTGCTTGGTGGTGTAGGTGCCATCAGGGCGGATGTCTGGGTTGGCGACAGCGAGGAAGGTCACTTTATTTTGAAAACCATCGAGTCGATTGCCAAGGTATTGCTCAGGCTTGGGTGGTGTTGTTGTGTAATAACTCCCTTTAAAACCAGGATAGTAAGCTCGGGCGTAAGCATTAGAAACAGCAGGAGCTGTGAAGCTGAAGATCGCATCTCCATGGTTCTGGATTCCATGCTGCACCATCGTGGAGAGGTGCTGGTCACCTGCGATGTGGACGGCGCGTGCTGCGCGCATGATCTCAAGTGCGCGTTTACGACCGCTCTGCGGCCAACCATTGCCATCGAGATCAGCAATCAGGAAAGTTCCAGAGTGGTGGGTGGCGAGGTTACCAAAGGGTGACTGGCTAAGGACAGCTTTCATCTGAGCTCCATGCGACCAATCGGCAGCCCACTCGGCGAGAAAACGTTCTTGTGGCTCACCTAACAGATGAAGCCCTGGTAGATCGAGATCCTTGGTGTCAAATTCTGGATTGTTATAGTGGTCGGGGCGGTTGGTGCCACTTTTAGGCAGGCCATGACCTGCAGGGCCGCTTTTAAAATAACGATCACCAAGGACGGCGAAGCTCATGCCGCCGTAATTCCAATCGCAGTGATAGGCGGGGACATTCTGCTCTAGGCAGTCGGGTTCATAAGCATCAGGAAGATGGCTCGTTTGCGTGCGATGCACTTGGGCGATGAATTCTCCAGAATATTTATAACCTCCATTATTCCAATCTCCTTTAGGTGCTTTGCGCGCTCCCTCACCCCAGTGGTTTCCTTGGTAAACATCATGGTCGTCTGGGATGGTGATGCTTGGAAGATTACGAATGGTTTCCTTAAAAGCGACGCAGTGGAACAGCCATTTGTAGAGGTAGTCTTCGTGGATATTTTTGGCATCAACATAGGATGGAGTGCCTTCATACATCTGATCACCATAGAAGAAAACGAGATCAGGTTTTTGTGCTGCGACGCGCTTCTGCAAATCGTGATGTGGAAAATAGAGTATATCATCCCAGTTCATCGGCTTACCCCATGGGCGGTGAATGATGCAACCAAGAGCGGCGAGGCGTAAGTTGTCCTTCTTGGGCTCAGCAGCAATCATACCTGTGTAACTACTGACACCAATACCGGGTAAACGCACAGAAACACGGTATGGCACAGCTTTACTCGTGTCCCAGTTTTCCAAGCGGAACACAGCATTTCTATCGATCTCATGAATGACTTTCTTACCTCCAGAGACCCACTTCGAATTCTCAGGGCGGTAATCGAGAATCACCTCTGTCCCCTTCGGCAATGGCATGCACTGGGCGGATAGTTTTAATACTCCTCGATCCGTGGTGTATTGGGCGCAAACGATCGGTCCGACCGATTGCTGGGAAACACGCTGATGGCCTCCTTTGACGGTGTAGTTCGAAAAATGGGTATCCAGTGTGTAGTGACTTTTGGCCTTTGTTCCAGAGTGACTGATCAAGCCAAGACCACCGCGGAAGCGTTGGGCCGGAATGGTTGCTGATACGTGGTTTCCGCCAGAGACTGCTGTTAGTTTGACGGAGCTTCCGTTTTTATCGGCTGTAATTTTCAGCTGTGCAGTTCGCGAAAAGTCGTGCTTTTTGGCAGTAGCCAAAGTTATACCTGTGTCCAAGTCGACTATTTTTAATACTCCGTCACCACTAAATCCGATCGCATATCCGCTACCGGCAACAGCTGGGACTTTCGCATTTTTTTTCATACCGTGATCGAACATCAACAGTCGGGCCATCGGGTCAGGGATGGAATGCCCAGATCCTAACAATACACCAGACATTGCATCAGGGGCCAGCGAAGACTTCGCACCACCTTTTGACACCATCGTAATATTCAGGCTAAGCTCTAAACCACCTTGGGTGAGATCCAAATTGCGGGTGGTATCATGAGCGACGCGCCAGCCTAGGAAAGGTCGATTGGGTGAGCAGACTAATTTCTTCTCATTAATACTCCAGTCGTGAAGTCGGTTCCCCCACCATCCTGGACCCAGCCATCGGCCGTCGGTCTGGTAGGCATCGAGTTGTTCTGACGTGAGGACGTCCTGTTTTTGATAATCGTCTGCTGTGACAGTCGAACAAATGGTGATGGCAGCTGAACAAGTTATTACTGAAAGGGCGGTTTTAAAGTGTGGGGAGATTATGGAGGTCAATTTCATCGTCTTATTTTTTAGATTTCTTCTTATTTTTGGCTTTGGAGGAAAATTTGAAAATCTCGCTTGGGCTGTGCGCTTTTTTCATCAGGCTAGCCATTTCCTGTAGTTTTTCAGGAAACTTGTTCGCGATGTCATTTTCCTCTGAAGGATCTTTCTTTAAATTGAACAGCTGAATAGGCGCGTTACGATTTTTACTAACACCGAGCCGAACCGCTTTCCAATCGCCTTTCAATACCGCTTGTTTACCACCCTGCTCGTAGAACTCCCAGTAGAGTGAATCGTGATTACGCTGTTTCGGTTTACCTAGGATTTCAGGCAGAATACTAAAACCATCACCACCGTCAGGATTCTTTGCTCCTGCGAGTTCACAGAACGTAGGCATCCAGTCCCAAAAGGCGCTGACATGCTCGGATGATGATCCCGCTTCAATCTTACCTGGCCAGCGGGCTATCATGGGAACGCGCACGCCACCTTCGAAGAGATCACGTTTTT
Organism: Akkermansiaceae bacterium; assembly: GCA_037620805.1. GTDB lineage: Bacteria > Verrucomicrobiota > Verrucomicrobiia > Verrucomicrobiales > Akkermansiaceae > Oceaniferula. Next base: position 21,351 of record JASJLI010000059.1, read on the forward strand.
TACCACGCAATATGCCTGATGCTTTAAATTGTTTTAGCGTTCCTCCGATACCGTGGGCCCCATTATCCGAGGTAAAGATCACAAGTGTTTTTTGATCGATTTTCAGCTCCTTAAGTAGAGCTAGAAGCGTGCCACAGTCGCGATCCATCCGTGTGATCATGGCCGCTTGTATTTTGTGATTTTCAGCCCAGTCTTTGTCCTTGTAGGGAGCTTGATCGGGGACTTGAAACTTGGTGTGAGGAATGGCGTAAGCAAGGTAGAGAAAAAAAGGATTGTCCTTATTTTTCCGGACAAACTCTAAGGCCTCTTCCGTCATCAGATCGTGAGTATAATGAGGGCCAGTCTTCCCATTGTTGCCCGGAAGCATGACTTTATCGGTATTGCGCCATATGTAATCAGGATAGTAACTATGTGCGCGGCGTTGGCAGAGATAACCAAAAAAGTGATCAAAACCCTGCTTGTTAGGGTGACCTTCACTCCCATCCCAACCAAGCCCCCATTTGCCGATACAGGCTGTGGTATAACCTTGTGGTTTAAGTAACTCGGCGATGGTGACTTCCTCTTTGGCCAAAGGTTTCTGGCCATTTGGCTGAAGCTCTTTATTCCCACGTATGTAGGAGTGGCCGATGTGTTTCCCTGTTAAGAGTGAGCACCGTGATGGTGCGCAGACCGTGCTACCCGAGTAATGACGGGTGAACTTTTTCCCCTCCTTACACATCTGATCAATGTTAGGCGTCAATATCTGTTCTTGCCCATAACATCCAAGATCTCCATAGCCGAGGTCATCGGCCATGATAAATATAATGTTAGGTTTCTCTGAATCTGCCGACAATGTAGGCAGCAGCAAAGCCGAGACCGCCGCTGCTAATAAGGTGAGTTTTTTCATCGATTGATTATTTATTGACCTCCCAGACGGATTCAATCATCGCGAAGCCTGTTGGGTCATGTTTTTTTAGGTCAGCTCGGTTAAATGGATAGAAGTCATTTTTACCAAAATAGGCCTCGGTGCATTCGGCAAAGTATTCCATCTCGTTATTCATAGCGTAGTGGACTTTCTCCCTACCGCTGATGTGCTTCACCTTGTCATAAGTTTTTGAGGCTTTGGCTTTTTGAAACGCCTTGGTGATGATTGGATTCTTGAATCCATACACCCGATGGTGGTAAGCGTGTGCTAACTCGTGTAACACCATCATTGGTTGAGTCTTCGACCAATCGAGAAAGTTATTCACGTTCTGAAGCTCGATGCACCGGCACTTTTCCGGCATGCGATCGTTGGCAGCCAGCCATTTCGGGTTCGGATGATAACATGCTCCGGTGCGTATATCGTTATTGAGCCAAAAAGGGACAGCCTTAAGCTTTGGTAGAATCGTGGGGTTGATGAGTTTCTCAATATCGGCAAATTTGCCGTCCAGCAGTGCGATGGCTGGTTTAAGTCGGGCATGGTCTTGCAGCGACTTCTCAACGTTCACCGTCCAGCCTCTCAACTGGCGAGCCTCGTAGTCACTTACGGAGAGTTTTTTTTTTGCTTTATTCTTCTGGCCCGGCTTCTGAGCGGGCTTTTGGTTAGGCTTAGCGTTTTGCTTTTTTTCGTCACCGCCTTTTTTGAAAATATCAAATTCTGGATTCACGCACTTTTGCCCCCAACGTTGGTAGGTCGCTCTAAGGCTTTTTTCTGACTCCGGTGTTTGACCTTTGTCACCAGTTTCCTTAATCCAATCGTTGAGTAGTTTGCGATGTCTCTTCAGTTCTGCGACGAACTTCGGATCATTGGCAAGATTGTTCACCTGATGTGGATCTTTGCTGAGGTCGTAAAGTTCTTCACTAGGCCGTTTACCAAAAAAAGCGACCTCAGGTATGGCTCCTAACTTGCCACTCGCATGAAGTTCGCGCAGGCGCTTTGTCGGTGCTTGAGGATCACGGTATTGAGCTTGGAGTAAAATTCTATCTGTTAGGAAATTACGGATGTAGCGCATGTTCTCGGTGCGCACCGTGCGGATACGGTCAATGGTGTAATCGCATCGGTCTCGAGCAGAGATAACATGATCGCGGCTCTTGTAGTCCTTTGAAAACAAGTCTTGTCCATCGAGGTAGTCAGGTAATTCAATACCAGCCAACGACAGCGTGGTAGCGCTGATATCGAGCGTGCTCATTAGCTCAGTACGCACGGCTTTCTTAGGTATCCCCGGCCCTGTGACGATGAGAGGAACGTGAACCCCACCTTCATAACAAAACTGCTTGTGACGCAGGGAGTGGTTATTTCCGTGGTCTGAGAAGAAAAAGACAAAGGTGTTTTCAAGCTGACCAGTCTCTTTAAGCTTTTTCATGATCGCCGCCACATGTCCATCGGTCACACGCATGGTATCATAGTGATGCGCCCACTCCTTGCGGAATAGTTCCTCGTTAGGAAAGTAGGGTGGCACTTTCATCGTCGACGGGTCAACTTTGTCTTGGAGTTTTTTGGTATTTGTTTTTCCTCCTCCGAGCTGAATCTGACCAAACCAAGGTTTCCCCTTTGCCACCTGTGTCCAATCACCGCTGCCCTTTTTAGTGTATCCACCTTTTTTAGTCTTGGGACCACCGATCGAGTAATGCTCGCTGCGATTGTAAGCAAAGTTATAGTCGTCCTTACCTTTGTTAAATGTCTCGTATCCGTTTTCACGGAAGATCTGCGGCAAGGTTTTGATTCCCTTAGGCAAATGAATAGCCGATTCCTTGGTTCGTGATGATCGATGGTTGTGAGTTCCTGTGGTTGTCTGATAGACACCGGTAATCATCGCAGATCGGCATGCCGAGCAAACAGGCGCAGGCACGTATGCACGGGAAAACCGGACACCATTGGCTGAAAGCTTATCAAGTGTCGGGGTTTTGCCAGCATTCACAGTGTAACCATAAGATTCCATCCAAGGGGAGAGATCTTCGACAAAGATCCAGAGAATATTTGGCTTTGTAGAAGCTTGCACTCCCTTAGAGTCGTCCGCAGGATTCGCCGCGCTAGCGGCCAAGCTCAATGATAGAAAGATGAGTATTATTAGTCGTTTCATATAATGTTGTTAGTTATTCGTAGCGCCATTTCGAAATCCACGGATCATTGGTAGATTTTTGAGATTTCTTGAGTTTCGCTTTATAGCTTTCGAGCAGTTCAGCATACTCAGGATTATCGGCAAGGTTGTTTGTCTCGTCCGGATCCTTACTGATGTCGTAGAACTCGAAGGCTGGTCGGTTGATATAGGAGTCGACAGTTCTATTTCCATACTTGGCATCTTTCCCCTGCTGAAACTGCGCCTGCCAGCTGGATGCGGCCCAGAGATCAGTCGCAAATGGATATGGCTGGTGGTGGGCAACATTCCAAATAAGCTTATATTTACGGTCCCGCACAACACGCATCGGGTAATACATCTGAATCTCGTGAAACGTATGTGAGGCGGAGATCTCATCCCAGCCAGCGACTTTCGACTGATCTAAAATACGTAACCAGGACCGGCCGTGGTAACGTTTGGGGATTTTGCCGGTATTGCCAAGTTTTTCAAGTTTGGGCACGGGCACAAATTTGTTAGGCGCTTGTTTTTTAGCGTTATACCCGCCTGCCATGTCGAGGATGGTCGGGGTGATATCGACGTGAGAGATCATCGCATTGTTGAGCACGCCTTTTCTCTTTTGACGTGGATCACGCACCACAAAAGGCACCCGTAATCCCGCCTCATAGACGGTTGTTTTTGCCCCTGGAAAGGCCATGCCGTGATCGGCGGTAAAGATCAGAATGGTGTTCTCCCATTTACCAGCAGACTTGAGGATTTCGACCAATTTGGCCAGACCTTGATCGACCCTTGAGCACGACTGATAGTAATGGGCTATTTCCTCTCTGCATGTCGGGGTGTCTGGAAGAAACCCAGGCACGATTACGTCCTTGGCATCGTAAAAGACTTCTTTCACACCTTGGTGATGTTTCTTGTCGGGTAAGTTTCCAAACAAGTTTGGCTTCAGCTCGACAGGAGCATTCTTATCAACCCCTTGACTGCGGTGTGGGTTGACCGTGCAGAGGTAAAGGAAAAACGGCTTGTCACTCTTCGCCTCGATCAACTCACGCGATCCCTCGGCCATTTTCACTGGGTTATGCCCTTTAAGGTAGATGTCAAAATGAAAGACCGACTCGGGGCCGACGTGGTATTTCCCCATCTGTGCTGTGCGGTATCCATTCAGACTCATCTGCAGTGGCAAACTCACGGCTGCGATCGACGGGTAGGAGGCAAATTTATGAAATGCGTGCGTATGCCCATACTGCCCATTGGCATGATTGTGAATCCCCGACAAAATAACCGATCGACTCGCCGAGCAACTCGCCGTGGTGGCAAATGCCTGAGTAAACCGTGTCCCCTGTGCCGCCAAGGCATCGAGGGCAGGTGTCTTGATGACTTTATTTCCATAACACCCGGCAATGGGTGATTGGTCATCGGTGACAAACAGAATAACGTTGGGTTTATCAGCTGCATTCAATGCGGCACTGAGAAGCCATGAGACCGTGAGGATAATTCGTTTCATATGATCATGTTGTATACGCCTTACTTCGTAGCCTCTTTCTTTTTAGTCCTCATCACACCTGAGCCCAGTGAAACTACTAGCAAGTTCCACAAGACGTAAGGGAAATAAAAAACGGGAGAGCCGAAGCCCTCCCGTTTTGAAAAATCTTGCTGATTGTTCAACCCTTACATACCTGCCTCAGCCTTACGGGCTTTCTCAGCACGCTTACGAATGTGTGGATCGAGAATGCGCTTGCGGAGTCGGAGAAAGCTTGGAGTCGCCTCCAGAAGCTCGTCAGCCTCGATGTATTCGATAGCGCGCTCGAGAGACATCTTGATCGGAGGCGCGAGACCTACGGTGATACCCTTGGTAGCAGAACGGTGGTTGGTGAGAGCTTTAGGCTTCACAGGGTTCACTGGGAGATCGTCTTTGCGGGGGTTCTCACCGATAATCTGGCCCTCATAAACTTCATCACCGGGAGCAACAAAGAGTTTGCCGCGCTCTGCGATAGGAAGAAGTGAGTAAGCCATCGCGGTGCCGGTATTCATACTAACAAGTGTGCCAGTCTGACGGGTAACGATCTCACCACAGTGAGGGGCATATTCCTTAAAGAGGTGTGACATGACGCCGTGACCACTGGTGAGGTTGAGTAGTTCGAATTCAAAACCAATCAGCCCACGGGTGGACATGGTGGCTTCGATGGTCGAACCGTGAGCGTTGGTGCCCATGTCCTCGATACGTGCGCGGCGGGTAGCCAGAGACTTCATTACGCCACCAGTATATTCCTCAGGAACTTCCACGAAGACGGATTCAAACGGCTCCAGAGTTTCACCAGTTTCACCCTTTTTGGTAATCACCATTGGGCGGGAAACAAGAACCTCGAAACCTTCGCGACGCATCGTTTCTACCAGCACGGAAATCTGCATGGCTCCACGAGCGGCGACCTCAAAGACACCGGCTTTATCCGTGTCTGAGACTTCGATGGAAACGTTCGTCTGCAGCTCACGGTCGAGACGATCCTTAATAGCACGGGAGGTGACGTGTTTACCTTCGCGGCCACCGTAAGGGCCATCGTTGATAGAGAACTGCATCTTCACCGTGGGAGGATCAATGGCAACAAATGGAAGTGCCTCAGCTTCAGGATCGGCAGAGAGGGTTTCACCAATGTCGATATCCTCGAATCCAGCCACGCCGACGATATTACCCGCGATCCCTTCAGCGGATTCCGTGTTAGACAGTGAGGTGTATTCGAAAACCTTAGTCACTTTACCACGCTGTGAGGTGCCGTCAGGACGAATGCGGAAAATGCTGTCGCCTTTTTTCACGGAACCGGACTGAACCTTACCCATGGCAACACGACCTACGTAGTCATCCCAGGAGATGTTTGACGCGAGCATTTTGAAGGGAGCAGCTGGATCAGAGTCAGGAGCTTTAACGTGCTCGACGATGGTTTCGAAAAGAGGAATTACGTCCTTGTGTTCATCGTCGAGAGATTTGACGAAGAAGCCGTTTTTGGCGGAACCGTAGACGAAGGGAGCTTCGAACTGCTCTTCGTTTGCATCCAACTCAAGGAAGAGTTCAAGTACGCGATCATGCACGCCGAGAGGGTCCGAGTGGTCACGGTCGATTTTGTTGACAACTACGATGGGTGTAAGTCCCTGCTGCAGGGCTTTTCTAAGAACAAATCGGGTCTGCGCCTGTGGGCCATCGTGGGCATCAACGAGAAGAAGAACACCATCGACCATTTTCATCACACGCTCCACCTCACCACCGAAGTCGGCGTGGCCTGGGGTATCAACGATGTTGATGGTGTATTCGCCCCATTTCACCGAAGTGTTTTTCGCCTTGATGGTAATACCCTTCTCACGCTCGAGATCCATCGAGTCCATCGCACGTTCCCCAGCCTTCTGGTGTTCACCATAGGCGCCACCGGCCTTAAGGAGTTCGTCCACGAGAGTGGTCTTGCCATGGTCAACGTGGGCGATGATGGCGATGTTTCGGATGTTCTTAGTCATGACTAAAATGGTTCAGGTTACCCTCCTCAGACAATCATCTGGCGGACAGGGGCGCGGAGACTCCTTCATTTTGAGTAAATTGCAACTACAATAACGAGTTCGCAAGCGTTCTTATCGCTGTTGCTAAGAAATCTAGAGAAATACTGAGGTATTCGCCCCAATTAGCCGCCCGCCTAGAGAAAACATCAGGAAAGCGCAGCCGAGGCGGCATCCAGATCGCAGCTTCTACGCAGGGTAAAGAGCGCGTGGCCCTCTTCGAGACGGCCATATATCAGTGTAACATCATCCAGCTCTACAGTCAGTCGGTTCACCACGCGGTCCGCCTTGGTCATCTTACGCATCACGTTGACAAATGGCACCGTCGCTTGCCAAGCCACCTCATCGCTAAAAAACGACTCGTTATGAACGGACTCGCCTGTATCTCCAAAGACAGAGACTCCGAGTAGATCTTCTGAGTCGTAGAGTGGCTTTACCATTTGCTTGGTTTGATCCATTGCTATAGTTTGTAAATTTGAGTGTTTATCTGATGATTATTCCTCAGCAAACAGGGTATTGATACACCCCCTTAGACTTTCCTGATTGGCCTCAAGCAAGACGCAATCAACATCCATGGCACCATCTCCATCAGCTTCTTTGACGCCTACAGCCACCGTCCACTAATTCTCAGCCGCTTTCAAAAGGGAAACAGGGCTGTCACCCAAGCAGTATCAGAAACAGGAGACAACAAATCTTCCAATGAGTTAAATGGTCTATTAAATGGTATGGTTTCCAGACAAGTACATATCACTTGTCTCACAGGCAACTGATAGTCCATGTTCCATCACCTCATACATCCACCTCATTCCATGAAAAAATCCTTCTTACTTATCAGCTCTATCTTTCTATCAATGACCATCAACGGTTTTTGTGTAGAAAAAAATGAAACCCTCTACAGCACCTCATTTGAAAACTTCAAAAAAGGAATCCTGAAAAAACAGAAGGACGGAAAGTCTGCGTGGGGCTCCGAAGGCAAGTCTGAGATCACCTCCAAGTTCGCCCATACTGGCAAACAATGCCTGCACATCTTCGGTGGCAAAGAAAACACCTTGGAAATCACTCTCGATAGCGCGTTTCAAAATAGCCGAGGAATCAGTTTCAGGGCTGAACGATGGACATCAAAAAAACCATTTAATTTCCGTCTCTTGGCTCAAATTAATGGCAACTGGAAAGAAGTCGCCAATCTGGATCAACTGGTCTTCACAGGTCGTGGTTTTCATTCTAACATCAACCTCAAACTCCCACATGAAATTATCGGCGGCTTACGCTTTGTTGTTACCTCTCCTGAAAATGCAGGTGTGCTCATTGATGATCTCAAACTACTCAAAGGTGAGCCAGAAAATGTTTCCAAAGCCCCTGAAGTCTGCAACGATCCCATCGCTAAGTTACTAGAGAAACAGGACCTCTTCATCTCCCGCTCAAAGGATACCCACACCTACCGCATCCCAGCCATCATTACCGCGAACAACGGCGATCTCATCGCCTGCTGTGACGCCCGTCGCAATAGCGGAGGCGACCTCATCTGGGTGAAAGATATTGATATTGTCGTTAGACGCAGCTCGGACAACGGCAAGACCTGGGGGCCCATAGAAACGGTCATCGACTACGGCGACAAAAGCGTCGGCAAGCCAGCCTCCGACCCCTCATTTATCCTCGATCGAACCACCGGAGAAATATTCTGTTTTTACAACTTCATGGATCAGATCAAGGCACCCAAGGAATTCCGTCTGCACGTGCAGAGTTCCAAGGACCACGGCAAGACATGGGGCAAACCACGCGACATCACCGATGACATCGCCAAACCCGAGTGGAAAATGGACTTCAAGTTCATTACCTCTGGACGTGGCATTCAACGCCGCAACGGCGACCTACTACACACAATGGTAAATCTCAAAAATGGTCTCCACCTCTATGGCAGCAAGGACCACGGTAAGACCTGGTCGTTTATCGACACCCCAGTCAAACCAGCCAACGAGTCCAAAGTCATTGAGCTCGCCGACGAAAGTCTGATGATCAACTCCCGCCTCAACGGCAAAGGCTTCCGAGGCGTCCACCGCTCCACCGACAATGGTAAAAGCTGGGTGTCTGAAGTCGATAAAAGCCAGGTCGACCCCGGCTGCAACGGCGCCATTCTCCGCTACACATCCATCGAAGGCGGCTATAAGAAAAACCGACTCCTCCTCTGCCACGCTAACTCGTCCAGAGGTCGTAAAAACCTCGTCGTTAAAATCAGCTACGACGAAGGAAAAACTTGGAGTAAAGGCAAAGTCATCGACCCCGGTCCATCCGCTTACTCCGATCTCACCATCTGCAAAGACGGCACCATCGGAGTGCTCTACGAGCCAGGTTACAAAGCTGTCCGATTCTCTCGCTTCACTCTTGAAGACCTCACCGACGGAAAAGACAGCCTAAGTATTCCCTACAAACCGGTGAACTGATTTCGGTTAGCTAAAAGCAATAAAACTCCCCACGGCAAGCCTTCTAGCTTTCGCTAGAACTTTGCTTAGCAAAGGAAGGGTCAGGTCAAAAAGGGTGCGTGGAAAGTTGGTTCGGAACTGTTGTTTTTCCTAACTCTATAACCATGCACCGGTCAGTGTTCCGTCTAACTTTTTTGGACTAAAAGACCCTTAAATTAGTGCCTACATTAGCCGTGGTGGATTTAAAGAACAGGTGAGAGTTAAGTTCGACAGTCTCCTAGCGCCTGAGCACGTCTTCAGTTAATTTTCTCTTCTCGATTTGCTCGATGGTCAGGCGCTCAACATGGCCATCCACCATGCAGACGTTAACCTTGCCGTTGTGGCGTGCCGCTGGCCCGTGACTATTCCACCTTGAAGGCTTCGACCAGATCGCATACCAACCCTTATTAGGCTTGCTTGAACTGATGTGAGCATCGCCCACCAGCCACGTGTTGGCCGGATCATCGATGTGGTGCTCGCGCAGCGAACCTTTTTGAGTAATCCCTATGGGGCTTGTTTCCTCGTAAGCGAAGATGGCACCTTCAACCACTCCAAAACCGCCGTAATTGTTACTCACAAAGTCACACTCGGGACAGGTCCAGGCATCAGTACCACATGGAGCGGGGCCCTTGCCATCCCATGACCCCAGATACCCGTCTCTCGCCAATTGCCAAGTCCAGATAGGGGGACGCCTGCCGGTATCGGGATCCGCCTCTGGTTGCAATGAAATGAACTTATTGTTGTGCTCCATGGAGTAAGAGATGAGTGCAGCTCCCACCTGCTTCAAATTGGACGTGCAGGTTACAGCCCTAGCACTGGCCATACTGCGGCCAACGAACGTAAAAGTTAAGGCGGCCAAAGCCCCAATTATAGCGATTACAACCATTAGTTCAACCAAAGTGAACCCGGCTTTTGGATACGTCGAAGACGTTCTAGGATGACGCCTTTTAGTGGTAATGATGAATTGCATAGAAGTGTGGTTGTTGTTTTAAACAGGTCAAAACCGCCATAATGAGCCTTTTTAACAGTTAACCTTCCCACAAGTGGTAAAACGTTTTTTCAATTCAGTCAATATTAAATTAAAAAGTCCGTTTCGAGTTAGTTCGCGTCTTTGTTGGCTGGCTCATCAACGACCATGGGAGTCGGGAAATCGGAGGCCTTTTTTCCACCCCTGTCACGAAGACGGATGTTGTTAATGCCACCCCTCGGCTGGTTAAGGGGAATCTCCATTCCGCCAAATTCCCCCATCATTTTATACAACCTGTTTTCCATCTGCTTAGCCTGTTTTTTAAAGGCTGGGTCGTAGAGGAGGTTTTTGCTTTCATCGGGATCATTATGGATGTCATAGAACTCGTCGCAGTCCCATAGGCCGTAGTAGGTAATATACTTATAGCGATTGCTCCGGATGGCAAACGTGGTAGGCGTCTGTGGGAAATTTTTCTCCCAGTAATAGACGTAGAGGAAATCGTTGCGCCACTTGGTTTTCTTTCCAATGGCCAGCGGGAGAAAACTCTCTCCGTCCATGTGTGCGGGCTTTTCCAGCCCCATCGCCTGCATGACGGTCGGTGCGACATCGATGTTGGCGACCATTTCGTCCACGACAGTGCCACCCTTGATGATGGAAGGGCACTGCATGAGCATCGGCACTCGCATTGAGGTTTCATAGGCGACCCGTTTGTCGATCAGGCCGTGCTCGCCGAACATGAAGCCGTTGTCGCCCATGTAGATGACAAGAGTGTCTTCGTAGATGCCCATCTCCTTCAACTGCTTGATAACGCGACCAATGCTGTCGTCAACGGTGCGTAAGGTCTCACAGTAGCGTTTGTAGTAGCGCTCGATATCGAGTTTACTGTGGTAGGGAAAATCAACTCCGTGCCACGAGTTGCGCTGGTCGCGCAGCCAGCGCGGCTTGAGGTGGTCAGTGGCAGTGTTTTTTTCTGACACTGGGCGTTTGAAGGGCAGATGCTTAAAGGAATCCTCATACTTCTTCTCCGGCGTGAAATTGGCGTGCACCGCCTTGTGGGAGAGATAGAGGAAAAAGGGCTTCTCAGTGGGTTTCTGTTGCTTGAGCCAATCGACAGCGTAATCGGTCAGTTCAGTGGTGATATAGCCTTTCTGTTTAACCCGCTCTCCGTTGACGTTGAGGGTGTAGTTTGGGTTCGGCGGCAGGTAGTGACCCTGCCCGACAAAACTCACCCAGTGGTCCCAACCTGGTTGAGGCTTATCGCTTTCGCCACCCATGTGCCACTTCCCGATGAAGCCCGTCGCATATCCGGCCTTCTGTAGGTATTGTGGAAAATAGACGGTGCCCGCAGGAATCGCACGGTTGTTATCGATCACGCGATGACGAAATGTGTAGAGCCCGGTGAGAATGGAGGCCCGGCTCGGTGAACATAGCGAGGTGGTGACGAGCGCGTTCTTGACGTGGGCGCCGTTCGCCGCGAGAGAGTCCATCACCGGAGTCTTTGCGAACTGGTGACCTAAGAAGCTCATCGCATCATAGCGGTGGTCGTCGGAGAGGATGAAGACAACGTTGCGGGGCTTTGAACCCTCGATGGTTTTGGGGACGACTTTGGTGGGCACGGGCGAGGCCGCGTGGAGCGTCGTGCCAACTAACAGAAGAAGGCAGCTTGTCAATGTATGGGATTTCATAGAAGCGCGATTCACAGTGTTGTTTAAGATGTTCAAGGTAGGCTCTACTGGCTAGGTGGGGTAACTAAGGTTTTACCGACCGCTTTTGCGCAGCTTCGCGGCGTTTTACGACAAGGGCAGCTCGGAAAGTTTTCAAGCGTTCAGCAAAGGCCGGCTTGCCGGCGAGATTCCGTTTCTCCTGCGGGTCATTAATTAGGTTGTAGAGTTCTTCACCGTCGGGCCACTTTCCATAACGCCAGCGTTGGTTGCGCAGTGCGTAACCCAGCTGCTTACCACGGCTAACCACGCTGTAGGCAAACTTCTTCCGTCCCATCCGCACGGGATGATCCAGCAAGGGCCGTAACGACATCCCCTGCAGATGATCAGGAGCGTCGAGTCCGGTGAGGCTGGCGAGTGTCGGGTAGATATCAATCAGTTCCACCATTGCTTCGGAGCGAGTGCCTCCACGGGTCACTCCCGGAACACGCATGATGAAAGGTACTTTTGCTCCGACATCGAACAGGCTCACCTTCCCCCAGAGAAAATGGTCACCGAGATGATAGCCATGGTCCGAGGTCAGGATGACGATGGTGTCCTCCCAGTGACCGCTCTCCTTCAGCGCGGCGAGAATCAGTCCGGTCTGGGCGTCGGTAAACGAGACGCAGGCGTGATAAGCCTGCATGTATTCTCGGCGGAGAGCATCATTCTCCTTTCCCAATTCGAATCCGAATTCCTTGAAGCGGGTATTGATTGCCTTCCTCGGCAGACTGTCCCACAGGTCGGGTCGATCGGGGGTGTAGCGGATGGCGTCGAGCGGATAGAGATCGAAGTACTTGTCCGGCGCGAGGAATGGAACGTGGGGTTTCTGAATACCGCAGGTGATGAAGAACGGCTTCTCGCCGTGTGCCTTCTCCGTCAGCCAGGAAACCACCTGACGCGCGTTTTTCCCGTCCTTGTGCTGCTCGTCCGTCAACCCACTGCGGCCGTAGCCCGGGGGGGTCTGCGCATCGAGCTTGCTCTTCGCGGCCTTCTCGACTGCTTTCCAGCGCTTGCGGTTCTTAGCGTCGTCCACCCGCCCGAATTCCGCTTCAAATTTCTCGCGAGCTGCCCGCACGACCGGCAGTTCGTCGTTCTGGAAGCTGACGAATTCATTCCAGACCTCCTCTCCCTGCTCATGCCTCGGAGAGTGGAAAACCTTTCCAACGCCAGCCGTCCAGTAGCCCTTCTTCTTGAAGAATCCGGGCATGGTCAACGTTCCCGGCCGCGTGATGCGGATGTCTTTTTTGTTGTCGAGCACACCAGTTGACTCAGGATAGAGCCCACTCAGAAATGACGCCCGTGAGGGCCCGCACACCGGGTATTGGCAGAAGGCTCGGTTAAACGTCATGGCCTCGGCGGCCAAGCGATGCATATGCGGTGTGGTGATCGGCTCATATCCCGCGGGCGAGACATGCGTGTTCAGGTCATCACAGACGATCATAAGGATGTTCTTCTTTTTTTTGTTCCTAGGTTTCGGCGCCCGCTGATCTTTACCGTCAGATTTTTGAGAAGGTTTACTAACACGTTTCTCCCATCGAAAACCTTCACCCTCAGTCACAAGTTTTAACTCGCTGACTTCCGGACCCGATAGAGCAAATTCCTTCGGCGCACTTTGCCGCATTTCTTGCATCACTTTTGCATGTTCGGATCTTCCCGCGAGGTTGTGCCATTCGTTCGGATCTTTCTTAACTTGATAGAGTTCCTCACCCCCGTCGGCATAGTGAATGTAGCGCCAGTCCCGGTTCATGACCGCATACTCATTCGGCTTCATCCCGGGTAGCAACACCTTCCTGTCACGCGCCACAGCGGGAGCCTTCAATACCTGCACCAGCGAAACACCGTCCCGTTTCTGCTGGTCCTCGACCTGCGCCAAGCCCGTCACGCTCGGAAACAGATCGATCAGGCTAACAGTCGCATCAACCTTCGTATTGCGCGCGACGTCTGGCCCTGCGATGATCAGTGGAATGTTCGAGGTCCGCTCCCAGAGGGTGTGTTTCCCCCAATCAAACTTTTCCCCGTGATGGTAGCCGTGGTCACTCAGGAGGATGACGACGGTATTGTCGGCGTTTGGCCCTTCGGCGATGGCGTCGAGCACGCGACCCAGCATCGCATCAGCGTAGGAAACACAGGCGAGGTATCCGTGAATGGCATCCTCTACGGCATTCAGTTCGACCAAGCGCTTATGGTGCGCTGAACGCGCGGTCTTCATCTTGCGGATCGCGGGCGGCAAATCCTCGAGGTCGTTGTCCTTGTAGTCCGGAAGCTTGATCTTCTTCGGATCATAGAGGTCGAAGTATTTCTGAGGTGCGTAGTTAGGAAAGTGCGGCGTGTATAGCCCAACCGCGAGAAAGAGAGGTTTATCATGTTTTTGTCGCAGCAAGTCACAGGCCCACTCGGTGCGGATGGTGTCTGCCATCTTCCCCTCGTTCTCATTCCGGATCGGCCCCCACTCGAGAAACAATCCCAGGTTTAGCTTACGACCATGGCTGAAAGGGCTGTAGGGAAAAGGTTCGGGGAGAAAGTCCATGCCGAAGGACCAACTTTCGAGAGCCCAGCCGCGTTTCTTCTGTTCCTCATCACGGACAAAAAACTCGTCCCAGCCACGTAGATCGGCGTAACCGGCTGGATGATGGAACAGCTTTCCTCCCCCGCGGGTCGTGTAGCCGCCCTCATGCAGCACGGCCTGCAATGGTCGCAGGTCGGGATGATCACGATGGTAAACCTGGGTGGTATAGCAGCCAGTCGATGAAGCATGCCGACCGGTGAAGAGTGCACTCCGCGACGGGGCACAAAAGATTCCCGCTGTGTGGGCGTTGGTGAAGGTCACGCCTGAGGAAGCGAGTCGGTCCATGTTTGGCGTCTGTGCCTGCTTGTAGCCAAGCGGGCCGACCCAATCGCAGAGATCGTCGAGCACGAAGAAAACGATGTTAGGTGGACTCCCAGCGGCGGAGGCTAAACCGGAGAACAGGCAAAAAGCCGTAACCAAGGCTCGGATAGTGGTGTAAATAGTCATTTCGAATCTTTGCTCGATGGCAAGCGGACAGGCATTTCCTGCGTGCTGGGGGTTTCGCCTCGCAAGCGCTTTGTCGCCTCGCCGACTAACCAAAGGTAGTGGTCGCTTGGCAATGCGCCGTAAGTTCGGAATGTGCTTTCACCTACCGGCGGGTCGTTCGTAGATTTGAAAATGTGGGTTCCCTCGTCGAGTTCATCAAACATCGCCTGATAGATCATGGTCGCACCGCCTTCGCGGATGTGAGCGTCGTACTGAGCCCACAGAAAACGTCCACCGTCGCGATCTATGAAGGCGTCAGGAGACTCGGCGGTGCCCTTCTTGAGGTTGGACCAGCCGAAGCCTGGAAACACAACAGGCATGAAGTCCTTACCGTTGGCCTCACACCAATCGCGGTCAGCCTTGGCCCTTGTGGCCACGTAGTTTCGAGCCTGTTTGGCATTACGGTATCGACCAACCATCCATGGAGAGATAATGTCAGCAGCCCTATAAACGGGCTCCCAGTCAGCAAACGGCCCCGCATCCTTGACCCCATCTCGCCAGTTGGTTGGCATGCCCAGCATCACCGTGAGACCACCGCACTCGGGATCGTTCTTGAGGAAATCGATCAAATCAGCCACCTCCTTCGCACCATAGTCACGCCCCTTGCCGAAGCCAACGCCCCACACGGACACCACCGGGCGCCCGAGATGGTGCTGATAGGATTTGTCCTTGAGAATGCCCATCTCCTTGACCAAGTAACGCCAGTCTTCTTTGACTAAGGCAATGCGTTCGGCCTTCATGCTTGTTAGGTCATACATGACGGCGTAAGTCCTTCCATGTTGCCTCGCACCAGCGCGGCAGTTGTTGAGAATGCGGTTGACCGTCCGAAATATCGCCGTTTTCTGCCGGGCTTTTGGCTCAGTCACCTCGGTGGCGAATCGCTGCACGAACACACCATCGATACCATATTCCTGCATCCATTGAAAATGGCGTACTACCGTATCGCGCTTCGCCGAACTGAAAACTTGCGCGACCCGGCCGTCGGCGTGGCGAAACGAAGTATCAAAGCGCTCGTGCTCACCGAGTTCACGCATGTCCGGCCAAAACTCGATGCCCGCCTCGCCAGGTTTAAACTGCTCGGTAGTCTGGTTGCGATAGTGCCTCCAGCCACGAGCCTCGCCATCTTTGGGAGTTCCAAACCATCCTTGGTAGCCGCACATCACCTTGCCGGTAAGCGTCGAGGCGTCCACCCGAGTCGCTTCGGATTCAGCGGCAGGTGGTTGCTCGGATTCACTGCAGGCCGAGATACCGACTGCTATCAATAAAACACCTAACCAAAGTGGCCTCAAATACTTCTTTTTTCTTCCCTGATTAGTCATGAAAATTTCCCTTCGGTTGGTGGCGGAACCAGATAAACCAGATCCCGGCGAACGCTCCGAGACCGATCACGCAGGTGCCGACAAAGCCTTGCCAGTTGTGGATGATGAAAAGCATAGGTGCGAGGAACATGCAGGTCTGCCAGATCATGGCGAATGGTAACGCAGACAGATCTTGGCGATGCTCTCGGCTTGTCTTCGCACGCTCTTCAGGTGTTAGAGTATCCTTAAGATGACCCCAGACCCCGAACGGCCTGGTTTCGAGATACATCTTGCGCAGCACCTTCGGATCGGTGGGGGCAGTAAGCAGCGCTACGCCGACGGAACTAACAAAACCTATCGTGAGCACGAACACGAACTGCCAAACCTCGTTCAGATCAGGCCACAGAAGGCGCTGGACGATCGCTGCCGCGATTCCAATGAGCGTGCCGATCGCACTACCAGCGCCGTTGAAACGCCACCAGTAGAGACGCAGGAATGCTGGCACTAAAAACCCAGCACCAAATCCCATCATCATCCAGCCCCAGATGTCG
This sequence comes from Akkermansiaceae bacterium, assembly GCA_037620805.1. GTDB lineage: Bacteria > Verrucomicrobiota > Verrucomicrobiia > Verrucomicrobiales > Akkermansiaceae > Oceaniferula. The sequence continues at coordinate 37,944 of JASJLI010000059.1, forward strand.
TTGATGCTGTCCAGCGTCAACGAGAAAAGGAAACTGCAGATCACGATCCCAACCACGGTGCCCCAACTGGCATAAATCAACTCGCGTGTGCCTGCTTTCGGTCGCATCCATTTCTTGTAGAAGTCGTTTACAAACTGGCCAGTCGCTAGGTTCACCCAACTACCAAAGGTCGAGAGTGCGGCGGCAACCAATGCGATGACCAGAACGCCACGCATACCCTCGCCAACCGAAATCATCAGCACCGAAGACAGAATCTTTTCGGGGTTCACTGTTCCCTCGTAGCTGAGCAAGTTCATCTTCTCAGACCACTTGTCTTTGCCGAGCAGGGATTGCAGGGAGGCGACCAGCGCGGGGTCCTGCTCCTCCGGTGCGTTAGAGATTGAGGAAATGAGAGCACCCCACTGTGGCTTCTCGGTTTCGGGGTTGGCTTCGTGGATCAGAGCTGCGGCCTCCTTGAGCTTCGTCTGGTCGGGCAGTAGGTCATTCACGAGGTAAAGCCCCATCACCGCGATGCCGATCATCATTGGCCAGCGCACGGTCATCAGCACAGTCCACAACATCGAGAGTTTGGCGCATTCGCGGTCGGTCTTGGCTCCGAAATAGCGCGGGTCTGCGCCAGTGCCGAGGCCGGCGACGATGGTCCTAACAAGATAGAACGAAGCAAAAATCAGAAGATGTTTGTAGACTTCGTAGCCCTCCGGCATGTGGACGTTCCACTTTGGGATGCTGCTGATCCAGTCGGGGTTACCAGTGACGGTCGCAGCGATTTCCGAGATCTCACCCGCATCGCCAATTCCGGTGAAGGCTTTCACCGAGATGTAGATGACAGCAACGAGTATGATACAGGCTTGGAAGAGATCTGTGAAGATGACCCCGTAGAAACCTGACATCATGGTATAAAGCGTTGCCATTACCAGCAGTGTGAGTGAACAGGCTTCGGGGGAATATGGCAGGAAGGTCGAAAGAAAAATTCCCGCGCCGATGATCAAGTAGGCGAGCATACCGATTGTGGTGAGCACGGTTGCCACCACCCCCATGAACTGTGAGGCGCGGCCGCCCCAGCAATCACCGAAGCGGTATATATTCCATTGCGCACCGGTGAGACAGCCCGAGCGGCGATGCCACTTGCCAGTCCACAGCATCATGAACGGTAGCACCAGCACGGCGCCGCCACGGAACTCAACGAACAGCCCCTGCGGTCCTAACAGGAAAAGGAATGAGACAATCACAGCCGTGCCAGCGAGGTCAAGGAAGCTAGCCATACCAGAGATTCCCATCGCCCACCACGGGATGTTTTTTCCGCCGCAGATGTAGTTGTCGAGGCTGCGTGAGGCGAGCTTCTTGAGGTAGAAGCCGAGAAAGATAAGCACCAGGACGTAGAGTCCCATGAAAATATAATCGATCGTGCCGAAGTAGTTGGATGAAAGCATTTGTAATTAGCGGGTGAATTCACCGAACGGTCGTCCGGGAAAGGTGGCGAGGTGTCGGGTCAGGCGTGCCTTGAGATCGGCGAGCACCTTGGGATGTAGGTCGAAGACATTCGTCTTCTCCTGCGGGTCGTTTTCGAGATCGTAAAGCTGGTCGGTTTGAAAATAATTCGGGTTGTGACGCGAGCTGTGATAGCCGAGATGGCGGTTGACGACGAGGTAGGGCATTGGATTGGGAGGCAAGTCATCCTTAAAGGATGGGAACTTCCTCCCAGCGGCAATACGGCGCTGGACCTTCGGTGGATAACGCACCGCAATGTACTTCCACTTCTCGGTTTTGATCGCACGGGCAAAGCCAATCTCGTGGAAAGTTTCCTCACGCAACGCCCCAGTTTTCTTGCCACGCATTACTGGAACCAGCGATTCGCCGTCGAGCTGGTAGTCTTTGGGTACATCGGCTTTCGCAAGTTCAAGAATGGTCGCGGCATAGTCGGTGTTGAGCACCAGGTGTGGATAGCTTGAGCCAGAGCGGATCGCTGCTGGCCAGCGCATCACCAGCGGTATCTTGAGTCCGCCGTCATACATCGTGGTCTTGCCGTAGCGCCAGGTCCCATGGTCGGAGGTCACGATCACCAAGGTGTCGCGGGCAAGGTCACGCTCGTCGAGCTTTCTGAGAATCGCTCCGATCGAATGGTCAAGCCAGGTCAGCCATGCATGCTTCTCGTCGAATCCGGCTGCGACAACCTCCTTCTTGATTTCCTCACGCGAGGGCATGAAGGAGTAATCCAGGTCGGTGCGATAGCCCTCCGCAGAATAGCCGGGGTCGGCATCTAACGCATTGACGAATCCATCTTTGGTTTTTCTCCACGGGTCCGGTCCGTGCGGAACGGTCATGCCGTAGTAAAGGAAGAAGGGCTTGTCGCCGCCCGCCTTCTGCGCGCCCAGGAAATCGAGGACCGAACGAGTGGTCCACTCGAGGTTGTGTACATTGGCCGGCTTATTGAAGAGTTCAAGCAGGTTGGCCGGATAGACCGCACCGACCCAATCAAAGCCCTCTTTGCGAATCCGCTCGCGCCACCATGCCTGATTGTCACGCATAGCCTGATTCGTCTTCGGGTCGGTCCGAGGATCGCTATGCAGTGGATACCTTTTCAGGCCGGGCGCAGCAGCAGTCGCCCAACGCGCAGGCTTCTCACTAATGTCCTGTTCGAGGATGTGACACTTGCCCACCCAGGCGGTGGTGTAGCCCGCCGTCTGCAACAGGCGAGGAAGATTCGGCTCTCCGCGCCCAAGCTCAACGTTGTTTTCCGGACGCGCCATCGAACCAACGGGAAACATCCGGTTAAACACCTCGCCATTTGTTCGTGATGCATGACGACCAGTCAGAGTCGTGTAGCGCGACGGGGAACATACGGGACACGCAACATTCGCATTCGTCATAATCATACCCTCGCGCGCCAATTGATCCACAAATGGTGTGAGCACCTGGTCGCCAGCATAACCGAAACCCGGCGGCGAAACCAGCCACGGATACTCTGGCGTCGGAGGATTGCGCGGGCTCTGATCGTCGGTGATGATGAGAATAACGTTGGGGCGTTCACCTGCTTTGGTCAGGGTAGCCGAGGCAGTAACGACGCAAAGTGAAACTAAAATCACCCAAGAGATTTGAACTCTCGTTCTTTTTTTATTCCTATTTCTCTCAAACAACTTCATCGATAGATTTGGTTAAACGTTTTTTCATTACTTGCAAGTAAAATTTGTGCTGTTGACTCTTTTTGAAAGCTTGAGTAACAGGCCACTTCAAACAACACGAGGGATCGTATCATCGGATGCACCATCCGAACACATGAAACGTTTTATCTTTGGATGGCAATCGGATACGGGTAATCTTTTTTTTCTTTCGTAATCGTTTTACGATGACCTTCAAACCCTTGCCACAGACTCACGGGTAACGAGTTCGGTGGGCAAAATTTGATGGGTGATGGGTTTATCGGGTTCGGCGAGGCGGTCGAGCACGAGGCGGGCGCTGATCGCTCCAAAGTCTTTTTTGCCGAGGCGAACGGTGGTGAGAGAAGGTTGGCAATCGGCAGCCACCGGGTCGTCATCGAAACCAATGATCGAGATATCTTCCGGGACCTTTTTGCCAGACTCGGCAAGGGCTTCGATCAGGTGGATCGCCATGGTGTCGTTGACCGCAAAAACGGCTGTGGGCGGGTGGGGAGTTTCGAGAAGGGCGATGATTTCCTCTGCGGCTTCAGCATCTGTATCCACCTGGATTAGGGCATCCGTTTCGTCGATTTCCATTCCGCTGGCCCGGAGCCCTGAAAAGAACCCGGAGATCCGTTGCTCGATGTTGTAGAGCTTATCACGATAGGCGGTCATCAGGATGCGGCGGTGCCCTTGAGCGTATAAATGTTCGGCGGCAAGGCGTGCGCCACCGAAACCATCACTCGTCAGCGAATCTGCCTTCAACGAATCGCTGTGACCGTCCACGATACAAAGCGGCACAGGGCAGTTGCGGAATCCTTCGTAGGATTTAGCATCGAAAACGCCGGCGAGCACGACAAGTGCATCGACCTTTCCTTGCCGAACGAAGGTTGGTAGTCCATCAGCATCGAGACGGTTGCCAAGGATGATGTCCATGCCAGCCTCGCCAAAGGTCTCAGCGAGACCTTCCATGATACGGGCATAAAAAACATTGCCAAACAGCTCAGCGAAGGATGGCGCGTAGATCACGCCCACGGAGTGGGTGCGCTGAAGGCGCAGGCTGCGTCCGGCTGAGTTGGGAACAAAGTTGAGTTCAGCGCACTTGGCGAGGATCCCCTCACGCATAGCGGCGCTCATCCGGCCGGTTCCGTTGATCGCGTTAGATACGGTTGCAACAGAACAGCCGACTAAGGCTGCAATATCACTGAGTTTTTTACCACCATTGGGAGCAGACATGACCAACACCTAGGTAATCTGCGCCGGTTTTACCAGATAGAAATCACAGAAGATAAAACGTTTACCCCACTATTTTCGGTTATTAGTTTAAACTTGGCCAAAAAAGTTGGTTTATCGTTTACTCAAAGTTTGCTTTCTGTCATCACTGCCGCGTTCTCAATGCGATGCGCGTGGCGTAAGCATGTTTCCCATTCCCAATATCTTTACCCAATACTCTTACCATTCCCATGTCCAAAACTGTCGTTCATCTCATCGCCAATGCGCACCTTGATCCGATCTGGCTCTGGAACTGGCAAGCTGGGGTGGATGAGGCACTCGCCACCTTCCGTTCGGCGGTGGATCGCTGCCACGAATATCCGGAATTCCGATATACTCGAGGAGAAGCGTGGCTCTACGAGTGGGTTGAAGATCTCGATCCCGGTTTATTTGAGGCGGCGCGTGAGCTGATCGCCGAAGGCCGCTGGTCGATTGCTGGCGGGCAGTGGATCCAGCCTGATGCCAATCTCCCTACAGCAGCCGGTTGGCGCAAGCAGATCGCGCTTGGGCAACGGTATTTTCAAGATCGCTTTGGTATCAGCCCCACGATTGGTTACAACGTTGATACCTTCGGTCACCCAGCCACGCTGCCTGACTTGCTAGACGAGTTTGGCTATCGCGGATACGTCTTCCACCGCCCGAACGAAAGTCAGGTCAAACTGCCCGCCCAGACCTTTCGCTGGCGTGGTAGCGGAGGCGCGGAGATACTCGGCTACCGCATCGCGCCAGCGTATGTGACCCGAAGTGACGATCTTCATGGCCAGGTCGATCTCAGCGTGAAGGCTACCGACCCTGCCTTTGGACACACCATGATGTTCTATGGTCTCGGCAACCACGGCGGTGGACCCACGAAAGCCAATATCGAGTGGTTGCTGGAGCACCGTGACGCATTCGAAGGGGTCGAATTGCGTTTCAGTACGGTTGATGATTTTTACAAAGAAGCGGAAGCACGCCGTGAGATGTTGCCGATGGTGGATTTTGAACTGCAGAAAACCTTTCCTGGCTGTTACAGCGTAATGCATGACATCAAACAGATCCAACATCGCGGCGAACGGATGCTGGAGCAGGCCGAGGAACTCGCACGAGCTTTTGCAACGGATGATAAGAACTCCAATGCCACTCTCGGGCGGATCGACGAAGCATGGAAGGATCTAGCCTTCACCCAGTTTCACGATATTTTAGCTGGCACCAGCGTGCCCTCATCCTGTCTTTCTACCCGCAACATGCAGGGGCGTGCGATGATTACTGCGGAAGAGGAAATCGTCCGCGTCTCCCGCCGCCATGCTCGTGTCAAATTGCCTGGTGAAAACGTGCAGCGACTCGTCTTACTGAATGGTTCTGCCGATGACTTCGATGGATACATCGAATGTGAGCCGTTCATCGACTTCGACGATTGGGGGAGCCGGTGGTTTGCAGATGAAAATGGCAAGCCTGTTCCATACCAGCTCGTCACCCCCGAAGCGAACGCCGGTGATATGACCCACCGCGTGGTAATGCCTGTGCACATTCCTGCGTCCGGCCAGCGTATTCTCAAGCTACTTGATGGGTCCGACTCCCCTATCCCTTCGCACCGTGATCCAGTAAGTGTGGACGGAAATACTATTTCCAGTGGAGATCTTCGACTTAAAACCGGCCCACAAGGGATCGCCTCGCTGAAATGGCAAGGTCGCGACCTGCTGGGGGCCGATGGACTTTCGCTCCACCTCCGTGAGGATAACGCTGATACTTGGGTATTTCACGCAACAGGGTTCAACGAGGACATTGCCGGCTGCCTGAACGGGCTCGAGTGGATTGTCGAGGATACTGGCCCGCTGCGCACACGGTTATTTGCCGACCAGACAATTGGCGATTCGAAAATCCGGATCGGCGTCACGGTATTCGCAGGGAAGCCCGAGGTGCACCTTCATCTGCAAGTTGTTTTTGCCGAGCGCTACAAGATGCTGCAAATGCCGATCCAACTCGCCGCCGCACCCGATGGCTGGACTAGCGGCCTGGCCGGCGGTCAAGTAGCACGCACGTCCGGACCGGACGAAATGCCATTCTGCGGCTGGGATAGTGTGCAGGGTGCTCACCATAATATTAGCCTACACACGCCGGACGCATACAGCTCTCGCCTGCACAACGATGTTTGGCAATTCTCGCTGCTCCGTTCGCCATTGATGGCATGGACGGGAGACAGCGAACTCGACCCCGCATTCGTGCGTCGTCATTCAGATCAAGGCTGGCACGATTTCCACTTTATTCTACGCATCGATGAAACGCTTAATCCATCGCGGTGTGAGAGCATTTCCGCCCATCAGGCCAAACCGCCGGTCGTTTTCGACCATTACGTTGGTATGAACCGCCCTGCTTGGGGCAATGCGCCGCCGCGTCGTCTATGGACGCCCGATATCCCACACGCTCGCGAACTCGGGCACATGAAGCACCTCGACGCCATCGCTGATGAGGGACGCAACTGGGAGGAATCGGCAGAGTAGCTGAAACGAGCTTTACTCAAGATAGCACTACTCACCCGGCGGGTTGACCATCTCGGCACGGATAAACTGCCTTGTCACATTACTCAGAGGCGTAGCACTACGCAAAAGGAGATGATTCTCCTCATCCTCGACGACTGTAACATGGGGTGCACCCTCGTCCCATCCGTTGGCCGATAAATCCGAGGATACCATGCCGAGGAAGTTAAGCCCTCGGCGGCGGTCACGAGGTAGCCAGTATTCAAGAAATGGTCCACCGGTACCCGTGCCAATACGCAGTTCCGGACGAAGGATCGACGCGGCAAGCCGGGGGTTCGTCCCAAAGGCATATTCCCAAATAGTTGACAAGCCGTCGTTATCGGCATCGTTGTCCCACTGGCTGATTGTTAGACTTAGTGTCGGATCAACGTCGCCGAAGGTGCGATAACGCCAGGATTCGGGTGAGAGGAGGTCTTCGCTGACCTCGGTGTCTCCGAGCACATTGTAGCTGGCTACCTCAATGACGATATCTTCGACTCCGGAGTCGAGAGCGGCCGTCACAGTGGTTGAGCCAGGAGGCAGCTCAGCGATGATCTCGGGCACGCCACCGTTAACCGTCTTGCGGACGACGTAGCCGAGTTCACTGTTAGAAGTATCAGTCCAATCGAATTGCACCGTATTAATTCCAAGGAACTGCATTTGTAGCGCCCCGGGAGAAGCTGGCGCGGCGGCCGGGGCGGGTGAAAACCCCGTGGAGCTGTCACTGAATTGACGGAAGGGACGATTAGCAATGCCACCGACGTAGTTCGCAAGACGCTTTTTGAGATCGTAGGCGGTGGCTGGCTCTTGACCGTAGAGGTTAGTATCCTCGGTCGGGTCGATTGTTAGATTGTAGAGCTGGTCGTCATCGAAATAGGTCGGGTTACTGTTAGCTGCTAGAGAGCCAAGCTGACTGTTTCCCACGTAGTAGGGTCGAGGCTCGGTAAACTGGCCGGTCGCGGTGTTACCTTCGTATTTCTGCCATAGGAAACCATTGCCAATCTGGGTGTAAACATCAGGGGTGTAGCGCACGGCAATGTACTTGCGATCCTTGGTGCGGACGGCACGAGCGTAGCCGAGCTCGGCAAATAGATCCTGGCGAACTGCTGTGCTACCGCCGTTGAGCACCGATACGAGGCTGACGCCGTCCACGGGACGGGTAGGCAATGCCGTTGCGCCAGTCAGCGCGAGTAGGGTGGGAGCGATATCGACGTGGCTAACAATCTCGGCGTAAGTGCGTCCCGGTGAGGTGATACCATTCGGCCAGTTCATCACTAGCGGCACTTTCATGCCAAGGTCATAGAGTGAGGATTTACCCCAGACCACCGGCCCCTGTCCAGATCTTGTGGAATTCAGATCCTTCTCGCCGTGGTCGGAGGTGAAGATGATCAGTGTATCATTCCGGATGCCGTGCGCCGTCAGCTTATTAACGATGGCTTGGATCGAATAATCGAGCCAAGTCTCGCGGGCAGAAATCAGTTCTTTTCCTCCGCTGTTCACCTCATTGATGATGGACTGGCGCGTAGGCATAAAGGAGTAGTCCTCGTTCGGGAGGTAACCAGCACCGGTGTAACTCTTGTCGGCGAGTAGCGTTTTTGTCAGGTCATTGCGTACGGGCCCGTGGTTGATCGTTGGCGCCATGTAGAGGAAAAATCGCTCATCGTGGTTTTCCTCGATAAAGTCGAGCGCACCCTTGGTGATCCATTCCTGATTGTGTACATTGAGCGCGTCGTTGCGGAGCTCCGCGAGGTTCGCTTTGTAATAGCTCGAAACGTAATCGAAACCGAAGGCCCGCATCCGCTGGCAGAGCACGCGGTGGTTGTGCTGCATCTTCGCGTTAGTGGTGGCGTCAGTCGCCGGGTCGGCGTTCGAGGGATAAGTCAGCAGTCCCTTGGCTGACCAGTTGACGGTCTGGTTCAGATCGTCGTCGGTGAGGTGGCCCTTGCCGACCATGCCAGTGCGGTAACCCGCCTGCTGCAGCCAGGCCCCGATGTTTTGGTTGTCGGATTCAAGTTCGGTGTCCGCCACGGCGAAACGACCCAGCGTTCCGAGCGGATAGCGGGCGATGAACTGCGCACTCGTGTTGCGAGAAGCCCAGCGGCTGGTCAGGAGCGCGTAACGCGATGGACCGCATACCGTCGAGGCGGCCGAGGCCGAGGTAAAGCGGAGACCGCTGGACACCAGCGTGTCGAGAGTCGGAGTGAAGGAGTCACGTCCCTCGAAGTTGAAGTGATGTCCACCCGCCATATCGTCAACATTGATGATAATAATGTTAGGCCCAGTGGCAGCAGTCTGTGCGACGACCTCATAGTAGATAGAGCTAGCCGTCTTCACCAGCTGTAGCTTGCGGTTCGATGGCAGGTCGAAGTTGCGGGTCCGGAAGCCGGCGGTGTCGGTAAAGCCGTCTTCGTTGCCGCTACCAAATCCAGGTCCTGTTAGGGTTCCAAAATTGGCGAGGACGAATTGATCCCCAAGAGTGAAGCTTCCGGTGTAGTCGCTGCCGTCAAGAATCCACTGGTAGCCGATTTCGAGAACCAACTCGCCGCTGTCCAGATCGAGAGCACTGCTGCCGCCGTTATCGGGCATGGTGATTACCGTGGAAGCGCTTCCGACCGTGAACACTCCGCTGCCGGTGTGGCTGAGGGAGGCCGTAGAGCCTTCCATGATCAGTTGCACGGGCGTTTCCAGATTATCACCGATGTTCATGGACGCTACCGAAATGGTGCCTGTGTCACGGAGAGTCAAGGAACCGTCTGAGATTTTCAGCGCCGCCGGACCGCTTGCCACGGGGCTGTTCAGAATCACATCGAAACCATTGATAATGGCGTCGTCGGGGGCAACGGGTAGTGCATCGGGTTTCCAGTTCGATGCCGTGGTCCAGAGGTTGTCGCCTGAGTCGTTGTCGAAAACGGGAGGGGTGGTGATCGCAAAAGTGAAGCCACCAATCGCTGAGCCGGTGGTCAGGCCAATGCCAGGGATTTCCCGGAAGTTCAACGAGTCGCCATTGGAGAGAGTGAGACCGGTCAAGGTATTACTTCCAGACGTTCCTGATAGGTTTGGAAAGTTATTGCCTGTGGTTCCATTCGAAACCTGGATGTCCCCGTTGGTACCGTCCGCATGGGACCAATCGACCAGATTCAAGATGATTCCCGCAGGGGCGTTCAGCGTCCATGTCAATGTTTCGGGGGTGGAAGTTGCGCCGCCCGAACCGTAATTGAGGCCATCGACCCGGTTCGAGTTTTCGCCCTGCACGCCGATGCCTCCTCCATCGTTTTCCGTGATGGTCAGGCCACCCGTTCCTCCAGTCTCGGTTCCGGTCAGGGTGAAGGACTGATTCAGCAACGCGGGATCGGCCACCGAGCCGACCGAGGCATTGACCCACTCGGCCACCATGTTCTGGAACAGGGGGTCCGTGGCGTTGGTGGATGCATCAAGAGATACCACGCCGGCTCCATCAATGGAGAAGTCCAAAGTAATGGTGTTGGCGGCTCCACCTGAAGGCACCCAGGGAATGGTGCGGGCATCCGTGGGATCCCCAAACCCGGTTCCGCTGTTAGCAAAACTCACCACCACGTCAGAGGCAGATAGCGAACCCGTTAAATCAAAACTTAATCCACTGAACACGAACCCTTGGCCAGGTGCGCTGCCGGTCGAAGCGACGGTGAAGTTTCCGGTCACGCCTTGAGCTGAGACATCCACCGAACCACTGCTGCCGGAGAGGGTGTGTGTGGTGCCTGAGACGTTCATACCGACGCCTCCCGCCAAGTTGGAATAATCGACAACCGAGAGATTAAACTGAGTTCCTGAAGTAGTCACCGTCGCAGTGATCACTTCGTTGACAGCAGATGCATTGGCGTCAAGCAGCTGGGAATTGCCGCCCTGAACGGCGAGCCCGCTGCCGGTGTTGTTGATCCGTAGATTACCGGTGGAAGAAAGCACAATACTGAAACTCTGGCCCCACATAGCGGTGTCGCTAACCGTGCCAACCGAGCCGTCGAACTCATTGACGTAGGCGGCGGGATCTGGATCGGCGGAAGAGGCGTCAAGAGTGACGTTGCCGGAGCCATCGACCGTAAAGGCAAGTGTGATATCTCCAGTGTTCTGGGTGGCGCTGCCGGCACCCGTGTAGGAATGCGCAAAATCCACTTGCACGGCTGAGAATGCAGGTGCTGCGATGGCTAGCCACCAGGCACCGCCAAGCAGATGGGCAGCGGTTCGGAGAGCCTTTGCCTTGGGCAATTTCATCTTATTGATAAAAGTATTAGGGCAAAAAAAGCTCCCGTCTGTTGCCGGACGGGAGCCTAAAAAGGATAGCTTTGTGAATGCCCTTTGCCGCTGGTGCGGATTAGCCGCGGCGGCGGCGAAGAAGACCCAGCATACCACCAAGGCAAGCAAGGATCGCTGTCGATGGCTCGGGGATCACCGTAGCAGCGCTGCTGTTCCAATAATAAGCATCGCCATCAACTGTGCCCGCAAGTGATTTAACATCAGTCCCAAATGCGGCTGCTGTGACACCAAAAGTGCCAGAACGATCACCAACATTGCCGCTCATTGTTCCGACTGACAGTGAATTATTCCCATTCCAGTTGGATTGAGGATTACTGATTGAGATTGTACTGGTTACGGGAGTAGATCCAACCGCAAGGGTGAGATCGCCCGATGCATTGTTGTAAATGGCAGCCACCGTCGTCTGAACGCCTGCGGTCAAGGAGCCACCGCTATGTTGGACGGCGATGCCACTTCCGTCGAAAGTTGTGTCAGGGATGGTGTATTCGGAGCCCCCACCTTTTTTTGAGAGGAAAACCGGAGTGCCATCAAACAGATACAAAGCTGTGCCGTTGCTTTGGCCTCCAATTTCCATAAGCGTGACCAAGCCGGTGAGATCGGCGGCAGTGGGCGTGAATGTAATATTAAAGGTTAGACCATCCGCCTGTGTTGTTCCTCCTATTGAGGTGCCGGTATTTGCGCCGCCTGCGTAATCGGCAGTGACCGGGCTCAGGCTTACGATGACGGCGGCGTGTGCAGGGGTTGTGGCGATTACTAATGCTATCGAAAGAAGTTTATATTTCATATCTTGTATTTTGTTTAGTTGTTGTGTGTTAGTTAGTTAGTTAGGTTCAAACCACAGCAGAATTACCCGCTATTGATGAAACGTTTTACCAGCAGCATCTAAAGTTGTCAAATAAAAATTTGAATTTC
>JASJLI010000060.1:0-7679 GCA_037620805.1 Akkermansiaceae bacterium
ATGGAAACTCATGCAAATAGGCGTCTCTAACGCCGCCTATCACTATATGGGCTCCGCCAAAATCATGGCCCGCATCGGCAAAGCCTTCGCCGAATCCATGGTAGGGATGGAACGGATTAAAAACTAAACTCCAAATACCAAGGGGGGATAAACTCCAAGTCTCAAACTCCAAAAACCAAGTAAGACAAGGCTGCTCCACATATCCTCCGCTGTGGACAAGACTGCCTCGCCCGCTCGGCTATGCTACCTTGCAGCCCTCCTCCTCCGTCGGGCAGGAATTAAATCGTGCGTTGTCCACTCTCCCTAGGCCATCCCGCTTCGCGGGCCTAGGGAGGAGGGACACTCCTGTCCCTCGGCAACCCAAGCCCACAACCCAAGTCTTCCATTCGCGTTCATTCGCGTTCATTCGCGGTTAAAAAATGAAGTGTCAACCCAAGCTCCTCAATCTAAGAAAAATTCGCAAAATTCGTAAGATTTGTGGTTAAAATTGAAGTTTGATTGCGCTCTGTTTGGAATCCATCTAGGGTGTATTCATGAAGCTCCTCCTGCTTGCTCTCTTGATTCCCCTGAGTCTACTTGCCAATGTAGGTGCTGATGCACAGGCGAAAAAAGGGCGAACTTGTCGGATCGTATTTCCGGAGCGACCAAAGAGTGCACCCAGGACCGTTTACCTTTTCGACGGTAAGAAAAATCAACAGGTTTTCCTTCCAAGCATGAATTTCTCGGAAGTGATCAATCTGCCGGCAGGTGAACTCACCATCATGATGGCTCCTAAGGAAGTGGATCAGGAAAATTTGCCACAGGATGTCCCAACATTGAAAATCCCTGAAGGCTTGCAGGACTTCTACATACTTCTTGTTGCTGATCTCAAGAACGCAAAACTTCCGTTGCGTATGATACTGCTGAACACTGATGGTGGTAAACTGCTGCCGGGCAGCACTCTGTGGTGCAATCTCACAAACCATAGGATATCGGCCAATCTGGGAGAAATGAAAATGGAAGTTGAGCCGAATGGCAGTACTGTCTCAGCTAGCCCAATTCCCAAGAGCGGTTATTACCGCGCAGATCTTTTTTATCAACACGAAGCGGAAGGGAAAGCCCGTGTCATCACCGAACAAAAATGGTGGTACGATGCCAATAGCAGACACCTCGGGATCATCGTTCCCTCTGCTGGTAGATTACCTAAGATATTTTATTACCGCGATTTTAGATAATTGGAGCATTAGACCATTTCGAATGTTAGATTGGCGGAATGGATACTATCGGGTGAAATATCTCGATTTGTACCCTCGACCACGTCAACATACGCCAGCGTAGTAGGGAGGGAGGATATTCCTGCCTCCTGCCTCCTGTCTCCTGTCTCCTGTCTCCTGTCTCCTGTCTCCTGTCTCCTGTCTCCTATCTCCTGGAAAATCAGCATCAACATGGTCAATCAAGCTTACCTTCTCTTTGATATCGGCGGCACCTGGATCAAGGCGGCGACCGCCGAAAGCCGCGCTGACGGTGACGTCATTTCGGCAACGGTCAAAGCACCAAGCCCGCTGACGACGAACGCATCAGCTGATGATCTCAGCCAGGTTCTCATCGAACTCGCCCGCCAACTGACATCGACGCCATCAGCCATCGTCGTTTCCACCGCCGGAGTGGTCAATTACCACGGAAGCGGACTTGAATTTGCCGCCGAACACTTATCCGCCTTGCTCGATCGAAGTTGGATCGAAAAACTGAAAAAGGTTTTCAACTGCCCAGTCAATCTCATCAACGATGCCGATTGCGCCCTCATCGGTGCCGTTGAAGAAGGTTTGGTCAGGGGAGCGGGATCGCTCGGTTTAATGGTGGTCGGGACAGGACTGGGTTTTAGCGTGTGGCGTAACGGTCGGCGCTGGCGTCCGGGTTGGAGTTACACCCTGCTAGGGTCGGTAACAATCGGTGATCATAGCCTCAATGATCTCGTCAGCGCCTCAAATCTGGCCCGCCATTCACCTAACAATGACCTTTGCGAAGTTCTCACTGAGTCGAGCTATGCCGGCGTTAGAGATGACTACTTTAAGAACATCGCGCGAGCCATGGAGACGGCGGCCTTGCTTTATCAACTTGATGAAGTCGCGCTGTCCGGAGGTCTGGTGGAAGCATGTCAGGCGAGGGGAGTCGATTTGCAAAAAGAAGTTAAATCCTATCTTACTAACGACACCATTCAGCTCAGTATCTTCACCGAAGGCAACAGCCTGCAAATAAGCGGTGCCCTAGCCATGGCTAAAGCCGAAGCTGTCGCCGAAACTGCGCGATTCAAGGATGACTTCAATCATTTGAAAACTGAGCAGGCTTATGATGATAAGCTGAAGCTAAACGAGATGAGTTCCCAGGATCTGGTGAGGACATTACTCACGGCTGAACATCAGGCCAGTGAGCAACTGTTGCACTGTGAAGAAAAACTCGCGGAGTGCGCCGGACTCATTGCTGAGCGACTCAAGATTGGCGGTCGATTGATCTATGTCGGTTGCGGCAGCAGTGGTCGAATCGCTGCGCTCGACGCCGTCGAACTTCCCTGCACCTACGGCCTCGAACCGGACCGTGCTATTTGCCTCATCGCCGGAGGAATTGCCGACGCCTCGATCGATATCGAACATCAATTTGAAGAGGACGCCAGTGCTGTTCCAGAAATGCTGCTGCTCGACATTCAACAACATGATGTGGTCATCGGCATCTCTGCCAGCGGCTCCGCCTATTATGTCCGTTCTGCTCTGGCGATGGCCCGGGAACGCTCGGCCTTGAGTATTCTGCTGTCGGTGGAAATCCCCCAACAGTCATTTTTTGACCAACACATCCCACTCTGTAGTGGCGCCGAGGTGGTATCGGGCTCCACCCGTATGAAAGCTGGCACGGCGACCAAAAGAATCCTCAACACCCTGTCATCCACCGCAATGATCTTGATGGGGAAAGTTTACGGCACCCAGATGGTTGATCTGGCATGTATCAACGAAAAGCTGATTTGTCGGGCTACGAAAATTTTACAGGAGGTCTTTGAATGCGATACCGCAGTGGCTGAAGCGCTGTTAAAAAAGCATGATTATAATCTGCTCAAAGCGATCAACTCAAAGGAAAGCATCGCAATCCTATGAGCGGGAAATGGAAACGGAGGAACGGCAGAAGAATAGCTGTGTATAAAGTGGACAGGTTAGGGTGAAAGGTTTTTGTAGCGGGTTCGTATGAAGGGGGTATATTTCGTTTGAGACGAAAGACTACAGAATCAACAACAGTCGACATCAATCAAGTTATGAAAACAAATAAACTAAGCAAAACATCCTGCCTGCTGGCAGCGATGAGTATGGGAATCACCGGTCTAGCAACCGCAGAACAACTACCCGACCCAGACGGCAAACCCGCCGACATGAGTAAGCCTGTTCAGGTCTTCCTGATCATGGGCCAGTCCAACACCCTGGAAATGGGTAAGGTCAGTCCCGAACTCGGTAAGGCATACCCATTTCTCGCAGATGATGCGGGTGCCTGGACCACCCGCAAGGACGTGCGTAACGTATCCGTGATGGTTGGTAGAAAAGGTATTTACCGCAACGACTGGATGACCATTAGCGGCGGCAAAATCGGCATCGAAGTCGGCGTCGGCCATCAACTCGGTAACGCGATTGATGCTCCCGTCATGATCCTCAAGAGCTCCATCGGCAACCGCAGCCTCGGCTGGGATCTCCTGCCTCCTGGAACTCCTCGTTACTCACACGATGGAAAAGAATGTCCCGGCTACAAGGAGACCGTCCAAAGCAAGAAAGACAGTACCATCGTGCCATACGTTCAGGGTGGAGATATGCTGCAGTGGTATGCTGGTAAGCAGTACGATGACGACGTCGCTAACGCCAAGAAGATCCTTGCTGATCTCGACAAATACTACCCCGGAGCCAAGAGCTACGAAGTGGCTGGTATCGTTTGGTGGCAGGGTGACAAGGACATGCGCAACGCCGCACACGCCGCCGAGTATGAGAAGAATCTTGGAAGATTACTCAAAGCTCTGCGCAAGGACTTCAATGCCCCGAAGGCAGCCTTCGTTTGCGCATCACTGGGTCAAACCGATGAAAGCGACACTACGTCTGGTCATGGCAAACTCATGACAGCGATGAAGAACTTCACCGGCGGTAAGTATTCGAAAGAACACGGTGCTAACCTCGGCTTTGTTTACAGTAAGCCACTACTCGACGCTCCAAGCAGCTCCAGCGGCCACTACGGCGGCAATGGCAAGACTTACATGAACGTAGGACTTGCCTTGGGTGAGGAAATGGTGAAGCAGCTTAAAAAGTAATCCACTAACGATCCAACGAATCCTTCTGGATTCAAATCAATCATGGGTTGGTGCGCAGGACGCACCAACCCATTTTTTTTGATAAGCCTGGATTTTCAGCCCCGTGACTCGTCGCATCGTCGCCCAACCCCTCCGTCGTCCAATCCAAGGTTTACCCCATTCATCATCCCTTCGGGGAGGCTTGCTTGATAGTCCCGCTTAAACACCCGGTATTCAACATTCGACATTGAATAGAGAAACATTTATCCCATAACCCAGCTTATCCCAACTTGTCGGTAACCCAAGCAGACAATCCACCTAACAATCCATCATGAACCGTAGAGACTTTCTAATTCGCACAGCAGCCGGAACCGCCTGCGCAGGGCTACCGCTTCACCTGTTGGCCAAAGGCGCCCGCGGTGGTGCCGCACAGCCACCGCTCCACCCTGCCGATTTTTCAACCTTCGCAGAGCAGGACACCCTGGACCTCTTCCTGCTTGTTGGGCAGTCGAACATGAAAGGTCGCGGTGCCATCGAGATGAATCCTGTGGAGAATAAAAACATCCTGTTCTTCCACTCGAAACAGCGGCAATGGAACATCGCGCGTGACCCATTGCACGCACAAGGCACACCGGATAGGATCGACGGCAGTGACAATTCCGGCACCGGACCGGGGATGAGCTTCGCCCAGTCACTGGCACAACACGATGCGAAACTAAGGATTGGTTTGATTCCCGGTGCCGTCGGCGGTGCCCCCATCGGCTCCTACGGAAAAGATAAAAAACTCTACCGACGCTCACTCGCGCTCACCCAGGAAGCGGTTAAGCAGTCGAAACTCAACACCACGGTCAAAGCGATACTCTGGCTCCAAGGCGAGTCCGACTCAACCAAGCCGCTTTACCAATCCTATGAAGGTAAGTTGCTGGATATGATCGACCGCTACCGCAGCGATCTCAAAAACCCAACCCTACCATTTATCGCATGCACTCTCGGTTCCTACATCAACAAGGGACCATTCCAATTTGTGAAGGAGACCAATAAGGTATTGTTAGGTCTACCCAAAAAACGAACACACACCGCCTGCATCGACGCCCGGGATTTAAAAGGCCACATCGGCGATAAGCTCCACTACGACACCGAATCCCAGATAGAAATCGGTAAACGCTTCGCCGCAGCCTATTTGAAATTTTAAACTCCAACAGGGGGTAAACTCTAAGTTTTAAACTCCAAAAACCAAGCAAGACAGGCTACTTCACACATCTTCTGCTGTGGACAGGAGTGTTCACTCTCCCTATTGCAACCCGCTTCGCGGGCCTAGGGACACTCCTGTCCCTCGGCAAGCCAAGCCGGAGAATAGTGAATTATCAACCCAAGAAAAATTCGCCAGATTCGCCCAATTCGCGGTTAAAAATGAATCCAAATCCCAAGCAACATCCCATGAAAACCATCCTCACCTTTCTTCTCGTCGCCGCTAGCCTCCTGCACGGCCATGCCGCAGACTCCACCGATCGATCCGCTGCGAGCAAGCAACCTAACATCCTTCTACTCTTTGCCGACGACCTCGGCCGTTACGCCTCGGCCTATGCCGATCCGAAGAAGCCCTCGCCCAACGACATCATCTCCACGCCGGCCTTCGACCGAGTTGCCAAGGAGGGGGCGCTTTTCCAGAATGCCTTCGTCTCGGTTCCGTCCTGCACTCCGTCGCGTGCTGCACTGAATACTGGTCGTCACTTCTTCCGTAACGCATCGCACTCACAGCTTCACCACCGCTGGCAGAAGGGGGTTCCTGATCCATTCGACAAGATCAAGGGCATGCCCGTTACCCTGCAGCAGGGCGGCTACCACATTGGGCTAACCTACAAACTCCACATGCGCGCCAGCATCATCGGGGGGAAAGAAAACATCTACGACAAGGCCGGTGGTAGCCTGAACCAGTACTCGCAATTTGTCACCAAAGCGAAAGACAAAGACGCAGCTAAAAAAACGATCCTCGACCAGGTCCGTGGCAACTTCCTCAACTTCCTCGCCAAGCGCAAACCCGGCCAGCCATTTTTCTATTCATTTAATCCGACCAATACCCACCGCAAGTGGACCCGAGGATCCGGTAAGGCACTCTGGGGACTCGACCCCGATGAATTGAAAGGGAAACTGCCACCCGCGCTCCCCGATACAGATGTCATCCGCGAGGATATGGCCGACTACCTCGGCGAGGCGATGGCATTTGATGCCGCCTGCACCGTCCTCATCGCGGAACTCGAAAAACTTGGGGAGCTCGATAACACGATTGTCGTGATTTCCGGCGACCACGGTGCGCCGGGATTCCCGCGCGGAAAATGCAATATGCACGACTTCGGCTCGCGTGTGCTGCTCGCGATCCGCTGGCCGAAACACATCGCTCCCGGACGCGACGTCAATCGCCCCGTCTCACTCATCGACCTCGCCCCGACCTTCCTCGCCGCGGCAGGCCTTAAGTCCCAGGACGACCCGAATGGCCAAAACCTCCTACCTGGCATCGCCCCAGGTTCGAACGATTCAAAACTCCGCCCATGGGTTTTGATCGGGCGCGAGGTGCATGTCGGTACAGCCCGTAAAGGTAACCTCCCATACCCGATCCGTGCGATCCGCACCACCAACCACCTCTATGTGATCAATTTCAAACCCGACCGCTGGCCGATGGGCGATCCATTCGCCATCCAGACCGACTCGGCACCGTCATTCGACAAGCTCGCCAATGACACCTATGCCGGCTTCCGCGACATCGACGCCTCGCCCACCAAGGCGTGGATAGTCGAGCACCGTAACGATGAAAGCATAGCCCGCTTCCTCGACTTCGCCTGGAACAAACGTCCCGCCGAAGAGCTCTACGATCTAAGCAAGGACCCGTTCCAGATGAACAACCTCGCCGGCAATCCGGAGTATGAAACCGTTCGCAAAAATCTCCGCGCCGAACTGATGGGCGAACTCAAGGCCAACAAAGATCCCCGCCTCACCAACGACGCCTTCGACAGCCCCCCCTATAACGCGACAAAAACGAGAAGAAAAAACTCCAAGTCACAAACTCCAAACTCCAAATAAGACAGGATACTTCACACATCCTCCGCTGTGGACAAGACTGCCTCCTCCTCCGTCGGGCAGGAATTAAATCGTGCGTTGTCCATTCTCCCTATGTCAAACCCACTTCGCGGGCCTAGGGAGGAGGGACACTCCTGCCTGCCCGCCATAGCTTCATGCGAAGGCTGGGTCCCTCGGCAACCCAAGCCCACAACCCACAACCCACAACCCAAGCCAAGCCAAGCCAAGCCAAGCCAAGCCAAGCCAAGCCAAGCCAAGCCAAGCCAAGCCAAGCCAAGCCAAGCCAAGCCAAGCCAAGCCAAGCCAAGCCAAGCCAAGCCAA
>JASJLI010000061.1:0-87020 GCA_037620805.1 Akkermansiaceae bacterium
CCCAACACAGATGATCTCTTCCAGCGGTTGCAGAAAGACGGGCGTTTTACCATTTTTACCAAAGCCATCACGGCGAGCCGGCAAGGTAAGCTGTTTCAGAACATGCACGGTCTCTACACGGCATTCGCACCTACTGATGAGGCATTTAAAAAACTTCCACCTGAGTTTCTTGAGTCTCTCTTTCTTCCCGAGAATGACGAGCGGCTTGAGGATATTATCAAGCATCACATTGTAAGCGGTATTCGTGCCGCTGGAAAAATCCCCGGTTATCTAAGTCTTGGTGTGTCCGATGTGACACCGATTTCGGCCTTTGGTCAGCAGATCAATTTTAAAATGACTCCCACTGGACCTACTGTAGACAAAGCCAAGGTTTTGGAGACAGATATCCCATGTGCTAATGGCATTATTCATGTGATCGACACAGTGATTCCACCAGTTGAATCAAGCCTTCTAGATCTGCTGCGTAAAGATGATCGCTACACCACCCTGGTTACCCTGCTCGAGACAACTGGGCTCAACCTGCCAGTCGCTTCATCATCGAAATTCACCCTTTTTGCTCCAGTCAACGAGGCATGGAAAAAAGAACCGTATGCATCGCTGGTGGCAAACCCCAATGGCGAGAATAGAGAAAAGCTCTATGGCATTCTTGCACGTCACGTCATCACAGGTAAGCACGTGAGTGAAAATTGCAGGCCATATAACAAACTCCGCACCATCCATGGTGCTCCCATATATCTCACCCGCATGGGAACTGATTCCAAAATTAGTGACATCAAGATCACTGACACTGATGAAGAAGCATTTAATGGACTAATCAATGCTTTGGGCGCTGTAATACCAGACCCGATGGAGCTTCCTGAAGGTGATATCAGCACCGTAGATGCAATTAAATTTGTCCACGATACTTTGACTAAAGCGGCACCAATGTATGGCAAAGGTGAGTATGAAGGCTGTTGGAGATTCTACTCTGCACGTGGTTATGAATTTCTTTCGAAGTATTCCCAATTCCTCGCCAGCACGACACGGAAAAATTTAGAATCTGCAATTAAGGACGATCAGCCTCTGTTCCAGTTTGCAAGAGATGCATGGACATCCAGAAATGCCTTCCGCGATACCCTGCGTGCTCTTGAGCAGCGTGAAGACCGGATCCAGGATAGTTACCTGATGCAATCACCAAACAACACTCGCTTTGGTAGATAGCTGACATCTGAACCGTGTTAAACGTATTAAATTTTCAGCTTATCGTTCTCTGCCTCCCGTCAACGGGGGGTAGAGATTTTTGTTCTCAAGCGGATTCTGTTTCAAGGGTGGAATCAGCATTCGGCAATGTGATCAAAAAAAGAAAAAATAATTTAATTTTCTGAATCCAAGTTTGGGTTTTTGGCGAAGACATAGATGTAAGCCCAAGTGGGGCTTCAAAACATTAAACCAAAACCAAAACCAACTAAGAAATCATGAAAACTATTATTACTTCCATCCTGTTCGGCTTTGCCGCACTCGCTACTCCTGTCCTTGCAGACCATCACAAAAAGGCCCCTAAAGATATCGTTGACACTGCCGTGGCAGCCGGATCCTTCAACACACTTGCTGCCGCTCTGAAAGCAGCTGGCCTCGTTGATACCATGAAAGGAAAAGGTCCATTCACTGTTTTCGCGCCAACAGATGAAGCGTTTGCAAAACTGCCCAAGGGCACCGTCGAGATGCTTCTTAAGCCAGAAAACAAAAGCAAGCTAGTCGACATCCTGACTTACCACGTTGTTTCCGGCAATGTGATGGCCAAGCAAGCTGTTACTCTTGATAAGGCCGCTGCGCTCAATAAGAAAAATATCACATTGGCCGTCAAGGGTGGGACACTCACTTTGAACGGAACTGCCAAGGTTGTTAAGGCAGACATCAAGTGTTCAAACGGAGTCATCCATGTGATCGACAACGTTATTATGCCTCCTTCCAAATAATCATTCATAACTAACACCCAATCCCTGATGTTGGTTTAAAACCCGACATCGGGGATTGACAATCATTTCAATCAGAGCTCAAGTATCCGCCGTTCGTGAACTATATTCCTCCAGAAGAATCAGACAGCGGCATTCTCCAGAAAGTAGCTCTGGGAACCGAACGAGCCATGGAGCTCTGCATCAAGAAATACAGCGGACTTGTCTGGACGATTGCCAAACGATACGTGCGCGACCATTCTTCTGCCGAAGATGTTGTCCAGGAGACCTTCGTTGAGCTCTGGAAATCAGCAAAGCGCTACGATCCGGCGATTGCAACCGAAAGTACATTCATCGGTATGCTCGCAAGACGACGTGCCATTGATTATGCCCGCAAGGAGAGCCGCCGACCGCAATTAGAACCGCTGCCTGACGCTGAAGCGCTCACGCAACTTACAAGCGAACCATCGGTTATGGTGAGCTCCCAAGGCGAAGACGTCCGCTCAGTCATCAAGCAACTGCCCGATGAAATCCAACAGATTTTCTCTTTTCACTTTGAACAAGGAATGACCCATCCCGAGATTGCCAAAAAAACAGGTCTTCCATTAGGTACCGTCAAGACCCGCTTACGGCGTGGTTTAATTGAAGCACGAAACAAGTTGCAACATCTAGGAGCAGCTCAACTATCCAACTCAGCCACATCATGAGTAATCAAGATATTCTACAACGCTTCGAAGAGCTCGAGGCTGGACGTATCCTAGGCGATCTCGATGCCGAGGAGATACAGGAGTGGGAGGATCTCTCGAAAGACTCTCGCTGTAGGCTTGACCCATCACTAGAGCTGGCGGCCGCCGCGATTGAGGCGGAGTTTTCCCAGGATAAAGAAAGTGAGCATCCAGAGAGTTTGTTGACTCTGCTGCGGGAAGATATCGCGCAGTTTATCGTGCCCGAAGCGGATGCGGAACCTATTAATGCGAAATCTACGGAACCTATCCTGCAACTGTCGGCATGGAAACGGGTCGTTACGGCGCCGCAAACGCCGTGGGCCATTGCGGCTCTACTCGCCATTCTGCTTGTGGCTAATTTATTCATTCAAGGCAAAGCACCGGCCCCAGGGGCGCCCGCTGCCGTGGTTGCAACCGAACCATCTTCCGAAGAGGCACGTGATACCATGCTCGCAAGTACGGAAAACCTGGTTCAGTTGGACTTTGACGGCACTGAGCGCTACGGCAAAATGACCGGTAAAGTCGTCTGGAGTGATGAGCTGCAGGAGGGCTACATGACCCTGAGTAATCTCCCGGTCAATGATCCCGGCAAAAAACAATATCAGCTGTGGATCGTCGATCCGACACGTGATGAGAAGCCTGTCGACGGAGGTGTGTTTGACATTCCCCAAGGTGAGAGTACGGCTGTCATCCGTATCCAAAACCCGCTTGTCATCACTGACCCGAAAGCTTTTGTCATTACCTTGGAGCAGCCGGGAGGTGTCGTGGTTTCCAAGCAGCAAGACGTGGTCGCCACTACCAAAGCATCCTGAATGAATAGGGGAGGCGGTCCGGTACATTTTCTGCTTCATGCTCGCTTTACATCCGCATTCTAACTTCTTTCAGGCCAAGCCCCTTTTCTACTTTTCTATGTGAAGGGATATGCAGCGAATGCCCCTCTCCCCCCCGCCCCCCTAGGAGTGATGTGCGGACGACGCCGGGGCGCAAAGGCGCAGCGTCACTATGCCAGATCCGCTACGGGCATGAGTATTCGCAGAGTCGTGCGAGCTAGTTTTGCGTGACTGACACACGGAAGAATTTGGCTGTTTCTGAACCTGTACTGGTCTGCACCGAACGATTACAAGGCACAGAGACGACTTCGACTTCGCTATTGCCACTCAAGATGACGGTGGGCGTCTCTTCGACGTTCTCCCAATGGGTGAGATCGGCACTCGCCTGCAAGGTGTAGCTCAGTCCTTCCATCTCCCAGTTTTTACGCCGAGTGAAGACCGCACTAAAGTCAACATTGTTGGGCGTAGTGGTCTGCACGAGTGGCAGCGGCAAGCCAGGTGTGACACCGTTGTCGTAGGACGTATAATTAGTGTTAGCAAGTGCTGGGTTCATGCCGAAGGCATACTCCAGCAGGTTACTCGTGCCATCAGCATCAGGATCATCATTGAGCGCAGCATCACCCATTCCTAGATCACTGACCCACTTCTCGAACGGCTGTATTTCCTGGCCTTTTGAATTAAGCGACAGCAGCACGTTGGACACCTGTACGCCTGGCGCACTCGCGCCGTCGATCTTGCGGGCGAAACCCAAAACAAGGTAGTTATAATCCGATAAGTTGTTGGTGCCCTGACCGAATCCAGACAGATCGAAGGTCTCGCTGAAGCTCTGCGCCCCACTCGTACCGCTGAGCGCGACGGCGGCGGTGCTCGCAGCACCATCAGTCGCAGCACCATCGGCAAGGTTATACATAGCTATGTCCGTACTAGCTACATACCACGCGCTACCATCCGTCGCGGCAAGATTCATGATGCCTTGGCCACTAGCGGCAGAGCCGATCAAGCCCCACAGGTGCACATATAAGACTTCGTTGGGATCATCCAGTGTATAATCGAAGCTCAGCGTCAGCAGATTGCCGTCGTTCGCGTTAAGTGTATCGACGCTAACGATCCGTCCCAAAGCGCCCTCAGCCACTAGTGAGTTGGTGGCACTAGTGTTTGACAAGCTACCATTTGAGACGGTCCAGGCACTGTCAGGGTGCTTCACAAATTGCGTATCGCTACGCCATAGATCCCCTCTGCCAACCACGCTATTGGCAGAGGCAAGATCCAAGCACTCTAGCAAGGGCGAATCCACGCGCGGTAAGTTGGCGTAGATCACCCGCACGCGCCAAGCAGCATCGAGGTCGTGTTGGCCAGCGGGACGCGGAATGCTGAAGCTATAATCCATGCTACCATCGGCATTGAGCACCGCTTGGTAGTAGGTGTTGGCCTCGACATCCACCGCTTCCAGATTGCCCCAAGCACCGGAGCTGTAGCGTTGCACCTTGAGCTCCAATCCAGCATCCGCGCCCGTCAGCAGCAGTGGGATATGACCGATCCCGCCGCGAGTCACGGTAAAGTCGGTCAAGACTCGCTTGCCTGTGGTCGCTTGGATTTCCAGCGGATAATTATCCTGCAGCGTACCCTGATGCACGCTGACAGCCATTTGGATATTTTCGACCAGTTCGTCGCGCACCGGTTGCCAGTTTGCATCGCCATAGCTGCTGAGGCGCGCAATCAGTTCACCATCACTGCCCCAATAATTGTCTACATTTTGGGGTGGTAAAATGAACTGGATTTCACCCGCGACCACATCCCCTGCACTGTAAGAGCGGCCAACCGAATCGGCGCTAAATTCGAACAGCACGGTCGGAGTGCGGCCACCCCATTTGCGCCCGTATTTGTGCAGGTGGAGCGGCAAGTCAGCGCCGTTCAAAGTCGAGCTGAGCGGTATCAGGCCACGCAGCGCTTGCGCAGCAAAAGAGCCAGAGCTGCTTGATAAGTCATCAATACTGAGCCACTTCCCATCCATCGAGATCGAAGCCCCTTTATAAGTATTACCGCCAGCGATTGGATCGTCTCCCGCATTAATATTCTCGGTGGCCAGCAAGCCAGAGGTATCGCCGATGTAAAAGTTGTTATACACCGCAAAATTATAGTAATCGGCCGCCATCTTAAAAAAGCTTAGACGGCTAGGATTCGCGACATCTGCGAGGAACTCATAATTATAGGCATGAAAGTGGCGATGGTAGTCTAGCGTGGACATCATACGGCTGGTATAATTGACCCGTATTTTATCGTCATCGGTCACACCGGAATAGAGCACTTCTGTCAGGTTCGGGCCAGTTTGATAATAGCAAGTCTTCAGGCGCTTGAGCCAGTGAAACTTGTTGGCGCTGTCGTGATAGGTCAGAAAATCACCGCCGCCGACGTTCTCGGTCCAGTTGTGGGTGGTGTTGACAATACCCCCATCTTTATAGGCTCCAGTATTTTCATAACTATCGGTGAACGTTGGGCGTATGTCATCTAGAAAAGCCCCGCCAAGATGTTGAGTCGGATCATAGGTCAATGATTCGCCCCAAGCACCGAGCGCGCTCTGATCCCATTTCCAATTGGCTTTAAAACCAATCAACGAGAGTTGCGAATGCGAAACCGTGCCTGCCCCGCCCCAGTATCCGTAAACCAAGCGCAACTTAATTCGCTGTGTAGCGCCCGGTTGAAGCGTGAGCATGGTGGAACCGCGTAGCCATTGCCCCTGATGGACATTTACACTGCTGCCATGCCAGTTTTTTGAGATTTGCACCGGGATCCCCAATGGACGACCGCTGTCGGCATCACTGAGAAGCATCACCGTTCCGGTGATCGCCCTAGGGTTCGGCTGGATGAAGCGTAAGGGTATATTGGTAACTGCGGACAGCGGATTTGTTACTTCGATCAGGTATTCATCCACTCGATCTATAGCAGAGGGATACTTGACCGGGTCTGCCGGCACATCGATATTGAAGGCATGCGTGTCCGGATCGAAACTCACCGTCAGCGGCGCAGCCGTCTGCAAATTGGTGGCCTGCGTCACATACTCGCTGGGGATTAGCGTCGAGAGCTTAATATCCTCCTGCGGCTTCAGGGTCAAACACGCCTTGTTAGTCTGCGAGTCGGCGGTGTGCGTCACACCATCCGGTGATTCCACTTCGACTGTAGTGCTGGTGATGGGGTTGGCTGTCTCGCTGGTAAAGTCTAACACGAACGTAATGCGATCCGGCCACGCATTGATCTCCAAGCGGCACTCGTCATCTACTACCAGTTCCTTGTCCTGCGCATCTTTAAAGACCAGCCCCAGGTGATCAATACGCTTCACATACTGACCGCTTTCGATCAGCCGTACATTATCCACATCAGAGGCCTGTACCAGCGCCCCCGTGCAAGTGTAGACCACCTCATCCTGAGTGACTTGCAGCGTGAATCCAGTTGCCGGTGTAGGTGTGGTGACATCCTGATTGAGTGCGGTCCTGTAGTCAGATCCAAGCAGTGCGTCGTAACCCTTGAGCGTAATATCATCGCAATCCAGCACCACGCTGTAGTAACCCGTCTGAAAGACCAGATCCGGATTCAAGCGCGCAGCGGAGTTTGCCTCGCTCTGCGGGCGGCGGTAGACGAATCGAGTCGGATAGCCATTCTCAAAATAGAGATAGGAATAATTTTTTGACGATACCGGCGGCGTATCGCCTGCGACGACCACATGACTGCAAAGGGCCAGGATTACGATTACTAAAAATTTACAATACATGTTATATGGGACTTTACTGTTAGGGGTTTGTTTTTTGGGTGAGGTGGACGAGAGCATCATGCGAGGAGGAGATAGGGGTTGTCAAAGCGGGCTCTATAGCACTAAGGAGAACGTCGCAAGCTGTGATTACATTCTTATAGTGAAGTGGCCCTCCTCTTTGTAGCCAGTAAAAAGTTAGTTTTGTTGATGCTTTGCTGATCTGCCCTAGGGCTTGGTTCTTGATTTGTTCTCCGTAGCTCGAGAGGTGGAATGGAGGGGCTGGTGTTTGCTCCGGTGGTTGTAGAACTCCATCCAGTCGGTGACGAGCCCACGCAGCTCTCTGATGGTGTCGTAGCTCCAAAGCCTCAGCTTGTTATATTTGATGCTTCGCCACAGGCGTTCGATAAAGACGTTGTCCATCCAGCAGCCTTTGCCATCCATGCTGATTTGAATTCCGTTTTTCTTGAGTTCTCCTGTCCATTCGCGGCTACTGAACTGGCTGCCCTGATCGGTGTTGAATATCCTCGGCTTACGTCCTGTCGAGGACATCGCTGCCCTGAGTGCCCGCACGCAGAAGCCGGTGTCCATGGTGTTGCTGATGCCGGCGTCGCAGGAGTCTGCTTACCAGGGGCATATGAGCGCAAGCATCCGGGCACTGGAACAGGTTGGGAGTAGTTCCGGGTGTTTTCCCTCGGCGTGGCTATCGGTAGATCCGAGAGCCCGTCTGTTGCGCAGGCATCACGTGGGGAGAGGTGATGGATGCAGAAGGCTTTTGTGAAGGTCGCAGCAGGGGCTGTGAGTCCAAAGAGAAGGTATTCTCGAGTGCTGCGCCATAACACCTGCTGAAGACCGGACGGGACATCAGGGCTTTGCAAAAGCTACTTGGGCACACGGATGCCCCCTGTGAGCGGGACGACATGAACCAACCAATGGTGGATGAAGCGTGGCCGCAATCAACAGCTATAGCCCCTCGACGCTATAAGCCCCCTCGGCCGCCGAGCTTTCGGCTCCCCCTCCCCAAAATGCCTAGCCCCAAACTTTGGGGGTAACCCCGAACAATAAAGCGACAGCCATGCTAAAAGTGGCAAAGAAGTGGCAAAGATTCAAAATACCGCCATCAACCTAACTGAAACAATCAAACACCAAGACAACAAAAAAACCCTGTTCCATATAGGATTAAGGGCTTTATGGAAATGGTAGCAGGACGGAGATTTGAACTCCGGACCTAAGGCTTATGAATCCTCCGCTCTACCCCTGAGCTATCCTGCCACTTTTATATATATTTCCAAATTGCGCCAAAACAGTTGCCTTGACGCGGGAGGGGATTAAATCGGGTCTTCGGATTTGTCGAATATAAAATGGCACAAAAAGAGGATATTTATCACTCTAAGGTTGCCAAACGTTCATAATCCGCTAGTTACACGCCGCCGTGTTGTATCAAAAGACACACACGATCACGCATCCCCTTGAGAGGGATTCACTAAACAACTAAGAACCTAAAGCAATGTCAGACCTTTCTCTCTATAGAAACATCGGTATCTTCGCCCACGTGGACGCTGGTAAAACAACGACCACAGAACGTATCCTCAAACTCACGGGTAAATCCCACAAAATCGGTGAAGTTCACGATGGTGAAGCCACCACCGACTTCATGGAACAAGAGCAAGAGCGCGGTATTACTATTCAGTCCGCTGCTACCAGTTGTTTCTGGGAAGGTAGTGACGCACAGTGGAAAGACGGCAAATACCGCTTCAACATCATTGACACCCCCGGCCACGTTGACTTCACCGTGGAAGTTTACCGCTCCCTCAAGGTTCTTGACGGTGGCGTAGGTGTATTTTGCGGATCTGGTGGTGTTGAGCCCCAGTCTGAGACCAACTGGCGCTACGCTAACGACTCGGCTGTTGCCCGTGTGATCTTCATTAACAAGCTCGACCGCACAGGTGCTGACTTCATCCGCGTTTGCGATCAAATCAAAACCATCCTCGCAGCCAAGCCTCTTATCATGGTCCTCCCGATCGGTATCGAGGACGACATGGTTGGCGTCGTTGACCTCCTCACCCGCAAAGCCTGGGTCTGGGACGACTCCGGTGAGCCTGAGAACTATGTAATCACAGACGTTCCAGCCGACATGGTAGACGACGTGGAAATGTATCGCGCCGAACTCATCGAAACCGCCGTTGAGCAGGATGACGACGTCATGATGGCCTACCTCGATGGCACCGAGCCTAGCATCGCGGACATCAAGAAGTGTGTCCGTAAAGGCACCATCGCCCTCGACTTCTTCCCGACTTACTGTGGTTCCGCTTTCAAAAACAAAGGTATTCAGGTTCTCCTCGACGCCGTTGTTGACTATCTCCCCTCACCTACTGAAGTTCCGCCTCAGCCTGAGGTTGATCCAGAAGGCAACCCAACGGGAGAATTCGCCATCGTGACTCCTGACGGTCCACTCCGTGCCCTTGCATTCAAGATCATGGACGACCAGTATGGCGCCCTCACTTTCACCCGTATTTACTCCGGTAAACTCGCCAAAGGAACAACCATCCTCAACACCTTCACCGGTAAGACCGAACGTGTCGGCCGTATCGTGGAAATGAGTGCAGATGATCGCATCGAACTCGATGGAGCCCAAGCGGGTGACATTGTAGCCCTTGTGGGACTCAAGAACGTTCAGACCGGTCACACCCTCTGTGACAAGGACAATCCTGCCACTCTCGAGCCTATGGTGTTCCCAGCTCCTGTGATCTCCATCGCCGTTGCCCCTGTGGACAAGGCGAACGCAGAAAAGCTCGGCACCGCCATCGGCAAGATGGTTAAAGAAGACCCTACATTCATCGTTGAAACTGACCTCGACTCAGGCGAAACTATCCTCAAAGGAATGGGCGAGCTTCACCTCGACATTAAAGTAGACATCCTCAAGCGCACCCACGGTTGTGAAGTCACTGTTGGTAAGCCACAGGTTGCTTACCGCGAGACCATTACCAAGCGTATCGAAGACTCCTACACCCACAAGAAGCAGTCTGGTGGTTCCGGTCAGTATGGTAAGATCGACTACATCATCGAGCCCCTCGATCCCGAGGATGGCGTTGAATTCGAATTCGAATCCAAAGTGGTTGGTGGTAACGTTCCTAAGGAATTCTGGCCTGCTGTTGAAAAAGGATTCAAATTCTCCAGAGACAAAGGTGTGCTCGCTGGTTTCCCCTGCTTGAACTTCAAAGTCACTCTCGTTGACGGAGCTCAACACGCCGTGGACTCCTCCGCGATTGCCTTCGAGATCGCTGCGAAAGCAGCTTACCGCACATCGATGCCAAAAGCTGGACCGCAAATCCTTGAGCCCATCATGAAACTCGACGTCTTCACCCCAGAAGACAACGTCGGTGACGTCATCGGTGACCTTAACCGTCGCCGTGGCATGATCAAGGAGCAGGAGCGCACACCTACCGGTATCCGCGTCAAAGCTGATGCACCACTGAGCGACATGTTCGGTTACATCGGCGACCTCCGCACCATGACATCCGGTCGTGGCCAGTTCTCCATGGAGTTCTCCCACTACGCAGCCTGTCCTAAAAACGTGGCTGAGGAAGTCATTGCTGACGCCAAGCAGCGCGAAGAGGAAAAGAAGAAAAAGTAAGCGTGGCGGCGGTTTGCAACCGCCAAGCCCAACACACTTTTACACAAGCGCCGACTCGAAAGAGTCGGCGCTTTTTACTTGTTAAATTTGCCACATGTGGCAAATTGCCATCATGGTAAAAACCCAAGTCCAGCTCCCCGACGAGCTTTACCGCAAGGCGAAGCAGATCGCCAAGGAGCGCGAGTGGTCTCTCGCCGAGGTCATGCGCCGTGGCCTAGAGCATATGGTCCGCGCCTGCCCTCCTACGAGAGGCAGCAGCACCCATCTGCCGGTGCTGTCCGCCGATGTGTTTGCAGAAAATGCCGATGACCTCGACCTCAAAGCCATCTCTGCCGATGACGAAACCCTACGCAGTATCGAGTGATGACCAGTTTCGATACCAACATCCTGTTCTACTCGCTGAACCCGCAATCAAAGTGGCACCATGCGGCGCGAGCTGCGCTTGAGCGATCGCTCGGCGAGGATCGCGTCGTGCTCACCGACTACGTGCTCACCGAGCTCTACAACCTGCTGCGCAACTCCACCGTCATGCGCAAGCCCCTTTCCGCACCCGCAGCGGTGGAAACGGTCACCAGCTACCTGAAACACCCGAATGTTACCCGGGCCGAGAACGCCCCCGTCATGAGCGAAGTATGGAAAGCCGCCGCCCAACCCAAGTTCCCCCGGAGACGCATCTTTGATATC
This sequence comes from Akkermansiaceae bacterium, assembly GCA_037620805.1. GTDB lineage: Bacteria > Verrucomicrobiota > Verrucomicrobiia > Verrucomicrobiales > Akkermansiaceae > Oceaniferula. Next base: position 11,544 of record JASJLI010000061.1, read on the forward strand.
CGACTCGGCCTCACCCTCCGCCACCACGGAGTCACCCACTTCGCCACCGCAAATGTGAAGGACTTCCAGAAACTTGGTTTTGAAAAGGTGTGGAATCCGTTGCTTGATTAGTAACCCAGGCAGGCTCCTTCACACATCCTCCGCCGTGGACAAGAGTGTCCCTCGGCAACCCAAGCCCACAACCCAAGTCTTCTTTCGCGTTATTTCGTCCCCTTTCGCGGTTAAAAAATGAAGTATCATCCCAAGAAAACCTTCCGTGTAATTCCGTGCCTTCCGTGGTTTAAAAATTGGATTAGTAACCCAAGAAAGATTCGCACAATTCGTAAGATCCGTGGTTAAAAACTGAAGTAGCAAGCCAAGCAAAATGATCAGATAAAGGTGACCTCCTCAATTCGCCTCTACTCGGTTTTGTCAATCTTTGCCAAAAACTTTGACAGACGCTGGCCTACTTGCTAAACTGGGTTAGTCACTAAAGATTCAACGATGCCTACTCAAAATGTCAGTTTAACCCCTCAACTTGAATCCTTTGTAAAGGAGCAAGTAGCAGGTGGAATGTTCAAGAGTGCCAGCGAAGTACACCGCGTGGCCCTCGCCTCTTTGATGCAAAGGAACGAAGAAAGAAATCTTAGAATGAAAAGACTCGACGAAGCTCTTCAGGCGGGTGTGGATGACTTGGACAACGGTAGATTCACCGAGGTTTCTTCCGAGGAAGAACAGGAAGCATTCTTTGGAGCTATGATGAAGCGAGTGGTAAGTAAGAACAGTTAGCCATGCTCTCATATCGCATCTCGAAAGCCGCTGAGGCTGATATAGAGGTTATTTTAGATCATAGTCTCCATACTTTTGGAGAAGAAGCTGCCCTCCGGTATCAGAACCTGCTCAAAGTATCTATCAACACCCTCCGAAAGGACGTGAATCCACCAGGTGCCAGTGCCACCCTCAGGGAACTGAGCAAGTTTCACATTTCAATGTGCAAGAAGGAGGCTCAGGTAAAGGGTGTGATGGTGGCCACTCCACGCCACATTATTTTCTTCCGAGTTTCCAATGAGATCCTTGAAATTGTCCGTATCCTCCATGACAGCATGGATTTCGATCGGCATATTTGAACGGGGAAGCCAGCAAGGAATCTAAACTCCAATCCCGCAGCCGCGGGATCCAAATACCAAGTAAGACTAGCTACTTCACATATCCTCCGCAGTGGACAGGAGTGTCCACCCTCCCTATTTCAACTCGCTTCGCGAGCCTAGGGAGGAGGGACACTCTTGTCCCTCGGCAACCCAAGCCGGAGAATAGTGAATTTTGAATAGAGAATAGTGAATGCGGAGTTTAACTAATCAGGATATGAATTCACCATTCAAAATTCACTATTCTACATTCGAGCGCAGCGACACCCCCAAGTCTTCCTTTCGCGTCATTTCGCATATTTCGCGGTCAAAAACGAATGATCAACCCAGTTCCTTACCAAATACCCGTGAGTCCCGTCCGCTTGCGTGAAGCTGCTGGTGACGGGTTGCTGGGATTTGATCGGCAGGGAATTCTTCGTAATCCATGCGCTGGAAAAAATCAGCGGCACGGTTAGTGAGGGCGAAAACTTTGGATACGTTTGCCTGTTTCGCTTGCCCCTCGGCATGGCCGACTAATTCGCCGGCGTAGCCTAAGCCTTCGTGGGCCTGCTTGACGTAGAGGCAGGCGATTTCTGCTGTGTTCTCATCGGGATAGCGGTAGAGGGCGACGGAGCCGACTACGTTACCATCGATTTCCATGACGGCGTAATCACTAATTTTTTCGGCCACGGCGGCGAAGTCACGCGGAACCAGATGGGCGTTTCTGACCGACCTCCCGATCATCCCTAACAATTCAACAATATCTTCCTCACGTAGTGGGCGGATGGTGCGGTAGCTATCGGCATAGACCATGGTGCCGACACCTTCGTTAGAGAACAACTCGCTGAGTAAAACGCCTGGGGTTTTGCCATCGAGAACGTGCACACGGGGAATGCCCGCTTGGCAGGCTGATGCGGCAGAAACAAGCAGTGCAGGTTGATCATCTTTCACATCAGCAGCGCGGATGGCACCCCGTGGAAGACTCGCTCCTTCAGACTGAAGAAGAACCAGCTTTATAGCCTGAATCGACTGGGCAAAGTCCGTCACCTTATCTGAACATGGCTTTTCTCCTGAAAAATCGACCAAGGCTGCTTGGCCACGCTGAAGCGTGAGGGTGACGGGCTCTGAAGAGAAGAGGTTGGAAACCTCTTCTACGTTGAGCTCCACCTCGGCGGCCCTATCAAGTAAATCATCCGTGCTGTGAACGGTGCTGCCGATGACTAGCTGGACGCCAATGTTCTGCAGAGCGACGAGATCCAACATCGTTTCTGCGAGCGCAGGCACGGGAGCATCGATCACGATAACGAATACCTTACCGCGGAATTGCGGAACGTATTGCAAAAGACCTCTAACATCGCCCCAAGACATAGGAATAGTGAATAGTGAATTTTAAATGGTGAATAAACAACTACTGTGGAGCAGACTGGTGGGCTTGCTCAGGGACGAGAGTTTTCCATGTTTCGTCGCTCTCGGCAATCATTCTCTGAATATCGCGTCCCGTGTACTTTAACAAGTCTTTGTCGCCACAGGGAATCGGGTGAATCATACCATTCTGGCGGAAGTGCTGATAGAGATGGTTGAGGTTTTCCGGAGTCTGAAAATTATCAGCCGTAACCAGCTCACCTGATTTTCTATTTCCCCAGGGGTAAACGTAGAGTGAGAGGCCGTTTTTGAAGAGTCGACCAAAGGACTCGAGAATCCCGCCGGCTAAATTCTCAGACCACTTCTCTTTAAATAGCTCATTGAGTAGTCCGATACTGAGGACAATACCGATCGGGCTGGTTGTGTATCGGCTGAGGTAGCTGGCGATGCGATGAAACTCTGGGCATCGGGAAACGAGTACTGTTTTACCGAGTGCTTGGAGTGCGTCTGCGCGGTCGAGAAACGCGAGGTGATCTATTTCTCCAGAGTCCCCTTTTCTACCGCCCTTACGAAGAAGGTTATTCATGGAAATTTCACAAAGCTCGATCGTGCTTTCCTGCTGTTCCTTCGGCAAGAATTTCTGGAACTGCGCTTGTGTCTGACTGAGCATATCCAGGTGAAGATTGGTCACGGGATCAAAACTTCCACGCAGGAGGATGAGCGGCTTTTTATACAGAGCCTCAGCTGGTTGAACGACTTCCCCATTGGGTAGAAACATCGCAGCATCCGTCAATCCGCTGGTGACCAGCTGAAGGTGGCATAGACGGTTATCGACCATCTTAAATCCTTCACCGCTGAACTTGAGCATATCGACTTCAACATGCTCGTTGGTTAGTCCGTCCATGAGAGACTCCACAAAGAGTGATAGATGATCACGATGGTAGAACGCCGCGTAGATCAGATTTACACCGATGATACCAAGGGCTTCCATCTGATCAAAGTTTTCCTCGTCAAGAAGACGGACGTGAATCAGGATCTGACACGGCTCTTCACCCGGCTTGAGCTGGAGCCGAATCCCTAGCCAGCCATGGCATTCTCCTGTGTCTTTATATCCACGGGCTCTGACCGTGTTACTAAAACTAAAAAAGGTCGAGGTGGCACCTCGTGCTTCGTTTAAGCGTTCGACCAAAAGGTCATACTCATACTCGAGCATGGCATTAAGGCGGTCGCGGGAGACATAACGTTTCGCTTTGCCGTAGATGGCATCACTCATCGTCATGTCATAAGCGGAGATAGTTTTAGCCACTGTCCCCGCTGAGGCGGAGGCTCTGAAAAACCAGTTAGCCACTTCCTGGCCTGCGCCAATTTCAGCAAAGGTTCCATACTTTTCCTCGTCGAGGTTGATATGGAGGGCCTTATCGTATGTTGAGGGAATTTCTCGGGTATTCATCAGGGTGTATCAAAAAAACGGTTATTCTTCGGTGGACTTTTTATCGACCTCAGCTTCATCGTTTGGACGCACCCAGCCGTTTTGAATATATTCAATGATCTGCACCTGATTTTTCGCAACCGAGTTTTCAGGATAACGGATTTTGATGGTAGCGGCAACCGTTCCCCGGTTGCGAAGATCTCCTAACATGCGCATCAATAAGGGGGAACCCTTATCGATGTATCCGTAAATAGCTCGTTCCGAGTAGGGGTGCTCAAGACGTACGGCGATCCATTTGGAATCATCGCTAAATATCCGATTGTAGTAGCTATCCAGCGAGCAGTGAACACGCACCTCAACGGGCTCTGTGGGAAGTTCTTCAAATAGTTTTTCCCATTTCATCGATGACCATGCCACCCAGCTTTCCCAGTCGACCTTATACCCGTCAGGTGTATTCTCGAGTGCTATTTGTTTCACTGTGTAATCATTGAGACGCACAGCCATAGAGGCCATGACGCCCTTTACAGTGACTCGGCCGCCATAGCCCACGTCTTTGGCTCCAGGCGGCGTCCACTTGTCCTCAGCGTACCAAGCTCGAATGCGGGGAATAGTTATATCCGGCGTCCTAACGAGAGCTTCGATATCGGTCGCGGTCTTTGCATCAAGAAACAGCCTAACAACCTTCTCAGCATCGGTTAAAACATTCATACCAGTTTTTACAGAATCTGCAATTTCTTGCTGCCTCTTTTTCTCCTCATCAGTCATCTCGTCCTCTTTAACTAGGACGGGTTCCATAATTGTAGGCACGGTGGTCACAATGCCGTCGTTCACATCCTTTTCATTGACTGAGTCAATGACGAGCCACGCACCGATTCCTACAATGGTCAGTCCCAGTAAAGAACCGCCAACAATCCACGGCATTGGATTACCGGGAGCTGAGGGGGCGGCCGTTGTTTTGCTTTCCCAATCCGGAGATGCCTGCGAATTGTGTTTTTTCCGGCGGACACGTTTTTGCCCTGTGGATGAACTCCCTCTGGATGAACTGGTTGACGATGCCTCACTTGCGGCCGGTAGTGTGTCCTTCTCAGAAAGTGGTCTGGAAACGATGGGCTTACTTTCCTTTTGATTCCTGGGTTTGGGCACCAGAGTCTTCGGATTATTCTCAAGGGCTACTCGGACGGGTGTGCCTTCCTCTCTCTCTGACCCAGGGATGTTCAACAAATAGTGGCAGGCGGGACAGATTACTCCCGCTCCGTCGTGGTCTTTGGGCACACGAAATACAAAGCGACAGACTGGACAAACCAATCCAGCCCATGTCCGTTTCTTTTTAGTAGCAGCAGTCACGGGAAAACGATGTTCCAGCACTCGAAAAAGTGCAAGCCAGCAGTTGGGAGATTTCCAAACCTACTTTTGGCGGAACTTGATGGGATTTCTCGGGCATTCATCAGGGAGTGGGGATGGATACCTTTTTTTTGATAGCTGATTCCCCCTCGGCAGCACTCGGCCGGACCCAGCCCTTCAGCAGATACTCGCTGATAACAACCTGGTTGTTAGCCACTGAGTTTTCTGGGTAATGCACTTTGATGATGGTAGCCAGCCTCTCCATATTCCGGATATCCGCGAGCAAGACCATCATGGAAGGCGAGTCCTTGGCAATGTAGCCATAAATCGTGCGCTCGGAAGTAGGATGTGCAAGTCTGACTGAAACCCATTTACTATCATCGTTAAACTCCCTGTTATAATAATTATCCAAACTACAATGCACACGCACCTCAACGGGTTCGGTCGGACGTTTTTCAAAGAGATCTTCCCAATCCATCGAGGACCACGCGACCCAGCTTTCCCAATCGACCAAATAACCCCCTGGCGTGTTTTCGAGAACCACTGGTTTGACGGAGAAATCATTTAGGCGAACGACCATCATGCCGATCACACCCTGCACCCTCACGTCGCCTCTATAGGCTACATCCTTGACGCCGGGCGGCTTCCACTCATGGGTGGCATACCACGCACGCATCCGAGGCACCGTCACCGCCGGTGTTCTGACTAGGGATTCCAACTCGGCGGGTGTTTTGGCATTGAGGAATTTTTTTACAACTTCCGCCCCGTCGCCGAGAAAACTATTCCTGGTTTTCACGGTATCTAAAATTTGTTTTTGCCTCCTTTTCTCCTCCGCTGTCATCTGATCCTCTGGCAAGAGAATCGGGGCGACGGGTCGTACAGGAGAAAGGATTACGATATCATCAGACGATTTTTTTTCATCCTTGGAGCCCAACATCACCCAGGCGCCGACACCCACGACGATAAGACCCAACAGAGCCCCGCCAACGATCCACAATAATGGGTTACCGGAATTTGAGCGGGCGACTGTTGATTTTCTTTCCCAATCCGGAGATGCCTGCGATTTTTGTTTTTTCCGGCGAACACGTCTTTGCCCTGTGGATGAACTGGTTGACGGTGCCTCATTTGCCGTCGGTAGTGTGTCCTTCTCAGATCCTGAAATGTTCAAGAAGAATTGGCAGTCGGGACAGATTACGTCCTCTCCATCTTGATCTATGGGCACACGAAACATTTGGCTACAGTCTGGACAAACCAGTTCAGCCCATGTCCGTTTCTGTTTAAAATCATCTGGCACGGGTAAACGATGTTCCAGTACTCGAAAAAGTGCAAGCCAGCAGTTGGGAGATTTCCAAACCTACTTTTGGCGTAACTTGTGGCTTATTCCTCATGAATCTCGATCCGACGGGGCCGATCCAATATAATATCAGCATCCTCATCGGCCTGATCAAGCTGATCAAAGTTCATTACTGCCCCGCCATCTCGCCTTGACTGAGTGTCCTTGGGGGCAAAATCTGGCTGTTCGGTTCCGTAGGGGTCTTGTCCCAATAACAACGGTTGCTTTGGCTGAATTGGGATAGCGTGGGAACTAGCTACCTTCGAGCCTTGGGCTCCATAATTGTGAGTTTCGGCTAAAGTAGGATCACCCACACCGTGAATATCGCAGTATCCGGTCGGCTCCGATCCCTCAATAAAGACCTCACTGACTGTTGTTGCCTGATAGGATTCGGCTCCTGTCAGAGAATCGCGGTGAAAATCCTGGCAGTATCGGGTCTTACGCAATCCAGAACTGGTGCATACTTCAAGCATAACAACCCCTTCAGGCGGGACAACTGCTGTGCCTGCAAAATCGGTGGCTGTAGCATTCATCGTTTTTACCCAGGCAGGCATGACTGTTTCCCGACTAAACGCGCCAGAATAGATAGCTTTTCTTGATCCATCTAGAAAGCCCATCCAAACACCGCAGGTAACTCGACTGTTGTATCCCACAAACCAGTTATCAGCAAAATCGTAGGTTGTTCCTGTTTTCCCAGCGAAAGATGGGTCGTTGGTCAATCCGGCCGTGCCCTCTGCACCTGTACCGTTTCGTAATGAACTTTGTAGCATACTATGCATCAGAAAAGCTGTTTGCTCGCTAATCACACGTTTTGAAGCCGAAGTGCTATTCACGGTGTATCGTGAGGTGCCCGCAGAGTCGACAATACGATCGATAAAGTAGGAGGGCTGTTGGTTCACTCCACCGTTGGGAAATGTTGAGTATGCTCGGACCAGCTCTGGCAGGGAAACATCATCGGTGCCCACCAGCATGCGTGCTAACAGCTTGGTTTCAAGAAATGAAAGGCCAAACTTCCGCGCTGTCTCCATCACGATGCCGAGACCAAGTTTTTTACCTAACCTAACCGATGCTGCAATTTTTGAAACTTCCATGGCACGGCGTGCACTGATATCACCCTCGTAGTCTGGCTGTAACGTTTCCATCCCCCACTCTCCGAGAATTCCTTCACGACCATCAACCATCACGGCCCGGTTATCCATGGGGCGATCAATCACTCTAGTCATAGGTGACATTTTGTTCTCAAGGGCGGCCGTGTAGATAAACGGAAAAAATGCAGTTCCTATGGGTTTGCGACCCAACTGGACAAAATCATACTGGCTGTGGGTAAAGTCACGCCCTCCCACATAAGCAAGAACAGACCCATTCGAGTTATCGATCATCAAACCTGCACCCTGAAGGTATTTAGGTTTGCCATCGGATTTACGATAATCTTCATACTGTGGGTGACCGTATCCTTGCCGCGTTTCCGTAGCAGCCAGCTGCTTGAGCATTCCCTTCTCCATCGCCTGCTGGACATCCAGATCAATGGTTGTATAGATCAAAAATCCACCTTCGGTTAGAGCGTCCTCACCGAGCCGTTCACGAACCGCCCCAGCAATACGTTCATAGAGGTGGGAAGTGCCACGACGAATCGGCTTGGAATTGACAACCACCGGTTCGGCCTGAAGTTTTTCTCCTTCGACGGCTGTGAGGAATTCCTCGGCTACCATCCTGCGAAGGACCTGGTTTCGTGCTCTTTTATTTTCCTCCAAATTGTTCAACGGAGATATTCTGGTCGGGTTTTTAATACAGCCAACCAATGACGCACATTCGATCGTGGTTAGGTCTCGAGGTTCTTTTCCAAAATAGCCAAGAGAAGCGGATCGAATACCATAGTAGCCGCTACCAAAAGGAATGCGGTTCAGATAGAATTCCAGGATTTCGGGTTTACTGTAATCTTTCTCAATCCGTAGGGCCAAGAATGCCTCAACGGCTTTCCGTTCGAGGCCACCCTCGCCTCGTTTATCCGCCTCCTCCTTGAGGTGGAATGCGTTTCGAGCCAACTGCTGGGTCAAGGTGCTGGCACCCTGGGTTTGTCGACCAGCCCTAAAGTTAAGCCATACTGCACGAGCAACACCTATCCGGTCGACACCATCATGCTTAAAAAACCGTTGATCCTCACCAGCGACCAGAGCGTTGATCATCGTTTGTGGGACATCCTTGATGCTGATCTTATCTCGGTTCTCGACAAAGATGCGCCCAATCTCGCGGCCTTTTCGATCGAGAATTTTACTGACAACCTCGACATCATCAATTTCTGTCAGGTCGTAAGTTTCAGCACGATTCTTGAATGGTTTGGTTTTAATTTCAAAAACGAGATAGCCTGCGCCACAGACGATCAGTCCGAAGATGAATAGATATACCAGCCATTTGAACTTGAAGAATTTTCTTTTGCGGCGCTTGTTTCTTGAGCCACTGCCTATCTTACTGGTGTTGGAACGCTTTTTACCCATTACTTTAATTTTCAAATGGCAGAGGAATCATCACAAGGATCACCCCCCCACGGGAGTCCCCACTCATACCCCCAGAAGGTATCAAAGGCAACCCCCGCTTTTCAGGAGAGTAATTCTCCTTTGATCGAGAAAATACGAGCTGCGATAGCCAATCAGGGACCTTTGCCATTTAGAGATTTCATGGCGATGGTTCTCTATGATCCTGAATATGGTTATTACACTGCTAGAGCTCAGAGAGTCGGCAAGACAGGTGATTTCATCACGAGTGTCAGTGTAGGCCGCTGCTTTGGACTGATTCTAGCCCATCGACTGATATCATATTGGGAAGAAATCGGGCAACCATCGGAATTTCATCTTATTGAACCGGGTGGCCACGATGGTGCTCTCTGTGCCGATATCCTATTGGAAATCCGGAACTCAGCGCCCAAGTTTTTTGAGGGTGTCCATTACCACCTGATCGAAACCACACCCTCTTTGATCAAGGAGCAACAGTTGCGTCTCGGCAAACAATTCGCAGGGAAGTTTACCAGCCATTGCTCGATTTCAGAGTTAAGTGGTCTCACCGGTGCTATTCTGTCCAACGAGCTAGTAGACGCTTTCCCAGTCGATCTCATTAAATTTGAGCATGGAAAATGGTGGCAACTCAAGGTGGAGGAAAAAAACGACACTCTCCAGTTCGTAAATACCGAGTGTGATGATGATCAGCTGTGTGATTTTTGTGCCTCGTTAGGTGATCAATTCCCCGATGGCTACACGACCGAATATAACCCGGGGATAGGAGTATTCGTCAAAGAAGCCTCAGCAGCCCTAGCCTCTGGACTGTTTATAACGATCGATTACGGCCATGAATCCGTCGACTACTATCACCCCGATCGCACAAACGGCACACTTCAGACCTACCATAAACATCAGAAATCCGATGACCCGCTTTGTTTTCCAGGAGAAATCGACATTACAAGCCACGTCGATTTTACCCGTCTAATATCTGCTGCGGAAGCGGAGGGCTTCACCCATCCATCTCTGAAGACTCAGGCAAGCTATCTGACAAACCATGCCAGAGACTGGTTAATTAGTCTGGAAACAGCCCCGACCGCAGAGTTCCCGGCACTCCTTCGTCAGTTCCAGACGCTCACGCATCCAGCTATGTTAGGGAGTAAATTCATGGTTTTGGAGATGCAAAAAAGATAAAAAAAGATACGTGATGACGGTAATTGTTGCTGCTATGTTTTGACAAATCGCATGCCTGCCACTAAATGCGCGGCATGGCGAAGCAACGTATTCTCGTATCAGATCCTATTTCGGATAAAGGTGTTGAGCTCCTCAACAGCAATCCAGACCTTGAAGTTGATGTTAACACGGGCCTTAGCCCCGAAGAACTCATCAAGATTATTCCTGCCTATCACGGCTTGATCATTCGATCTCAAACCAAGGTCACCGCAGAGGTTCTTGCCGCCGCCACTGAGCTTAAGGCCGTAGGTCGTGCAGGTGTTGGTGTGGACAATGTTGATCGCGACGCTGCTACCAACCATGGAGTGATCGTCATGAACACGCCTACCGGTAATACCATTTCGACCGCTGAACTCGCATTCACTTTGATGCTTTCCGCTGCACGAAACATCGGTTCTGCCCACGCAGAGGTGCTTAAGGGGAATTTCCCAGCAGCCCGCAAAGCCTTTGGTGGTATCGAAATCAACAACAAGCGCCTAGCTGTCATCGGTATGGGCCGCATCGGTGCCGAGTTCGCCAAACGTGCGCAAGCATTTGGCATGCACGTTGTTGCCTACGACCCGTTTCTCACCCAAGTCCGCGCCGATCAACTTAAGGTCGAGCTAGCTAGCAGCCCTGACAAAGCCCTCACCGGAGCTGACGTCGTCACCCTACACGTCCCACTCACGGATGACACCCGCCACATCATCAATGCCGAGCGCCTCACGCTGATGAACAAGGGCGCTCTCGTCGTCAACTGCGCACGCGGAGGCCTCATCGACGAACCAGCACTCAAGGCAGCGATCGACACCGGCCACATTGCAGGCTGTGGACTTGATGTTTACGAAAGCGAGCCACCAGCGTCCGATCACATTCTCTTTGACCAGCCGAAACACATCTCCTTCACTCCTCACCTCGGTGCATCCACCAATGAGGCTCAGGAAAATGTCGGCATCCAAGTCGCTGAGCAACTGCGCGATTTCCTCACAACAGGTGAGATTCGCAACGCGATCAACATGCCATCACTCGACGCCGGTGCCCTAGCCGAAATCGGTGGTTACCTCGAACTTGCCACCTCCCTGGGTAAGTTCATCGCCAAGCTCGGGCCAGCCAACCCGGATGCGCTGCGCGTTTCCTACCACGGTGACATTGCTGAAAAAGACACGGCTCTCATTTCCCGCACCGTTCTGACAGGATATCTCGAAACCGCCCGCCCGGATGGCCAAGTCAATATCGTCAACTCACCATCTGTCGCACACGACATGGGCTTGGAACTGGTCGATTCCGTGATCAATGCCAAAACCGAGTACAGCGAGCTGATCGTTGTTGAGCTTCGTAAGGATGGTAAAAAATTCCGCGTTGCAGGCACGATTATTGGTCAAACCCCAAGGATCGTCGAAATCGACCGCCTATTCGTCGATACCAACATCAAGGGCCACTTCCTGATCGTCCGCAACGACGACCGCCCAGGCATCGTAGGCCTCGTGGGAACAGCTCTTGGAGATGCGGGCCTCAACATCGCCAACCTTTCCCTCGCCCGTAACCAGTCCTTGGGTGTCGCACTCAATGTCATCGAGCTGGATTCCGCTCCAGATGCTGAATTCATTGCGAAAATGGCGGCTCAACCCGGTGTTTTATCGGTCACAGCCATTGAAATCTAGAAAATTAAGGCTATTTTCCCAGAAATAGACTTTACACAGCATCCAATCTGAGTATTTTCCGCGTCCCGACATCCGTCTAAACCTTTTCTCAACACACTTTACCAAACTTTAAACCATGAAAGTTCTTTCCTCACTCCTCTCCATGAAGCGCCGCCACGAAGACTGCAAAGTCGTCAAGCGTAAGGGCACTCTCTACGTCATCTGCAAGAGCAACCCTAAGTTCAAGGCCCGTCAAGGTTCCACCAAAGGAACCCGCCTCAGTAAGAGGGGCGTGAAGTAATTCACTCCTGGATAAAATTTACCATCCTTCTCCGTTAATTCGGGGAAGGATTTTTTATGCCGTGGCGGCGGTTTGCAACCGCCTAGCCCTCCACTTCTTGGCAAAGGCAAAAATCGCCCACGCCAACACAAGCAGACCGAGAACCACCATAGCGTAAACCCACCACGGCAGCGGGATGGATGCCACCATATTGAGGGAAATCGGCTTATCTCGACACTCTCGAAGCTTGAACGCCCACTTCAGTGTGCGACCGTTGTCCTCCACCGTATGAGCGTTGCTTGTTTCAGCCGCTGCAGGCAGGTGGACGATATAGCGAAATTCAGAATCGCCGAGGATGGATGCGCTGTTTTTACCCAAGTTCGCGTCGAGTAGTGGACCTAAGTCCACGTCTCTCTGCAGCCCTGCCTTGAGACCATCAAGGTTCACCGTGATCGTGCCCATGATAGCGTGCAGCATCTTGTCTGCCTTACTTGGATTTACCCCGCGAGTGTGGTCGGCCAGCACCCCTTCGAGAGCCATCATATCGTCAGTTTCGATCTCGATCGTAATAATTCTCGTGCCGTTTTCCTTATCGACCCGATTCGCGATCAACTGCAAATTTTTTTGCTTTTCTATCCCCTCGGTAATATTCGTTTTTAGCTCCTCAGCATCCTCGGCTGAAAACAGGATACCTGGGACACGATAAACAGCCTTAACCTTCGCAGAGCCATCGGCCTTAATATACACCTCCTCTTCGCCGTCGATACAGCTAGTCAGCAGGGGCGTTACAATCGCAAGTAAACAGAAAATAGCGTATTTCATCGGTCACAAACTCTGCACCATCTCTGGATAACTGCAACGCTGAAAAGTGGTCGATAACCGTGATTACACATGCATTCTCCTTGCTCCTAAGGACTTGATATGGCACGGAAATGACGTGAACAACTGGCACAACAAGCTCTCAACGTGGTTTTTTCAACAGAAGCACGACGAACTCGATTGGCACTATAGTCTCGTTATCGATGCTGTGCTATTACTCACGGTATTAATCCTAGCCTTTTTAGCTTACTTTATCGTTCGCAAAATTGTCGTAGGAATTGTCTCCCGTGTCGTTAAAAAGACCCGCACCACATGGGATGATGAGCTGCTCAATAGTAGACTCTTCAAATGGCTCTCCTTGCTCGTCCCAGCGGTGATTATTCTCAACGTTGCACCGCACGCCATTGTCACCCATCACGATGGCGTCCCCATTTTCTCCGGATTCATCCAGACCACAGCAAAAATAGCGATCATCATCCTGTCATTCCTGGCCATCAATTCAGTGCTCAATATCGTAGAGCGTATTTATAGTCGGTTTGAGGCGTCTAAAGAACTCCCGATCAAGAGCTTTTTCCAAGTCATCAAGATCCTCCTGATTCTGGCTGCGATCATTTTCATCGTTTCCACACTGATCGGAAAGTCCCCCATTCTCATCTTCTCCGGTCTCGGAGCGATGACGGCAATCATCATGCTGATCTTCAAGGATAGCCTTCTGGGACTTGTCGCTGGCATCCAGCTTTCAGCCAACCGGATGGTGGCACGAGGCGATTGGATCGAAATGCCTAAATTTGGTGCCGATGGAGAAGTGCTCGAAGTCGCACTCACCACGGTCAAGGTGCGCAACTGGGATAAAACCATCACGACTATACCAACTTATGCACTGATCTCCGATAGCTTTAAAAACTGGCGTGGTATGGAAAACTCCGGAGTCCGACGCATCAAGCGCTCCGTCAACATCGACATCTCTACCGTCGGGTTCCTCGATAACGAAACCCTCACTCGATTACGCAGTATCACCCTGCTAAAAGACTACCTTTCCGAAACAGAAGAGGAAATCAAGACATGGAACGCTGAAAACGCCGATCCAGCTAACCATATTAATGCCCGTGCTCTCAGTAACCTGGGCACCTTCCGCGCCTACATCCGTGAGTATCTAAAAAACCACCCAAAGATTTCTGAGAGCCAAACATTACTTGTGCGCCAACTCCAGCCGAGTGAACACGGCATCCCAATCGAGATTTATGTCTTCACCACCGACAATGCTTGGGGAAAGTTTGAGGATATACAATCTGACATCTTCGATCATTTCCTCTCCATCCTTCCCGAGTTTAACTTGCGTGCCTTCCAGAGGGATGCCCTGCCGGGCGTTGATTAGTTCACTCGTTGATTGGTTCATTAGTTCAAATCCTGACTCCTTCATGCCAGACTCTATCAATAAACTTGAGATTTATCGTGATGCCATGCCCATTGGCGAAGCCGTTTGGTCGCTGGTTATTGATTGGGATTACACCGCAAAAAACACCGTGGGCCAGCAGATCATACGCTCCGCCGACTCCATCGCAGCCAATATAGCTGAGGGTCATGGCCGTTTTCACCATAAGGAAAACATCAAATTCTGTTACTATTCACGTGGATCACTCACCGAAACTCAAACTTGGATCGAAAAGGCAGTCCACAGAAACCTTATTGCAAAAGAGCAGGGTCGCGAACTCTACAAGCAACTCGAAACCCTCCACAAACGCCTCAACGCCTACATTACTTCCATCCGCAAAAACATCTCCACCACCAACGACTAGTCAACTAATGAACTAGTCAACCAATCAACCAATGCACCTCTTCGACACCCTCACCCGCCAACAGCGCGAGCTTAAGCCAATCGATGGCGAGACCTTCCGTTTCTACTGCTGTGGCCCCACTGTTTACGGCCCGGCACATATTGGAAACTTTCGCACCTTTGTGATGCAGGACGTGTTCCGTCGCGTGCTTGAAACTGATGACATGAAGACACTCCATGTTAGAAATATCACTGACGTCGACGACAAGACGATCCGTGATGCTCAGGCATCGGGAAAGACACTCAAGGAATTTACAGCTGGCTGGACGGAAAAGTTTCACATCGACTGCATCGCCCTCGGCTGCCTCCCCCCCCACATCGAGCCCAGCGCCCTTGCACATATCCCACAGCAGATCGAGATGATCGAGAAGTTGGTCGAAAAAGGCCATGCCTACGCCTCCGATGACGGCTCCGTCTATTTCAGCGTTGCCTCCTTCCCTGACTACGGAAAACTTTCCCACCTCGACACCCGCGAGCTTGATCTCGGCAAGACTCAGAACGAACGAGCTGATGCCGATGAGTATGAAAAAGACTCCATTGCTGATTTCGTTCTCTGGAAAACACGTAAACCTGAAGACGGAGATAACCACTGGTCGTCTCCGTGGGGCGATGGCCGACCTGGCTGGCACCTCGAGTGTTCCGCCATGATCAAAGAGTATCTTGGCAACGACTTCGATATGCACGCTGGTGGCGAAGATCTTGTATTCCCACACCATGAAAACGAAATCGCCCAAAGCCAATGCTCCTGCGGTGGTGGTTTTGCCGCCCATTGGTTTCACAGTACCCACCTCTTGGTCGATGGCGGCAAAATGTCCAAATCGAAAGGAACTCTCTACACCATCGAAGACCTTGCAGAAAAAGGACACACCGCCATGGAAGTGCGCTACGTGCTCATCTCTGGCCACTACCGTAAGCAACTAAACTTCACGTTAGATTCCCTACATGCAGCGAAGGAAGCCCTCGCTAAACTAGCCAAGGGACGTGAAGCCTTATCGATCGCCGCAGGCGACAGTTCAAATTCACTATTCACTATTCAGAATTCACTATTCTCCCCCGCTTGGGATTCGCTCAACCGTGATCTTAATACGCCAGCCGCGCTGGGTCATTTATTCTCTGGTCTTAAGGCTGCGCAGAAACTTGAAGGTGATGAGGCTGCCGTGAATCTTGCTGTATTTGACGCCATCCTTAACGCTCTCGGCCTCGAATTGCCTGTTGAAGAAGAGACGGGTGACATCCCTGCTGAAGTCAAAGACCTAGCCGAGCGTCGTTGGCAAGCCAAGCAAAACAAAGACTGGGCAGCCTCCGATCAACTCCGTGACGAACTCACGGCTCTTGGCTGGACCATTAAGGATAATCCAGACGGCTACGAACTCATCTGTTCGTAACAAGAAACCCGATCGTCAGCACTACGCATTAGTCTTCGCTAACAGTCCGGCGGACAGCCTTTGCGATGAGCGGGGAAACTGTTCGGTCCAATGGTGACGGCAGCACGCGCCCGCCAACGGGAACAGCGACCGAGCCGGCAAGGGCATGTGCAGCCGCTATTTTCATTTCTGCCGTGATACGTGGAACCTTGACATCGAGAGCTCCGCGGAAAATCCCGGGGAAAGCGAGCACGCTGTTAATTTGGTTAGGATAGTCACTGCGCCCCGTGCCTACAACGGCGGCCCCACCCTTAAAGGCCCCGTCCGGGCTAATTTCTGGAGTGGGGTTAGCCATAGGGAAAACGATTGGCTGGTCAGCCATGGTGCGGATGTCATCGGCACACAAAAGGCCACCAGAACTTACCCCCACAAAAACGTCAACCCCCACGAGCATTTCCTTGAGACTCCCTGATAGATTTACTTTGTTAGATCATTGTAGCAACGACCTCTTTTCAACACTAAGATTGGGGATATCGCGATGGATGGCTCCGTTCCGATCACAGACGCTCACCTCCTTAACTGAAGTGCAAACTGCTGGATCTTGATCGATACATCGAAGCAGCTTGGCGATGGCTGTACCCGCAGCCCCCGCCCCACTGATGACGATTTTCATGTCGGCGGGATCCTTGCCCACTACCTTGGCGGCATTGATGAGGGCGGCGAGGGGCGGCAAGCGGACCAATGTTTCCAAGGCCAAGCACGGCAGTGCCATCGGTAACTACAGCGACACTGTTGCGCTTAATCGTGAGATCCCACCCCTTGCTAGGATCCGCGGCGATAGCCTCACAGGGAGCGGCTACCCCTGGAGTATAAGCGATGGAAAGATCATCGGTAGTTTACAGAGGAAGCTTACTCGTGACGGCGATTATACCACGAAGTTGTTCGTGGACGATAAGGGATCTTTGCGCATGGTCTGACATTATATCGATATTGATCAGGTAATAGCGTGCGGTCAAGCTCCCTTGCACGGGCCTCTAACCGACCCTGCTCACACATCGATGGGCGCCGACCGCATCATCCATTCCTAGATATTTAAGAACATCCTCGAAAAATTTCCGTGTCTTCCGTGCCTTCCGTGGTTAATAAAGAGCCATGATCCGCCCGCGCCGAAATAGAAAGTCCCCCGCTGTCCGTGCTCTCGTTCGTGAGACCACGCTGTCGGCGTCCGATTTCATCTATCCTCTCTTTGTCCACGATAAGGATGTGAACGAAGCCATCGATTCGATGCCAGGTTGCACTCGGTGGTCGATTGACGGCCTTGTCAAAGAAGCCGGTGAGGCCCACGCACTCGGCATTCCCGCGGTGGTTATTTTTCCAGCCATCGTCGAGGAGCTGAAAACCTCCGGTGCCGAGGAATGTCACAACGACACAGGCCTCGTGCCGCGTGCGATCAAGGCCCTCAAAGCTGCACATCCGACACTCTGTGTAATCACCGACGTTGCACTCGACCCCTATAACGCAGATGGACACGATGGATTGGTACGAGCCAACGACAAGGGAGAGCTGGAAATCGTGAACGATGAAACTGTCGAGGCCCTCTGCCAACAGGCGCTTTGCCATGCACGGGCGGGAGTCGATATCGTATCTCCTTCCGACATGATGGATGGCCGAGTCGAAGCGATCCGCACGATACTCGACTCAGAGGGTTATCAAGATGTCTCCATCCTCGCCTACACAGCGAAATACGCCTCTGCTTTCTACGGCCCATTCCGTGGCGCTCTTGAATCGGAGCCCAAGGCAGGCGATAAAAAAACTTACCAGATGGATCCCGCTAATTCGCGCGAGGCAATTCGCGAGACATTGTTAGACGAGGACGAAGGCGCCGATATGATCATGGTCAAACCCGCCGGTCCGTATCTTGATATCATATCCACCGTTCGCGAAACCACCACCCTTCCCGTAGCCGCCTATCAGGTCAGTGGTGAATACCTCATGATCAAAGCCGCCAGTAAAGATGGCTGGCTTGACGAAAAAGCGGTCGTGCTAGAATCCCTCACAGGGATCAAACGTGCTGGTGCGGATATCATCCTGACTTACTTTGCGAAGGATGCCGCTGGCTGGCTTTAAGGAGGGTGGACACTCCTGTCCACCGGCAACCCAAGAACACATCCTACGCTAGTGGACAGAATGTCCACACTCCTTTGCGCAGGATCCTACTTCACCTCGCCGTCGACGAGAGTTTTCCAGACGCTAAAGTCTTTTCCGAGGATTGCTATGTCCGCGCAGAAACCGGGCTCAAGTTTTCCAACGCCTTGAAGACCAAGTGACTGAGCTTGGTTCCATGATGTCGCTTTGACGATTTGATGAAGTGGTAGGTCGGTGAGTCGGGCAATATTGGCGACTCCCTCGTTGTAGACAAGAATACTACCTGCGAGAGCATCTCCTTCTTTAAGTCGGGCTTCGCCGTCTTTAACAATGACATCCAGGCCTCCTAACTGAACCTCTCCTTCACCGATCCACGAGCCGCACATTGAGTCGGTAATCATGATCAGTTGATCGATCGGCTTCACGGTAAAAACCAGCTTCAGAAAATCCGGGCAAAGGTGGATGGTGTCGCAGATGAGTTCGATTTTTAGATCCGGATCTAGCAAGCCAGTTCCCACCACACCGATCTCGCGATGGTGAAGCCCGGTCATGGCATTTCCAAAGTGGGTAAGATGAGTAAGACCTGCTTCCTTGGCCGCCATTACCTGAGCACTCGTCGAGGATGTGTGTGCACACGAAGAACTAATCCCTGCGGCTTTGGCTTCGTTGATACACTCGCAGGCTCCTTCCATATCGGGAGCAATGGAAAAGACACTCACGGGTGCGATCTCGTGCATACGTTTGAGCTCCCCGAAATTGGGGAGGCGGACAAACTGGGGGTTTTGAGCCCCTGCGTTGGCTTTATTGATGAAAGGACCTTCCACATGCATACCAGGAGTCTTGGCAAACTCTTGGTTCGCCATGTACTCGGCACACCTCCCTAAAATTTCCTCCAGAAGATCCTGCGGCTGAGTCAACGTTGTTGGTAGCCATGTGGTGACGCCTTCACGGAGTTTGATCTTTGCGATATGACGGATACTTTCCACGTCGTTATCACAGACGTCTTTTCCATCAGCACCGTGGGCATGGATATCAATAAATCCAGGCATGACGTATCGGTCGCCGGCATCGATCACATGGTCGGCATCCGGAAGTGTTGCTCCAGATTCATGAACGGCCGTGATTTCACCATCGTCAATTTCTAGAGTTCCTCCCAGGATTTCAACGTCCGGAGAAATGATATGTGCGCTTGTTATGAGCGTCTTCATTAGTAGTTCTATGTTAAAAGCTAAATTACTCGCGATCCAGAATCATGTCCTTATAATTCCAGAAATAGGACCATCCTGAGATGACAGTTAAGGCCACAGCGGCCCAAAGGGAACCTTGAATCAACCAATGCGCAGGATCAGATAAATACTGCACGGTGGTGATGAAGGCGTTACTAGGTGCAACCGTTTCGAAAGTAAGATACACCAAAGCTGTGATAATGAAAACCAGCTGAAACGTAGTTTTCCATTTCCCCAATCCATCGGCGGCAATGACGGTGCCCTTTTCCACAGCAATTTGACGGATGCCCGTCACTAAAAACTCACGGCAAAGGATCAAGGCGGTGACCCAGACCGGACAAAGCCCTTTAGCAGAGAGGTAAACAAAGCCCGAGCAGACAAGGATTTTATCGGCAAGTGGATCGAGCAACTTTCCGAGCGACGTCACAAGGTTTAGCTTGCGTGCCAAGTAGCCGTCTAACCAATCAGAGATCGCCCCAAGGACAAACGCCCCCAGCGCAATAGAATAGCCCACAACACCTTCCGCAGAAGCGGCCACACAAAAAATCGCCGTTAAGACGAGGCGGCACAAGGTGATACTGTTGGGAAGGTTCATAAAAGGAGTGCTCCTTTTTAAAACCATACAGACATGACCGCAAGCCTTGATCCTCAGTAGTTTTTACTTTTCCAACCAACCCCATTCCATTCTAAGCCCACCTCGATGGAAGTTTGCCGTTATCCCCCCAAATAAGCAACTTCATGCAATGCTGGATCAGAGCGTAAAAACAAGCAGTTGACAACCGTAGGCGATCTTGTGTAAATGTTCTTATGAACACTATGAAGTCCCCAGCTCGATCTCTTGATCAATCCTTGCAGAAGATTTTTGGCTTCTCTGAATTCCGCCCACACCAGCGTGGGCTTGTGGAGGGTCTTCTAGCTGGAAAGGATGTTCTTGGTGTGATGCCCACGGGTGGAGGAAAATCACTTTGCTACCAACTCCCCGCCTATATGTTGGAGGGCACGGCAGTGATCGTCAGCCCATTGATCGCCCTGATGAAAGACCAGGTGGATGCGGCCAATGCCAACGGTATCAACGCCGCGTATTTAAATAGCACACTAAGCCATCAGGAGGCCGCAGAGGTGGAGAGTGCATATCGGTCAGGTGCGCTAGACATGCTCTATCTTGCGCCGGAACGACTCGCCATGCGGGGCTTCGCCGATACCTTGAGGCAGAATACGCAGAAGGCACCGAGTTTCTTTGCAATCGACGAGGCGCATTGTATTTCCGAGTGGGGGCATGATTTCCGTCCGGACTATCTTTTCCTCAGTAAGCTACGCAGCCTATTCCCTAACACACCGATGGTGGCCTATACCGCAACAGCAACGGAAAAAGTAGCTGAAGACATTGAGTCCAGACTCGGGCTCGAAGGGGCAATCAAGGTGCGAGCGTCGTTTGATCGGGCCAATCTCTTCTACGAGGTTCGAAAGAAAAAAGACTGGGAGACTCAACTGGTCGAATTCATCCGCAAGCGACCTAACCAAAACGGTATTATCTACCGCACGTCACGGAAAAGTGTCGAGACGACCGCCGAGCTGCTGAAGGCAAACGGCATTAACGCCGCAGCCTATCACGCGGGCATGGACTCAGCTGACCGATCCCGCATCCAGGACCAGTTCATCCGTGATGACATCAACGTCATGGTTGCCACCGTCGCGTTTGGTATGGGAGTCGATAAGGCCGACGTGCGTTATGTGATCCACGGGGATCTACCCAAAAACATCGAGAGCTATTATCAGGAAACAGGCCGAGCGGGTCGTGATGGCGAACCGTCTCACTGCATGTTGCTTTATGGCCCTAGTGACGCCATGAAAATACGCCGTTTCCACGATGAGATTTCGGATCAAACCGAACGTGAGCGAGCGATGAAACTACTGCGTGCGATGGAACGTTTCGCCTCCGTGCCCAGCTGTCGCCGAGTCAGTTTACTGAACTACTTCGATGAAACCTACCCAGAAGAATCCTGCGGGGGGTGCGATTACTGCACGGGGAATTTCCAGCGCATCGATACATCCCGCGAAGCTCAAATACTGCTCTCCGCCATCGCTCGGACCGGTGGAAAATTCGGGGCCATCCATATCTGCGACATTGTCTGCGGAGCTAACACCGCCAAGGTCCGTCAGTTCGATCACCATGAATTAAAAACCTACGGTGTGGGGAAAGCCCAGCCCAAAGCCTATTGGAGATCATTGTTAGACACCCTAATGGCCGAGGACAAGCTTAAGCCATCACGTGATCAGTTCCCCGTCCCACAACTTACCAACGCGGGAACCGAGGTGATGTTTGGTCGAGAGAAATTCCACATCAACGAGGATACCCGTATAGAGCCTGAGAAAGCCAACCAAAGACTCCGTAACCAGGCAGAACAGATCGATTGTCACGAAGGACTCTTCGAACACCTCCGCACTTTACGCAAGGAAGTTGCGGACACTGCAGAGGTGCCACCTTACGTAGTGTTTTCAGACCGATCGCTACGCTCCATGACCGCCACCATGCCTGAAACAGCTGAAGAAATGCTTCAGCTCAACGGCATAGGCCAGAACAAGTGCGAAAAATACAGTGAGGTATTTCTAACTGCCATCGCCACCTATCTCAAACAGAACCCTGCCGCCGTTGAAATGAAGCAGCCCTTACCGAGCCTCCCAGCTCCGCCCAAGGACACCATCAAACGTGGCCCGTCAGCCACTATTATGGTGACTCACGAATTTCTCAAAAAGGGATTTGGAATCAAAGAAATTGCGAGTCAACGCAAGTTGGTCACCTCGACTATCGAAAGCCACGTTGCCAAGCTGATTGAAACCGAAGAAGATATTGACTGGCGTAAACTCGTCACCGATGAGCAGTTCTCCCTCTGCCAGAAACTCTTCGCAGAACACGGGAAAGATGCCCTATCTCCCATCATCGAAGCCTCCGGAGACCAACTCAGCTACGGCGAAGCCAGAATTATCCGCGCTGTGATTCAAAGAAAAGAAACCCATGCTTCAGGATAGGACAACTTTGCAAGTTGTCGGCAAGCCAAGCCCATACTCAAATCTAACCTTAAGCCCTCATCCTCTGACCTGGGGGGGATACACCTCTCGCGTGCTGAAAGCACATAGGAACAAAGGCCCGGACTTCAGTCCGGGTTTGCCATGGCAGATGTCGCGACCTGAAAGGTCGCTGGAAATGTTACAGATATAATATGAGATTTTTTACGCCAAAGCCCTTTGGTAAGGATTTATTTCGTTCACAAAACTTCCAGCGTCCCTTCAGGGCACCATCCTCCTAGAAAGCATACCCGGGACTAAAAGCCCCGAGCTTTGTGCCATACGGCCTTCAGCACCTCGTTGCGGGATCTGGGTGTTATTTCGACTTGTGTATAAAAATTATTAAAATGTGAATCATTCTGACGCAATATGCCACAAGATCACGCAAGTTCGCATTGCTTCATTGCCCCGCCCGTGAATAATGCGCCCGACTCAACCAACTCATTATTTATGGAAAAATCTGATTTCGGCCTAATCGGCCTCGCTGTCATGGGCCAGAACCTTGTTCTCAACGTGGAAAGCCGTGGCTTCCAAGTTTCTGTCTACAACCGCACAACCTCAACGATGCAAGAATTCATCGCTGAGAACCCTGATAAAAACCTCATCGGCTCCGAGACCCTGGAAGAATTTGTCGATAGCCTCGCAAGCCCCCGCAAGATCCAGATCATGGTGAAAGCCGGTGGACCTGTTGATGCCGTCATCAAATCCCTCATCCCTCTACTCGATCAAGGCGACATCATCATTGACGGTGGTAACTCACTCTACACGGACACCGAGCGCCGTGATAAATACTGTGCCGAGGCCGGCATGCGCTTCATCGGTGCTGGTGTTTCCGGTGGTGAAGAAGGTGCGCTCAAGGGCCCATCCATCATGCCCGGCGGACCTGAGTCCACCTGGGAAATCATGCAACCCATTTTCGAAAGCATCTCAGCAAAAGTCGACGGCGTGCCGTGCGTAGTTCACATCGGTGAAGGTGGCGCAGGCCACTTCGTCAAAATGGTTCACAACGGCATCGAGTATGGTGATATGCAGCTCATCTGTGAGGCCTACAACATTTTCAAAGCCGCAGGATTCAGCAATGCTGAGCAGGCTGAAATTTTTGCCGATTGGAATGAAGGTGACCTCGAATCCTTCCTCATCGAAATTACGGCTAATATCCTCAAACAAAAAGATTCTGAAACTGGCGAGGACATCGTCGACCTCATCGTCGATAAAGCGGGCCAAAAAGGCACCGGTCGTTGGACCGTCATGGGTTCGGTAGAACAAGCTGTGCCCTTCTCAACGATTGCCGGTTCGGTAGAAGCCCGTATACTCTCGTCAATGCGCGACCAGCGTAAGATCGCTTCAGGTATTCTTCAAGGACCTAGCAACTGGGACTTTGATCTCACCATGAGTAAAGAAGACCTTATCGCCAAGGTCCGCAACGCCCTCTACGCCTCTAAGATTGTTTCTTACGCGCAGGGTCTTGACCTCATTACCAAGGTGGGTGAAGAAAAGGGCTGGGAACTTAACCTCGGTGAAATTGCCAAAATCTGGCGTGGTGGCTGTATCATCCGTGCTCGTTTCCTCAATCGTATCACCGAGGCCTACACGGCTGAGACACCTCCTACCAATCTCATGCTTTCTCCATTCTTTACGGAGATCCTCAACTCAGGTCAACAAGACTGGCGTGAAGTAGTGGCACTCGCCGCAACCAACGGCATCCCCGTTCCATCCTTCGGTGGCTCGCTAAGCTACTACGATGCCTACCGTGCTGAACGCCTCCCTGCTAACTTGCTGCAAGCTCAGCGTGACTTCTTCGGAGCTCACACCTATGAGCGCACAGACAAACCTGAGGGCGAATGGTTCCACACGGAAGACTGGCCTGATTTGATCAGCTAGTTGATTGAAGTAGCGAGTAGCAGGTAGCCAGTAGCGCGCATCTGCAGAGTATTTAAAATTCATGGCGAAACGGCAACCCCGTTTCGCCATTTTTCATTACTTATTTTTCATTACTTATTTTTTAGTACTTAAAACTAAGCATTAATCGCGTCGATCAGTTCTCTGAGTCGGCCGAAGTTCCTGCGGCGATGGCGGAAAACCAAGCGGGGCAGAGAATCGAGCAACGGCTCATCATCTTCAGCGTCGAGTGGTCCGCATTGTTTAAAGTCCCCGCTTTTGAGAATATCGCTAAAGTCTTTGCGCAGCTTTTTAAGTTGCCCCTCTGTCAACTCCCTCTGCATCCGGATCACCAACTTATCGCCTACGTAACGGTAGGAATGAAAGTTCGAGTAGAAGCGGGTTACCTCCTCGACAGCTTCATCGACATCGTCGGTTACTTTGAAGAGAGAAAAATCGCTATCGGATATCAGATTCAATCGACTGAGATGTTCTTCAACAAACTGCTGCCAGAATTTCCAGTAAGTCCCACCCTTGGCATCGACTAACACCAGGGGATAAATTCTTGTTTTACCCGTCTGGATCAAGGTGAGGGTTTCAAAGATTTCATCCATGGTGCCGAAGCCCCCTGGGAAAGCGGCCACTGCATCAGACTCCTTCACAAACGAGAGTTTCCGGGTGAAGAAGTAGTCAAAATCGACGAGCTTCTCATCACCTGCGATAAATGCATTTGAGGCTGCCTCAAACGGAAGATTGATGTTCAAGCCAAAGCTATCCTCACGACCAGCACCTTCATTACCAGCGGCCATGATACCTGGCCCAGCACCAGTAATCGTCATAAAACCGGCATCGCGCATTTTACGGGAAAACTCAACAGCTGCCTTGTATTCTGGCTCCTCCGGATCGGTTCTAGCTGATCCAAATACCGAGATTTTTCTGCAATTGCGATAAGGGTAAAAGACCTCGTTAGCGATCCGCATCTCCTTGAGTGCGCGGTTCATCGTTTTAAAGTCACCTTCCGTCACAGCACCTCTAGAAATACGCACTGCAGATATTAGCATCTCAGAGAGAAGACAGTTCTCTTCGTCTCCAGAAATTTCACGAGCAAGAGCCATAATGCGCTCATCCAGTTTTTTTTCTCCAGTAGACCCGATAAAAGCACAGGACTTGGAATGAATCATTCCGCCGGTAAAATCTCTTTCCTGGGGGACCTTAGTGGGTTTGACGTGTGAACTCATGACAATTAATTCTAATGGTTATTATTGATAGATAACTAGTGATAAAATGTCACAGATCCGTGACAATTCCAGAAAAACACATTTCGCAGTCAATTAACCAGCCCGCCTATCTCCAGCGACTCAAACGCTCACCGATTTGGAGGCTTCTTGGAGTCGGTGTAATCGCTCGAGAGCTTGGCCCGAGTCAATAAGCTCCGCAGCCAGCTTGATGCCCTGGCCGAGGGTATCAGACAAACCTGCACAGGCTAATCCAGCTCCTGCATTGAGTAACACCATTTCGCGTTTAGGTCCGGTTTCCTTACCACTCAAAATATCGGTTAGGATTTGAGCGTTCAGTTCAGCATCTCCTCCTTCAAGATCAGAAACTTCACAAACCGACATTCCAAAGTCCTCTGGCGACACCTCTTCATCGACAAGGGATTGGTATCGACCGGATTTACAAATCCTTGTCGGCCCTAGCAAACTTACTTCATCGACAGGTCCTCCATCTGCCGTTGAGCCGTGGACGACCCATGCGCTGTCGCGACCGAGTTGTTGGAGTATCTCGGCGAATACAGAATCCATTTCCGGGTCACACACTCCCACTAGCTGACACTCAGGTCGGGCTGGATTTAAGAGTGGTCCAATCAGGTTAAATATCGTTCTTACCCCTTCCTCAGCAAGCATTTTACGCACACCCACCACGGCTTTGAAGGCAGGGTGATAGAGTGGAGCAAACAGAAAGCCGACACCTGCCACCTCGAGACAGTGACAGAAATCCTCGGGGGAAAGTTCAAGATTGATACCCAGAGCCTCCAGCACATCGGCTCCACCGCTCTTCGATGTAATACCACGATTACCGTGTTTCACGACCACTGCTCCGCCGGCTGCGATCACAAACATACTGGTGGTTGAGACATTAAATAGATTCAGCTTATCCCCTCCTGTTCCGCAGACATCAATGGTCGGACCATTAAATTTCATCTTAGACACTCCTGGATCGACAGCGCGTTCAAGAAAAGCCTCTACAAAGCCTGCCACCTCGGTTGCCGTCTCGCCTTTAGCGGTTAACCCTTTTAGAAAGCGTGCTTTTTTATCATCACTAACACTTTCACTTAATAACATCTCAGCGGCTACGTGAATCTCGCGCGAGCTAAGTTCCTTACCCTCTTCTACATGTCTGATCAATGCGTCCATATCGCTGTAAGACTAAGCCTGATAGCGAAAAATTACCAGTAATAATCACACTGTATTTTTTATCGCCCATTCATCAATGCTATGCTAGCATGGTTGGCTACCCATCTATTCTTAGCAACGTGTAAGCTCATCGATAAATACTTGGAGATACTTCGCAGCTTTCACCTCCCCTACTCCTTTGATTGACATTCCTGCCTCCATGCTACGAGGGCGGAGGCGGGTAAAAAACTCAAGAGTTTTGTTAGGGAAAATTAAATACGGCGGCACCCCTTCTTTTTTTGCCAATTGAGATCTTACTTCTTTCAAGCAATCATAGAGCTCGGCATCAAAATCATACTCCGTCATTTCCACCCCCCCAGCGTGCATTACAGTTGGAGCATGTCTTGCTGGCCAGACAAGACGAGGAGTAGCATTACCCAACATAACTTTTTCACCGAGTGGTGTCAGAGTCAGTAATGGATACTCTCCTTTTTGGGTAAAAACCAATCCAGCATCGTGCATCGACCGAAATAACTCATTAAGGTATGCCGTGCCCATGTCTTTGAGTAATCCATAGGTGCTGAGTTCATTCAGACGGACGCGAAGAATTTCCTGCGATTTACTACCCATCAACATTTGCACTACTCGCCCGCGACCAAACCTTCCTTCCCAACCGTTAGGCGCTTTCTTGCTCATGCGGGCAACACCACTCAGAGCCTTGCGAATTATAAGAGCTTCTGCATCGCCCTTGGATTCACGCACATCACCACCGAAGGCATTATCGCATATATCACAAGTTCCGCAGGTCTCGGCATCCTCCTCGCCGAAGTATTCTAGGATCGCCTGCTGACGGCACTGTCGGCTATAACACATCTGCACCATAGCATCGAGTTTCTGTCGGTCACGACGTTCCTTTTCCTCCAGAGCCACACGATCAATATTGAGGTCTCGCACTTGCACATTGGGGAGCTTGAGCCGTGTGCCTTTCATCCTTTCGCCTGGAATATCGAAGCGTTCCACATACCCTCCGCGAGCGAGTGCGCTTAGAGCTGAGCCTACTGCCATGCTATTTTTCATCTCAGCGCCGTCGGCAATATCACTCATCGTTCTACGGACTTCAAAGTTCTCATCGGCATCGTTTTGCAGAAACTGATAGATATTACAAATTTGCTGATAGCCAGGGTTAGCCCCCTCGATAAAAAACTCCTGGGTACGTGTATCAGCGTAGTTAAAGAACAACTCACAATACGCGACTTCTCCATCACGACCTGCACGTCCCGCTTCCTGATAATACGCCTCCACACTGCCGGGCACTTCAAAATGGGCTACAAACCTTACGTCTGATCGGTCAATACCCATGCCAAAAGCATTGGTCGCCACGGCCACATCGGCTCTACGACTAATAAACTCGTTCTGAGTGCGCTCCCTTTCGGATTCATTCATACCACCGTGATAGGCGATGCATTTGACACCCCAGCCGTGGAGTGTTTCAGCGACTTCCTCGACCCGTTTGCGTGTGGAGCAGTAGATAATTCCGGTCTTCCACTCGTCAACGATCTCCTTGATCCGTGCATACTTGGCAGCGTGTTTATCGACCGTTGTGATGGCCAGAGTGAGATTGGGTCGACTAAAACCGCTGACTGTTTCAAAAGGGTCTCTTAATCCTAGCACGCCTAGAATATCTTTCCTAACAACCGGGGTAGCCGTTGCAGTCAGGGCCAGTGCCTGAGGTCGGCCCATCTTTTCAAGCACCTTGCCGAGACGCATATACTCGGGTCGGAAATCATGGCCCCACTGACTCAAACAGTGCGCCTCATCGACGGCAAAAAGCGAGACGTTGACATTCTCAAGAGCCGTCATAAACGACTCGGCGCGGAACCTCTCAGGTGCCACATACACCAGTTTATACTCCCCTGCCTTCATGCGCTCGATCCGATCCTTCTGTTCAGGCCACCCAAGGGTCGAGTTAATCATCGTGGACGGTATTCCCTTTTCCTGAAGGGCATCCACTTGATCTTTCATCAGGGCAATCAGGGGAGAAATCACCAGCGTCACGCCTTCGAGGCACATGGCCGGAAGTTGATAACAGAGTGACTTACCACCACCGGTTGGCATGACTACAAGCCCATCCTGCCCTGAGAGAATTTGGTCCACCACTTCCTCCTGACCATCCAGAAAGCCGTCGAACCCGAAGAATTCCTTTAATGCCTCCAAGGGCTCACGCACAGTTGCCATACGGTAAACAGAGAACAATAATCATTTGAACAGGTCAACCCCAGAAGCAACACGCTACGAAAATTACAAAGCTTACTACTTATCTAATAAAGCAAAAACCGCTTTGGCGAATTAACTCCGAAGCGTTTTGGACACGCCGTTGGGCGCGATTTTTAGGTTAGGGGTAAATGTAGTAGTCTTCGCTACCGAGCCACTTGTATGTGATGCCAGCCAGCGCGGCTCCGAGAATGGGTGCTACCCAGAAGAGCCATACTTGAGAAAGATGTCCTCCGGTAGAGAACAAAGCAGAGGCTAAACTACGTGCTTGATTCACAGAAGTATTCGAAACAGGAATACTGATCAGGTGAATCAGAGTAAACGCGAGACCGATCGCGATCGGTGCAAATCCACTTGGCGCACGTTTATCGGTGGCTCCGAGAATAATCATGAGAAAATATAAGGGTCATTACCACCTCACAGAGAAAGACCGCTCCCATGTTGTATTTCCCTGGTGAAAGCTCTCCAAATCCGTTGGATGCGAATCCTCCTGCCGTAAAGCCATCTGTTCCTGATGCTATAAGGTAAAGAACTCCTGCACCGGCAATTCCGCCGACAACTTGGGCCACTATGTATGGCAACAAATGAGTCGCGGGGAATCGGCCACCAACCCAGAGCCCTACGGAAACCGCCGGATCAAGGTGACAGCCGGAGATATGACCGATCGCATAAGCCATCGTCATCACAGTAAGACCAAAGGCCAGAGACACGCCAACGAAGCCAATGCCAAGGTTGACCCCACCGGGTTTGTCGAGAAAATAGGCTGCAAGCACAGCACTTCCACACCCGCCCAGCACCAACCAGAACGTGCCCATCAATTCAGCTGCTAATTTTTTAATCATGATTGAATAATGCGTTACGTGTCCCATAGACAGAACACTTGTTCAAAATTGTCACATCGATATTAAACTCTTCGAGTTTTCGAGAGAGGCAGGACTTTCTACACCTATGATCTCACGTCGAACCTGATACTTTTTGAGACAATCATTGGGTATTTCATTAAAGAAAGGATCACTGCACAATCATATTTCCCGACGAAGCGTCTGATTGCTTGACCTACAAACCGTTACCAGACTAATAGAACTCATGTCCACGTCCGCAAAACCTGCAAATTGGCAAACATACCAAGACTCTCTCACCCGCTACCCTGAACTCGGATTCTCCATCGATACTTCAAGGATGGACATCCCGGCCGGTTTTGCGGATTCCCTTTCTGCTGAAATCACTCGCGCATTTGACGGTATTAAATCCATCGAAGCTGGTGAAGTCATGAACCCTGATGAGGGCCGCATGGTTGGCCACTACTGGCTTCGTAATGCCGAGCTTGCCCCCTCTGAGGAGATCAAACAACAAATCACCGACCCCATCGTCGAGCTGAAGGAGTTTGCTCGTAAGGTGCGCCGTGGAGAAATCACCACCCCCAAAGGAGGTCGGTTTGAAAACTTGCTCATCATCGGCATCGGCGGATCAGCACTCGGGCCCCAGTTTATCTACGAGGCACTCGGTGCAGACAGCCCGTTAAAAACCTTTTTCTTCGATAACACCGATCCAGCTGGAATGGACGCCACACTTACTAAGATCATCACGCAAACACACGGCGGTCTCAGTAAAACCCTCTCACTTATCGTATCCAAATCAGGAGGCACGCCTGAGACGCGTAATGGCATGTTAGAAGCTCAATCAGCCTACGAGTCCACCGGTTTTGATTTTGGCCCACGCGCAGTTGCGATCACAGGAGAAGGATCAAAGCTCTTCAATTTTGCCGCAGAAAACAACTTTCTTGCCACCTTCCCGATGGAAGATTGGGTCGGCGGCCGCACTTCAGTCATGTCAACAGTTGGGCTCGTTCCTGCCGCCCTGCAAGGGATCGATATCGATGCTTTGCTGGAAGGTGCAAAGCTCATGGACGAACGCACTCGTGTTGCCAGCACCACAGAAAATGCTGCCATGCAGCTCGCTCTCGCCTGGCACCACGCCGGCAACGGCAAGGGTGAAAAAGACATGGTCGTCCTCCCCTACAAGGACTCACTCGTTCTGTTTTCCAAATACCTCCAGCAGCTCGTCATGGAGTCGATCGGCAAGGAACTCGACCTCGACGGCAAAACTGTCCACCAGGGCATCGCCGTTTATGGAAACAAAGGATCCACCGACCAGCACGCCTATGTACAACAGTTGCGCGACGGAGTAGCCAACTTCTTTGCGATCTTTATCGAAGTTAGAAAAGGCCGCGATGGAGAAAGCGTGGAAGTCGACCACGGCACCTACGCAGCAGATTACCTGCAAGGCTTTATGCGCGGTAGCCGGACGGCGCTTTACGAGAATGGCCGAAAGTCGATCACTCTCTCCATCGAGGAAGTTGACGCTCGCACCATCGGTGCCCTGATCGCCCTCTTCGAACGCGCAGTTTCTATCTACGCTCTACTCGTCAATATCAACGCCTACCACCAACCAGGTGTGGAAGCAGGCAAAAAAGCCGCCGGCATCTTTCTCGGTCTCCTTCAGCAGGTGAAAGGCGCTCTCACTCCCGACGACTTGACCGCCGAACGGATTGCAAACAACATCAGCGCTGACCCTGAGGACGTATACCACTGCCTCAATCATCTTGCTTCCAACGGTGTCGCCAAGGTCAACCAAGGTGGATCTCCCGCAAATGATACATTCTGCCTCAGGTAGCACCATTGATGGCGCGCGGGTTTGCAACCCGCGGCAAACTTGGTCCATGATTCAAAAACGCGCAAAACCTCGCGAAATCAAAAATTTGGGGCCGTGGTGCGACTGAAAACCAGCCTGATTTTCACGATTCTGCGCCATCGTGCAACTTCAAACTTGAATCTTCCCGATAGCTACCTCAGGCTGCGCCCGCCGCCCCGCTCAATCGGGGCAGGTAAAGCAAGTTCCCATGAAAGCAATCCTCGCACTCGAAGACGGACGCACATTTGAAGGTGAAGCCTTTGGACATACTGGAACCACCACTGGAGAGGCCTGTTTCAACACCTCCATGACTGGTTATCAGGAGATTATCACCGACCCCTCCTACCGTGGTCAAATTGTTGCGATGACCTACCCATTGATTGGTAATTACGGAGTCAGCCCCGAGGACGCCGAATCCAGCCAACCACACATCCGTGGCCTTGTCATCGGAGAGCTCTCCCCCATCGCATCGAACTGGCGCTCCCGTCAGTCTCTGCCCGATTACTTTTCCGAGCATCAAGTCATCGGCATCGAAGGTATCGATACCCGTGCGCTCACCAAGCATCTACGCTCAGCCGGTGCCATGCGTTCATGTATATCTACAGAACTATCCGCTGAAGATGCCGTCAAGGCCGCCCAAGAGTCTACGCCAATGGCCGGATCTGATTTTGTTCAAGAAGTCTCCACCCCCGAAACCCACCTCTGGGAAGGCGAGTCCCGCGAGTGGACCATCCCTAACGTCTGCACCGGACAAATAGGAAACTACATCGAACTTCCCGAGGTGAAGTACAACATCGTCGCATACGACTTTGGTATCAAGTGGGACATCCTCCGCCACCTCCGCCAAGGTGGCTTCAATGTCACTCTAGTCAACTCCCGCACACCTGCCGAGGAAGTGCTCGCGATGAATCCCGACGGAGTTTTCCTTTCCAATGGCCCTGGCGACCCAGCCGCACTCGATTACATTCACAGCGAAGTGAAAAAGCTGCTCGGCAAGACTCCGATCTTCGGAATCTGTCTCGGACACCAGATCCTCACCCACGCATTTGGTGGAACAACCTACAAACTCAAGTTCGGTCACCGCGGTGGTAACCAACCTGTTAAGGACCTGCGCACGGGGAAAATTTCCATCACCGCGCAGAACCACGGTTTTGCATCAGATCCCGATTCACTTCCCGATAGCGTCGAGGTCACACACGTCAACCTGAACGACCAGACTGTGGAAGGCTTCCGCCACAAGGAACTTCCCGCATTCTCTGTCCA
Source organism: Akkermansiaceae bacterium (assembly GCA_037620805.1). Taxonomy (GTDB): domain Bacteria; phylum Verrucomicrobiota; class Verrucomicrobiia; order Verrucomicrobiales; family Akkermansiaceae; genus Oceaniferula. The sequence goes on from JASJLI010000061.1 coordinate 44,677, forward strand.
GTATCACCCAGAGGCGGCTCCCGGCCCGAACGATGCCACCTATTTCTTCGCAGAGTTTGCGGAGCTTATCGAAGCCAATCGCTAAGCAGCAATCTACTTGCTACCTGCTACTCGCTACAAAAAAAATTCTATGAATACCATCATTTGCGGTCTCCAATGGGGAGACGAAGGAAAAGGCAAAATCGTTGACTATCTCACCGAGACAGCTGACGTCGTTGCACGCGGCCAAGGTGGCAATAATGCCGGCCATACCGTCATCGCTAACGACACAAAATACGTCCTCCACCTCATCCCCTCCGGCATTCTCTGGGAAGGCAAGACCTGTATCATCGGTAATGGTGTTGTGATGGATCCAGTTGGACTCTGTAAGGAAATCGTCGAACTCGAGGAGGCTGGTATTCCAGTTCCTCCGGAAAAACTTCTCATCTCCGACCGCGCTCACATCGTATTCCCCTACCACTGTGAGCTCGATGCTGCACGCGAAGCCGCTCTCGGCAAAAACAAGATCGGCACCACCAAGCGAGGTATCGGACCTACATACGCTGACAAAGCTAACCGAATCGGCCTCCGTCTCGCTGACATGCTCGATGAAGCCACCGCTCGCGAGTTGATTGAAATCCGCCTCGCTGATGCCAACCAAACTTTAGAAAAGCACAGCCTGCCCACTTTTACGGTCGACCAAGTCTGGGAATACGTCGCTCCTGCGATTGAACGCCTCCGCCCACACGTCACTAACACCATCCCCGCCCTTCACAAGGCTTGGAAAGATGGCAAGACCATCCTCTTTGAAGGTGCTCAGGGATCCTTCCTCGATGTCGACTTCGGCACCTACCCATTTGTTACCTCATCGAATACAACATCCGGTGGTGCTTGCACAGGCTCCGGCCTGCCACCCACAGCCATCGACCGCGTCGTCGGCGTCTGCAAAGCCTACACCACCCGTGTTGGTTCAGGTCCATTCATTACCGAAAACGATGACATCTCCGCCTACTTCCACGCCCGTGGCATGGAGTTCGGAGCTACCACAGGCCGACCCCGCCGCTGCGGTTGGCTCGATATGGTTCTGATCCGTTACGCCTGTATGGTCAATGGGGTCACCGACCTCGCTGTCACCATCGTCGATGGTCTCGACGAGCGCGAAAACATTAAAGTCTGCGTCGCTTACGAGATCGATGGCGAACGCCACGACTTCCCACCAGCCAATCGCGCTGCCTGGGACAAAGCTCAACCAGTTTACGAAGAACTTCCTGGCTGGCAGGCCGATACCACCAGCGCCCGCACCTGGGACGATCTTCCAGAAAACGCCCGCGCCTACCTCACTCGCCTCGGCGAGCTTGCAGGAGCCCCCGTCACCTACATCGGTAACGGCCCCGAGCGCGAGCAGACGATTGAGGTTTAATACAAAGCGGTTTTCAAAATCGCAAATCAAATTCCGTTCTTACAATCAGGGTCGCCATTAATAATGGCGGCCCTATTTAATGACTGTCATCATACGATCACGATGATGACATCAACACCAAACAGTATCTTTTCATGGAATTCAACACTCAGTGGTGAAGGCCATCGCGCAGAGCTCAATTTCAATTTGATGAGCGAGCAAGGTAGCATCTCGCTGAATGGAAAATACTATTCCGTCAACAAGCACGGTATATTCAGAGGAAAATGGACCTTATCCGATCAATCTAGATCACTTGTGTCTGCCAAAAAACTTTCTGCATTCATGCGAACTTTTACGATTTCAAGTCCTACAGGAACTTACACCTTGGAGGCTAGATCGGCTATGGGGAGATCCATGGTTCTTCGAGGTAATCGCGGCCAAACAACAATTGCCCCGGATCACATCTTTACTCGGCGGGCATCACTCAGTGGTACATTGCCTGATATCGAAACTACCTGTCTTGCAATGTGGTTAACGCTTCTGACCTGGCACAGAAGTAGAAGCAGTAGCAATGGAGGAGGAGGAAACTAATCTGATCGAGTCACGGAGCTAAGCGCTCGATTCTCCAGCCGCCCTCTTCCCTTGTGTAGAGAAATCGATCATGCACGCGGCCTTTGCCTCCCTGCCAGAACTCAATACGTTCGGGTCTGACACGGTAACCGCCCCAGAAGCTCGGGAGTGGCACATCGCCGCCTTTGAACTTGGCTTTGAGTTCTGCCATTTTATTGAGTAGCAGGGCGCGGGAATCGATGACACTGGACTGATCAGATACCCAAGCACCGATCTGGCTTTCGCGTGGGCGTGATGCGAAGTATTTGAGGGACTCGGCTGCGCTGACTTTTTCAACGCTTCCCTCGATACGCACCTGCCGCTCTAACTGGAGCCAGGGAAATAAGAGAGACGCTTTGGGAATGGTCGCCATTTCCTTCGCCTTGGCGCTGCCGTAGTTGGTGTAGAAAACAAATCCATTTTCATCGAAAAACTTCATCAGAACGGTGCGCGCAGCGGGGCAACCGTCGAGCCCGATCGTAGAAAGCGTCAGGGCATTCGGTTCGTGGAGCTCCACCTCCCGGGCTTCGGCAAACCATTGCTCAAACTGGAGAAATGGACTATCCGCCATCTCGGCACGATGCATCTCACGGCTACCATACTCTTCACGCATGGCGGCGATTTCCTCACGACTCTTTGACATGCTACTTATTTAAAGCTCCAAACACCAAATTCCCAATACAAAATTCTCAAATCACGGTTTATCGTCCACCCAGATTATCAATGGTCTGGAAGATCGCGGTGATCATGAGGTAGGCCATGGTGCCGATGAGTAGGGCCATGACAACTAAAACGACGGGCATGATAAGCTCCATCACACGGGCGAGGCTTTTGTTGAGCTCGGTATCGTATCGTTCTGCGGCACGCCTCAGGGAGTTATCAAGTTTACCGGTTTTCTCACCGACGGAAACCATATCGATCAGCAGAGGTGGAAAAATACCGGAATTAATCAATGAACGGGAGAAAGATCGACCATCGCCTACCATCTCGATCACCTTGTCCATATGACCGCGAATATGAAGATTTTGAGTGGCATCACGTGCCAGCTCTAACGACCGTAGAAGTGGCAGGCCGTTACCTACAAGGTTAGCAAGGGTTTCGAGAAACTGCACATAGAAACGCGACTCGATCACCTTCCCGATCAGAGGGAGTTTTAATTTTATCCGATCCCAGGTAAGCCTATTTGACTCCGCATCTTTCCAGGCTTTGAAAATAAGTGATCCCCCGACGATTGTGAGGATCAGAACCAGCCACCATTCTTGAAAAAAGTTACTAGCACCAATCAGGATTTTAGCTCCTAGAGGGATTTTCCCTCCGGGAGTGCTAGAGATGAGATCAGTCAGCTGAGGAATAAGTTTAGTAACAAAGATGATGCCTACACCAATACCAGCCAATACAAGAAAGGCAGGGTAAATGAGGGCCAGGGTAACTTTGCTTTGAAGTTCTTGCAAGGTCTTCAGGTAATGGGCCTGACGTTGGAGAATGGTGTCCAATGCTCCACTCGCCTCACCTGCTGCGGCCAGACTGCAATAAAGGGGACCAAAACTATCACTGGTCTTTTTTAGAGCGACAGAAAAGCTACCACCGTCGCGCACAAACTGCCTAACTTCGCGTGATACGTCCTTGAGTGATCCGAGTTCCTCCCGGCCTTCCATCGATTTCAAAGCCGGCTCAAGCTGCAGACCAGCTCCTAACATTTCACTAAGCTCCTCAGTAAACATGACGACCTCTGAGCGCTTGAGTTTAAGCAGGCCATTGGCATCGCGTGGCGTACTTTTGCTCTCGGATTTTGCCTTGGGAGCTAAACCAGACTGGCCAGATTGCCCTGGTTTTTCTGAGGCCTTGGATCCGGGTTTAGATTCTGTTGAAGACGGCTTCAAAGCTGAGCTTTCAGTGAGATTCACTGGTTGTAGACCTCGCTTACCAAGTAATCTCAGCGCCTCGGGACGGTCATCCGCTGTAATTTCGCCGTTACTAACGGCTCCATTTTTCCCCAGCGCTTTGTAAGTAAATACCCCCATGAATGATCAGTTAATACGTGTAACAGATGAACGAACTAGCAGAGTTCTGCACTGGTGACGGAGATAACCTCTTCAAGAGTTGTCTGTCCGGAGAAACATTTATACCAACCATACTCACGCATCGCCACGTATCCGTCTTTATAGGACTGCTCAAGCAGCTTGCGGTTGTCTTCGCCCTTGACGATGAGATTCTGCATTTCCTCAGTGAGGAGAACGACTTCGTAAATGGCGAGTCGACCGCTAAAGCCAGTATTCCGGCAACGATCACAGCCCACAGCATCGTAACACTGGCCGGTGATGTGGTCAGGTATTTCCATCTCCTTCCGCTGGTGCGCGGTGAGATCGTGAGGAGTTTTACAGTGAGGGCACAAGCGGCGCACAAGACGCTGCGCTAGGAATGCCCTAACGGAGGCTGAGAGTAAGAAAGGTTCCACTCCCATATCGATGAGTCGACTAATACCGCCTATGGCATCGTTGGTGTGGAGGGTGCTGAATACTAAGTGACCTGTTAGCGATGCTCTGATTGCGATCTCAGCCGTTTCCAAATCACGAATCTCTCCAATCATGACAATATTCGGGTCAGCCCGGAGAATAGAGCGCAGACCACTGGCAAAGGTGAGACCGATCTCAGACTTCACTGCGATCTGCATCACGCCGGAAAGTTTATTCTCCACCGGATCCTCAATCGTAACAATACGAGTATCCGGAGAGTTCACGGCACTGAGGAAAGAATAGAGGCTGGTGGACTTACCAGAACCAGTGGGACCTGTAATCAGACAGATGCCGTTGGTAAGCTTCAGAAGTTGATTAATTTTTTCCTCTACAAAGGGTTCCAACTGAAGCTTGGAAATGGTGAATTTTTCCTGGTTTAGAAGACGGAGGCTGACGCTTTCGCCCTCGACCGTCGGCACGGTAGCAACGCGAACGTCGATGGTTCCGCCCTCAAACTGAAGGTTAATACGTCCATCTTGAGGCAGACGGCGTTCGGCGATATCGAGATGCGCCATGATCTTGAGACGGGCGATCACGGAGCTTTGCAGAGCCTTGATGTTATCGGGAACCGTGACATCGATCAGTAGGCCGTCGATACGGTAGCGAATACGCAGATTATCATGCAGTGGCTCGACGTGAATATCGGTGGCCCGCTGCTGGAGTGCTTCACGGATGATTTGGTTGACGAATTTGACCACGCTGGCCTCCTCGTCCTCATCGGCATCAATGACATTTGCCTCATCCGCGTGTTCTAAATTATCAAAATCGAGGTCTCGACCTTCGAGAATCTGCTCAAAGGTATCCGCACCCACACCGTAGAGTTTCCTCAACGATTCGTGAATACGTCGGCGTGATGCCATTTTCCAAATAATGGGAAGCTCAATCTGCTGCGTAGCCGCTTGGCGGCCCACGAGGTTCAGTGGGTCATAGGTCAGCAAAACAAGACTTTGATTCCCCTCCTCTCCTTCAAGCTCCATCGGTAATAAGCGGTAGGCAAGAGCGACACGTGGACCGCACGCAGCACGCAAAGGCTCCACCTTTTCAAAGTCAGGGATGCTCGCAACCCATTCCATACCGCTTTTTGCAGCCAGGGCAGCAAGATACGGCTCCTCATCAATTGTGCCCGAATCTAGGACATCTTCGATAGGAGAACGTTGCTGCTCGGCAGCCGTCTTTACGACGTCGGCAAGGGCTTCGAGGTCTTCACAGCCGCTTTCGCGGGCAGGTGCAATTAGTAGGTCAGTCATTCATGGATGGGCGGTTATCGCCTTACGTGGTGATCACTATTCATTTAAACGCCAGAAAGGCAATATTCTGTCTCTTTAAATCCCTTGATTTGACAGTAAGTTGCGGTCGGATTTCATTTTCTGGGGAAAAAGTACCTATTTCCCACGTAATCACCCCATGTTATCGTATTTCAAACTGGTGATCATCGTCCTGTTAGGCGCTATCATCACGTCCCCAACACATGGCCAGAATCATTACCCGAACCAAAGAGAGTTCGCTCCGGGGAAATGCGGTATCGAGATTGGGCCTGATCTCAGAGAGCTTCCTGCCCCTGCGTAAAACTGAAGAAGGCTGGATGCTCGGAGCCAGCAACAAACCAGTAGGTTGGCTATGGATCCCCCGTAAGTCTGTTGGCTTAAAATAGAGGACTGATCGAAGAAGGTTTAAGCTTCGATCTCCTCGCCTCCCACATGGAAACCGATTTTTCGCCGAGGTTTTTCCTCTTGAATTTTGCGTGTGTAGCACACCACCTGGAAACTCGATTGATGACTTATAAACATGCAGGACGAGCCGTTGAGATTCCCTTCAACCACCACACTGGAGTGACCGTCCTCGCCCAGTGAGTGAACCTCCACGGCATCACCATTGCACATGAGGGCAAAAATCGCAGGCTCCTCATCCTCGGGAAGCCCTTCACGCCATTTGCTGACACGGACCGCCAATCGACGGATAAATTCCCCTGAAGATTCAAAGCGATGTTTCTGCTCGTCCGGCATGCTGGCGAGAATCTCTTGGACATTCGGCATTCCGGTGGCACCGGGAAGAGTCAAATACGGGCGGCGGAGGTAGGCGTCATCAGACATAGGCTCTTTTTACCCCAGCATGAAAAAATGGCACGTACGTTTTTGGGAAATCCTGATAGGCTCGACTATGAGGTGGCCTTTTCCACCACCGCGTAGGCGTTGTGATTGTGGATTGACTCATAGTTCTCAGCTTCAACCTTATACCAAATGATATTTTCCTGAGCGTTCGAGCGAGCTGCGATGTTGCGCACCAGATCCTCAACAAATACTGGATTATCATAGGCTCGCTCGGTCACGGCCTTTTCATCCGGACGCTTCAGCAGACTATAGAGTTCGCAACTTGCAGATGACTCCACAAGATCGATAAGATCCTCGATCCAGATAGGATCTTTGAACTTCACAGAATAGGTTACCGTGCCTCGTTGATTGTGGGCACCTCGATCACTAATTGCCTTAGAACACGGACAGAGCGTAGCTACAGGAACGATTACCGTGAGGATAAAGTCATGCCTACCGTCGATGTCCGACTCTGCCTCAAAAATCACCTCGTAATCCATTATACCGGGCATCTTGGTCACCGGTGCTGACTTGGTACGGAAGAACGGGAACCGAAATTCGACATGTGCCTTCCGGGCCTCGAGTCGACCAAGCAACTCGTTCGGAATAGCTGTCATTTTCCGCACATCGAGACAGTTACCGTGAGAGTTTAGCACTTCTACAAAGCGGCTCATGTGGGTTCCTTTGAAGTGATGGGGAAGGTCCACAGCCAGAGCCGTGGTGGAAACAGTGCGCTGCGTGCTGCCGTCCTTATTTCTAACTTTAAGTGGGAAGCGCAACGCCTTAACGCCTACACGGTCGATGGCGATATTCCGATCGTCAAACTCGTTTTGAGTGTCCTTGAGTTCCTTCATAGTCGAGGGTAGAGGGGTAGCAGCTAACTGAGTAGTAAAAATAGAAAGAAAAAAGCCTGCCCGAAATCAACGGACAGGCTTGGAAAGTGATTTATTCACCTGAGTTGGATTAACCGAGGAGGTTGCATGCGCGGGCACGCTTAATCTCACGGGTTATCTTGCGGTGAAGCTTGGCAGAAACACCCGTCACGCGACGTGGAAGGATCTTACCGGTCTCAGTGGTGAACTTGCTAAGCAGATCGACGTTTTTGTAGTCAACCTCTGCAGCGGGAACGTCATGACGACGGTGCGGCATCGGGCGGTTAGCCTTCCAGAATGAGATACGGCGCTCTTTGTTCTTAGGAGTGGATATTGAGGACATGATAAAAAGTGGTTAATTCAGTGGGTATAAAAAAGCTGTCTAGCGCAACTCACGGTGGAGTGTGCGGCGGCGCAGGAACGGGTTATACTTAATCTTCTCCAGACGACCTGGAGTGTTAAGACTCTTTTTGTTGCGGGTGGAAGTGTAGCGTGAAGTAGGTCTTCCTTCAGCTTTTGCTTCTGTGCATTCGAGGATAATGATGTCGCGGGCCATGGTCTAATATTAGTAAGAAATTGGAGAGAACTGTATGAAAATGATGTGATTTCAGTAAAATCTGTGTCCTTCCCTCAAACGAATCTGAGGTGGGACGGGAGGCGCAAACTACGCATTTCCGCCAGTTGGTCAAGCAGAGAATCCCATCATTTGGGTTTTTTCGTTATTTTTATCGGGTATTACCATTGGAGAAGCCAAATTCGCTCTTTCCATTGTTACGGAGATGGCCGTTTTCCTTTTCCCAGGCAGCCTGGCAATCAACGGTGTATCGGGCGAATGGAATGGCTTCGAGGCGCTCCTTGGGAATACGGTTACCAGACATCTCACAAACACCGTAGACACCGGTCACGGCGCGTGCGATGGCTTGCTCGACTTCACTGAGGGCATCCTGCTCCTTGGCGAGTAGATTGAGGGCGAAATCGCGGTCGTATGAATCACTTCCGGCGTCACCTGTGTGCATACCGCCGCCGCCGGTCTCAATACCGTTGGTATTTTTTAACTGATCGTGAGTCACACCATACATGGCGTCGACAATACCATCACGGAGGTCGAGCAGACGCTGATGCTGTTTTTTGGCAAATCCTTTGAGAACAACAGGTTTGAGAGGCGCAGCCTTCTTAGCAACTTTTCTGACAATTGGGGCTGGCTTAGCGGCCTTAGTAGCTTTGGGTGTCGCTTTCTTGGCAACTTTCTTGGCTGCTTTTTTTGCCACCTTTTTAGGTTGGGAGGCCTTCTTAGCGACTTTTTTGACTGCCTTTTTAGCAACTTTCTTGGCAACTTTCTTGGCAACCTTCTTGGCAACCTTCTTGGGTGCTTTTTTAGCTACCTTTTTGGCCGCTTTCTTAGCCGTCTTCTTGGCCACTTTCTTTACAGATTTTTTAGCTGCTTTTTTCGCCACCTTCTTGGGAGAGGCTTTTTTAGCCGCCTTTTTGGTTACTTTTTTGCGTGGAGCTGCTTTTTTCACCGCTTTTTTAGTAGCTTTTTTGACTACACGTTTAGCGGCTTTCTTCGTGGTTTTCTTTTTTGCGGCCATAGGTTTAGGTTAACTAGAACTGTTAAAAATTGATCATTGTGAGGCAGCTCAGAGAGCTAATTCTGAACACATCTCAATTGAAGGCGGCAATCGCTAATCGCTTTTTCATCTCACTGCAAGCGAAAAGTCCAAGATTTGCACCCTCTCTAAGTCTATACACTAACTCCCTTAACTGCTTACGATGAGTAGATCACCCCTCATCGAGACCTCAGTATCTCACTGGCCCTTTCGGGCTTCGTATTTCTTTTTCTGAAGTAATACCCATGCCTGATCAGCATCCGATAGCTTTCTAAAGGACGTTGTGCCACGTTTTCCATCGGGATCAATCAAAGTCACACTCCCAGGGTTAAAGTGATAGAGCTTAGCGAAAGTCTTCCTACCATCTCGGCTCGTCCACAGCCGGTAACCACGACGTTCATATTTCTCCCGCCATTTCCCGTAGCCTTCCTCAGCTTTGACCACAGCTTGTTTCAACCGCGCCCAGTAGTAATCAGAAGTACCCTTTTTGTAACCCCGGTAACGGGCATGCACTTCACCTCCTGGCATGAGGAGCAAGACTGTAGGATGTCCATGAACAGCGAAGCGTTTCTTCAATTGCTTTACGTATTTGGATTTTCGCACGCCAAGGTCCGAATGCTTCTCCTTGGCTGGGACCGTCGCATCAACCCTCAGGCGAACCAGCTTTTCGGTAGTCCAGCCCTCGAACTCAGATTTTGAAAATAATTCCTCACTTAGAATTCGGCAAAGTCGACTATGCATGGAATCAGTGAACCAGATCATCATCGGTTTTCCATTCTGTCGAGCCTGCTGGGCTGCTACTTGGTAGCTCATATGCCAGCTTTTGTTTTCAGGCTGTTTCCAGAGTTGCTCAAGACCTCCACCTATGGCTTCATCAGGATTTTCAGGCGCCCACACAATATCCTCGTCTCTTGTAATACCGGCTCCACTAATAGGTGAACCCCCTCGAGCTCCTCCACCTGCAACTGACGCCACTCCTGCCGCAGCTGCCGTGGCCCCGCCAAATCCACCAATGCGGCCACCTGCTTCCGTATAAGCACCCAGACCGTAAGGGTCATCATCTTTCTTATTTGCTCCCCCCATCTTTGTGCCCCCCAAAATGGAACAGGACACCAACGACAAACAACCAAGCCCCGTTAGCGTTAGCAGAGCGACAGATGATAGTTTCCAGTCCATATCCCCATGCTTCATGAGCACTAGCCGCTTGGCAACTCACAAGTTGAAGAACTTCATTTGGTACGATTAAAACAATCGGCTGAAAAACCTTCGAACCTCATCTTGACAGATCGTCCAATTTCTTCGAAGTATCTCTACAGCGTCACCTATGCCCGATTCATCAGATTCCCCCATCCATCTCGAGGGTCAGCTCTTGTTGGCAGATCCCTCGTTGCGCGATGGGATCTTCAATAAAAGCGTCGTCCTCCTGGCTGAGCACAATAACGAAGATGGAGCCTACGGACTGATACTTAATCACCCAACTGGTCAGGCTGTAGGAGACTTGCTGACGAGCCAAGAGTTCGTAGCATTAAAAAACATCCCCGTTCACCTGGGCGGCCCCGTGGGTCAGGAACATCTCACTTTTGCTGCTTTTTGGACGAAGGAAAACACCAAGCTCAAGTTCGCCACACGGATATCAGCCCATGAAGCCATCAAACGCACTCACCAACCTGGCACGCTGGTTCGTGCCTTTGCAGGATACTCTGGCTGGACTCCAGGCCAGCTCGAGGGTGAACTGCGAAAGAGTTCATGGATTCCGACCCTACCTACTCCAAGCATCCTCGCTAGCCACCACGAAAAGGATTTGTGGGCAGATTTACTGAGAAGTATCTCTCCCTATCATCAAATTCTAGCCGAGGCTCCCGATGATATTTACGTCAACTAGTCTAGTATTTTTTCCAGAGAGAGGGCATAAACAGCACCAAGATCGCGTAAAGCTCCAGACGTCCAAGGATCATCAGCAGTGATAGGAAAATTTTGGTCACTGGCAGTAAATGAGCAAAGTTCTCCGCCGGCCCCACAGAGCCAAATCCTGGTCCGATATTTGCAATCGTGGCAATCACCGAACCGAAGGCACTGATCATGTCCATGCCATGGGTCACTTCTAACAATGACACTACAAAGCAAGACGCGATAAAGATAAATACGAACAATGCGAGGAATACTATTGTCTGTAATCGCTCCGACTCGCCTAACGAGTTACCGTTGACATGCATGCGGAACACCTGACTTGGGCGAAACGCTCGGACAATCTCAAAGCGTGCCGTTTTCAATAATACAATAAAGCGGCTCACCTTGACTCCGCCAGACGTCGAACCCGAGCAGCCACCCAAGATCATCAGAGCTGCCAGAAGCACCAATGTATCGCCCGGCCAGGCGGCATAGTCCACCGTGCTGTATCCCGTGGTCGAGAATACCGACAACACATTGAACCAGCTGTGACGAAGCGCGGTGAGGAAATCCATCGGCTCCTCTCCTCCTATTTCCGTCAGATTCCATGCAATGATTAGCGAAGCAGCCACAAAAATAAGAACAAAAAGCCTCCCCTCTTCCTCGGCCCTCAAGCGCTGCCATCGTTTGCGCAGCACTACCACCCATACAAGAAAGCTGATACTACAGATGATCATAAAAAAGCTAAGCCAGAGTTCGATCATCCAGCCGTTCCCCCAAGATGAGTAATAGCCAATACTCTGATTATGCGGACTAAAACCACCAGTGGATACTACGGTAAACGCATGTGAGATCGCGTTGTAAGGGGTCAACCCGAGGCCTATCAACCCACAGATACAAATTAAAGTAACGCAAAGATACAGCTTCCAGAGCGTCATCGCAGTGTCCCGAATACGCGCCGTGTAGGCCTCGCCAGTCTGAAAGGAAGATTCGTTGCGGAACAGCGATTTAGATCCCATACCCAGATAGGAGAGCAACGCGACAAATAGCACGAGGATACCCATACCACCCAACCATTGGGTCACCGACCGCCACATGAGGATCCCCCTCGGCCACGACTCAATATCATTGCCTTTAGTAGGATCTGTTCCCATCACCGTCGACCCAGTCGTGGTAAAGCCGGACACCGACTCAAAAAACGCATCTGCAAATTCCATACGTGGCTCGCCAAGCATATACGGCAGACTGCCAACCATCCCGCAAAGGATCCACCCCAGCCCCACGACTGCGATCCCTTCTCGGCGCGGTACGCGATCAATTTTTCCGATCCCGCAAACCATCAGCAGAACTCCGCCCAAAAAAACGATACTTGAAGATAAGAAGAGAGAATACACAGCCTCCGACTCCCCAGCCACAGGGTCAAGTACGGCAAACACGCCGCATGCTGCCATAGCTACGCTGGTCAGGATCAGCAACGCGCCGAGGAACTTGGCTAGAATACGGTAATTCATCGTGCAGATAGAGTGTTAGCGAACTAGTTTGAGAAATTTCTTACGCACCTTAGGAGCCACCATCGCATAGAGCGTATCACCTGGCTGCAGAATATCTTCCGGTCCAGGAACGATTGCATGAAGCCCACGCATTCGGGCAACTAACACGCAACCTTCTGGCCAGTCGATTTCCGAGACCATGTGCTCGGCGGCAATGGAGGCCTTAGCCACCTCAGTCTCAATGACTTCCCCTGCCCCCATTTTCTTAACGGTATGATATTGATCCGATGTCAGGAAACGCTCAAGTTCTCGGCGGGTCGCTTCGCGAGGACTCACAGCAGCCAAGACACCGAAGTGACGACCACTGGCACTAATAGCATTCGCGTAATCCGCCCGGTGAATCAAGGTCAGGCAGTTTTTTGTGCCCAGATTATTAGCCTGAAGACAGGTCATGACGTTATCCGCATCACTACCACTGGTGGCAATAAAGAAATCGGCATCACCGACCTGCTCCTCTTCTAGCTCGGAGAGCACCGTTCCATCGATGTTAATTACTGTGGTATCAGACAATAGACCTGTTAGCTCCTGACAACGAGCTCGATCCTTCTCGATGATACGCACCTTGCACTGAAAACTTTCTAACATTTGAGCCAAGGAAAAGCCATACTCGCCACCGCTGAATATCACAACACGAAGCTCCTCTTCATTGCCACCTCCCTTTTGAAGTCGAGTTGACAATTTACGTAGTTTGTTAGGTTCACCAAAAATCGTTACGACGTCACCTACGCTCAATGCGTCTTCGGCAGATGGAACAAAATGCTCACCACCTCGGGTGATGGATGCCACGCGGGTTCGCTCTGGGGCTTTTAAATCGATTAGCCGCTTACCCACGGCATCACTGCGTTCGCTGACGCGGACCTGCTGAAGTTCGATACGGCCACGCGCGATCTCTTCGACGATTAATGAATCAGGGTTCCTTACAAATTTGGAAAGTTCAATGCCAGCCAATCGCTCAGAGCTAAATACGTGATCAATTCCAAAATGGCTGCGGTAATCAAACAACCACTCTTCACGTTGCAGTGCGGGGCTCACCCGTGCGATCACTTTGGCAGCATCGAGTTTCTTTGCCATCGAAGCCGACATCAGGTTCACCGTGCTGTCGCTGGTCAGTGCGAGGAAAAGCTCACACTCCACCACTCCAGCCTCAAGAAGCACACTAGCACTTGCTCCGCTCCCTGTGATGACCCGACCATCAATCTGCTGTTCGAGCTCCACTGCCACTTGGGCGTTGCACTCAATCACAACGATACTGTGAGACTCACGCGACAGGGAAATCGCTAGATGACGTCCGATTTCTCCGGCTCCGACGATGATGATTTTCATAAAATACAGCCAGCGGCCGTGAGCCCCTTCTGCCATCCCAACAGAAAAAATGCAAGACTGTAACCAAAGCTGTAACCAAAGCTGTAACCAGAGTGTGCCAGCCCCCCATAAACAGGGTGAAAAACGCTGAAATAACATGCAAATCAAAGGGAAACCACTTGCCCACCCAACATTTATGGGCATAATTTCGCGCGTTCACACTCTAAACATCATGGAAAACGTCATTATCATAGGAACCGGCCCTGCCGGATACACCGCAGCTATCTACGCATCACGTGCCGATCTTAATCCGCTTATCCTTACAGGGACTCAACCTGGAGGACAGCTAACCACCACGACCGATGTGGAAAACTTCCCCGGATTCCCCGAGGGCATCAGCGGCCCTGAGCTGATGATTAAAATGCAGCAGCAAGCCGAGAAATTCGGCACACGCGTCGAGTTTGGTCGCGTCGACTCCGTCACTAAGGAAGACGACGGCACCTTCACTCTCAAAATTGGAGAGAAGGAAGTTCAAACCAAAGCCGTGATTATATGCTCCGGCGCATCCGCCCGATACCTTGGCCTTCCCGGTGAGGACGACCTCACCAAAGGTGGACATGGCCTTACTGCCTGTGCTACCTGTGACGGAGCCTTCTACCGTGACGTCCCAGTTTGCGTCGTAGGTGGTGGTGACTCAGCCTGTGAAGAAGCCACCTTCCTCACCAAGTTTGCCAGTAAAGTTCATCTGATCGTCCGACGTGACGAGCTACGTGCGTCCAAAATCATGGCTCAACGAGCCCTCAACCACGAGAAAATCGAGGTGATCTGGAACTCGGGAATCAAACAATATCTTACCAACGAAAAAGGCGACATCCGCGCTGTCGAGCTCGTTGACACAGAAAATGGAGACCTCTCCGAACTCGAAGTCGAGGGTGTGTTCATGGCCATTGGCCACACTCCGAACAGTGGATTCCTCAACGGATTGGTTGAAACCGACGAGAACGGTTATATACTTCAGAAACACGGCACTCAGACGAGCGTCGAGGGTATTTATGCCGCAGGCGACATCTCCGACACCGAATACCGTCAGGCCATCACTGCTGCCGGACAAGGCTGCGCCGCTGCCATCGAGGTAGAGCGCTGGCTGTCTGACCAAGAGTAAACCCACCCTATTGATCGAAGGGGTGCCTCATTTTCATAAAAAACTCTAAGAAAACATCTCCAGCTACGTTATTAGACTATACAGAGTAAGATGATGTACTCCCTTCCCACCTTGTTAAAACAGCTTAGCCTGCTCAGCGCCCTTATCGCAATCGGGCTGGGCTCCTTTGCTTGGGCTGATTCGGTTGCACCCAGTTACACTCCTGAAAACAAAATTGCACCTGAGTCTGAGACCTCGGTGAAACCGACCAAACCAGAGCCTTTGGTCAAAAAGACCTCATCGTCCACCTACCAGATTGGCAAGGTCAAGCTGAACAAAGACACTCGCGAGATTATCCTTCCTGCGCAAACCAATATCACGGCCTCGGATACCATTCTTGAGTATCTACTCGTTCACATCAATGGTGAAAAAGTTCATGAGGCGCTACTTGTCACTGAAGCCGACCCCACACACGTCAACCTCGCGCTCAAATTACTCAACTACAAGGTATCCCCCGAGCTCTTCCGTGAGCTAACAGCGGATGGGACCCCTGGAGAAAAATACCCTGTGGTTGCCGAGGACATCAAAAAGGCTGCTCGCTTCTCCATTCACCTTACTTGGAAAGAAGGAGACAAAGATAAATCGGTCCCGATTACTCATTGGCTTCAGCATCGCATCACCAAGAAGCCTATGCCTAACACGCCATGGGTTTACAACGGTTCCTACATTCACAACAAGAAATTCAAAGCCAAAATCACAGGTAATATCTTCACCATTTATCCCGACGAGGGATCTATCGCCAATTACCCTAACAAAGATCGTGACGACGACACCATCTGGTTTCCAGCCCCACGCATCCCGCGTGAGGGAACGGCACTTACTATTACCCTCAAGCCGTGGAAGGCGGCGCATTAAATTCTAAGATTCAAACTTGAAACTCCAAATACCAAACGCTATGAAAATTGTTAGTTCTCTAATCACCTTTAGCCTCGTTGGCAGTCTTTCATTAGGCGCTCAAGATAAACAGGAACCCTATCTCTCAATCAAGCTTGAGATGAAGCGGGCCATCGAACGTGGTAATGCCTACCTCAAAACTCAACAGGGCAAAGAGGGTTTCTGGGGGGAATCCAAATACCCAGCTTACACCGCCCTTGCACTCACTGCGGCGATGCGTTCTCCATCCTATAAAAAAGAGGCTTACATCGACACTGCTTACGCATGGCTGGCAAAGCAACAGAAAGACGATGGCGGAATCTATGGCCAAGGACTGGGAACCTATAACACGGCGCTTTCAATCGTAGCTCTTGTTTCCACAGGCGAAAAAAAATATCATCCAGCTATTCTCAAGGCCCGCAGATATCTGATCGGTCTCCAAACAGGCGAAGAAAACAGAGGCGAACTTGACAAAAAATTCGTTGGTGGAATCGGCTACGGGGGTAGCTATAAACACTCCGATATGTCGAACACCTACCTCTCAATCGAGGCACTGAAACTTTCCCGTCATATCGCTCAAGATGACGCCACCGGCAAGCAACCTGAACTCAATTGGGAGGCTGCGATCCAATTCATCTCACGCACACAGAACCTTAAGGAAACCAACGATCAACCAGGCATCGGCAATGATGGCTCGGTTGCTTACTTCCCCGGCGATTCCAAAGCTGGTGTGCGCACGCTGGCCGATGGCACTAAAGAATTACGAGGATACGGATCGATGTCCTACGCAGCCCTGCTCTCCATGATCTACGCCGAGCTGGAAGAGAAGGACGTCCGTGTCGTTGCTGTCAAAAAATGGCTCTCCGAAAACTTCACCGTCAAAGAGAACCCCGGTCTAGCTACCAAGGAAAACTCAGCTCTCGGACAACAAGGGCTCTACTACTACTACCACGTCATGGCCAAGGGCCTCGCTGCTGCCAATGTTGATAAACTTCAGATGAAGGGAGGCAAAGAAGTCGACTGGCGCAACGAACTCTCTAACGCCATCCTCTCCACCCAAGCCCCCGACGGCTCATGGATCAACAAAAACTCCCGTTGGTGGGAAAGCGACCCAGTGCTGGTCACTGCCTACGCTGTGCTAACACTCGAGCAGATCTACCACTCGATTCCTGAGTAGAAACTGACCGCGAACTACGCTAAATTATTCATATCCTCTGAATTCACAAGCCAAACAACTTCCGCGTATTTAGCGGTTAGAAAAAATAGGCTTTCTCAACGCCAGATGGGAGGATCTCATCCTCGCGAACTATGTGGTCGATCCACAGGTGCTCGAGCCCTACGTCCCTGAGGGCACCGTGCTCGATCTTTTCGAGGTCAAGTGCTACGTTAGCCTCGTTGCCTTCATGTTTAAAAAGACTCGGATCATCGGCCTACCCATCCCTTTTCATGATAAATTTGAGGGATTCATTACCTAACATTACCTGGGGTTTACCAAGCACCCTGGTGGCACCATTCAGTATGAAGTTTTTCACCCGCAGTGGTCAGTGGCCACCATTGATGACTATCAAATATACTCTAACACTCAAACTCAAGCAGTCATGAACATCGACACACTCACCACCTTTTTCATGTGGTGCACCATCGTCAACGGAGCCATGCTTATTTACACCTCCGTGTTTGTGATCTTTGCACCCGACTTCATTTATCGGATGCAGAGCAAATGGTTCTCCATATCTAGAGAATCGTTCAATATCATTATCTATTCCTATCTAGGACTCTTTAAAATACTCTTTATCACCTTCTGCCTCGCACCCTACTTGGCACTGTTGATTATGGGGTAAACCACAATCTAAACCTCCTTATCCTTGCGGTAGCCCACTCGTTGATCGAGCTCCTCACGGAGCCCTTCAAGGCCTTCTTCAGTGTCTGCTGATAGAGGCACGACGGTGACCTTGGGGAATCGTTGTGTAAACATGGCGAGGTTTTCCTCAGCACCTTCGAGGTCCATCTTGTTAGCGATGACAATCCACTCAAATTTGGCGAGGTCTTCGTCGTACATCTTGATCTCCATACGGAGAGTCTCGAGGTCTTCAATGGGGTCGCGGCCTTCGCTGCCTGCCATATCAATAACAAAGAGAAGTAGCTTACAACGAGTGATGTGACGCAAGAACTCGTGGCCTAGGCCGCGGTTCTCGTGAGCACCTTCGATGAGACCTGGGATATCAGCGACAGTGCAGCGACGGTACTTGGGGAATTCTACAACACCGACCATTGGGTTCAACGTCGTAAATGGGTAACTACCGATCTTGGGCGTCGCATGTGAAAGCTTGTTAACGAGGGTGGATTTTCCGGCATTGGGGAATCCAACCATACCCGCATCGGCGATGCGGCGTAGCTCGAGGTAAAATACACCGAATTCGGCTTCTGTACCGAGGGTGTGCTCTTCCGGTGCTTGGTTGACGGATGTTTTATAGTGCCAGTTACCTTTTCCGCCCTTGCCTCCTTCGCAAAGCACGAATTCCTCACCGTATTCGGTCAGGTCGCAGATGGGTTCGAGATCGACCCCCTTATCGCTACGCTCGAGTTCCACGGCCTCAGAGACAGTTGTCGCGTTACTGCGGTAGACTACAGTTCCGGGTGGCACACGACCGATCTTATCTTTCGAGGTTCTTCCGTGTTTGCGTGCACCCATACCGTGTTCACCCGCTTTGCAGATGAGTTTGGGGTCGTAGGAATAAGCTTTTAGGTTATCCACTGATGGGTCAACGCGTAGGATGACTGAACCGCCATTACCCCCGTCGCCGCCGTCAGGCCCGCCTTTGGGGCGAAATTTCTCCCTGCGGAAGTGAACTACTCCGTTGCCTCCATCACCTGCTTGGGCGATGATTCTGATGTGATCGATAAACATGTGATGATAAACTCCAATTTCTAAACTCCAAACTCCAACTAAGGATGTGCTTGGTGGAGGCGGTGTTTAACACCATTTTATGGAAAGAAAATGCGAAATAGCCTAAAAGTGCCATTTTTCGCTTGGCAAATCGCTGTTCATCGTACAATTTCCCGCCCCGTCACATCAGCGGCACCCAATTTTCTACCCATTTAATTATGCTTACTCTTAGACTCAACCGCCAAGGCACCAAGGATCGTCCATTTTACAAGATCGTTGCCGTGGACAGCCGCAAACGCCGTGATGGCCGTTACATCGAGCAAATCGGTTCCTACAATCCAATGGAGGACGGTGTTAACTACACTCTCGACGTAGCTAAGGCTGACGCCTGGGTATCCAAAGGAGCTCAGCCATCCGATACGGTTCGCGATCTCATCAAGAAGGCTCGTAAAGAGGCTCTTGCTGCTGAAGCTTAATCGCTCACATTTTTTTATTCGATACGTTTTCATATCGGGTTTGTTTCCGCGTCGGTGTTCTCACCGGCGCGTCTTATTGTACAAAATTAATGCCCCACCGAAGCGGGGCATCTGATTATACTGATAACTAATAACGGACAGCTGATAACAGCTGCCCGCATGGCGGGCTTACTTCATCTCCACTGAGACGCGTTCTTTGTCTTCGAATTTAATGCCGTCGACGCCCTTAAGAGCATCTTTGGTTTTTTCAAAATCACCGCTCTGGATGGCCTTCAGCTTCTCAGGGTTTGCCATGATCTTACCCATCTGAATGTCGGACAGGATAATGGTGTTGCCATCAACATGTGAGGCATCGGTCTTAACGATACCAGCCTCGATCACAAGCTTGGTTGTGACACGCATGTCTTTCATCATACCTTGCATCATCGCCATCATCTGAGGGTCCATATCAGCATCACCACCGGCGGGCTTGTCCCCTGCGGGAGCTTCACCGTCTTTTTCAGCCCCTTTTTCAGCCTTGGGTGCTTTCTGAATGATGACGAGCTTTCCGTCGACAAGCTCGAACTTCAGACCGGCGTCAGCAGCCTTTTCGGCCTTCGCTCCAGCAGCACCAGGAATGTCGCCCATATCGATAGCTCCGTCGGCTGAGTAGTTCAGCTTGTTGATATCGGCAAACTTGAAGGTAGTTTTGACACCGAGTTTTCCGTCAACGTCGATTTTCTCAACGCTGACAAGTTCGACGCCCTCGCCCATTTTCTTGGCACGTGCTGCGGCTTTCTCTTTATCGAGCATCTTGTCCATCGGGTTTTGTCCCGCACCAGCACCGCCTTGACCACCTTGGGCAGCCGCCATATTAATCATCATTTGCATTTGCTCACCGAGGATCATCTCTTCGGTGATAGTCCCACTGCCGTCTTTTTTAACAGTAATGGTGGATTCGACTTGGAAGCAGCTAGTTAGCCCAAAAAGGGAGATGATTGCTGTTGTAAACATGAGTAGTTGTGTTTTCATAACTGTAGGAATATCGCCACAGATGCGTTGGTTTGTCTAATCAGAAGTGAAAATATGAAGTTCACGTGAAAGAATGGAGAAATTTTCGCACGACGAAGGAAAGCCATTGCACCATGCGCTGATCGAGTTATCTTCCCTACCAGTTCAACCATGGAAGACACGCCCGCTGTTCAAATCAACCACCTAGTCAAAGAGTTCCCTTCGCCTTTCCGTAAGACGAAGGTTAAAGCCGTCGACGACGTTTCCCTGACGATTATGCCAGGAGAGGTCTACGGACTGATCGGGCCTAACGGCTCAGGAAAATCGACTTCGATGAAAGCTCTCTTAGGCCTACTTGCACCCACTGCCGGTAGCTGCCACGTATTTGGCAAAAACTCGATGAAGACGGACTCTCGTCAGGAAATCGGCTTCTTGCCAGAGAACCCCTACTTTTACAAACACATGAGTGGTGAGGAAACTTTACGTTTCTACGCCAAGCTGTGCGGTATGCGAGGTAAGGAGGTTAACAAACGTGTTGATGAAATGTTGGAAATGGTGACACTTCAAGACGCACGGAAACGTCGCATTGGAGGATACTCTAAGGGGATGTTGCAGCGGATCGGCCTCGCACAGGCATTGATTCACGACCCCCGACTCCTCATTCTCGATGAACCCACCGCGGGGGTGGATCCTGTTGGGTCGCGTCAAATCCGAGACCTGATCGTCAATCTCAAGGAGCGCGGTGTAACTGTATTTCTCTGTTCCCATCTGCTCGAGCAGGTTCAAGAAGTCTGCGACCACGTAGGAATTATTTTTAAAGGCAAGCTGGTGAAGGAAGGTAGACTTGAAGATCTGATTGCCATCGAAGACCAAACGGAGGTGATCATTCGAAATGCCAGCTCACGCACACTTGCCCGTATCAGGGCCGTGATTGCCGACGCTGAAAACGCTGAATTCGTTCACATGGGCAAACCCCGAACAACGCTGGAACGCCTGTTCCTCGACGAGGCTAAAAAATCAGATGCTTCCGACGAGGCATCACAAGAAACGACTAACGACATAGTTAACGACACTATGAACAAAGAAGGAGACCACGATGCGTAGAAACGGATTTTTCTCCCCCGTCCGCATCCTGGTGATTGCGAGCCATACTTTCACCCAACTCGTACGGATGAAGGTGTTCTATTTCCTCGCCGTATTTGCGGTGCTGATGCTGGCTGCGAGCTTCTTTGAAATGCCTTGGAGTCGCACCACAGAGGATAGCGCCGAGCAGGAACTCATCATTCTGAAAAGCACCGCTATGGGTGCGATGTCGATGTTCTCCATTCTGTTTGCGATTGCCGCCACCGCGCTGCTGATCCCCAAAGATCTGGAAGACCGGACTCTTTATACTATTCTCAGTAAACCTGTGCCGAGGCTGGACTATCTGCTCGGAAAACTTGTCGGTGTCCTCATCCTTGTAGCTGTTTCGCTGCTACTCATGGATGCACTGTTAGCCGTCATCCTCCACATACGAACTGAGGACCTGATTGGTTCTGAGTTACTAAAAGCACAGCAACAGGGATGGCCCAAGGAATACACCGATTCACGGATTGCATCGATTACTCAACAAGGTGTCACTTGGGATCTTCAGGCTGGAGTTGGTGCGATCTTTTTTAAAGCCATGATCATGGCGTCGATCGCACTGCTTATTTCAACCTTCTCTAGCTCGACCCTGTTTACCATCGTGATCGCCGTGGTGATCTACTTCATTGGTCACTTCACAGCTGATGCCCGTAGCTACTGGCTACATAGTCAAAAGGATGGTGTGTCCACGGAAGTAAAATTCCTTACTCAGGGAGTCGCCCTCATTTTTCCAGACTTCCAACTCTACAATATCATCGATGCCACCATCGAGGGGAAACCCGTCAAACAAGGCCTATTCATGCGCCTCGCTACACTGACGTTATTCTACTCTGGTATCTACAGCGTGCTGGCCTGGTTCACCTTCAGGAAAAAAGAATTTTAAACTCCAAGTTCTAAACACCCAATACTAAATAATGCGTGTCGTCTTCCAGTTAGTTGTTATTCTATGTGTCCTGCTTGGCTTCGGTGTAGCAAAGCTACGCTTCGAAGACAAATTGAGCCAGGACATGGTTGAGCAAAAGCTCATCCAACCGCCATTGAAGGAGGGCACAAGCCTCCGACTAGGGCAAACTGGCGCTGCCGTTGCGCTCGGAGGTTTGAGGTCACTGGTGGCCTCCATCTGGAACCTACGGGCATTTGTTCACTTTGAAGATCTCAACTGGCTCAAGCTGGAAGAAAGCTATGAGGTCATCACCACACTCCAGCCGCAAACGACCCACTACTGGGAGACAGGCGCCTGGCACCTCCACACAAACGCCTCTGTTTACTTCCAAGAACAAAAGGACCTCTCTCCCTATAGGAGATCGGCAATGAGAAAAAAATACATCAACAAAGGCTCCGCCTTCCTGGAGGAAGGAGCCCGCCAAAACCCGGAGAACTGGAAACTCCACTACGCGCTGGCTAGACTGTGGAGTAATGTCCATAAACTGCCAGACCTTGAACGAGCCCTACTGCATTACGAGAACACTCTCGCCTGTGAGAGCGTGCCATCCTACAAACGCACTCTACTTAGGCGCTTTACTTTCTACACCATGACCCGGGTCACGGAGCGACAACAAGACGCCTACACATTGGGAGTCGAGCTTTACAAAGAATCTGACCGAAACCACACCCCCAATCTCGTCTGCTGCCTGTTTGCACTTCAAAACGTATTAGACATTCCAGAAGCGAAGCGCATCCCCGAGGCAAAGCTCTTTCCCAACCAACAGATGGAGCTCGTGTGGCTCAAAAATTACCTTGCTCATCGTGCTCACGAATACCCCATGGATGGCGTGCGCGCTAAAATCGCGGAACTCGAATTGAAACTCGCTCCTAGCCAGTAAGCCCGAGTTAAGTAGACTCGATCATTGATACGGGCAAAGCTTGAACTCCAGAGCGTCACAAAACCCAGTTGCCATCGTTCATAAAAAATGGCTGAATTCAGAACATGAAACATCTACTCTTTGCGGGCTTATGTTGGGCCATACTTTTCTCATCCTCCTCGGCAGCAGAAAAACCTAACATCATATTCATTTTAGTGGATGACATGGGGTTCAGTGACCTCGGTTGTTATGGTGGTGAAATCGACACGCCGCATATCGACTCCTTGGCCCAAACAGGAATGCGTTTCACCCAGATCTACAACACAGCTAAGTGTTTCCCTTCTCGAGCGTGCCTATTAACCGGCGTTTATGCCCAGCAATGTGGTATGGATAAACAACACGGCACCATCACCAATGCCGTAACCTTGGGAGAAGTTCTTAGGACTGCCGGATACCGTACATGGGCATCGGGAAAACACCACGGAACGGAAAATCTCTACCATCGAGGATTCGATCACTATTACGGCTTACGGGATGGTTGCTGTAACTTTTGGAACCCTGGAAAAAAGCGTCCAGGCGAAGCCGAGCCTGGCCGGAAACGATTCCGCCATTGGTGTGATGATGATCAAGAGTATTCCCCATACACGCCGGAAGATAAAAAGTTTTATGCAACCGATGCTTTTACGAACAAGGCTCTGAGCTGGCTCGACGAAAAAAACCCGGGCAAGCAACCGTTTTTTCTCTACTTGAGTTTCAATGCTCCCCACTACCCGCTTCACGCTTGGCCGAAAGACATTGCCAAATACAAGGGTCGCTACGATGCGGGGTATCGTTTCATTCAAAAGGCTCGATATCAACGTATGATCGACATGAAACTGATCGACCCCGAGAAGACACCTTTGACAATGATAGACGATGCTGCGTGGAGTAAACTCAGCGGTGTCGAGCGGGAGAAAGAAATCCTCCGCATGGAGATCTATGCGGCGATGCTTGATCGGGTTGACCAGAATGTCGGAAGATTGTTAGTAAAACTTCGGGAGAAGGGAATACTCGATAACACGCTGATCATGTTTGCCTCTGACAATGGCGCATGCGCGGAAAAATCTGGAGCGAAAACCAAGTCCACAAATATTAAGAATTTTGGATCTGTTGCCAGTTATGAAGCAGTGGGGCCACACTGGGCAAGCGTTCAAAATACACCGTTGCGAAAATGGAAAAACTACTCACACGAGGGAGGAATCAACACGCCCTTTATTGCAAGTTGGCCAGCCAAGATCAAAGCCCTTGGCGGTTACCAACATCAGCTCGGTCATTTTATTGATATCATGGCAACGGTCGTCGAACTCTCCGGTGCAACCTATCCCAAAGATTTTCAAGGCCATCAAATAACTCCGATGCAAGGAGTTAGTCTCGTGCCTGCATTTGAAAACATAGCACAACCAAGGAAAAAGCCTGTTTTCTGGCAATGGAGCCGAGGTGGAGGCATTCGTGACAACAAGATGAAAGCCGTATTCTGGGGAAAGCAATGGGAACTCTATGACATGAGCAAAGATCGCAATGAATCCCATGATTTATCAGCCGCCTATCCAGAAAAATTAAAAACCATGAAAAAAAAATACACCGATTGGTATGGTTCTACGGCAGCTGGAAGGACAAAATAAACAGCCCCCATCTTAACTACCGAGGCCTTGATTGATTTGCCAAGGTTTGGCTCGAATACACCTGATTTCACAGGATAGAGTCAATGCGTTGAAGAACCATGTGATCGGTAAAAACATGACATTTCTGTTTATGAGCTGTGGTAACTACGGCTTCATGGTCGATTTCTTTATCTGTGACGGCCTTCATCCCCCCAGAGCCACCCCCCCCTCAGTTATGATGATCTGGCTAGTGTAAAAAATGGTAGGTAGAGCAAGAAATTCCTCTTTCCTGGAGTAGTTATCCCGTCGCCTCTTTCGATGAAACATTCGGCTCTAGAATATTACATTAGTTCTGTTAATTTTTTTACTTCCACTTAGACTTCCTTCGGGGCATTCATTGCCCGCACTATTTTCATGAGAATCTGTATTTTCAGCGACATTCACGCCAACCTAGAAGCCCTTGAGGCTGTACTAGCAGATGCCGAGGCGGAAGGTTGTAACAGCTACATATGTCTCGGAGACGTAGTCGGTTACAATGCTGACCCCGCTGCCTGCCTCGAAAGGGTCCGCGCCATGGAGTGCCCAGTGGTCAAAGGGAACCACGATCAGGATTGTGGCCATGACACATCACTGGAAATGATGAACCCAGTAGCAGCCGCGGCTCTGCGCTGGACCCGTGAACAACTCAGCCCGGAACAGCGCCAGTGGCTCGCCCGTTTGCGAATGGTGCGCCAGGCGCACGACTTCACAGCGGTTCACTCTACTCTCGACCAACCTAATTCATGGAACTATGTCACCAATAAGTTCGATGCCATGGCTAACTTTTCCTATCAGGTAACGCCTGTTTGCTTCTACGGCCATACTCATGTGCCTCGCGTATTCGTGCGCGACTCTCGCGTACAGGAAGTTCCTGCTGAATCGATCGTTATCGAGCAAGGGTCTAAGTATTTCATCAACACAGGATCCGTCGGCCAACCCCGTGATGGAGACCCGCGCGCGTCCTATTGTATTTATGATACTGCCCGCAAGATGGTGATTTCCCGTCGCATCGACTACGATATAGAAACGGCTCAGAAAAAAATCCTCGCTGCCGGACTCCCTGAGTCTCTAGCGGCGCGTATTGCTCACGGTCGATAAAGTATTGCTCACGGCCGATAAAATTTGAGCTAGGCTCACTTTCCATCAGTAGCTGCTAGGTGCTTCCATATTGGAACATCCGCCTCTGCCCAATCGAGTGATGGGCAATCATTGATCGTAATCCAACGCTGTTGGCTATGCTCAAGTGGTTTGGGATCCCCTGAAAGAATGCTACAAAGATATGGCTTCAGACGGATCGAAAAATCCTCATAATGATGCTCTACTTCCGGTAAGGCTATCCCGACATCAACGTTGCAACCAAGCTCTTCGATGATTTCCCGCCGAAGTGCCGATTCGGGACCTTCCTGAGGCTCTACTTTCCCTCCTGGAAATTCCCACTTCCCAGCCAGAGCCTTTCCCTCGGGTCGTTGACACGCGAGATAGCGCCCCTGTTTATCTTGAATCACAGCACAAACCACATTGATCATGCGCTATGTCTAGTCTACAACATCGACAAACAACAACCTGAAATGCCCACCGATCAAATCCCCCTAGAAGACGATGCCTGTGACATTATTGCCAAGGCAATACGTGGACAGGATATAACGCCACAGCTCCTGGCTCAAAAAGCAGGAATAAGTATAGGCCTGTTGGACTCAGCTCTGCGGGGCGATCACGCTGACAGCACACTTGAGAAGATTGCCCCAATTCTAGACTTATCAGCCTCAGCCCTCGTCGGGTTGGCAGATTACCAACCAGAGACTCAACTCCCAGATGGTTTGTATCGTTTTGTTACCCCGTTTGGACATGCTGGGGTAAATGCCTATGCGGTCATCACGGACCATAAGGCCCTTATCTTCGATACCGGTACAGATGCCAGCCCGATCCTCAGATTTCTCACGGAAAATAAACTATCCGTGGACGCACTCTACATCACTCATCGCCACCATGATCACACAGCAGGTATTCCATGCCTTAGCAAATACCACATCGTATATCCTGAGGATTCCGCCGATGGTGATTGCAAAATACTAACGCCCCATCACAAGCTCACAACACTTGATGTCAGCGGCCATGCCGACCCAGCTCGCGCCTATCTATACGAAGGGTTAGATGTCCCCATATGCATTGTTGGAGATAGTGTTTTCGCCGGATCTATGGGAGGAACGCTCAATCATGAAAAATACCAACTCTCGCTTAAAACAGCTCGAGCCAACCTACTAACACTCCATCCTTCTACAGTGATCTGCCCTGGACACGGCCCGTTGACAACGATCAGTAACGAACTCAAACACAATCCTTTTTTAAACCATGTTTAATTCATTGTTAATGTGCGATCTTGACGTATCCCCCCATCTGGCAAAGCTTATAGTCTTAATGTGAATCACACCTATTTCATATGTTACAAAATTCTAACAAATATACCCAAATTATAGCTGCCGCAGCCTTATTTGGATTAAGTAGCACCCCTCTCCTCGGGGCGGGCTTCCAGCTCGCTGAGCGATCGGTCTCTGGTCTTGGGCGTGCCTTCTCCGGCGAAGCTGCCATTGCCGACGATGCTTCTGTGATTGCATCTAACGCCGCTGGCATGATCCTGCTAGACGACGGAGCTATTTCTGTAGGACTTCAGTATATCCGGCCTAATGTCGATGCAAAAGGAGTTCACCCAGACCCTATGGTCGGAGCTGTCAGCGGCTCGGATATCGCTGAAGACGCCTTCATCCCCTACTTCTATTACAGCAGGAAAATCAGCGACAATGTGAGTGTAGGTCTCGGTATTTACTCGTCGTTCGGATTGGCCACCGATTACTCGTCTAGCTTTGCTGCGACAGTTGGCACAGACCTCAGTGAAATCACAACCATCACTATCAATCCATCCATCGCTTACCGTATCAGTGATAAGTTCACCATCGGTGCTGGCATTGATATCATGTATGCCGAAGGCGAGCTCACTAACAGCTTAGGTGGAGTTCCTTTTTTCGAACTTGAAGGTGATGATTGGTCTATCGGCTGGAATATTGGCCTGCTGTATGAGGTAACTGAAAACACCAGAATAGGTATCCAATACCGCTCCTCCATTGATCTTAATATTGAAGGAACGGCTAAACTCGGGGCTGGCTTCGGGCCATTCGCAGGCTCCTATGATGCTACCCTCGACGTTGAACTACCTGATGTGATCGAGCTGAGTGCTTACCATGAACTCAACAACCAATGGGCGGTTCACGGTGATATCACTTGGACCGGCTGGAGCTCGTTTAAGACACTGTCCCCTAAGACGGGTAACGCAGTTGTTGATCCTGGATTGGAAACTCCGGAGAACTGGAATGACTCATTTCGCTATGCCATTGGAACTACCTATAAGCACAGCGAGAAGGTCACTTACCGTGCTGGTATAGCACTCGACGAGAGCCCGGTTTCAGATAAATACCGGACACTGCGCATCCCTGATGGTGATCGCCTCTGGTTAAGTATTGGCGCTACCGTCAAACTCAACGACCACTTTAATCTCGACCTTGCTTACACCCACATCTTTACAGACGACACGAAAGTCGGGCCTAACGAAGCTGGTTTCACCGGAAAAGTAGGCGGTGACGTCGACCTCTTCGGTATCGGTATCAGTGGCAGTTTTTAAGAAATGATTTAATCGATATTACCAAGCAGTCGTATCCATCACGGATGCGCCCGAATTTATTTATTATCGCACACTCCTCAAGCCTGGGCTCTCGGCCTCACCACTGAGAAGGGCTAGGAAGGTCGGCATCATCCTGCGGTATAGCGTGTTTTTACCTCCACGTGATAACTGGTTGATCACAAGCTCAGCAGAGTCATCGCTATTGGCAGGTGTGCAACGATCAATTTGATGGTTTCCTACATCGAGCTGCTGGTGTAAGTAGGGTGATCCAACCTCTCGTGTCACCCTTACGATGCAGTTGGAAGAAGATAGCTCGATGGAGCTAATAGGAGCACCTGAGGCGTCAGTTTCCACAGTAGCGATCACATCCGCCCCCTCATTGGTTTCAAAGTAATAGGTGTCCCCTCCTTTGGTATCCAACTCCAGTTCCAGCTCTAAACTACGAGTCCATCCTGTTCTCTTAATAATCCATGCTAGAAGCTGAAGCCCTGCCATCCGATGATTAGGATGCACGATGATGCGGATCTTGGTCATGTGCTCTAGGGCACTTGCCGCCATGGGGTCATCAAAGAGACCGGCCACAGCCATGCGGATTTGGTAACTCCGTGTCCACTCGACATCCATCGGTAAAAGGTCCTCCTCATCTTCCATCACTTGCTCGATACAACGGAACGACGATAGCGGGTCGGCCCAGTCTGCGCTATCAAATACAAACCGGTCAATCAAACTGTAGAGACGCTCTGAAAAAATGGGTGATAATTCACCCTGCCACCAAAATACGAGTGGCAGGTCGCTATTGAGGTGTGAGAACACTGTGTTGCGCAGACGCCCTGTCGCTTTCCCTGTGAGTTGAAAAGCAATCTGCTCACAGCAAACGCTTTTTTTTCCGTGAGACAGATGACAATGCGCGGTGATCCATGCGCGAATTGAGGCATCTGGATTGGTTCGGTCGATACCTATCAGCAATGCTCGACAAGCGTGTTCGCGGGTAACCGCTTGTACAAGCTCGGAGTTTTTAATAATCGCTCCTTTTTCCTCCGAGTAAACGGCGAAATTGATTAGCGAGGCGTTGGTACTGGCTTTATCAGCTTCCCAAAGCAAGCGTAACTCCTTGTCAACATCAGCAATTGCGACCTCTTTTCCAAGGGCCCCATAAGCTTGGGCGTATTCATCATGGGCAATATCACTCACAGTAGTCGTTTATTAAAGTCTTCTCCATTTGTGGCCTTCTTGTCCCAAAAGATCATCTGCATCCTTGGGCCCCCAGGTTCCTGCAACATATTCCGCCATCTTGGGCGGAACCTTTGATTGATGCCAAGCGTTTTCAATATGATCAATAAATTTCCAGGCCTCTTCCACCTCGTCACGTCGGGCAAACAAGGTGGCGTCCCCCGCCATGGAATCGAGCAAGAGTCGTTCATACGCCTCAGGACTTCCCTTGCCAAAACTCGTGGCATAATGGAAATCCATTTTTACAGGCTCCAATCGAAGACGGGCACCTGGAATCTTGGAAACCATGCGTAAAGAAATACCTTCGTCCGGTTGAATCCTGATCACTAACACATTTCCTCCTGGGACACCTCCCGAGAGCGCATTAAACAGCACAGTTGGGGGTTCTTTGAAGTGGATCGAAATTTCTGTTGCCTTCTTGGGCAGTTGTTTACCCATACGAACGTAGAATGGAACACCGCTCCAGCGCCAGGTGTCGATGAGAACTTTAAGTGCCACATAGGACTCCGTCATGGACTCGGGGTCGACCCGATCTTCGTCGCGATAACCCACCACACTTTCGCCATCAACATGACCGGCCACATACTGAGCACGCACAACATTTTCAGCAACTAACTCAGGAGTATCCCACTGCCGTATCGAACGCAGCACCTTGACTTTTTCATCCCTAACACCATCGGCAGATAGATCTGTGGGCGGCTCCATCGCTACTAGGCTAAGAAGCTGTAAAAGGTGATTTTGCACCATATCGCGCAATGCTCCAGATTGATCGTAGTATCCCCCACGACCACCTTCCATACCTAGATTTTCAGAGCACGTGATTTGAATCTGCTCGATATAGCGGCTATTCCAAAGTGGCTCAAAAATCGCGTTGGCAAAGCGAAGCACCATGATGTTTTGTGCTGTCTCCTTGCCTAAATAGTGGTCGATTCGGTAAGTGTCCTTTTCCCGGAATGTTCTGCTAACAACCTCGTTCAGGTGTTTAGCTGTGGGAAGGTCTGTTCCAAATGGTTTTTCGACAATCACCCGCGACCAGAAACCTTCTGCATTTTCACTAAGTCCGGCACCTTTAAGATGTTCTAAGATGTCATCAAAGAATCCAGGCGCGCTCGCTATGTAAAAAAGTCGATGACCATGTCCTCCCCGATCGCGGTCAATTTCATCCAGTTTGTCAGCTAGGCGTTTGTAGCCATCAACATCCTGAAACTCGCTCTGATGGTATTCAACATTTTCAGAAAATTCAGACCAGATAGCATCGTCGTGACCACTGCGTGATACCTTCTTGTTAATGTCCTCGAGTCCCTTGCGGTATTCCTCATCCGATTTTTCACGTCGCGCAAACCCGATGATTTTGACACCTGCAGGAAGAGCCCCCTCGATTTGAAGATTATACAACGCCGGGATGAGCTTCCTGTGGGTGAGGTCGCCTGTGGCACCAAAGATGACCACCGTGCAAGCCTCAGGGCGAGAACGCGATACCAGATCCTTTCTAAACGGGTTATTCATAGGTAATAAAACTGCCCCGTTACTATCCATCATCTGGCCATCTGGCCAAGTGTATCATTGTATCCGAGGAGAGGTCAGGAGAGTAATCCAGAAATAGAAAGCGGCAAGCCAAACAGCATGCAGTGTCATACGAATCAATCTATGCTCGGATAAATCCTAAGTGGCCGAAGATCAAATGATCTGTTAATCTAAAAACGGATAATCAGTGTAACCCACTGGGCCATCACCATAGAAGGTCTCTGGCTGAGGCTCGTTGAGTTCGGAACCTTCCTCAAAACGTCTGGGAGGATCTGGGTTCGCGATAAACTGCTGCCCCCAAGATATGGCCTCAGCCTCCCCTTCGTAGCCTTTGGCTAAGGAGGTTGGAGTTTGAAGCTTAAAATTTTTACTTACCACGGCCACAGAAAGGTGTTCTATTGAACACTTAACCTAATCGGAGCTTACGCCATGAAAAAAACCAAACAACGCCGCGCCCAATTGTCCCGCATTCAACAGATACACCGAAAGCTCATGCTTCCTTACAGCGAGCCACCCATGCGCGAAAATCTGGATGCGTTGGAGAGTTCACTGAAATACCTGCTTATCATCGAAACGGAGCCCAGCTCCACCCTTTCCCGCCAGCTGATTGCGGATGGTATCGAGTTACCTCCGCCGGACTCACTTGATGATGACCAGATTGTGATAAATTGCGTGATGTGATTCTCGGGCTTTCCCGGTGCCACGTCATTCTTCACAACACCAACCACCTCGACGACCGTGCATTCTATCAGCACCTCTGGCAGCATACCCTCAACGAGCCCAGCCACGATCTCAATGGTCTCGACGATAGCAGCACCGAGCACATCGACCTTGCTGGTTTTGGTGGCGAGGAAAGCGATCGGATCCACCTCCAATACTACGCCAGCGATGCTGAGCGGGACATGTGGTGCGCTGATTTCCCCGGCGAATCACTTCCGAAAAAACGTATACCTCCGTCCGAGCGCGACCGCAGATTACCAAGACTGCTAGAGGGCAGCCTGTCTGCCGATGAAACACCGGAGGGCGCCGAGCCATGGGAAGCATAGCAGGGGTCAAATCTCTTCCTATAGCCCTTTTCGTTAAACCAAGATTCCAGTGCCCATGCAGGGCACAAAAACATTCACCCATCAACCCAGGACTGAAGTCCTGGGCTTTGTTGCTGCGTACCTTCAGCACCTCAAGCAGATTGTTGAATCGGCTTTCATTGGTTCAGTTGGTTTCACAACCCACTTGTGTATAAAACTCAGGGCACCGCCCTAGGCTAGTTTAATTGAACCCGTTGGGCTCTGTGGGTGGATGATGCCGAGTATTCCGAGGAAAGCGAAAAGGTTACGGCCTATTTTCAACCGCCCATCTTCTCTTGCTGTTTTCAAGGCAAGAGCAGACAGGTCGTCAGAATGATACTCACGCAAGAAACGGATAATCCGTGTAACCCACGGGGCCGTCACCGTAGAAAGTTTCTGGTATAGGTTCGTTGAGTGCCACTCCCTGAGCAAATCGCTCAACAAGATCCGGATTAGCAATAAACTGCTGCCCCCAGGAAATGGCATCGGCCTCCCCTGCGTCAAGCATCGATTCACCATCTTCTTGGGTGAGTTGTTGATTAGCGATGAATGGACCGTCGAATAATTTTTTC
This sequence comes from Akkermansiaceae bacterium, assembly GCA_037620805.1. Lineage (GTDB taxonomy): Bacteria > Verrucomicrobiota > Verrucomicrobiia > Verrucomicrobiales > Akkermansiaceae > Oceaniferula. The sequence goes on from JASJLI010000061.1 coordinate 77,575, forward strand.
ATCATCGGACCGATACGGGGTTCTTCTTTTCCTTCACGGGCAAATAAGAACGCTAACTTACGCCGACCCGTTTCACGTGCGATATAACTAAAAGTAGCTGCAGGGTCAGAGTCCCCCATACCGTGTGCATCACAGCGAGGCGCAAGGTGAAGACCTACTCGATCAGCTCCCCAAACACCCGTTACGGCATCTACCACTTCTAACATAAGTCGAGCGCGGTTTTCAATCGGGCCACCGTATTCATCCGTGCGTGTATTCGTACTGTCCTGAAGAAATTGATCGAGTAGGTAGCCGTTGGCGCCGTGAATTTCAACACCATCGAAGCCTGCGGCCTTGGCGTTTTCTGTACCCTTACGAAACGCTTCGATGATGGGAGGAATCTCATTAAGTTCCAGAGCACGTGGCGTGACGAAGGCCTTTTCTGGTCGGATCAAACTCACATGACCGCTAGGTGCAATCGCACTGGGAGCCACGGGTAATTCACCATCGAGGTAAACTGGGTCTGAAACTCGACCCACGTGCCATAACTGAAGAAGGATTCGGCCACCGGCCTTATGCACGGCGTCAGTCACCAGCTTCCAGCCCTCCACTTGTGCATCCGACCAAATTCCAGGCGTATTGGGATACCCCACTCCCATCGAAGTTACAGAAGTTGCCTCAGAAATGATGAGGCCTGCCGATGCCCGTTGCGCGTAATACTCAGCCATCATGGTATTGGGGACGCGGCCCTCACTGGCACGACAACGTGTCAGCGGAGCCATGATGAGTCGATTCGGTAGTTCCCATGCTCCGATTTGGATTGGGGAGAGAAGTGATGATATTGCTTGGTTCATAATTGATGTTTATTGTTCGATATGGATCGAACATAACGATTTATCATCACCCGTCAATATTTAGTTTGATTACCGTCGAACAATCGTTCACCTTCTGTCATGGCCCCGCCGAAAGCATACCATCACCCTGATCTGGATGACGTCTCGTTATCCACAGCGATGCAGGCCCTGGCCGATCCGTGCCGAGTGGCTATCGTGCGAGCCCTGTTCAGTGATCAAGACCGTGAGTTTGCGTGTCATGAAATCGAACTCGATATCAGCAAGGCAACCGTTTCCCATCACTTTGAAGCGCTTCGTGAGGCAGGTATTATTTTGACCCGGGTGGATGGTCGGGAATGTCTTTCTTCGATCAGGAGAAAGGAATTCAACCAGCGTTTTCCTGGGCTACTTGATCTTGTATTAAAAGAGACCGAAAGCTGTTCAAACTAGTTGTTCAGCGACCGGCAACAGCCCCTCCCAAGTGACACGTGTTTCACCACGCCACCGGGAGGTTCAGACTCCTTAATACGCCTTCTGCACCTCTACCCCTTTACCTCCTTTTTGACGGCGGAATGAATCCCAGCCCTTGATATTTCTGTGCTGAATATCATTGTTAAAATCATTGATGTTTTGGAGAAAGCCCTTCTGTTTGAGCTGCTGACTCGCCTTCCCCTGTTGGGTAGGCTGCCTGTTAGAAACCGCTGCTTGCCCGAGGTGGGCGGTGCCCCGGCAGAAGGCGTAGCGACCTTCATGGCGGGCGATGACGGCAGCTCAACCATTTAGCCCCTCGGCAACAAAGATGCCGCGCAGGTCAGTCTCACCACTCTTGAATTCATTGTCGCTTGAGCCGATCGCCTTGACGTGGACCTTGGCCTGGTAACCCTTATTAATCGTGTCACGGACGTTGACACGCAGCGCGCCGGCCGAGGGAGTTTCCTAGATTTTAAGTTTCAGTGGAGTGACGAGGACCATCCCGCTATGTCGCCGAGGCAGATCACGAGGTAGGCAGCAACCTCTCCACCTACCTATGACACGCCAAGTCGCGGCTTCTTAGTTTTTTTATTAATTGCTGCAGCCCCACCAAGATGGGATTGCAGCACTAGGTCGCTAGTGTGATCTGCCCGTCATTTAAAACGTAGTTAAGATCCCCCAAGAACTCCGCTTCTTCTTCGCGGTGGGTAATGTGCAATGTGGTGAGACCTTCCTCACGAATCACCTTCTTGAGCAGTTCCATGATCCCCTGGTGAGTTTCCCGATCCAATCCAGTCAAAGCTTCATCAAGGCAAAGAAGTTGAGGACGACCAGCAATAGCTCTCCCGATTGATACGCGTTTCGCCTCGCCACCGGAAAGACCTTGGGGTCGGCGTTCAAGAATGTCCTCGATCGCCAATGATGAGGCCAGCGATTCAACACGCTCCATGATATTTTCTGTTTTCCACTTTTTTAAACGGGGACCAAACTCAAGATGTTCGCGCACCGTCATATGAGGGAAAAGCACTGTATCCTGTGGCACTAGACCTATGCCCCGATCGCCTGGACGAAGTTCGTCGATGCGTTGATCATTCAATTCAATACAGCCAAGCTCCACCTTGCGCAAACCGCATAGAGCTTCCATCAAGGTTGTCTTCCCAGCACCGCTGCGCCCCATCAGCACACCGCACTGCCCCGTGGTCACCGCCAAGGAAAGGCCCGTGAGTGAGAACTCGCCAGCACGCACTGTTAGTTGGGTAATTGCTAAAGACATCAGATTACAGGAGGGGAGTTTTTGCTTGGGTCAAATAACGAATTAGCGAAATCAAAACGAGCGCAAGTATGATCATCAACAAAGAAATCGTCGCAGCACCGCCGAGATTACCGATGTTGATCTCAAGGAAAACAGAAGTGGCTAATACCTCAGTACGACCACGGGTAGCTCCGGCAAAAACAAGGATGGGGCCAAACTCACCAAGCGCTCGGGCCCAAGCTAACACACCGGCGGCAACCACCCCCTGCCCAGCCTGAGGTAAGGCCACCTGCCAGAACGCACTGGATCGATTACAGCCCAAGGTTAGCGCAACTTGTTCAGAACGATGGTCAATCTGATCGAACGTATTCTTGACCACTCTAATAGCAAAAGCAGTCGCCACCGTAAATTGAGCAAGGATGATCGCGGGAATGGCAAAGGTCACCGCCATGCCGTGCTCATTGAGCCATTGTTCAAGAGTTGGCCAGTCAAAGAAGGACACCTTGTTAAAGAGGATCAGTAAACTAAGGCCCACGACCAGAGGAGGCAGCACAATGGGGATATCAAGAATGGCATCAATCACACCACGCCCAGGAAAACGGAACCGAGACAGGAGGTAGCCCACTGGGACAGCAAAGAGAATCGAAAAGATCGCCGTCACTGAACATGTCAAAAATGTCAATCGGATGGATGCATGAATGTCTGGGTTACTCCAAACCTCTGAGATGTCGGCAAGGCTGATTGCTGATAAGTTAGAGAGCACAATCACGACGATCAGCCCAACATAAAAAAACGCCATGCCCCCCACCCCGAGAAAAAACGGTACGTCGCTTGGCATCCGCCATGCTGGAGTTTCAGTTGACTGGCCTTCGGGTTTACTCATGGGTCGATTCCTTTTTCTTCCACTGGAACCCTAGCTCCTCGTAGCGCTCCCTAGCCACATCATTGGTGATAAAATCGCGTAAGCGAAGTACCATTTGTGGGTAAGGTGTATCTTTTGCAGAAGCAAACGGTTGGATCGCGATGGCATCAGGCTGACCCAATTGAACGATCTCGCAATCGGCCATAATTTGAGGGCTCGCTAGTGCATTACTACGATAGAGCACGGCCGCATCCAACGCACCACTTTGCATTTGATTAACCAGTTCATCCCCCTTGCTGACGAGAACGGCTATATTGCCACTATCATGAAGTTCATTCCAGATTCCATAGCGTTTCATCATCTGCATGGTAAGTTTTCCCAAGGCACTTTTCTGAGAGTCGGCCAAGCCAACCTTCAGATCTATTTTGGAGAGATCATCGAGTTTTTTGATCCCCTTGGGATTCCCTTTGGATACGAGTAAAACAATTTCATTGGATGTGATCACCACGCCGGGATCAAACTTATCCTGAACATCCTGTAGAAAAGTCGAATCGCAGGAAAAGTAAGCCGACGGATTAGCACCGCCACCTTTCATCATGGCCACGAGTGTGCCACAGCCTTCGAAAACGGTTTTGACACGACAGCCCTCACGTTTTTCAAACTGCCTTAATCGGTCTTCAATCGCAGGGCGAAGCATCGATCCGGAGAACAAGGTAAGCTCGGGAACATCCTTCCATTCATCTGGTTTTTCAGGAACGGCAAAACCCATTTTTTCGAATACATCACGACCCTTACCTTTGGCTGATAAGTAGCGCATGAAGTGCAGTGCAGCGGGAGTCTTCGCGCCCTTGATGATTCCAGCCGATGCTCTGCACGGGCGATTTTCAAACACAGGCACCCGGACAATCTCCACATCCTCAAACTGTGAGGCTACCGCGTCCCAAGCTATTCCTGCGTCGACCGATCCAGTGGCTACATCTTCCACAACATTGTTGACGGTAGGTTTAGTAACGATGATCTGTGGTTTAATCTTCTCCCAATCACCCGACTGTGTGAGCACCGTCATGACATACTTACCAATCGCCGCACTCGGCTCTCCCATACTGATGCGTGTGCCGGAACGGGCGAGATCACCCATCGATTGAATACCCTTCGGATTCCCTTTCTGCACCACGATCACAGCATGCAATTGGGCCACAGCGATCGACTCCAGCACCAAGCCTTCCTTGCGTGTGTTTTCAATATAGGAATCATCAGCAGGAATAAACAGGTCACCACCAGCGACTTTAATCTGCGACTCAAGCACACCTGACCCGGCGAAGTTTAGTCTGATCTTAGTGCCATATTCCTTTTCGTAGAGCTTGGCAATTTCGCGCACTGGCCTTTGTAATCCCGCCGCACAATGCACGGTGAGTTCTTCCGTGTTAATATCGACCGGGCGATCGTGACGACTCAGGAAAAAAATGAGCACCGCTAGGGTGACTAGCAACAAGCTGATGATGTAGAGTGGTCTTTTCATCACTTAGCCGAGCCCATAAATGCGTGTGGGCTGCTACGGGGCTTTGACTCCAGCCGCCTTGGCTTTGGGCAACAGTAGATCACTCGCCACAGCATCGGCAAAAGCACCTACATTGCCACGGTATTGGATGGCTCCTTTTTGATCGATCACCATACAGTGAGGCCAGGCACCGATACGATAAGCCTTGGCAATGCGTTGTTTGGGATCTGAGAAATTTCTCCAGGTCACTATCCGGTCGGCCTCCAATGCTCTTAAGTTGATCAATGAGTCCCGGTTCACACCAAGCACCATAAACGGCTTATCAACCTTGTTCGAAGCAATTTTCCGAAGGATCTCCAGAGATCGACCCGCCTCGGCATCCCAGCTTGACCAGAAAACCAGCATAACTACTTTGCCACGAAAATCACTGAGCTTTAGAGGTCGGCTCGCAGAGTCCAAACCCACAATGTCAGGGGCAACACGCCCTTTAGATAGGTTACTGATTTTAAACAGTTCATCACGCGCAATCTCTGCAATAGTGACGCCTCCCACACTAACATTGGCACTCTTTATAATAGCCTCACGGATGTTTTTGATGCGCTTCTCCATGATGCGACGATCATCGCCCAGGGAACCTAACATAATAGATATAGCGAGAGCCGCCTGACCTTGTACTTTTGCATCTGGATTTGTTTTCTTAATTTGCTCAAGTAATTTCATACCGCGTGAGCGTAGCGGAAGCTGTGCAGGCTCACCTGGCTTTGGTAGCTCAGCTGTGTTGGTAAGATGGATCATGGCAACGCAAAACGGTCCCACTAGGGGGCTCGCCAGATGATGACTTTCCACAGCATTGAGCAGGGCTCGCTGGGACTCGGGTCTTAGAGCATTGTCATTTTTCAACAACCATGCGCCATACTTTAATGTCCAATCTTGAGCGAGGTCTGCGCGCAATAGACTCTTGAGCTTCTTTCCATACACTCCGGGATTAGGCTGTTTCTTGATAATGACTTCCAGCGCTCTAGCATCTGGTGCCATACGCATTTCAGAGAGCCAAAGTCGATGTAAGCGATCGTATTCCTGAGTAATGGCAGATGCCTCTGCATCGGTCGCTGCTACCACAGGTTGGATGACTGCGGGAAACAACACCGTTGTCGCCACTGTCAGGAGAGCTAAATAATTTGGCTTCATTCTCATTATAGATTCAATTTATCAAGGTTCACTACCGAATCAAGGGGAAGCTAGCCGATAGCTGACTAGCGAGTCTCCCCGACGACTAGCGAGTCTCCATGACTGCCTGCAATTCACGTTGGAAGGCCATGACATCGGCTTCTGTAGGGCTATAACCTTCAGTATCAGGATCAAGTCCAAGCTGTCCCTGTTCATCAACATACCACATTCCAGACTGACCATTGGGGAAAGTTACCCGTCCACTTGCCATCACGCCAGGTCGAGCGATCTCGTCAACGGACACGGTAACTTTACCTCCTGCAGCACCATCAGCACTATCAGCTGAAGAAGGAGGAGGAAGGATCTCAAGGTCATCCTCAGTGAGTTCCCCATCGGCCTGAGTTCCAGCTTCGGCACTCGCTGCGGCTTCGGCAGCCGCGGCAGCTTCAGCTTCCTGAGCGAGGTTTCTGATTTCAATCCCAAGATCGAGCACGAGAAAGCGCGTGTCCATGTATGTCAGACGGATTTCCATCTCGTCTTCCATACGCTTCTGGATATCAGCGAGTTGGGCTCCGTCGGCAGCCCACTGAGAGATTGTGCTCACTTGGTCATCGGTAAGTTTTTTGGCATCATACATGGTGTCGGGCTTATTTAAGTCGGGTAATCGAATCATGCAAGACATTGACGAGCCCAATTTCCTTGTCATCTCACCTTAGTTTGATGTTGGGCTATGGTAAAAAACCACTATATTAATGGCGTGCTGGAACCCGAATCATCATACCCCGCCTCTCCTCCGCGAGCATGGGCGGAAATCCACCTGGATCATTTGCGTCATAATCTCGGCGTTGTACGTAAATATCAACACGGCGATGTGATGGCGATACTCAAGGCGGGCGCCTACGGCCATGGGATTGAAAAGATCGCACAGGCACTGGAAAATTTGCCTCCTAACGAAGCCCCTGCGTTTTTTGGTGTTGCCAGCGTGATTGAAGCTCGACGACTAGCGGAGGCTGGCATCAAGACTCGGATTTACCTTCTAGGACCAACGTGCCCGTTTGAGCGCGAGGAAATTGTCTCCCGTAACTGGACCCCGTGTATTTCCAGCATGGATGAGGCGCGCGATTTTGATGCGTTAGCCAAAGGAAAAAAACTCCGTGTACACTTAACAGTCGATACAGGAATGGGGCGAGGAGGTTTTCTCCCTGATGATCTTGTCCACTTAATCAACGATCTTGAGAAACTACAGAATCTTGATATTGAAGGCATCGGATCCCACTTACCCTCTGCGGATGAAGACGACGCATTCACACGCACGCAGTTCGAACAATTTGACGGGCTGATAGAAAAATTAGGCCCTGAACGGTTTAAATATATCCATCTAGCCAACAGCGCTGGTATCCTCGGATACAAAAGCCGCTACACGAACCTCTATCGCCCTGGGCTCATGCTCTATGGCAGCTCTCCCATGGATCAGTTTCAAAACGAGCTCAAACCAGTGCTCAGTTTAAAATCTAAAGTTTCACTCGTGCGCACACTTCCAGCTGGGCAGGGAATTTCTTATGGGAGAGATTCCGTGTTAAAAAAAGACACTCTCGTAGCAACCATCGGCATTGGCTACGGCGACGGCTTCCCGCGCGCCCTTTCATCTCACCAAGCTCGCGTTCTCATCCGAGGCACGCGCTGCCCTGTCCTAGGGCGTGTCACCATGGACCAAATCATGGTGGATGTTTCCGAAATCCCCGACTGCCAAAGCGGCGACGATGTAGAACTCTTTGGCGAACATATCCTAGTGAGTGAAATTGCCCGCCTGGCAAACACCATTGCGTGGGCTGTGCTCACGGGCATTACACCGAGGGTCACCCGCATCTACCGCTAAAGCTCCCTCAATGCCCATCGAACTGCCAATCGAACTGCCCATCAGTGGTTGCAGAGTGAAAATCTCTGCTTTATATATGGGCGACTGAAGCTAAACTATGGCCAAGAAAAAAGAAACTCCAGCAACTCCAACTACTCCAAAACCGCGTAAATGGTTACGTCAGTCGGTGATCTGGTTGCTTGTTTTTGCTGTCATAGGGCCGGTGATCAATGGGCCTGTAGCTCGTTGGGCTGTCTTGCGAATGCTCGACAGACAATTACAAGCTCAAGGCATGCACGGAAAGGCTCACATTGCGGGCTCACTATTGTCTGGTTTTACACTCTCTGAAATTTCCTACACGGGATCACAAGGTATCCAGTCGCTCCAGATCGACAGCTTGGCCGTTAATTATCGATTACTTGAACTCTTTGATTCAAAGATCAGAGAGATCACGGTCAATCGCGCCACCGTGATCGTTGACCAGCACCCAGTTTCCTGAGTCCAGCAACCCCGAATCCGAAAGTAACCTAGACCTCCCAAAAACCCTCCAGCTAATCCAGACATGGGTTAGCCAGCCCGTGATCGATATCAGAGAGTTGGATTTCACATGGCTTGATCAAGGAGAAGTGCAGGCCCGTATCAAGATTGACCAATTTAAGCATGAGGCTGATTCTGACGGATATCAATGGCTAGGCTTCAGGGTCAGCGATCTCACCGGGCAATCGACCCCCACCCAGAACGTCCAACTTGTTTGGGAAAAGGACGCTCTGACTCTCGACCGGATTGAAGCACTTCCCGACATCGCTATGGAGGGTGTCGTTCTCAACTGGAAAAACGACTTTAAGGCTGAAGGGCTGCTTCATTTTCTCAAAGCTCGGCTGAACATCCGTATTCATGACTCGATCACAATCCAGCTAACGGATGGCGACATCGATTCTCAAGAACTGGTTAAACGCTTCAAGCTGGATCTGCCCGGATCATTTATCCTGTCCGGTCTGGATACTCACATTCTCGGATGGCATCAGCAACCCGCCGATTGGCAAATCAAAGGTTCGTTACGTCTCGATTCTGCCTGGTATGAAGATTATCAATTAACGAATACGACGCTTCAGTTGGAGCAAAAAGACCAGTCGTTTTCTTTACAATTGGGCGCAGCTCTTGACTCCAATCCGATTAAAATCAGCACGCATGGGAAATGGACAAAACCGACTGAGGAAAGGTGGTGGGCATTCACCAATGCCAGCTACTCCATCAGCACCGCCAAACTGGGATCACTTGGCAATCGATGGGAGGATCGCCCCCAAGGACTCGACCTTTCCAATGCTCTGTCAACATGCTTCCGGAGCGAAGGCCGGAGGCCGTAACGGAGGAAGCATGTTGAGCGCGATACCTCTCCCCGGGTGACCAGCCGAAGGCGAACTCCTCAGGAGTCTTCATACTCAGGCTTCGGTGTGGGCGGATCTGGTTGAACTTCTTGCGCCAGGCGGCGATTACTACCCGTGCTTCGCTCAGTGTAAAAAACAGCTCCC
>JASJLI010000062.1:0-55227 GCA_037620805.1 Akkermansiaceae bacterium
CCTGAACGCGTCCCTCTTGCTCACGCACGTGCCCATGGTGATGCCTTGGAGACGGAAATTCAAACCTACACACCGTTGATGAAGCGCGCCTTTGAAAAAGGTCGTTTTGAAGCAGCTCGACAGATACTCTTGGATATGGACGAGCGTTTCCCCGGTCACTTCCCCACCCTCTGCAACCGAGGCGTGGTCGAACTGAAAACTGAAAACTTTCTAGATGCCGTCGAGCTATTTAATGAGGCCATTACCATGCGTGAGAACAGTAGTTATGCTCATTACATGTTAGGGCTTGCACAATACAAAGGCAACGACCTGGATAATGCGCGCAATGCTTTTCAACGAGCTCTCGATATCAAACCAGGCAACGCCCGAGCTCATCTCTACCTAGGCAACTTAGCTGGTGCTGGGAGACGCTACGAGCAGGCTCAGGAACACTTCCTTACTGCCATCAAGCTAGAACCAACGAACGCAGATGCTTACTACAACCTTTCGGTTTTACATCTTCAGCAAAAACGCAAGAAAGACGCCCTTGAGTTCTACCGTAAAGCGCTCGATAACGGAGCCAAACCGGACCCTGGTCACGAGCAAAAGCTGAACAGCTAGGTCCGCCACCAACTGAGCTATACTCCTCTTTTCTTTCCTGCCTGTGCTGCCCGCCCTGCCCCGCCCCACCTAGGGGTTATCACTTGCAGGGTGGAACATTCCTATTATTTCTGGGACAAAGTAGACGTTTGTATCCGCTAAAAATCACGTCCCTTCGAACATTACTCACTTCATCATGACATTCCGCACCCGACTGCTTACAGCCCTTTTGCTATCCATCTCGACCTTGGCTGTGAATGCCTCCCAGCCGATACGGATGGCCTCGTTCCCATCTCTTTCACCCGATGGATCCAAGGTACTGTTTTCCTGGAAGGGCGATATTTGGACCGCTGCAGCATCAGGCGGAAAAGCGGAACGACTCACCACACACCCAGCGTGGGACTTTGCACCTAAGTTCGCCCCTGATGGTAAATCCATTTGTTTTGGCAGTGCTCGCGCTGGCGGTTACCAGATATTCGTGATGCCCACCGAGGGCGGTAACGCACGCCAGATTACAAATCACAGTGAAGGATCATTTTTAGAAGATATCGCGCCTGATGGAAAATCGATCCTCATTCGTGGACTTCGCGATTTCCCTGGGAGAAAGCCATACCGTCTCTACCGAGTGAACATCGACGGCAATTCACCTGAGGAAATTGCATTTCCTGCCTATGCTGAGAACGGTAGATTCTCGGCCGATGGAAAATCCATTATCTTTACACGCGAGGGCGTTGAAACTTACCGCAAAGGATACCATGGCACGCAGGCTTGTCAGGTTTGGGTCAATGACGGTGCAGATTTCACTCAACCTGTCTCTGATGACCACGGCTGCAGGACACCATTTTCCCACCCAGATGGATCTGGTTTTTTCTACGCCAAAGGCAGCCCTAACGGATACAATCTTTGGTTTTACGATCGTGAAGGAAAGGACAAACAGATCACCATGTTTGAAGATGACAGCGTATTGCAACCATCTATTTCCAAACAAGGTAACGCTATTGTTTTTCGCCATCTATTCGATCTCTACATCCTGCCTCTAACTCAAGGCGAAAACTCCGCGATAGAACCTCAAAAACTTGATCTATGGCACGACGAAGATCTGGAGGAGAACGATAACGAGGAAAGAGTCATCAAATCTACCACTGACGCCTCATTCTCACCAAGTGGACTTGAATCCGTCTTCACTGTAGAGGGTGACCTCTGGGCGATGGACACAATCCTCCGTAAACCTCACCAACTCACAAACACTCCGGGTCACGAAAAGGACGTCTGGTTCAGCCACGATGGAAAATCCATTTTCTATATCTATGATGACGGCATCGATACTGAGATTCGCCGTCTCGAACGCACCCAGCCAAGTCAATACTGGTGGGAAGCAGAAGCATGCAAACACACCACGATTATCAAAGCAACGGATCGGCCTGAAGGCATTTACCCTGGCCCGAAGGGAAAGAAAATCGCCTACACCACCTACCCCGGAAACCTCTGGGTCAGTAACATTGATGGCACGGAACCCACCAGACTACTAGAATCTTGGAATTCTCCAAACGTCCAGTGGTCGCCTGACGGAAAATGGATCGCCTACACGGCACAGGATAATGATTTCAACCCTGATATATTTCTGATGCCATCCGACGGCAGTTCAGCCCCCGTGAATATTAGTAGGCACCCCGATCTGGACTACTCTCCTGTTTGGTCTCCAGACGGTAGACGCCTAGCCTTTGTGGGACGTCATCACAAAGAGGAATACGATATTTTCTATCTCGATCTCTACAAATCTGATCGAGCTAAGGATGAAGATGGTGAGACTCGAGACAAGGCCCACAAGGCCATGAAAAAAGACCCCTCCTACAAAGCTAGTGCTAAGAAAACGGTTAAAAAAGCCATCAAGACACTCACTGGCGATAAGGAGAAAAAGAAGAAAGAGGACGAAGTTTTCGACCTCGAGAACGTTCATCAGCGACTTCATAGAATCCAAATCAAAGGAGTCAGCCCAACAAATCTCATCTGGAACAGTGATTCCAAGCGCATTCTTTTCCAATCGAAAGCAGGAAAAACAATCTACGGAGTGGAAGCCAAGTCAGGAAGTAAACCTACCAAGTTTGCTGATGCAACGGGTTCTCCTATCAAGATGACAAGCAAGGGTAAGTTATACTGGATCTCAGGTGGGGTACCCGCTGTTCTCTCAGGTGGGAAGAATACCAAATATCCTTTCACCATCTACACCCACCGGAATCCTGAAGCATGGAAACGAATGGTCTTCCGCACGGCATGGAAGACAATGCGAGACTCCTTTTACGATCCAGCCATGAATAATCGTAACTGGAACACCATTCGCGAAAAATATGAAGACATGGCCGCCGCTGCGCCCAACTCAATGATCTTTACTCGGATTGCCAGCATGATGCTCGGTGAGCTAAATGCATCCCACACCGGCTTCCGCTCAGGCACCTGGCCAAAAGCATGGGTTCCTACAAAAAAATGGAAGGAGGAAACCGTTCATTTTGGCTTACGATTTGACTCTGACTATGCAGGTAATGGCTGGAAGGTCACTACGGTTTTCCCTCGAGGGCCAGCCGATAGGACGATCTCAAAAATTGAATCAGGTGAAATCATTACCAAAGTTGATGGTGTTGTAATTAAGGAGCTTACACCGATTACCGAATTACTGAACCGCCGTGTCGGAGATCCAGTCAACCTAACGGTCGTAGACAAGGACGGAAAAGATCGAGAAGTGAAAATCATGCCCACTACTTACTCCGCGTCCCGCGTGCTAACCAAAAACGCACGTATCGATGCAACGGCCGAAGCCGTGGACAAGCTGTCCGGCGGGAAACTGGGTTACATTCACGTGGCTCGCATGATGTGGGACGAGTTTGAAAAATTTGAACACCACCTATACGAACAAGGTGCAGGTAAGGATGGCATCGTCATCGACGTGCGTAATAATGGAGGAGGCTTCACCACCGACCACTTACTTACGGCACTCTGCCAGCCACGCCATGCCTTCACGATCCCTCGTAATGGCGGAGCCGGCTATCCGCAGGATCGAATCGTTTACGCGACTTGGAACAAACCCATCATTGTTCTTTGTAACCAGAACAGTTTTTCCAATGCCGAAATTTTCGCCCATGCCATCCGAAACCTTAAGCGGGGTAAAGTCGTAGGGGTCGCCACCGCTGGTGGAGTTATTTCTACAGGCAGTACCAAGATCATGGATGCCGGCACCATGCGCCTACCCTTCCGAGGTTGGTTCAGCTCCATTGATGGCAAAGACATGGAACTCAATGGAGCAAAACCTAACGTCAGTCTCTGGAACCAACCCGGCGAACTCAGCCTAGGTAAGGATGTGCAGCTTGAAAAGGCAGTGCAAGTGCTGCTTGAGGATAGTAGCAAAGCTTCTGGTTTTCCCAAAGCACACTACCGTTCTGTAAAATAGTCAGAGTTTAGCATTCACTATTCAACATTCACTATTCACTATTCCCCCCATGCTCAGCACGGAGGAAAAAGCTCGTTACGCCAGACATTTCTCATTGTCTCAAGTTGGACTTGAGGGACAGGAACGTTTGAAAAAAAGCTCTGTGTTATGCATTGGCGCCGGTGGGCTCGGTTCACCATCTACACTCTATCTCGCAGCGGCAGGCGTGGGGCGTATTGGAATTGTCGATTCCGATGTTGTCGAGGTATCGAATCTCCAACGCCAAATCCTCCACGGGCAATCGACGCTGGGCATGAGTAAACTCGATAGTGGAGCAGCTCGTCTCAACGATATCAACCCACACGTTCAGATTGAGAAACACGCCTGCAATTTCACCGCAGAGAATGCCATGGAAATTGCAGCTAACTATGACGTGATCATCGATGGTACCGACAACTTCCCTACCCGCTACCTCAGCAACGATGTCGCATTTTTCCTGAAAAAGCCTAACGTCTACGCCTCTATTTTCCGATTCGAAGGTCAGCTTAGCGTATTTGCGCCTCACCTTGGAGGGCCATGTTATCGCTGTATGCTCCCCCAGCCTCCCGATGCTGGTAGTGTTCCAAGCTGTGCTGAGGCTGGTGTATTAGGTGTGCTGCCGGGCATCATTGGAAGCATGCAAGCGATGGAAGCAATCAAGCTGCTTCTCGGCGCTGGCGAGCCACCACTCGGCCGACTTCTTCACTACGATGCACTCAATACAGCTTTCCGAGAATTTAAACTCCGTCGTGACCCAGAGTGTCCCTTGTGCGGAGAAAATCCAACCATTACTGAACTCATGAATTACCAAGACTTTTGCGGCATCCCTGACCCCACATCCACGCCACCCGGTCCTGGCGAAATTTCCGTAGAGGCATTAAAAAGCAGACTCGCAAGAGGTCTCCCTGGCATCCTCATCGATGTTCGTGAAACCTGGGAATATGATGTAGCAAGCATCGCAAGTTCGCGTCTCGTGCCACTCGCTACTTTCCCATCAATCATACCAGAGCTTAAAGAAATGGGACTCAATACGGAAATCCTCATTCATTGTAAATCAGGCGTGCGTAGCGCCCATGCTGTTGATTTTCTCGTTAACGAAGGCTTTACCAATGCTCATAATGTTGTCGGTGGTATTGACGCGTGGCTTAGACTTTAAATTCCAAGTTACAAACTCCAAAAACCAAGTGAATACACACGAAGGAAAATTGATTGTTATTGAAGGGATCGATGGCACGGGGAAATCGACTCAGGCTACGATGCTCGCCGAGGCACTCCGCAAGGATGGCCACGAGGTCGTGCAGAGCTTCGAGCCCACTAATGGGCCGTGGGGGCGCAAACTCCGCGAAAGCGCCACGACAGGCAGGCTAAGTATCGAGGACGAACTTGATTACTTCCTCAAGGACCGTCGGCAGCACGTCGAAGAACTAATCACTCCCACCGTGGAACGTGGCGGCATTGTCATTCTTGATCGATACTATTTCTCGAGTATGGCCTATCAGGGAGCTCGAGGTATCGACCCAGCTGAGATTCGAGAGAAAAACGAAGCATTCGCCCCCAAGCCAGATCTCCTTATCATTCTAGATCTCGACGTCGACATCGCCTTAAATCGTATTGGGGTTAGAGACGGTGAGGCCAATGAATTTGAGAAACGTGAATCACTTCAGTTCTGCCGTGATCTATTCCTTAGCCTAAAAAGCGAATCATTCGTTCATGTCATCGATACGGATGCGAGTATTGAGGAAGTGCATGAGCACGTGATGCAAGTTGTCGGATCTCTTTGAGCTAGGTCCAGCTATACTAAGGCCGCCCCCTCCAAATTGATTGGCCATCTGATATCGGTAGGTTTCTGTCATCTACTTGAATCGAATGCCATAGCATCATGCCTCTCCGATTATAATAGGTGTCAATTTTTCCCATCGCAGATTTCCCAATCAGAGGTAAATTGACCTCATGGATACCCTCTCCCTTCTTGGTGTAGCACTCGGATTTGCCACATTATCTGGAATCAACCTCTATCTGACCACTTTTATGGCTGGGCTAGCGGTAAGGTTTAATTGGGTCGATTTGGCTGATAAATACGAAAGTTTGGCAATCTTGGCGAATCCATGGATCATCGGCATTGCTGGTGTTTTGTTCCTTATTGAGTTTTTTGCGGATAAAATCCCATGGATCGATAGTAGCTGGGATGCCATCCATACATTTATTCGCCCTATTGGAGGCACCCTGCTGGCCCTTGCTGCTCTAGGTGAAATGGATCCGGCTGTATCGGTCGTTGCTGCCCTTCTGAGTGGAAGCACGACTCTTCTTACTCATGCAACCAAGTCCGGTAGCCGCTTGTTGATCAACATGTCACCGGAACCTGTATCGAATGCCGTCGCCAGCCTCGGTGAGGATGGGCTCGTGCTGGGAGGTCTTGGTTTGATGGCATTTGCCCCGGTTGTGTCGTTTTTTGTCTTCCTAGTTGTCGTGATCATCGCCATCTGGCTATCGCGCAAAACCTGGGGTGTAATTCGCAGAGGATACTCAGCCCTTCGAAACCGTAAAAACAAAGAAGAACCATCTGAGTTGCCGTCTTGATAACATCAAGACTTCACAACACGCCATTAGTAAGCTAAAGACATGCCCAACGCCCGCAACTGGGCGGATATATGTCGCATGTTTGTGCTTAAAAAACTATTTCAGCTGCGTGACAAAACGCATAACGAGGAGGAGAAGCCCTTTCTGGAGCATCTCGAAGATCTACGTATCGTCATCACCCGTGTGGTCCTGACTCTAGTGATCGCCATGGGCGTTTGTTTTGCGTTCCGAAACGAGCTCATGACCATCATCCGCCGACCCGTCGAACAGGTTTGGAAGGTCAGCCAGGTTGAGAAAATGCCGGAAGGCCCAGTCAGTATCGATCTGGATACTTGGGAACTCGCAAAAAAAGCCGACCGAGATGTCGCAACATTTACGCCCGAGCAGCAGGATTATTATTTTACCCACATCGATCCCGATAATAAATTAAATCTCAAATTCCACACCAAGAGTGTGCGCTACTACCGTGCCGCGATCGACATGGAGAACAGTCACCAATCAGGCAAGGAGTTCATAGGAAAATTTCCGGGGCTAGAGCCGGACATGAAAGAACAGCTTGTTGCACTGATGGAAGAAGGCAAACGGCCAGATGTTGCCGTCGATTCTCGAGGTAAGCTGGTGTTAATGCAGGCTCTGAATCCGACCGAAGGCTTTATGCTCTCGATCAAACTCTCTCTCTTTGCAGGTATCGTCATTTCCTTTCCTTTACTACTCTATTTCCTTCTCCAATTCATCCTTCCAGGTCTGAAGAAAAAAGAAAAGAAAGCTCTCTGGCCGGCGATGGCGATAGGATTCGGGCTTTTCCTAGCAGGTATTCTATTCTCCTATTTCTTCGTTCTGCCCAAGGTGTTGGATTTCTTCTACACTTACAGTCAGGAAATGGGCGTCACCAACGAATGGAGGATCGGATATTACATTTCGTTTGCCACTCAGTTTACCCTGATCTTTGGTTTGGCATTTGAACTTCCTGTCGTGGTTATGACCATGGTGAAGCTTGGTATCCTCAACTACGAGATCATGCGCAATACGCGCTCCTACGCAATCCTGGCCATCGTCGTGATCGCAGCTTTGATCACCCCTACTCCAGATGTGGCGACTCTAGGATTCCTTGCCATCCCCATGATCATTCTCTATGAGATATGTATCTGGCTATCCTTCTTCCATAACCGCAAACAGCGAGAAGCCGAACTCAAGGAACAGGAAGAACTACGCCAAAAACTTCTAGCATCCCCTGCCTTTGCAACGAGTCGTGAAGACGATGATGATGAGGTGAGTGATTACAATCACGATCACGATCACCACGACGATGATTACTATCCAGAAACTCACGACTACGATGATTATCACGCCGATCATGAAGATCATGCCGATCATAGTGAAGACGAGGGCGATGAATCCGATACCGGCACCTACGACTTCGCTGAACATGATTTAGAACATGAACAAGAATACGAGCATGAAAGCTATCGTCCTACTGACTGCGGTGAGTCCGAAGACGCGCTCAACGATGATTCAGACAACTCTGATTCAGACGGCTCTGAAGTTGATGATGAAAAACCTGACGATTCCGATTCCGAAGGCGAAGAAAAGAGCGATGAGAATCGCCCCACTTAAGCACCCACTTAATCACTGACTTAATTACTAACCTAACAACGTAAAAACATGCACTCAATGACAGGATTTGGTCGTGCCGAGCACGCCACTAGCAAAATCGCCGCCCGTGTTGAGGCGTCGTCTGTAAACCGTAAACAGGGTGAGGTCGTTGTCCAACTCCCCCGTGCTTACGCGGAATTGGAGGCCGGAATTCGTAAGATGGCACTTCAAAAGCTATCACGTGGCAGAGTCAGTATCAGCATTCAACTCGAACGTCCTGACAGTGTTACAGACACCATCCGTATTAATGCATCCCGTGCTCGTGCATTGGAAACAGCGTTCACGGAACTGTCCGATGCCATTGACCGGCCGGTGCAGGCAAGCTCGGCCGATTTCCTGAGAACTCCAAACATCCTCGAATTCGATGACGAACCTGCCGATCCTGATCAGGCGCTCAGAGCGATCACCCCAGCTGTCGAAGGGGCACTTGATCAAATGATCTCCATGCGCGCTAACGAGGGACAGCACCTACACGATGACACTGAGAGTAGGATTTCAACTCTAGAAGGCATCGCCAACGAAATCGTTTCACACGCCCCGTCTGTGCTCACTCGATACCGTGAAAACCTCCACCGAAGACTAACAGAGTCCGGCCTTGAGATTGATCTCGATGACGACCGAGTGATGAAGGAAATTGGTCTCTTCGCCGATAAGTGTGATATCACCGAGGAGGTTACCCGACTCCGTTCCCACTTTGAAAAATTCCGCGAATACCTCGCCCTCGATGAACCTGTAGGACGTCCACTTGACTTCCTCTGCCAGGAGCTCAATCGGGAGTTTAATACGATCGGGTCCAAAGCCAACGACGCCACCCTCGCCCAGCTCATCGTGAATGCCAAAACCGAGCTCGAAAAAATCCGCGAGCAAGTTCAGAATGTTGAATAGTTGGCTGGTCATTGGTTGACTAGTTCGCTAGTCATTGGTTGTTCAGCTCAAGCCCACCCAACCAGTGAACCAATTAACCAATCAACTACTCAACCAGCCAACCAGCCTAAAGATCTGTGGCGTCACCATCGCTAAAGATGTAGAGCGATTGATCGAGCTCGGTGTAGATGCACTTGGAGTCAATTTCTGGTCACAGTCGAAACGTTACATCAACCCAGAAATCGCAGCGTCTTTCCTGAAATCTGCCAAGGGTAAAATCGTTCGCGTTGGCGTTTTCGTGAATGCCTTTCCGGATGTGCCACAATCACTGCTTGAAGATGATTTGATCGATATAGCGCAATTTCACGGCGACGAAACACCCGAGTATTGTGCAGCCTTTGCCGATGCCAAACTCCCCTTCATCAAAGCCATAGGAGTCAAAAACAAGGCGTCATTAGAAAACATAGCCGCCTATCGCGCTACGGCAATACTTCTCGATACCCCAGCCCCTGGAGTCTACGGCGGCACGGGTGAAAAATTTGATTGGAACCACGCTCAGAATTTCATCGAATCACATCCAAACATCCCCGTTTTGTTAGCTGGAGGTATCACTCCGGACAATGCTGCAGAAGCCATCTCCCAAGTCCATCCAGCTGCCCTCGACATCGCCTCAGGTGCCGAGCTGTCACCTGGCATTAAAGATTTTGAAAAAGTCCTCGCCCTTAAACGAGCAACTGGCAATATGTAACTGTGAATCTTCTCTACATATTTCTCGGCGGCGGCCTTGGTGCGATTTCGCGCTTTGGACTATCGAGCGGTATTCAGTCGCTTGCAGAACACACACGTCTACACCGTTTCCCAATCGGTATTTTCGCCTGTAATATTCTCGGCAGCTTTCTCATCGGTTGCCTCTTCGGCTACATCGCATCAAGAGGTAACGAGCACCCTGCTTGGCTGCACCCGCTCGCAGTTACCGGTTTCTTAGGTGCTTTCACCACTTTCTCGACATTCGCCTTGGATTCGCAGAAACTTTTTGCATCCTCCCCTGCACTTGCTATTCTAAATATCACAGCATCCGTCGTCGGTAGCCTCGCCGCAGTCTGGCTTGGGTTTAAACTCTGTGGCCAATAACTTCATAAAATCACAATAATACACATCATGAAAAAACATCTAACTATAATGATCCTCGCCTTGTCACTGAACCTCGGAATTTCCCACGCTGAGGACAACACTCTATCCGACACCGAAAAAAAAGCAGGCTGGATTAACTTGTTTAACGGCAAAGATTTCACCGATTGGAAAATCGACAAGTGGAACCCTACTAGTATCACAATCAAAGACGGAACAATCAGATGCCAAGGCAAACCATCGATGGTCTACCATACAGGCAAAGCAAAAGACGCAAAAAACTTCCATTTCATTGCAGACGTAATGACCAAACCCGGATCTAACGGCGGTATTTTTTTTCACACCAAATACCAGGACAAAGGATGGCCTGTAGGTCACGAAGCTCAAGTCAACCAGACCCAGAAAGATCCCGTCAAAACAGGCAGCATCTACATCGTTAAAAAACACCTCGAAGCTCCAGCCAAAGACGATGAGTGGTTTCGATACGAAATCATCGTCAAGGACCATACAGTAACGACTAAAGTGAACGGGAAAGTAGTGGTGACCTATACCGAAGAGGCTGATCTCAAAGACCGTCGCAAACTCTCGCAAGGAACCTTCGGAATCCAAGCTCACGATCCCAATAGCATTGTTCTAACCAAGAATATCAAAGTAAAACTGTTACCTTAACTTAAGGCTTCAAACTACAAGCTCAAGATGCGCCCCCTCAAAGACGGCATTCGATCACTCGTCAAAATCGACTTCTACGGAAACGTCCATAAATACTTTCGTGGTACCGATAAGGAAACGCGCTTTGACAATGAAATAGTCATCCTCAAGGCACTTGAAGAACGTGGTTGCGAAAACGTCCCCCGCTACATCGAATCAGAAGATAGTGAGCTGCACCTCGTCACCAGTAACTGCGGCAGCCCTGCTCCTAACATTTCTCAGAAAAAAACCGACAAACTCTTTCTCGAACTCGAGGAAAAATTCGGAGTTCGGCACGACGATCCCTTTCCCCGTAACATTACCTACGATGGTAAAGCTGGCCAGTTCTGCATCATCGACTTCGAGCTCGCCACTCTCCTAGACGCCCCCCCGATAGTCTGATACTGAGGATCCACTCAGATAAAACCCCCATATTGACATAAAACCATAAATATGGCATTCTGTGGACATGAAAACAACACTTGACCTCCCTGACCACCTCCTGACAGAGGTGAAAATCCGTGCTGCCATGGAAAAAAAGAAAATGAAGGACGTCATTGCCGAAGCTCTGGAAAAGGGCTTACGGAGGAATGACCAGAGTAAGCCGAGTGCGGCGAAGCTCCTGGCTGAATATCATCGCGAGGGTGGACTGGATACAGACAAAGCGGAGCAGTGGATCTCTGAGATTAGTAATGATCGGAAAAACTGGCGATCTGAGGGCAAATGATTTTTCTGGATACCAACTATCTGATCCGGGGGTTAATTAACGGCACAGAGGAATCCGCCCAGCTTACTGAGTGGTGCAAGAATGAGACAGTACTAACAACGAATTCTCTGGTTTGGTGTGAGTTCATTACTGGACCTATTACTGACGAGGAAATCAACCTCGCGTGGCATTTGGTGGGCATGTCAGTCCATGCCTTTGATCATGGGGATTCCGTTCTGGCGGCTAAACTATTCAACGAGCTGAGTCGTCCGCGCAGTCAACGTATCGACATCATGATCGCCGCCTCTGCCATCAACAGAAAAGCCACACTTGCCACCGCAAACACCGCAGACTTTACTGCTTTAATTTCTCACGGACTGTCACTATTCACTGCTGAATCCTGATTTAGCGAAATAACATCCCTAGAGAATTTTCCGCCTACCGCCTACGGCTAACCGACGACCATGCTCCCTACGAATCCCTTTCTACCAGGTGCCACCGAGATCTCTCCTGAGCATCCGGGTGCAACGATCACATGGTCGGCTGACTCGGTCTCGGGGACAAAAAAACCGATTAACGATGATGCGTGGCTCGCTTTTGCATCCGATATTAATGGTGCCTCTTTACTAGGAAAAGACGGTCGACACTCACTAGAAGCTCACGACCTCATCTTTGCTGTTTCCGATGGCATGGGAGGTGGCAATGCTGGCGACGTCGCATCCAGCCTTATGCTTGAGCAGCTAAGTGCGATGATCCCTCGGACTTTTAAAACAGCGGCGGCAGGTCTTCGTCCGGGTTACTTCTCCCACCTGCAGCAGGCGATCCAAGCGGTGCATCTTGCTATCAATGGTCAAGCGGCTGGAGACGACAGTAAAAAAGGTATGGGGGCAACACTTGTTCTAGCCTGGTTTACACCGGAGAATCTCTACTTTTGCAACGTTGGCGACAGCAGGCTCTACCTCCACCGGAAAAATGAAGACGGCGAGCCCGAGACGCGCCAACTCACGCTGGATCACACCTTTGCTTGGAAAAAAATGAACCGTGGAGAGATCACGGAACGCCAATTCCGCTCCCACCCACGGAAATCCGTGCTCTTCGAGGCCGTTGGTGGTGGCCATACTACAGTTAACCCGCATATCGTCGCTTTACCCTATCAATCCGGTGACCGATTTCTGCTTTGTAGTGACGGACTTATCGACGGACTTTGGGATAAACACATTCATTCCGCATTTTTGAAAAACCCAGACTCGACAAGTTCCCTCGCAGAGTCTCTCATGTGCCGCGCCATCAGTAATGACGGCAAAGACGATACAACTCTGATTGCGCTAGAAGTCCACGATACGGTTGAAAACAGGTGATTTATCCCTATTTTCACCTAAACTGGCACGATAACTGCTTTCATTAAAATCGAAATTGCTTCGTCGCAGCAAAACTCAGCGACACAACAGACAAAACACCATTAGAAAACAGACATTATGGCTAAATATAGACTCGATTACATCTGGCTTGACGGCTACACGCCCGTTCAGAACCTCCGCACCAAGTGCCAAATGAAGGACTTTGATGAGTTTCCAACTCTCGATCAACTTCCCGAATGGGGCTTCGACGGCTCCTCCACACAACAGGCTGAAGGCGGCGACTCCGATTGCGTGCTCAAGCCCGTAGCGCTTTACCCTGACGGAACCCGTGAGAACGGCATCCTCGTCATGTGCGAAGTTATGCTCCCTGACGGCAGCGCTCACTCATCCAACGGTCGTGCCACGATCGCTGATGATCCAGGAACATGGTTCGGATTCGAACAAGAGTATTTCCTCATGCAAGAAGGAGTCCCTCTCGGTTTCCCCAAAGGTGGATACCCAGGACCTCAAGGTGAATACTACTGTGGTGTCGGCAACGGCAACATCGGTGGAATCGCTCGCGAAATCACTGACGTCCACCTTGACCTCTGCCTCTTCGCTGGCATCAACCACGAAGGCATCAACGCCGAGGTGGCCAAAGGCCAGTGGGAATTCCAAATCTTCGGCAAAGGCTCCAAGCGCGCTGCTGATGAAATGTGGGTAGCCCGCTTCCTCCTTCTCCGTCTCTGTGAAGAGTATGAAGTAGACGTTGAGTGGCACTGTAAGCCTATCTCAGGCGACTGGAATGGCTCCGGTATGCACGCTAACTTTTCCACTGATTATCTCCGCGATACAGGTGGCAAAGAATACTTCCTCAAGCTCATGGATGCTTTTGAAGAGTTCACCGAAGAGCACATCGCCGTTTACGGCCCAGACAATGACATGCGCCTCACCGGCCTTCACGAGACTCAGTCTATCGACAAGTTCTCTTGGGGTGTTGCTGACCGCGGGGCCTCTGTTCGTGTTCCTCACGGCTTTGTCAAAGACGACGCATACAAGGGTTACCTTGAAGACCGCCGTCCTAACTCACAGGGCGACCCCTACAAGATTGCTGGTCGTATCATTCAGACGATCCAGTCTGTCGAAGTCTAAACCTCGGTTAGAATCATTTCCTCAAAGGGCATCCCATCACGGGGTGCCCTTTTTTATGAAGCTCAAAATATGCCAGGCATTTTTATTTTCAGGAATCCAGCGGATGGAACAGTAGGGTAACTTTGCAAGTTGCCGGCAGGATATGCGAGCACAAAGGATGTGTTCATGGGGTGTCGCCAAGATGCAATCTCGCCTTTCCTTGGGTGTTCCGTCATTTTTCCATCCCGCGTGATCACAGACTTCCCGACTTCCAGACTTCACCCACTAATTCTGGTCAGTGATGCGTTCCAACTTCATCGGATACGCCCCTTGAGCATTCCACTGGACAACATAGACATGATCATCACGACCTACACAAAGATCGTGCACGTGCATAAACGTCTTTGTTTTTTGATACATGGGCTGGATTTCCCCATCCACATAAACGGGTTGGCTCCCTCCGGGGCATGAGACCACTTTGTTATGTTCGTCAAGGATAGCTACAAATCCTGAATTCTTCAGCCTAGAGCCTTTGCCCTCTTTTTTAGACCAGCAGACGCCCACGTAGAGGTTTTTACCATGCACAACAGCCTGTCCACCATAAGCTCCAGGCAAATCAATATTTTCAATAAATTTACCGTCGAGGGTAAAGACCTTCAGCTTGTTCTCACTGCGGGAACTGACGAGGAGTTTCGGGTTGGCCTCATCTCTTAGATCAACTGAAACGCCGTGGGAGTTTTTTAATTGGGCATTTTTATCAGGATCCCCCGCCCCTCCGAATTTACGTATATAAGTGCCGTTTTTATCATACTGGCTAACCCACTGTGAGCCATAGCCATCGGCCACATAGATATCGCCATTAGGTGCCACAGCCGCATCACAGGGCATGTATTTTTGTCCCGGCTCGTAAGCTCCCACCGTCTGAGGATGGCCAAGGCCGAAGACGAGCTGGCCGTCTGTTGTTGTTTTCGCTACACGTCCGGTTTCCTTGAGTTGTTTTCCCGCGCGCACTGCCCAGCCGCTATCGACGATGATTAAAAACTCCTCACCGTTCTCTTCAAACAGCTCGATTCCGTGAGCCCCTGGATACTCGGTCATCCACGCCTTCTTGAGTTTCCCTTCCGGGCTGTAGAGTAGAAAATTATGTCGAGTGTCGTCGCATAGAGCCAAAAAATCGCCACTCTTGAGCTGCACCATGCCATGACAGTTTTTGATGGGGTATTTCTTGGTGTCTAGTTTACCCCAATCTTTATGGACTCGATATTTAAAAGCACCATGCCCGATGACTTCCCCGTTTTCGGCGTTGGCTATGACAGTTCCCCCGTCGTTAGAGTGGTCACCACTCGGTCCATGCGCGCTCGCGCTTAAAGCTGTCGCTAGTATAAATAGTGTGATTCCTGTGAGTATTTTCATTAACTTAAAATTTTGTGTTTCACATGCCCGTGCACGTCGGTGAGTCGGAACGAGCGCCCCTGAAACTTGAATGAGAGACGGGTGTGATCGATACCCAGTAAGTGAAGAACCGTGGCATGAAAATCATGCACATGCATCTTGTCTTCGGATGCAATATTGTAGGAATAATCGTCCGTTTCTCCATAAATGGTGCCACCTTTGATACCACCACCGGCAAACCATGTTGGAAAACACCCAGGATGATGATCCCGACCGTAATTATCCTTGGTGAGTTTTCCTTGTGAATAGGCCGTCCTGCCAAATTCGCCCCCCCAGATGACGAGAGTATCTTCAAGGAGTCCACGTTGTTTGAGATCCATTACTAAGGCGGCTGATGCCTGGTCGACATCCTTGCATTGCTTCTTCACTCCACCAGGGCAGCCACCGTGTTGATCCCAGCCTTGGTGATAGAGCTGGATGAACTTGACTCCACGTTCGGCTAATCGACGAGCCATGAGGCAATTGTTAGCAAACGTCCCCGGAGTTTTTGAATCCGCTCCGTAGAGATCAAATGTAGCTTTCGTTTCATTGCCTGTATCAACAGCCTCGGGGACAGATCCTTGCATCCGGTAGGCCATTTCATACTGCGCTAGGCGTGACGCGATTTGGGGGTCGTAGACCTTCTCTTGGTTCAGCTCCTCGAGTCGGCGAAGCGCATCAAGCACACCCCGGCGTGAGGATTTGGCAATCCCGCCTGGGTTATTTAAAAACAAAACGGGGTCGTTTTCGGGTCGGAACATGACGCCTTGATACTGTGAGGGCAGGAAACCATTCCCCCACAAGCGGGCAAAGAGGGGCTGCCCTCCCTTCCCTTTTGTCCTCATCACAACGAAAGGTGGCAAGTTGGGATTGCCTGTTCCCAAACCGTAGTCCAGCCAGGCTCCCATGGATGGTCGACCTGCAATTTGTGAACCGGTTTGCATAAATGTGTTAGCCGGTCCGTGGTTGATCGCCTCTGTGTACATCGTCTTCACAAGAGCGATTTCATCAACGATTTTTGCCGTATGTGGAAGCAGCTCACTCACCTCCATACCTGATTCCCCGTGTTTGGAAAATTGATAGGGGTTTGCCGCGACGGGTAATGAGGATTGGTTCCCTGACATACCCGTAAGGCGTTGTTCGCCGATAATGGATTTGGGTAGATCTTGCCCGTGCCACTTTTTCATGACAGGTTTGTTATCGAATGTCTCAAACTGTGACGGTCCACCTGCCATGTAGAGATAGATCACCCGCTTCGCTGTCGCTGGCATATGAGCCCCTCCGAGAACTCCTTGCGTTGGATCGATTACACCAGCTCCCAGCGCATTGGAATTCACCAGCTGGCCTGCTCCAAGAGCGGTGCTCATTTTCAAAAATTCTCTTCGGTCGATCATATTATTTATTCCTTTATCTCAACATGTAAAACCCATCGAGGTTCATGATGGTGTTCACGATCACAGTCCACGCTGCGAGTTCTTGTTTATCCTTCTGCTTAGCTTTGACCTTACCCATTGCAGTTAATTGAGTCGCCACATCGGGAGCTCCCTTAAAGTAGACTCGCTGCTCGGCTAACAACTTGGTGAGTATCTCAAGTTCATTCGGGCTGGCCTCTCGCCCGGTAAGCTTGATAAATGCCAATTGAACTTTACCAGTATCATCCGCCTTGTGAGACAGGATCAGCCCTGCCATGTTTTGGCAACTTTCGATGACTTGAGGACTATTCATCAGGACGAGTGGTTGTAGTGGCGTTGAAGTCTTCTCCCGTTTCACCGAACAAACTTGTCGGCGTGGCGCACCAAAAATAAGCATTTCCGGTGATGGTGCATTACGTTTCCAAGTCGTATACAAACTTCTCCGGTAGAGATCCCCCTGTGGATTGTATGGATTTACACTGGCCCCACCTAAGTCACCACCCAGCAGACCCGCTGTATGAAGCGCATTATCACGCAGCATTTCAGCACTCAGGTAATAAGAAGCACCACGCGCTAACCATTTATTTTCTGGATCTCTCTCATGTAACTCCGCTGACATATTTGAGCTCTGGCGGAATGTCTGCGACATCACGATCTGCTTTACAAGAGCCTGCACGTCCCAGCCCGAAGCGATAAATGATCGCGATAAATAATCCAACATCTCAGGATGAGATGGATAGGAGCCTTGAGAGCCGAAGTCATTTGTCGTGGTCACTAATCCGTTTCCAAAGATCATTTGCCAGTAACGATTCACGGCAACACGGGCTGTCAATGGGTGTTCTGGATGTGTCAGCCATTTAGCTAAACCCAATCGATCACGGGAATATTCAGGACCAAATGGAAAGACTTTCTTTGGCGGCTTTGGCTCTAGCACTTCCGATAGATCGGGTGTGCTGTAGAGGCCTCGTGTCAGTAAATAGGTATTCCGTCGCTTCGGCATCTCCTTCATCACCATCATGTAATTCCGGCTATTTCTATACTCATTGAGATCTTTACGTTTCGCCAAAATATCCTTGAAGGCGATCCCGTAAGCCTCCGATTCATTATCGAGATAATAGGCAAAACGATCTGCCTTATCGGATGACTTCGCACCCTTTGAAAAATTCTCCCTGACTTCAAGACGGGTCAATCGCCGATCAAAAACGCGCAATTCATCGACCTTCGATTTTTTAAATCCATTGTCCCGAAACCGAGCTCCAACTTTGAGAGCCGTCTTCTTTTTAGCCGAATAATAGATTTCTTTTGTTAGGTGATCCTTGAGGACCTCTGTAGCAACGGGTTGACCATCCAAGTAGAGTTTGAGGCCTGAAGCCTTCGATGATCCGTCATAAGTGACTGTGATCTGTTTCCAGGCATTCAGCGATAGCTTCTCTTTGCTTTGAATCCTGATCTCATTCCCCGGATTAAAATGAACCAAGGCAACGTTGAGTTTACCATTGATCATCAGTAGCTCATAACCACGACTTGCCGCGTCCGTCCAAGCGCGAGTCCGATGGAGAATCACGGCCCGCTTGTGATGAACTGGAGTGTTCACCCATAAGCTCAAGGAGAAATCGCGATGCCGCTCGAAGGGACCTAGTGCCCCGAAACTAAGTTCACTGTCACCATCGAGAAGGAGCCCCTTGCCCGCCTTCCCCGTCCTGCCCTCGACTAATTTTGAGTATGTCGCGTTATAGGTTCCCAAAGATTTAGGCGCATGTTGATTGGGAATCTTTCCCTTATCGGCGGCATCAAAATTAAACGCGCCAATCATCCCCTTAACAGCAACCGCCCCATCCCAATCCCCATTCTGAAACCATTGATCGAAGGCTATTTTCTCAGACCCCTTCACGGCAGCCACACGAGCTTCAGCTTGAGCTAGTTTCGCCTCCTTAGCGCGCATCATGACTTTCTCGGCTTCTGCCATAATTGGCATGCTCGGGCTCGGGACGGATTTCGTAAAATAGGAATAAAGCCCAGCCTCATCGATGTTATTAAAAAAGGCAAAGGTGCTGAAATAATCTTTTTGTGAAATAGGATCATACTTGTGGTCGTGACATCGGCAGCACTCCATGGTCAGCCCTAAAAAGGCCGTGGCTGCCGTCTGCGCCCGGTCCGCAACATATTCAACCCGGAATTCCTCCGGTATGCTGCCACCTTCGTTTTTCTGCATGTGCAAGCGGTTGAAAGCCGTGGCGAGCTTCATCTCATCGTTACTGTTGGGCATCAGATCACCCGCGAGCTGCTGGTGAACAAACTGATCGTAGGGCATGTTTTGCTCAAAGGATCGAAGCACCCAATCGCGCCACGGCCACACGGTCCGCGCATTGTCGCGCTGGTAGCCATAAGAATCTGCATAACGAGCCAGGTCCATCCAATCGACCGCTAAACGCTCAGCAAACCCTTGAGATTGAAGTAACTGATCGACTAGGTTTTCATAAGCCTTGCTACTCTTATCAGCCTTAAATTGAGCGATTTGCTCAACTGTCGGAACCAATCCCGTTAGGCTAAGATAGACCCGACGAAGTAACATGTCAGGCGCGGCTTCAGGGGCTGGCTTTAAGTTTTCTTCTTTCAGGGCCTGATGCACAAATCGATCAATGGCATTATGGTCACCATCAAACGACTTTTCCGGAACATCCACTTTTTTAGGCAGTGGTATTAAGGACCAGAGTTTTTCATATTTAGCACCTTGTTCGATCCACTTCCGCATGGTCTCAATTTCTTTTGCACTCAAGGCAGCATGTCTTTCAGACGGGGGCATGACCTCTTCTGGATCGTTCGACGTAATCCGATGCCATAGCAGGCTCTTCTCAACATTCCCAGGCACAATCGCAGCACCTTCTCCATCCCGATCAGATGTCGCCAACTCAAGGCTGTGAAGTTGCAACTTCCCTTTAATGTCAGCTGCGTCAGGACCGTGGCAAAAGTAGCACTTATCCGACAGGATTGGCCGAATGTGTTTATTGAAACTGATCTTGTCTTCTGCCGCCAGCGCGTTGAGGCAAAGCAAGAAGGTTAATAGGAAGACTTTCATGTGGTGTGGTATTATCCCCATGAATACGGCTTGGAATCAGCATTTTTGCATATTATTTTGCTATTCCCCCCATCATTGTGACGCAGGCTGAATGTGGTCATCTTGACTTGGCCTATTGCCCTGTGTTACAAATGGACGCTATGAAAATATCATCTTATCTCTGTGTCGCCACATTGGCCCTAATTTCGCCGATCTTCGCCCAATCCATTGAAGATGAAATAGCTGGCGTGGTTCCAATAATATCCGAGCCAAGGTAGGCAATCACCCCAAACGGATCAGAGACACTGAGTAGTCAATCCACTTACAACGGCAAACTTGGCAAATCCGCGATCAGAGTGAAGCTTAACCGGTATGCAAACGGAAGGGTTCGTGGCCGCTATACCAATCTCAATAATAACAAATCTTACGAACTCATCGGATATAACTATGCCAACGGCAAACTCTACCTTGACGAATGGAACCCATATATGGGTGACATCGAAGGAGGCCTCGGCTCAGCCCGTGTTTCACTACGGAAAGTGACCGTGAACGGTCGGGTCCAATGGCAGGGTCGTATGTCCAACATGGATAAGCGTAACTTCACGATGAGCTTTGCTCGGACCAGCTCCACTAGAACCGGATCGAGAAATAAGGATACGTTAGAAAAGAAACTTAGGTAATCGTCGAAATCTATCGACCAGGTAGCGGCGTCAACTCAGCTTTTCTATAGAAAATTTTCAATACGATAGCACTTGCAGCGAACCCAGATGATACGTTAGACACCCCGAAGTGAAACAAGTCATTATCTACACCGATGGATCATCTCGAGGCAATCCAGGGCCAGGAGGGTTCGGAACCCTTCTGATCTATAAGACTCAGCGCAAGGAGATCAGCGGTGGGTTTGCCAAGACCACCAATAACCGCATGGAGATCCTCGCCGCCCTTGTCGGAATCGAGTCCCTAAGTGAGACATGTGAAATCACTGTCTATTCCGACTCAAAATACGTCATCGACACCATGGCGAAAGGCTGGATTCATGGGTGGAAAAAGAAAGGTTGGTCACGTGGCAAAAACAAACCACTCAAAAACGTCGATCTCTGGAAACGTATGAGTGCCGCCGTTCTACCTCACTCTATTACTTGGAAATGGGTTAAAGGTCATGCTGGGAACCCCAACAATGAGCGTTGCGACGTCCTTGCCACTACGGCAGCTGACAAGAGAGGTAATCCTGCAGATAAGGGATTTGAAGCCAATAACTAGTCGCGACTAATTCACTTTAGTCATCTCGCAGCTGTGTGCAGAAAACCCGGCTCCAAAAGCGCAAACCCACAGTCGGTCTTCACTGCCGTCGGCTTCTTCTAGAAATTTTTCTAATGCGACCAATACGGATGGACTGCTGAGGTTTCCGTAGTCACGCATCACATCTCTTGCATAAGTCAGCTCCTCACATGGTAATACACGCTCAAGCTGCTCGATAACATCTCGGCCTCCGCCATGGGTTATCCAGGCTTGCGGCTCTCCTTTTCGTTTTTCGTAGAGTAGGCTAACCGCTTCAGCCACATGAACAGGAACACTTTTATGGAGTTGATTCCTCAGTTTGCCACCTGCGTTGGTGAATCTGATTTTCTCCCTGTGTTCCGGCTGATGGATTGATTCAAAGTTTCCCACTTGCCAATCGCCTCCGGCTCCCGACCAAACAGCCGCAGCCGCGCCATCACCAAATAAACACGTGCTAATGAGTACACCAAAATCATCTTCCACATAAAATGCGGCTGAGCAAATTTCCACAGCTACAGTGACCACAACAGCATCAGGATTTTCAGCCACAACGGCATTGGCAGAGCGCATCAGCGGAACGGCAGCGCCACAGCCAAGCCCCGTCATATCCTGCAAAAAAACATCCTCGCGAAGACCTAACTTCTCAGCCGTATGACCGCTCACTCCAGGACAAAGGTAACCTGTGCAGGAACAAACAAACAAAGCGTCAATTTGACTCGGCTCGTGGCCTGATTTTTTAATGGCTTTTTCGACAGCGATGGCAGCCAACGAAGGTGCCGCTTTTTCATAAGCTTCATTAAGTTTCTGAGCATCACGCTGCCATGCCTCTTTTAGATTATTCAAAGGGAAATGCCTTTTATCAATGCCGCTATCACCACTCAACACTTTGCCTAGCAACATGCGAGAGCGAGCATTGAGTTCATCCCAGAAATCGGCTGTTTGCATCGCTTCAAGGCAATCATTTTGAGTAAAACTCTTCTCAGGAAAGGCTGAGGCAACAGACAATAAATTCATGGGGTTCTTAATTGATGAAATAGAAATTCAAATGGAAGCATGCCAGATTTGGCTGCCGTCTTAAGTAGTGTCCGACCCCATCGGTTAAACAAGAGCGGCTGAATACTTCCGGACATCTTCATCCGCTTTTTAAAAAACGCAACTGATTCATTTTCATAATCCGCACAGGCATCGGCCCACTCGATTTCACCTTGACTGAATCGTTTTAGCCAATGAGCTGCCATCCATGAGGATTCTAATGCCATGCTCATGCCATTACCCGTAAATGGAGGTATCAAATAGGACGAATCACCTACACAAAATGCACCTGCCTGTTTCTGTTTTCCAAATGAAAACCCTGCCGTCGCGGAGAATGAAGACTCATCTTTCTGCCATGCACCCAATCGATCAGCCAGCATGTTCAGGTCATTACTCCTTAAATAGGCCTCTAGTAGCGCACCGCCACTACCTTTGATCGATTGATCCATGCGAAACAAACCACAGCAGTTGACTCGATTTCGTTCAACACCACACAGTCCGATGTAACCGTGGCTACCCACGTGCATTTCGAGTCCATCGGGCCCATCAATCTGGGCGTCCATCGCGTGGATCTTTAGCCCGATCCACCGCCCCTTCTTTTTAGGTTTACCTGTCGCCCACACTACCCCCTCGTCGTCTTCACGCGCTACGCGCACGCCCGTATTCAGCCCCCCTCCCATATCAACAAATAACGACGCTAGATCCTCATCTAATTTATAGCGTGATAAGCCCCATGCCTCGGTGGGTAATTTGTCCTCGAGCACAAGAGAATCCCCCATCCACCAAGTCATCTTTTGATGAATCACTGATTGGCCAATCACACCATCCAAGCCCATTTCTTGTATTGTATCTGCGCTAACTCCACAAATGAACTCCCCACAGACCTTGTGTTTGGGGTAAGTGCCTGACTCGTTGATTTCTACATCCACTCCTAGTTTCCGTAGATAGATACCCAACGACAGACCTGCTATTCCGCCACCAATGATCACTATTTTTTTCATTCGCGTCCTCCCGTCATTCTAATTCCACCCAATAACCCAATTTTTTCCTGCCAACGAAATCCCTCACCAAATAACTCCCCCATTTCACCACGGACAAAGCCAGCTCGGATACTTGTTATCATATCATGCCTAGTCACGTAATTGACGATAGGAAATAAACATCTTCCCATGCACAAAGCTAAAGCTGTGCGGTGAGGTTCAGTGAACAAAAGCATCTTCGCCAACTTCAGTTTCGAGCCCAATATGCGCAGTTCATCCTTCTGCAAATGGTGAATAAAAAGATTCGCGATCACTACAGTGCCAGAATCAAAGCCTTCGTAGTCTAAGACATTCATTTGTTCCCAAACAACATCATCCCGGACACCGGCCGGTTTGGGGATCAAGTCAATAGCTATCACCTCACAATTAGGCCGCATCGATTTCAACTGATTACAAAGCATCCCGTCTCCAGCTCCGAGTTCAACAACTCGGTGGACACCATCTAGCTGTCCCACTTCTTTGGCTAGCCATGCCTGACCACCCATCAGCCGGTTAATCATCGTTAGGTCACGCCTACTTCTTATCGCATCGGGATTAGAAGGATCCAGACTATCAAGTATTTCGGGTATCACAACGCGGTTCACAGGCTATTGATACTACCCAAACGCTATTGCGCAACCTAAATAGAATCCACTCAGTTCTACGCGGCATGTTACATGCATAAAATGGAGAGATAATTACCAACCGGATAAATAACCTCACAAAAAACCCCGGCTACCATGAGGCAACCGGGGTTTGTAATTTTATAAGTATCGTGCTGGCACTGATCATTGATCACCGCCAACTGATCACTAGAGCTTAGCTACTACATCATGCCGCCCATTCCACCCATTCCGCCCATTCCGTGGTCGTGACCGCCGGCTTCTGGAGCTTCTTTTTCTGGGAGGTCTGTGATAACACATTCAGTGGTGAGAAGCAGTCCGGAGATGGAAGCTGCGTTCTGTAGGGCTGAGCGAGTTACCTTGGTAGGATCAACAACACCGTCCTTGATCAGGTCAGTGTATTCTCCTGTAGCAACGTTGTAACCTTGGTTACCGGTTGATGCTTTAACTTCTTGAACGATGAGGGCTCCTTCGAGGCCTGCGTTAGCAGCAAGCTGGCGAAGTGGAGCTTCAACGGCACGGGCCACGATGCCTGCACCTGTATCTTCATCACCTACGAGGCCGAGATCACCGATGTTAGCTTGAGCGCGGATGAGAGCGGTTCCACCCCCGGGGACGATACCTTCTTCAACAGCAGCGCGTGTGGCGTGAAGGGCGTCTTCGACGCGGGCCTTCTTCTCTTTCATTTCAGTCTCAGTAGCTGCACCAACATTGATGACAGCAACACCACCTGCAAGCTTGGCAAGACGCTCCTGGAGCTTCTCGCTGTCGTAATCGCTGGTTGTGTCTTCGATCTGACGGCGGATCTGGTTTACGCGGCCAGTGATGGCTTCGCTTGTGCCTTCACCTTCAACGATGGTAGTGGCGTCTTTAGTGATCGTAATACGCTTAGCTGAACCGAGGTCTTCGAGTTCAACGTTTTCGAGTTTGATACCGAGGTCTTCAGTGATGACTTTACCACCGGTGAGGATAGCGAGGTCTTCGAGCATAGCCTTACGGCGATCGCCAAAGCCTGGGGCTTTAACGGCTGCGACGTTAAGAGTTCCACGGAGCTTGTTCACTACGAGAGCTGCAAGAGCTTCGCCTTCAACGTCCTCAGCAATGATGAGGAGTGGCTTGCCGGTCTTGGCTGCTTTTTCCAGAAGTGGAAGGAGATCCTTAAGTGAGCTGATCTTCTTCTCGTTGATGAGAATCAGAGCGTCGTCAAGGGATGCTTCCATGGACTCAGGGTCAGTGACGAAGTAAGGGCTGAGGTAGCCTTTATCGAACTGCATACCTTCGACAACGTCGAGATTGGTTTCGATACCTTTGGCTTCTTCAACGGTGATGGTTCCGTCTTTGCCTACTTTGTCCATGGCTTCAGCGATGATACCGCCGATTTCCGTGTCCCAGTTAGCAGAAACAGTAGCAACCTGTGAAATCTCAGAAGTGTCGGACACTTCCTTGGAGATCTTGTGTAGCTCGGCGACGATGGCTTCAGAAGCCTTCATGATGCCGCGCTGCAGTGAGATTGGGTTAGCACCAGCTGTAACGTTGCGAAGACCTTCTTTGTAGATGGCTTCGGCAAGCACGGTAGCGGTGGTAGTTCCGTCACCTGCGATGTCAGATGTCTTACTAGAAACCTCACGGATGAGCTGTGCGCCCATGTTTTCGTAAGGACATTCAAGTTCGATTTCCTTAGCAACAGAAACACCGTCTTTGGTGATTGTTGGGGAACCGAACTTCTTGTCGATAATGACGTTACGGCCAGCAGGCCCGAGAGTTGTTTTAACGGCACGTGCGAGCTTTTCCACACCGCGTAGGAGTGCGTGACGTGCTGCTTCGTCGAATTGTAATTGTTTAGCCATGATGGTTAGTTATTTTTTAGTTTGAGAATATTGGTTTAGCTAACGATTCCGAGGATGTCGGATTCGGAAAGGATGAGGAGGTCATCGCCGTCTACTTTGACGTCGGTGCCACCATACTTGGAGATAAGGACGATATCGCCTGCTTTCACAGCGAACTCGATGGCTTTGCCATCTTCGTCTTTACCGCCGGTTCCGAGGGATACGACCTCAGCTTCCTGGGGTTTTTCTTGTGCGGTGTCTGGAAGGACGATGCCTCCAGCGCTGACTGCTTCGGCTTCGAGACGCTTCACGAGGACGCGCTGACCGATTGGTGTTATTGTTGCCATAATTTTTTTGTTAGTTTGGTTGTTGGTTTGTTTGTTTGGGTTGATTTGTATAAATTGGTTCCACACTATGTATGGGACCTATTGAAATAGTTAGTCTTCTACGACTTCGGCGTCGACGACCTTACCTTTGGCTTGCTTGGGCTCGGATGATTTTTCCTCGCCTGCTTCAGGGGCGTCTCCACCCATACCGGGCATTGGGCCATCTGCTCCGCCTCCAGCTGCTGCACCGGCTGCTTGAGCGGCCTGGGCAAGCTCTTGGAGCGATGCTTCGAGTTCAGTAGTAGCAGACTTGATTCCATCGATATCATCAGCTGTGAGCGCTGCCTTAACAGCTTCGATCTTGGCTTCGATACCCGACTTGATTTCGGCTGGAAGTTGCTCGCCAAGTTCGCCGAGTTGTTTCTCAACCTGATGGACGAGGTTCTCTGCATTATTCTTGGTTTCGACGATTTCGGCACGTTTCTTGTCCTCATCAGCATGGGCTTCAGCGTCACGCTTGGCCTTTTCGATTTCCTCATCAGAGAGACCACTTGATCCTTCGATGGAAATTTTCTGCTCCTTACCGGAGTTTTTATCCTTGGCTGAGACGTGAAGAATACCGTTAGCATCGATGTCGAAGGTGACTTCGATCTGCGGCGTGCCACGCTGTGCGGGGTCAATTCCATCGAGACGGAAGTTCCCAAGCATCTTGTTATCCTCGAACATCTTACGTTCACCCTGACAGATGCGGATATCCACAGCTGGCTGGTTGTCGGCAGCGGTTGAGAAGGTTTGAGACTTCTTAGCTGGCACCGTGGTATTGCGCTCGATCATTGGAGTGGCTACACTTCCCATCGTCTCGATGGAGAGGCTGAGTGGTGTCACGTCGAGAAGGAGAACATCTGTTACGTCCCCCTGAAGAACTCCACCTTGAATAGAGGCACCAATGGCGACCACTTCATCGGGGTTCACTCCCTTGTGAGGCTCTTTTCCAGCGAGTTCGGCAGCGATTTCCTGCACACGAGGCATACGGGTCATACCCCCAACGAGAACGAGCTCGTCAATTTCGCTGGCTGAAACACCGGCCTCCTTGAGACAGTCGAGAACGGGCTTCTTAGTGCGATCGAAGAGTTTGTCAGCAATCTGCTCGAGCTTAGGACGAGAAATAGTCGTCTGGATGTGCTTGGGGCCAGTTTGATCAGCTGTGATGAAGGGAAGGTTGATATCATAACTCTGAGAAGAACTCAGGGCGATTTTGGCCTTTTCAGCTTCTTCACGGATGCGTTGGAGTGCGTCGGGTTGGCCTGAGAGGTCGATGCCTTCAGCTGTTTTGAATTCTGCGACGATCCAGTTGATGATCGCCCTATCCCAATCGTCACCACCGAGCTGGGTGTCACCGTCGGTGGCGAGCACTTCGAAAACTCCGTCGCCAATTTCCAGCACCGAGATATCGAATGTTCCACCACCGAGGTCATAAACGGCGATTTTTTCATCAGATTTCTTATCGAGACCGTAAGCGAGGGATGCTGCAGTAGGCTCGTTGATGATGCGGCGCACCTTAAGGCCAGCGATTTCACCTGCTGCCTTGGTGGCATTACGCTGGGAATCGTTAAAGTAGGCAGGAACCGTAATAACGGCTTCCGTGATAGTTTCACCGAGTTTAGCTTCGGCATCGCTTTTAAGCTTGCCGAGAATCATCGCTGAGATTTCCTGAGGAGAATAAATTTTTGTCTCACCTCCGACTTCAACCTCGATGTGGGCATCGCCGTTATCGGCAGCCACTACCTTGTAGGGAAGCTGCTTATCTTCTTCGCTGAGTTCTGAGAACTTACGGCCGATTAGGCGTTTGGCAGAGAAAATGGTATTCTTAGCGTTGGTGACAGCCTGGCGCTTAGCAGCCTGGCCGACGAGGCGTTCGCCGCTTTTAGTGAAAGCTACGACAGATGGTGTTGTGCGTGCGCCTTCTGAGTTTTCAAGCACTTGTGGCTCGCCCCCCTCCATGACAGCCATGCAGGAGTTAGTGGTTCCGAGGTCGATTCCGAGTATTTTAGCCATAATAATTGGGTGTTTTCTAGTTTCTTAATTTGAGATTGAGTGATCCTTGCGTGTCTTTTTGGGTTCTACGCTTTTTAAAGGTTTTGTTACCAATTGGTAATCGCTAATCTCTATTGCAGACAACGTGCCAACTGATAGTTAAATATACTTTATCGATTCACTGTAAGCATGTTAACTTACAATATTACGAACTATACATAACAAAAAAGCGGTCAAGAAATGACAAAATGGCACAGTTAGTCCCCCTATTTAGTGAGACATAATGGCACGCGCGACAAAGATTCGCGTTAAATATATTCGATTTCAATCAAATCGAAACAAAATACCAGACTTCAGCTTCAGGTATAACCTGGTCAAAATTTCAGCGAGAACTTATCCTCAGTAAACATAAGAGCCCGTGCGAGTGGGCACAGGCTTGACGTAAAATTAAGGCTCTGATTAGGCTTAGTCCTCAGTCTTCTTATTCGTAGCTGAAGGCTTAGCTGTCAGATCAATTTCCCCATGGGTCCCCGATACTGAGGCATCCCCTAATTCTGAGAGTGATACATCTTCCCATCGTTTTTGCTTTCTTGCATAAAGGGCAGGAGATGCGGTACGATGATAATGCCTAAGCTTTGCCTTAAATGGTCCTGTAGACTGGGTAACTGCGTTCTTATGCATGGGTATAAAGAGTTGTGTGTTTGGGGTGTTGTTAGTAGGAACTACGAGTAGTATTCCTTAAACGTACGTATAAATACGGTGTAATCATTAAAAAAGCAACCGTATTTTTCAGTTGTGCTAATTACACTTGGCTCATTATAATGCAAAGAAGGTTACATCTTAACGGCAAAAAAGGCCATGGGGGTGAGCCCATGACCTTTTTATGATTAAATTGTATAACTAGTTGTCTCGGCAAAGGCCAAGAGAACTTAAATGTTACTTAGCGTAGTCTGCCGTAGGGGTAGGGGTAGGCACGGGAACGAAACCCGGAAGCGGGCGAAGTGCTGGAGGTCGCTCTTCACAGGTGGCAGTACCGCATGAAGAAAGGGCAACACCACCTCCAATGGTGGCCAACATGACGAGGATTTTAAATGCTTTCATAATGTATAATTTTTGGATCGTGTGTGTCTATGGCTGGGATTCCTCCACAAGACAAGAAATAAGAGGCTATGAAAAAGGGTGGACCAGATCTAACTGACCCACCCTTGAAATGCTATATAAGCTTATTTGACTGGTGCGTCCACCATTGGTGCTGGAGGAACGACTGGGTCAGGCTGAGATCCACAAGATGCACTAAGTGCGATTCCAGCGGCTGCGGCGAGGATAATGGCGATTTTCATAATTGTTATTATTTATGGTTAGAGCTTTAAAGGCGAATTACTTAGAGCATTCGACAGGAGCAGGTGTAGGAACTGGGTCAGGCTGAGATCCACAAGATGCACTAAGTGCGATTCCAGCGGCTGCGGCGAGGATAATGGCGATTTTCATAATTGTTATTGTTTTGTTGGTTTAATGTCTTAGGGAGAATTACTTAGCGAATTCCATAGGAGCAGGAGTCGGAACTGGGTCAGGCTGAGATCCACAAGATGTACTAAGAGCGATGCCGGCTGCTGCCGCAAGAATGATTGCAATTTTCATATTTTTTATTCGGTTTAGTTTAGTTTCTAATTTAGGGGGATTGAGAAGGTTGAATTACTTAGTAGCTGGAACTTCCAGTGGAGGTGCTACTGGTGCTTTTGAGCAGCAAGATGCGCTGACCATAACGCCACATGCGGCGGCTGCTATCACGATAATTTTAACGAGTTTCATTTGATGATTTGGGTTGTTACTATTAGTAATTGTTCAGCAATAGAGACCATTCAATCGCTTGATTGATGATATCATTATATAATAGAAGGGTGCTGGCAAGAGGTAAAATCGAGAAAACATCAATGCTCATTACCTTTTTTCAATTGCGATCAAAGTGATATCATCCATTTGTGGTTGATCACCCGCAAACGAAGATACGGCTTGGCGGATGGATTCCACTACTGCTTCAGCTCCCATTGGGGCGAATTTAAGGAATACTGTTTCAAGTCGGCCTGCACCAAACTCGTTATCATCCTTATCAACAGCCTCGTTTACGCCATCAGTATAAAGCAGCAGACAATCACCTGATTCCATTTCGAGATCAAGGTCCTTGGTCACTCGATCAAATACATCCCCTTCATCGATCCCCAAAGCTAGTCCTGGCGGTTTGATTGTTTCGATCTTACCTGTGCCTCCACGAAACATGAGTGGTGCATCGTGCCCTGCCCTGGACAGGCGAAGGTTTCCTGTACCGTTATCCAGAACCACATAAACGAGGCTTACAAACATATCCTCCCTAACATCAGGAAACAAATGTCTATTCACTAGACCTAGTGCGACAGAGGGACTAGCCGTTGCTCTAGCTGTAAGGCGGAGCACAGTTCTGCACATAGCCATTAACAAACCTGCAGGAACTCCCTTGCCCGTAACATCTGCAATCACAACACCGGATTTATTATCTGGAAGTTTGATATAGTCAAAATAGTCACCACTAATCATACGTGCTGGTGTGTTGCTCCCACTGACACGATAGCCTGGCATATTCGGCTCGGCGGACGGCAGCAAAACATTCTGGACTTCGCGCGCAGTTCGTATTTCATCGTCCAACTTGCGTTTTTCCGTTAGTTCTTCATGAATCATGGCATTTCCCATCGCAAAGGCGGATTGCTCAGATACAGAGCGAAAGACATCAAAATCATTGGTTGTAAACTTACCATTCTCGTGCCGGCGAATAACAGCCACTACACCGAGCTCTCGGCCACTGTATTGCAATGTCGCGAGCATCGCTGATACATTTTCCTCGTAACTGACAAAAGCGTCTCTGAATGATTCGTGGTTTTTGACATTGGGTATATGGAGACACTCTCCAGTGGCCAGAGCTGCACCTAGGACTCCTTCATCGACTGAGACTTTGGACAAAAGCACATGGCTGCTGAGGGCCCTCGGATCTTTTTTCGCCCGATTACTGATCTCCACAGGAACGCCAACAAGCGGAGGGCAACCCGGTGAAATATACTTGGGCACCAAACTCAGCCGATCATCGTTAAGAAGATAAATTACACCACCGTCCGCACTTAGTACATTACTGAAACCATCAACGATTTCTTTATACAGTTGGTCTGAGGTAATATCCTTTTCAATGGCCTGTCCGAGGAGGTGAAGAAAATCAAACATCCTTTGCTCCTCACCAACAATATCGTCCTTTTCTTTCTGGATTTCGGCAAGGCGCAGGCCTGTCTTACGCAAAGCGAGAAGGCATATCACAAAAAGAATTGCCGAGACGGCAACAATCGCATAGACAGAATTCGTCATCATTTATGCAAGGGGGAACAATGTTTGCGAAACGGTTTAATGTAAATAATCACGAAGAGGCTCTAGTTGCACTTAATCTCTACTAGTGATAAGTAGTTCATCATTTTTTGGCTGATTCCTTAGCCTTCACTTCAGCTTCTAGAAAATCGAGCACTGTCCCAAATTTCTGTGTGTTTCCCTCGTCAGCTTCACAAAGTTTTCTGTGAGATTCAAGAATATGTGGAGCCTGGTCGACCTTGTCCTGAATGAGTTCACAGGGTTTGAGGTTGTCCCTAACATCACTAATATGGCTTCGCCAAAGAGCATCCGCTGGATCAATCTGCATGAGAACATCAAGGCCAAGATCTTCAAGCGACTTGCGATTACGATCACCGGGCTCGGCAACTTGAAGCTTGCCTTCAGGAAGTTTCATCAGACGCATGGCAAGTCCTGCCATTGTCCCCATAAAGGTGGAATCCATGCCTTTACATCCAGCTAGGTCAACCACTAGGCAGGTTGTCCCATTAGCAACCTCTTGTTCACACCAATCCTTCAGCATAGGGCTGTTCAAAAATGATCCTTTACCATCGCAGCGAATCCATGAGAATTCGCTACCGTGAAGAGCTGAAATTGAGTTATATTTACTCACTCTAGTTTAGAGAGGTTTGATAATGTCGAGGCGTTAAAGAATACACCGAGTATGCTCTCAGGTCAATCATTAGAGCGTGTTTATTTGCGTTTTGCTACTACATTTCCAGTAGAGTGAATAGAAAGTAAATACACCCTCATAGACTAAAGCGCGTCCCTCCTGCTCCACCAGAAACGATAGAAGCCAGTGTCGATGGCTTCCGACCACCTGCAATGACTGTCTCCACACCTGCATCCAATGCGAACCTGACGGCTTTGAGCTTGGATTCCATTCCTCCGATAGAAAATTTCCCATGATCTGATCTGACATGTTCGACTACGGTGTCAATATCATCCACTTGGTTGATCACACTCCCATCAGAGCGTTGAAGTCCATCGACAGTACTGAGCATGACCAACATGCGGGCACCTAGCATTCGAGCCACCTTCGCGGAGAGCATATCATTATCCCCCACTCTGAGTTCCTCAACGGCTACAGAATCGTTCTCGTTGATGATTGGGACGATGTTTTTCTCTTTGAGTAAACGATGCAACGTATTCATCACTAGGTCACTTGGATTTTTGTGATCAAGATCCGCTGCAGAGAGAAGGATCTGTGCGACATTTAATCTAAACTTCTGGAAAAGGTTCTCATAGGCGTGCATCAGGCGAGTTTGGCCAACAGCCGCACACGCCTGGCGGGAAGCTGTGTCATCCGGATACCCATCGAGCTTTAAGGCTGATACCCCTGCACCAACAGCACCACTGGAAACCATCACACAGGGCACTCCTGAGGCAACGAGTTCGGAAACTGAAGTCACAAGTCGAACTAACGATGCTTCATCCAACATTCCATCTAGCTCACGGGTAAGGACTCCAGTTCCGATTTTAATCACTACAATATTTTCAAACATAATTCTATATTTTGTTATTACACTAGCATTCCTACCTGTGTGCCGCCACTCGGATGGCTTGGCAGACAGCTGGGAAGATCTGTTTTTTACGGCTAACTACTCCTGGTGCTTGGAATACACCATCTTCATCACGGTCGAATGGAAGAGCCCCAATAATTTTGCTATCACCGCTGGTGAGCAGTAAACTATGGTGACTGGTGATATCTGTCACGATGAGAAGGGCTAAGTCATAGCCTTTCTCTGCGATCAGCTCATCAAGTTGAGCCGACAGATCATCTTTCCTCGCTGAGAAAAGGCCCAAGCCCGACTCCTCGATGTGTGAAATGCTGACTCGGGCACCATTTTCTTCAAAAACCTTGCGGTCAGCACCGATCGCTTCCTCTGCTGAGTTATGCGCTAGTAATGATCCGGAGGCAAAAAAGTCGTGCGTAAATTGAGCTGCATCGATTCCTCCAATTTCACACAGCCATGCAAGAATTTCACGATCGAGATCAGCTGTGGTTGGAGAGGTAAGGTTTAGCGTGTCTGATACCATTCCCGCGATCAAACAAAGCGCCACACCCTTGGGTATCTCAATACCGGCGTAGCGGTATTCCCTAGCTACTAAAGTGGAGGAGGACCCGACAGGTTCATTGAGGTAACGGATGGGTTCTCGAGACACCAAGTCGCCGGCTAGGCGGTGGTGATCGATGACTTCGATCACCTCAGCTTCCTCGACGCCCTCCACAGCCTGTGAGTATTCATTATGATCCACAAGCACCAACCTAATGCGTGGAGGGTCGATCAGATCGGATTTGGAAATCACACCCATCAGCGTATTATCGCCCGGATCAATGACCGGAAATAGATCCTGCTGATGACTCATCACAGCATCCCTGATGGACTTAACTGAATCATCCGCCATGACACGGACCACATCATCATGCAGCGCATGCCTCACCATACGTGAGCAACGGATGAGCTTAGTGACACTGGCTGTGTCCTGCTGACAGTGTAAAATAATGACGCCTTTTTCGCGGGCTGATACGATCAGACTGTCCGAAACTCGAGAACTACCAGTCACCACTAACATGCATACGCCGTGATCGATCGCCGTTTGCTGAATGATCGGTCGATCGCCACAAATAACCACGTATGAACGAACGTCTCCCTTTTCTGTCGCATGGGTGAGACGTTTAACAATGGCATCCACACTAGATGCTCCAACCGACAGTACGAGTTCACGCTCCTCTGAATCAAGATTTTCGGTCGAGGTCTCAGCATTCAACGTAGCTGCAATTTTCCTCGGTGAGGCATGCATCCGGCGCACCGATTCCGTGCCGGTGCCGTCCGGCATCAGCAGTTGAAGTAGGTCAAGATATTTAAGAAGCCCTCGCAGTTGACCATCGGCTGCCACCACAGGAATACTTCGAACACCACCGGAAAGCATCACCTGATAGGCTGTCAGGAAAGTAGCGTCATCATTCACCTTGACCACTTCCTTGCGGCAAATCATTTCAGCGGTTGCGCTGACATCATCAAGCAAGAGCGGCTTTTCCATTCCCGCCTGCTCTAGCACCCAGGCAGTACGAGCTGGCACCGCGCCGCAACGAGCAGCAACAGCATCGGTTTCTCCCTTTTTCTGGAGCAAATCGGCATAACCAATAGCAGCGCAAATGGCATCAGTATCGGGGTTCTTGTGCCCAACCACATAGAGTGGCATGTTGGAAGATTTAGACATGACGTAGGTGAGCCGAAACACTCTCTCAAGATACGCCGTTTGGCAATGCTAGGCTTTGCCATTATTAGTCGTCACATCTAGCGCCACAAAACCACCATCAGAACCAACCTTCAAAACGCATCATTCACAACGGTGATTTCTGGCGCTTCACCATCGCTGAGGATGACTTCCACCACGTCAAATCGCCAAGGAATGCTACGTGTTCCGAGCAGATGCAACCAGGAATTGGCTCCTCGCTCAATTAACTCTTGTTTGGCAACATTCACAGCATCCAGAGGACGCCCGTAGCCCTTGCGAGTTCGGGTTTTCACTTCAACAAAGCTTAGTGTATCACCATCACGGGCCACAATATCGACCTCCCCTCCCTTTGGCCCTCGATAATTTCGGTAAAGAATTTTTCGCCCTTCAGCCTTCAATTGCGCACAGGCAATACGTTCACCGAGATCACCAATCTCGATATGAGAAAGTTTCTCCCCGTCCCGTTTTACGAGACGAGGAGAAGATTTCAGTAAACGACTAAATCGTTTGTATAAATAGGGAGTTATAATTGGCACCCTTTATTCGTGGGTAGGATTTCACCAAGACGAGCTTAGTCGTCTTCGTATTTCTTGTGGCCTTCTTTCTTACCAGCCTTAATCTTCGTCATGGCCGCATCAACTTTAGCTTGATCCTTTTCAAGGTAGGCCAGCTCAAGTTCACAAAGCGCAGCGTAAGAAAGCCCCATCAGACGTC
Source organism: Akkermansiaceae bacterium (assembly GCA_037620805.1). GTDB lineage: Bacteria > Verrucomicrobiota > Verrucomicrobiia > Verrucomicrobiales > Akkermansiaceae > Oceaniferula. The sequence continues at coordinate 35,509 of JASJLI010000062.1, forward strand.
GATAGTCGGCGATCGCCTTGGTTTTCTCCTCACCGTCTTTCATTTCTTCTACTAGCACGGGGATGAATTCCATACCTTTACGACAGCCATCAGCGGCAGTACGTGCGGCTTTTGCGCCTCCGGCCCAATCGCTTTTATCCATCTTGCGCAGGCTTTTAAGCGCATCACTGCTCTGTTCCATGGCCTTAGCGAGTGGAGTTTGATCTTCATCATCATCAGCCATGATTGGCTGGCAAATAGCCAAACTTGCAGTGAATACGGGTAAAAATAGGCGGTTAAATAGTTTGTTCAATTTCATCGGAAATAAATACAGCGTTACTCACCATTTCTGTCAACTCTCCTTACAAAAATTCTAATTTCATTATTCTTCATTCTGAATTCGACACCCCCCCTCTCCACCATCTACAAATCCAACACACAAAGCATGGCGAAGGAAAAAAAACTTACACCGATGATGGAGCAGTATCACACGATGCGGCGTTCGCTACCTGACGACATCCTCCTTTTTTACCGTCTTGGCGACTTTTATGAGATGTTTTTTGAGGATGCCAAAAAAGCATCTGGAATTCTCAATGTCGCTCTCACCAAGCGCAATGACATCCCAATGTGCGGAGTCCCCCATCATGCGGCACAAGGCTACATCGCCAAACTCATTCAGGCCGGCAAACGGGTTGCTCTCGCCGAACAAACTACAGCACCGGAGCCAGGGAAAATCGTCGAACGAGAAATCGCACAGATCATTTCCGCGGGAACAGTCAGTGACATCACACTCCTTGACGACACCCGTCACAACTACATCGCCGCTGTTTATCAAGTAGGTAAATCGATCGGTCTCGCCTACGCCGACCACTCGACCGGTGAGTTCACCGTCGCCGAGTACGCTAATAAAGACGCACTCCAAGATGCATTGCAGCGATTAGCGCCAAAGGAACTTATCATCGGCGACGACCAAATTAACACCTTCGGCCATCTCCGGGGATGCCTCCCCTACGATGGCTACGCCTTCCTTGCCGATCAGTCACGCTTCGCACTCTGTGATCATTTTAAAGTGCAATCGCTGCGTGGATTCGGCTGCGATGAAATGATCGCTGCCATTTCCGCCGCAGGCGCCATTCTCCACTACCTTTCATTCCAGCTTCGCCGATCCTGCGATCATCTCCGCCACCTCTCCGTCCGCAGCGAGGGTGAACATGTCATTATCGATGCCTCATCACAGAGAAATCTGGATCTCGTTGATTCGCCTACGGGCCGACAGCACTCACTGTTAGGAGCTCTCGATCGCACAGCCACCCCCATGGGCGCACGTAAGCTCCGCGACTGGATTCTACACCCACTCCGTGATCTCACCACCTTGACGGCTAGGCAGGATCTCATCGCATCTTTTCTCGCGGAGCCCTTTCTACTCGGCCAGTGCCGCGAACAGCTCAAAGGAATCCGTGACATCGAGCGCACCACCTCCCGACTGTCTCAAAATGCAGGCAACGCCCGCGACCTGATGTCACTGCTTACTTCACTCCAGAAAATCCCCGATCTCAAAAGCCACCTCGATGCCCTCAGCGATCAAGCTCCTGACTCGGATTTTCAAAATGAACTCTACCAGCAGCTCCACCTCTTCCCCGCGCTTACCGAGTTACTAGAAAAAGCCCTCTCCGATGAACCTTCTGCGGGAACCAAGGATGGGGGTATCATCCGCGATGGTTACCTTCCCGAACTCGACGAACTACGATCCGCTTCAAGCAGTGGTAAACAATGGCTCGCCGAACTTCAGGAAAGCGAACGCAAGCGCACCGGAATCGACACACTCAAGATCAAATTCAACAACGTCTTCGGCTACTTCCTTGAAGTTACTAAAGCGAAGGTGAGCATGGTTCCGGACGACTACCAACGCAAACAAACCATGGCCAATGCCGAGCGCTACATCACACCCGAGCTTAAGGAGATGGAAAACAAAATCCTTGGTGCCGACGAGCGAGCTAAGCAGCTGGAATACGAGGAGTTTGTTAAACTTCGTCAATCCGTCGCCGAAGACCTGGATCGCCTCCAACAATGCGCCGACGCCCTAGCGACCCTCGATGTGCTACTAGGGCTCGCCGAACTCGCCCAGCTTCACCAACACACCCGCCCCCACCTCGACGACTCTCAAGATCTCGACATCACCAATGGCCGCCACCCTGTGTTAGAGCAAACTTTGGTGGATGAAAAATTCGTCCCTAACGATACACTCATGGAGTTTGACAGCTCCCGATTGATTCTACTGACCGGCCCTAACATGGCAGGAAAATCCACCTACATACGACAAGTTGCACTGATCACCCTCATGGCACAAATTGGAGCTTACGTGCCTGCGGAAAAAGCACGTATCGGGCTCGCCGACCGTATATTCTGTCGAGTAGGAGCATCTGACGATCTCACCAGTGGCCAATCGACGTTCATGGTCGAGATGAACGAAACATCTCTCATCATCAATAATGCGACAGAGAACTCTCTCGTCATTCTCGATGAAATTGGCCGAGGCACAGCTACCTTTGATGGACTCTCCATCGCATGGTCAGTCGCCGAACATCTCCACGACAAAATCAAAGCTCGAACTCTCTTTGCCACGCACTACCACGAACTCACCGACCTTTCACGGACCCGTGAAGCGGTTGAAAACTACAACGTCGCAGTTCGAGAGTGGAACGACGACATCATCTTCCTCCGTAAAATCCTCCCCGGCACTGCCGACAAGTCCTACGGCATCCAAGTCGCCCGCCTAGCTGGCCTCCCGCCTGCGATCATTGATCGAGCCAAAGACATTCTAACTCACTTGGAAATGAACTCCACCCGCCCAGAGGCGAAGGGTAAACCCAAGGCTAAGAATACACGAAACCAACCAAAGGACATGCCGGATGTCGACAGCCCGCAGATGGACTTGTTTTCTTAGCGCCTAAATTCCATCATGAACTCCCCCATCGGCATACTCGACTCAGGTCTCGGCGGACTCTCCATACTCAACGAAATACGGGTAGTCCTACCCAACGAATCCATCATCTACTTCGGTGATAGTGCATGGTGTCCTTATGGAGCGAGACATGCTGATGAGATTCAGCGTCGCGTGTTTGCCGTCACGGACTTCCTCATCGAGCAGGGCTGCAAGATGATTGTTATTGCCTGTAACTCCGCAACTATTTCAGCAGTTGAAGCTCTACGTGCCACCTACCCCATTCCTTTTGTCGGTATGGAACCAGGAGTTAAACCTGCCGCTGCACTCACAAAAACAGGAATCGTTGGCGTGCTCGCCACTGAAGCATCACTCGCAGGTGAAAAGTTCCATCGCCTCGTTAGTAACCATGCCGACGGCATCAAAGTTATCACCCGCCCCTGTCCTAACTTCGTCAAACTCGTCGAAGCTGGAGAACTTACCGGCCCGCGCGCCCGTGGCATCATCGAAGAAGAAGTGCTCCCACTCATCGATGCGGGAGCTGACGTGCTAGCACTCGGCTGCACCCACTATCCATTTCTCCGTCCACTCATAGAAGATGTTGTCGGACCGGATGTGCAAATCATCGATACCGGAGCCGCCGTCGCCCAGCGTGCCGCCAGTCTGCTCCCAAACTCAAGTGGCAGTGCGTCTCCTCGACACCACATCTTCACCAGCGGTGATCTTAACCACTTGAAGAAAGTCCTTCCCTCTCTCTGCGTTGATCTTGATGCCTCACTCCACCATGTTGACATCTAGTGACAAAGTGGTGGCAATTGTCGATTGGCAAAATCTGACCGAGCAACATCGTGTAGAAGTTAGGAAGTGGACGGTTCCCTACCGAGCTCGACGAGGAGCTCATAAAACTCATCCGGTTTTTGATTTCCTCTTCACCTACTATCCATTCTCTCTTGGCAAACTCGAACAATGGCATCCTGGCATGGGTAGGATTCTCGAAAACGAAGCCAGCTTGGTTCAATCATACAATCCAAGACACTATCACATCACGGAGACGTCGATCAAACTAGCCCCGGAAAAACTCGATGACAAAGCGCGTAATCGCATCACGTGGATACACAATCTATTAGTCCTGACTCAACATCGACCCGCAAGCTTCTCATGTTTTGGAATGCACGAGTGGGCAATGGTTTACCAAGGCGATCGCGTGGGTGAAATCCGCCACCAGGAATCAGCTCCACTCAGACTCCCTCAAGAGCAAACCGATCAGATCATTGAGTCCCGCCCTATATGCTGCAGCCACTTCGATGCTTATCGGTTTTTTGCCCCCGAAGCATTAAAGTTCAACAAACTCAAACCCACCCTAGATAGTCGGCAAGACTTCGAGCAACCAGGCTGCCTGCACACCAACATGGATCTCTATAAGTGGGCGTCCAAGTGTATGCCGTGGGTGGGTAGTAATTTACTCTGGCAATGTTTCCAACTAGCACTCCAAGCCCGTGAACTCGACATGCGAGCCAGTCCCTATGATTTGACTGAATTCGGATATGACCCTATTAAAATTGAGACACCCGAAGGCCGAAACGAGTATGAAGTCCTTCAACGTCAAATCAGCGAGCAAGCTCTACCATTACGCCAACAGATCATCGATACGTTGATACAGATAATATGATGATTGCAAGAGGCCGCCCTCCTAACTAGACTAGGGGGAGATCTCAAATAACCATCATGTCTACAAACACTGACCACAAAATCAATGGGAGCATAGCCCTCCTCATCGATGCCGATAATGCCCCAGCATCGAAGATTGAATTTATCATTTCAGAACTGGCGGCACATGGCGTAGTCAACATCAGGCGAGCCTACGGAAACTGGAAAAAACAAGCGTTATCCGGATGGGAAAAAGTGCTGCATGACTATGCCATTCAACCCATGCAGTACTTCGATATCGTTAAAGGTAAAAATGGCACCGACATGGCTCTGCTTATCGAAGCGATGGATATCCTCTACACGAAAGACGTTGAGACGTTCTGTCTGGTCTCTTCCGATAGTGACTTCACCCCTCTCTGCGTTCGTCTACGCGCGGATGGAAAACAAGTCATTGGTTTTGGTCGACAGACCACACCGGAACCCTTTGTCAACGCCTGCACTCGTTTCATCTACCTTGATGAAGACCATTCCACTAAAACTTCTCAAAAGAAAAAGGAACACTCGGTCAGTCAGCTCAAACAAAATACCAAGCTGATGAACACCCTTCGCAATGCCGTCAAAGCATCCACAGACGACGATGGCTGGGCGTCCTTCGGACCGGTCGGCTCACACATTGCCAACCAAGGTCCTTTCGACCACCGCACCTATGGATTCACTAAGTTGAGTGATATGTTTGGTGCTATCGATCTATTCGAAATCAAAAAGTTCACCACTGGAACTCGATCCTATTTTCGAGTCAGGTTAAAAAAGACAGCCGCCAAGAAGTCGGTAAAAAAACAAAGTTAGAAAACTAGTTCCTGCGAAAGCAGGACGAGTTTATAACTTGTCGGCAACCCATGGAATAATCGACCTTGGCTAGCTACTCTGCACATCCTGCCGGCAAGTTGCAAACTTACCCTACTTTGGAGTTCGGCTCTGTCGCTTTTCTTTTATCCCCTGAACAAAAATCCACAGCAACCAGATCCCCCCAATACACATCGTGACCCATGGGAACAACCAGCCGATACGTGTATAAATAGTTAGGTGATCGTTGCTACCAATTTCAGCCGTGAGCACCCCTTCATCGATAATGGGCAAAGACTTCATGCGGTTTCCATACGGATCAATCACCTGGGTCACACCTGATGTTGCGGCGACCACGACCCACCGTCCATTCTCCGCCGCACGATGACCAAATAGCTCGGCGTGTTGATAGTGCTGTTTCTCCCCCCAATCGATACCGTCCATGCTAGGAATCATGAGGAACTCTGCGCCATCGGCCACCATGCGGCGGATGACATCCTGGTAATCGCAGTCGAAACAAATCGGAGTTCCCATTTTCCACCGCGGAGTCACCACCGCCTTCGCTTCGGTTCCCGCGACTCCATCGTCGAAAAAATGCACCGTATGGTTTTTATAAGGCTCACCGATGGCACCATCACTGTTGAGTGATAGAGCGGTATTATACCACTTCCCATCCTCCAGAGCTGTTTGCGTCCCCACGACGATAAGAGAATCGCTTTCCTCCGCCAGTTCGGTGAGGATTCCCCACTCCCTTACATCACGTCTAACATCATATAATATGGCATGCTCGGGCCAGAGTATAATATCGGTTTTCTTCCTCTCCTCCAAAGTCAGCGTACGGGTAAGTGCCACATAAGTATCGAAATCCGAGGCCTCACTCTGCACCGCCGCCACCCGCACCGATGTATCTTGAGCTATTTTCCTGTTTTTCTGAATCCACATGGAAACCAGCATCAGTAAAAGTAAAACAGCTCCCATCACGCGGTGGTTCTTTTTCTGGCACAATAATGCCGCTCCGAGGATGATTAGAAAACTTGCAGCCGACACACCGAGTATCGGAGAAATCCAAGTCGGCCCCAAACCCACACCAGGCGTCAACCATGGCAGATTTCATACAATGCATATTTTTAATGAAAAGATCGATCAAATGAATACTTTACCGCCCACCCAAAACCTCAAACACAGCCGCTTTAATCGGATCGAGAAGAACCGATGGCAGCAGCCCAAGCAATACAAGTGCCGCAGCAGGAATCACCACAGCGATGACGTGGCCCAGAGACATCTCCGATTGTTTACCGCCTTCATGCTCCTCGCCTTTGACAAAGGCTTGTTTGAGCACACTCAGGTAGTAGTAAAACGAGATGGCACTCATCACGACGGCTAGGCCGACTAACCAGGTCAGTCCGGGATTGCCCGCTGATGTGGAATCGGACATCGCCGATCCAAACAAAATAAATTTCCCAGCAAATCCTGCTAGAGGTGGAATTCCAGCTAGTGAAGTCATGAAAATAAGCAAACACACAGCCTGCAAAGGCGAACGGTGAATCAGTCCGGCAAAGGAAGCTTGTGAATCGTTACCCTGATCTCGCTCGACGGCGGCGGTGACGGCAAGCGCACCTAGAGTAGCGAGGCCATAGACCACGACGTAGAAAAGAGCAGAAGCAGATGACGCGGCACCGGCAGCACACAGACCCACCAGAAGGTATCCGCTGTTAGCTACTGCGGAGTATGCGAGCAGTCGGCGGACGCTGTTCTGTGCCAGAGCGAGCAAGTTTCCAAAGATCATTGAGACCGCTGCGAGTATCGCCAACCATACCGACCATCCAGCTTTCATTCCACCCCATGCAGCAGATCCAGAAGCTTCTGGGAAACCGATCATCAAGAAGCGCACTAGCAGCACCATACCCACAATTTTGGAAGCACCAGCAACTAGCGTCACCGTTGTTATGGGGGCCCCTTGATACACATCAGGCGCCCAATAGTGGAATGGAGCGGCGGCCATTTTGAAACCAAGTCCCACCACCACCATCAATAGACCGACGATACCAATGACAGATGTTGGATCGGCCGTTACAGCGGCAGCAACACCTTGCAGGGTATCGGATTGGGAAAACCCGTAGAGAAAACTTAATCCAAACAGCATGAAAGCAGCGGACACGGCACCAAAAAGGAAATACTTCAGGCAGGCTTCTGCCGAACGCGCTGTGCGTGAAAATCCAGCGAGAAGATAGAGTGAGAGGCTGGCTAGCTCCAGAGCCACAAACATGAACAGTAGATGATTACTGCCAACCGTCAGTGACAAACCTGTCAGAGCAAACAAGATCAACGCATAAAACTCACCGGGGTTGGCTATTTCTTTTTTAGCAGGAGGAACCAGCACGGCTAGGAACCCAAGTCCCAACACACAGCCTTTGAACATCAGCGCCATGGCATCCGTCGAGATCAGGTTCGTTCCTGAATCGAGACCACACTTGGGGCCACAATAGGGACCGAACCCAAGAGCCAAACCAGCTCCAATCACGCCCAAGGCGGCAATCAAAGAGGCCAATCCACAAGTGATCGGCTTCCCGGTTTTTGATTCGCGAGTAAGAGCGATAGCCAGAAGCGCCAGTGCGGTGATTACCAGCACGGCCTCGGGCAGCAATTGATAGAATAGGTGGAGATAATTCACGGCTGGGAAAGAATCGATTGGAACAGAGGTGAGCGGAGACCATCATCAATCAGAGTCACCCATGGTTTGGGATAAATTCCGATGGAGAGAGAAACGATAAGTAATAATGCCATGGCTGAAATCTCAGGCCAGGTCAGTGGTGGTAAATTGGGTGGCGAAGGGTTTGTTCCCTGCGCTGATTTCAGGACGGGGAAAAATGCCCGATACATCGCACGCAGCGAAAACGCACCCGTAATAATAATCCCCAAAGCTACGAGAGGTAGCAACCACGGGTAGGTTTCCCATACGCCGATCACCACAGAAATCTCCGCTACGAACCCACTAAAACCAGGAAGCCCCATCGAAGCCGCTGTTGCGAGAGTAAAGGCCAATGCCGCCCCCGGAAGTGATCGCCATAAATCAAATTTACCTAGCTCTTCAAGATCACGGGTGTGAGTGCGCTCGTACACCACCCTGCCGGCAATACCAAAGAGAAGTCCTGCAATCACTCCGTGGGAAATCATTTGTAAAACAGCACCTCGCAGTCCCCAATGGGTTGCTGCCGCCAGACCTAACATGACAAAACCCATGTGGCTGACACTGGAGTAACCAATCACGAATTTGAGATCCTTCTGTTGGAGAGCGGTGAAAGCACCGTAAACAATCCCGATAACAGCCAGCCCCGCAATCATCGGCTGCCAGATGGCAAAACCCTGAGGGAAAATTGGCATAGCCACACAAAGTGCACCAAATGCACCAAGCTTCATTACCACACCCGCGAGTAGCATTGAGGCTGCTGTGGGAGCTGCGACGTGACCGGTTGGCGCCCAAGTATGGAATGGCCACATGCCTGCTAGAACGGCAAAACCAAGGAAGAGAATAGGAAATGCCCAGGTCTGAAGCGAGGTCGAGTATTCAGTTGCAGCCAGATGAGCGATATCGAAGCTGGTTCCGCCCGATGCGGCGTAGGCTACGACCAGACCTAGTAAAATCAGGGCGCTGGCACCGATGGAATACATCGTCAGTTTCATTGCGCCATACTCACGATTGGTCGATCCCCAGATCGCAATGAGCATGTACTTCGGGAGAATGACTATTTCATAACAGACAAAGAGCAGGAAAGCATCCCGACTCATAAATACGCCATACACCCCACCGATGATGATTAAGAAATAGGCAAAAAACGCACGTGGGCGCTTGGTGACATTCCAAGAAAATAGGACTCCGGCAATGGCAACGAGACCTGTCAACATCAGTAGAGTAAGAGCCAAGCCATCGGCAGCTAGATGGAACCGAATCCCAAAGCTGGGAATCCATGGGCTGTCGAATGACCAGACAGGTGCGGTCACATCATTGAGTCGGATCAAACACGAGGCCGCGGCAGCCAGCGCACCAACGATGGAAGCGACCAAGGCAATCACGCGCGATTGCCCAGCCATACGAGCAGGAAGCAGCAGCACAAGCAAAGCTCCGACAAATGCAGATATAATGGTCCAGGCGGGATTCATAATTACGGGAGAAGAAGGTTAAGCATGCGAAGAGTGTCGTCGTTGATGCAGTGTAAGAGGGCTTGGGGCCAAACACCTAACAAGACGATCAAGGCAACTACGGGAACAAAGAGCCATTTTTCGCCCAAAGTCAGATCAGTCCAGGATTCCAATGAATCGGGTAGTGGTCCGAGGAAGACCTTGCGGAGGAGTCGGAGAAGGAATACAGCGCTTAGCAGTAAGCCGATCAGTGAGACCGCAGCCGCCCATGGCACGAGACCGAAGACTCCATTAAAGATTAAAAACTCACCCACAAAACCACTGAGGCCGGGTAGTCCGAGAGAGGCAAACAGTGCCAATCCCATCAGACCGCAGAAAACAGGTGCCTTGGCGCGTAGTCCACCGAAGTCGTTAATGCTTCGAAGTCCCCCACTCCGTTGTTCAAAAATCCCCACACTAAAGAATAAGGCCGAAGCAATGATGCCGTGGTTGAAGGCTTGTAAAACCACACCGGAAATCGAGGACGATACAGCAGTCCGATCAGCTTGCGATGCAGCCACTGCAGCAACAGCCAACACACAGTAGCCGAGGTGGTTGATTGATGAATATGCGAGGATTCGCTTCATGTCGGTTTGTGCTAATGCAGCAACAGCACCCAGCACCACCGTGATCACAGCCAGAGCTGTTAGCCAAGGAGCAAAGCCCGGTAGCACCTCGGGGAAAATCATCATGAAAATGCGGAGCAGTCCGTAGACACCCATTTTCGAAAGCAAACCAGTCAGCAACAAGGTCACCGGTGTTGGGGCTTCGGCATAGGCATCGGGAAGCCACGCGTGGAATGGGAAGACTGGGATTTTCACAGCCAGACCAAGGAATACGCAGATGGCGATCACCGTGAGCAGATAGTAGCCGTCTTTTCCTGTCGATTCCAATGCCGCACCTACTCCCGCAGCAAGTTTCCCTTCAGACGCCATTGTGCTTAGTGCCGCAAAATCCATCGTGCCTACTGAAACTTGCAGAGCGAGAAATCCGAGTAGCATACAGACACCGCCAAAGAGTGTGACGATGAAAAATCGCATCGCAGCGCGTGGTGCACCTTCGCCGCCCCAAAGCCGAATTAGTAAATAGGACGGAATCAAGGTCATTTCCCAGCAGAGGAAAAATGGAATAAAATGTCCTGCGGTGAAAACCCCGAACAGCATCGTCTGCATCACCAGAATCAGAGCGCAATAACCACGACTATTCAGTCCGAAACGCGATGAGATTGCCAACGCAAACAAGGTCACCAAGGAAGTAAGCAAGAGGAACACCCACGAAATACCATCAACGCTAAATGAAAGACTGATCTTCGCGCTAGGGATCCATTCTAAAGACCATTTAGCTAACACGCCATCATCCGAAGCTGGATGCTGAAACCCCATGATCACCACCAAGGCTAACGGAATAACCGCCCATGCGATGGCAAATTTACCTGAGCCCTCTTTGCTTCCTCGACGACCAGCACCTGGAAGTGCTGTGAGAATCACGGCACCTACTAAGGGAAGAAGTAATAATGAAAGTAACAACATAATGTAACTAGGAACTGAGCCAGAAATAGAGGACAAGGAGAACGGACATACCGAGACCTATCGCCCGAAGATATCCCTGCGGACGGCCAACTTGAGAATCAGAGGCGGAGGAAGCACGGTTTTTCATTCCCGAACAAAACCCATCAAATCCACGGTTCAGGCCTTGTTCATCGGCTGAACCTGTGAATCGACCCAACAGTTTGAAAGCTCCTTCGAAGGCGGTCATCAGTGGTAAAAAGACATTGCGTTCGATTGAGTTGACCACACAGGCGAATGCCGCAAGCGGTTTGATAATTGCTTTTTCATGAACAGCATCAAAGTGCATCGCAGCGACGAGGAAAGCCCAAACGCCACCGAGTTTACCTTCGAGGGGATCGGGTGCATTGCTGTCGTCTGGTAGATTACGGTAGATTATCCATGACGCACCGACACCGACAGTAACAATCGTCAGGGAGATTATCAAAAGTGAAGGGTGACTAAACAAGTGTCCGAAGTCAAATGAGGCAGACTCACCCTTCATCCAATTTTCAAACCATGGCCACATGGGTGTTCCAATAACAGAAAGAAGCATCGCGCCCGCAGCCAGAAGATAGAGAGGCACCAACATCACCTTCGGGCTTTCGTGTGGATGGTCCACACCTGGTTTACGAGGCTCACCGAAGAATACCATCAATGCCTGACGGGTCATATAAAACGCAGTCAGTAGCGCCGCTGAAACGGCTAACAGGAATGGTCCAATGCCACCTTGCCAGTTTTGAGCACTACCGAGGACAGCCTCCTTACTCCAGAAACCTGAGAACAGGAATGGGAATCCAGAGAGCGCCATCATACCGATTGCGTAAACAATAAAAGTCTTTGGCATGGTTTTCCTCAAGCCACCCATTTTGCGGATATCTTGTTCATCGTGGCAACCATGAATAACGGAACCAGCGGAGAGGAAGAGAAGCGCCTTGAAGAAGGCGTGGCAGATCAGGTGCAGCATGGCGGCACCGACACCACCGGTGCCAAGCGCAATCATCATGAAGCCGAGCTGGGAAACGGTCGAGTAGGCAAGGATACGTTTAATGTCTGTCTGCGCCATGGCGACCAAGGCAGCGTAGAGCGCGGTAATGCCACCAATCCACGCAGCGGCGGTGAGGGCAATACTTCCTCCATCCACCATTGATGCGGAAAAAATCGGATAGGTCCGAGCGACCAGGAACACACCAGCGGCGACCATAGTAGCGGCGTGAATCAGAGCGGATACCGGAGTCGGGCCTTCCATCGCATCGGGCAGCCAGGTGTGCAGTGGAACCTGACCAGATTTACCCATGGCACCGACCAAGAGAAGCAGCGAGGCTCCGGCTGAGACAGCCAGACCTCCACATGTTGTTGCGGCGGCGAGTGAGGTAAGAGCATTCGTTTCCAGAAGCCCTGCCCCGTTATCGTAGAACATCAACGTGCCGGACTCACGGTAGAGCCAGATCATGCCAATCAGAAACGCCATGTCCCCCACCCGTGTGGTGATGAATGCCTTTTGCGCGGCTGCGGCAGCTGCTGGTTTTTTAAAGTAAAAACCAATCAGCAAGTAGGAAGCTAGACCGACCAGCTCCCATGCCATGAACAGCAGGAGCAGACTGTTAGCCAGCACCAGCATCAGCATCGCTCCGCAGAATAGGGAGAGAAATCCGAAGAACCGCCCGAAGCGTTGCTCTTTTTCCATGTAGCCCGTGCTGTAAACGAAGATACAGAAAGCAACAAAAGTCACCATCGCAGCCATTGCAGCACTCATTGGATCGAGCAGCATTCCGACCTTTACAGCTTCATCGCCATAGGTGAACCAAGTGTGGGCGGTTGCGACCACTGGTGCTGTGGATGGGGCCAAAGTGGAGATCAGCGCACCTATCGCAATGAGGCAGGAGACAAACAACGCACCCAGCGCCACCTTCGAGGCTAGTTTCCCACGACCATCAGGCAACAGAGCGATGACTCCAGCCGCAAACAACGGGAGCAATGGAACCAACCAGAGGAGCTGGGGTAAATGAGGTGTAAGTGCTTCAGCCATGGAGAGAATCGAGGCGGTTAAGATCTGTTGATCGTGTGTGACGGAACACCATCAGGATGATGGCTAGTCCCACGGCAGCTTCGGACGCTGCTATCGCGATGGAAAAGAGAACAAACATCGGGCCAATGTTTGTGGGGTCTTCCCCACCGAATTTCCAGAATGCGATGAAGTTGATATTCGCCGCGTTGAGCATCAACTCGATCCCGACCAGAATCAGGATCGCATTGCGCCGAGTCAGCACGGCCAGCAAGCCAAGCGTGAAGAGCACGCAGGAAAGTGTGAGTAAAAGTGCTAATGAAGTCATATTAGGATTCTCTTTCGTTAATATCGCGGGCGAACAATGCAGCACCGATCATCACAGCCGTGAGCATCACAGCAACGGCAAGCACAGCGGGTGCATGGGTGGTGAAAAGGGTTTCACCTAGTTCCGCTAAATCTAACTGGGCTAACTTGCCAGCGTCAGAAGCAACGGCCTTTTCTTCAGGGTTAGAAAATGACACAGCATAAACAAGAACAGCCAATACAGGAACAGAACAAAGTAGCCCGGTTACTATCGCCTTGGGTCGTCGTGCAATTTCCTTTGATTCATCGGATGGGCGGGTAATCAGTAGTGAAAACACAATCAGCACCGCCACAGCGCCTACATAAACCGAAAACTGGATCAGCCCGAGGAAATCAGCACCAAGAATCAGGTAAAGCACCGCCACTAGCGAAAGCGTGAGTGCCAGCAATAGAGCCGCGTGAACAGGACGAGCCTTCCAAATGGCACCCACAGCAGCCAAGACGATTAGGGGGATGATGATATACACAGCAATCATTCGGCAAAGTGGTATTGGCGTGTTGAAGGAGCAAGGCATCGGTTATAAATCACCGTCATGATGATATAAGGGATGAGGAGAAGAGGAATAGTTAGAACCCAGCCAAGGAGCCCTTCGCCGCTGAATTTCCAAATAGCGGCGGCGGGGATCGTCAGCAAGGAAAGTGGTATAAGGAAGAGCCAGCAGAAGCGCATCAGTTGATCCATCCGCACTCGCATCCATGTGCCACGAATCCAGAGCATCGTCATGATTACACACACCAGCTTCCCAAAGAACCATAGCCAGGTTGGGACGAACTCCAGTCCGGCAAACGGAGCATTCCATCCACCCAGAAACAAAGTGATGAATAGTCCGCTGATGGCAAAGAGGCCGAGGTATTCGCCCATGAAGAATAGGGCGTATTTGAAACCTGAGTATTCGGTCATGTGACCAGCCACAATCTCGGATTCCCCTTCAGGAAGATCGAACGGGCAACGATTGGATTCTGCGATACAAGCGATGAAAAATACAATACCACCCACCAGCCCCCATGGAGTGAAAATGTTCCAGTTCGAAAGAAATCCAAAGTTATACAAACTCTGGTGTTCGACAATTGCCGGTAGCGACATCGATCCAGTCATCATAATTACGCCCATAGCGGAAATGAGCAGAGGCAGTTCATAACTCACCATTTGTGAGATCGCGCGGAGGGACCCGAGCATGGGAAATTTGGAACCACTCGCCCACCCTGCGATGAATACGGAGAGTTCGGTCATGGCACCCACTGCGAAGAAGAAGAGTAATCCAAGCTGAAGGTTCACGGGAACCCATTCTTTCCCGTAAGGTAAAACGCCTAGAGCCAAGACCGCTGGAATCACAAGCATGATAGGCGCGATTAGGTGGAGGGATTTTTCAGCTTTGTAAGGAACAATATCTTCCTTGGTCAGCATTTTGATACCATCAGCTACAGGCTGCAAAAGACCCATTGGCCCAGCTCGGTTAGGACCGTAGCGATTCTGAATACGGGCCAACGTTTTGCGCTCGATCAGTGAGGTGAGCGCAAAGCAGCTGAGGAACACACCCACAACCACGGCAGCCGATACAATGAATCCTAGTATGATTGACAGCCACTCGGGTAGGCCCATCTGGAAACCAATCCAATCGACTAGTCGGTTAGGGAGCTGTGGCAGCGCTTCGAGGGTTGTCCATATAACTGGTGCAACAGCCACTTCCGTTTGTTCAGCTAATAAGTTCATTCACTGTCTCCTTTCGTAGTGTCATCTTCGGGGGACTCGGGAGTCTCGGCTGCTTGGGCCGCTTCTTTTTCCTCCTCCTTTTTCAATCGATCATCCTCAGCCTTTTTCTTGAGCCGTTCGGCCTTAACTATGGCTGCTGCAGCTTTCTTTTCCGCTGCAGCTTTACGGCTAGCCGCAACCTGGGCGGCTTCTTCAGGGCGAATCTTGGCGTGGAATTCTGTCGATTTCACAAGCCGGTCTAAACCGTAAAGCATGCCGCCAAAACGATCATCTTTACTCAGCTCAAACTCGTTATCCATGTAGATCGAGTCGAACGGGCAAACTTCAGCACAAATACCGCAGTTCATACAAACTGAGAGATCGATATCAAATACCTTGGGCCGCTTCTTCGACTTCCCATTTTCGTCACGATCAAGAACGATGTAGATGCACTGTGGTGGACAGGATTTTTCACAAATCGTGCAGGCCGTGCAGCGCAGACCGACATCGGCATCATCACCATCATGAACCAAGAAAGGGAAATTTCGGAAGTTAGGGCTGATCGGGGCACGCTCCTCAGGATACTGCACCGTGGTCAGTCTTTCCTTTTTATAATAGCTCTGAATGAAGTTTTTCGCCGTAACAACCAACCCTTGATACAACCCCGCACCTGGCAGTATCCACTTCTGCTTAGCAGGTTGCTTGCTGGCTGTGGTTTTATCTGTGTTGGCAGGTGATTCCATGAATAGCTGGTAAAATTAGTTTAGAGTGAACAACTTATTAGCGGTCGACTTCTCCGAGCACGATATCGACCGAGCCAAGGATGACCACCACATCGGCGAGGTCGAGTCCTAGACACATGTCTTCGATCAGGGTTAGGTTGACAAAACTGGGAGGACGAACGTGATAGCGGTATGGGTTAGGTCCACCATCACTGATGAGGTGGAATCCGAGTTCCCCTTTCGGTCCCTCGACCCGACCATATGCCTCACCGGGCTTGGCCTTGAACTTGGAGCTCTTAATTTTAGGGTTCACATAATCGCCTTCGGGGATGTCAGAGATGGCTTGTTTGAGGATTTTTATCGACTCACGCATTTCCAGGAAACGGATCATCATGCGATCATAGCAGTCTCCTTTTTCGCCGTATGGGATTTTGAAATCAAAGCGATCGTAGATGCCGTAGGAATCAACCTTACGGATATCGTATGGCACGCCCGATGCACGGAGCATCGGGCCTGTGATGCCGGCGTTGATCATCAACTCCTGGCTGACCTGACCGATGTTCTGGGTTCGAGCGAGAAGGATTTCGTTCCCTAAAGTCAACGATTCCATTTCATCGAGGAAAGAATCGTAGCCGTCGACAAATGCCTTTGTTTTCTCAATCCAACCAACAGGCAGGTCGTTGCGGCAACCGCCGAAACGCATGTAGTTGGTCATCATCCGAGCACCGGTTAACTCCTCGATAAGATCAAAGAGTTTTTCACGTTCTCGGAAAGCATACATCAGCGCCGACCCCCAGGCTCCAAGATCACCGAGGAAAAAGCCCATGAACACGGTGTGGTTCATGACGCGTGTTAGCTCGGAGGTGATGATACGGATGTATTCTGCACGTTCGGGAACTTCAATTCCGGCGAGCTTTTCAACGGAAAGTGCGTAGGCCAAATTGTTGGAGAGTGGACATAGATAGTCGAGTCGGTCCGTGTAGGGCATCGAGCTTAGATAGGGAATATTCTCGGCAATCTTCTCGTGGTTACGGTGCAGGTAACCAAAGACAGGTTTCAGACTAACAACGGTCTCACCATCGAGCATGACGTTCATGCGGAACACTCCGTGGGTCGACGGATGTTGCGGCCCGAGTGAGACCCGCAGAAGCTGGTCCTCATCGGCTCCGGTTTCGAGCGTAGGTTTCGACAAGATATTTTCTTTTACACTCATTATCTTTAGTCTGTTGATTCTGCCTGCTCGTCTTTGGATTCCACCTGCTCCGCTTCTGATTGCGGATAATGCGCTTCAGCACGTTTCAGTGTATCGGCGTGTGGAGTGGGTTCATACTCGTAGTCGTCTGGATTAACGTAATCTTTACGCATTGGAGAATCTTCAAATTCATCCCACATCAGGATACGGCGGAGATCGGGGTGGCCGGTGAAGTCGATACCAAACAGATCAAATGCTTCACGTTCCTGGAATTCAGCACTGCGATAAACAGGTGTCACTGAGGCAACGGCATTGTTTGCGTCCCTATCCTGCGTTCGAGCACGGAGGACGAGAGGTCCTTTTTTGAGAGCCATCGAATAGAGGTGATAAACCACTTCGAGGAATCCGCCGGCGGGTTTCTTTTCTTCCTGTTCTTTATCTTCTGCTCCCTCTTCAGATTCCCCCTCAGACTTTTCAATAGTGATCTTTTCCGCGACTTCGCCTTCAGGCCAGTCAACGCCGGAAACATTGGACAAAAAATCAAATTCAAGGCCTGAGGTGTCACGCAGGTAAGTCATCACCTCCACCAGATTGTCAGACTCGACCAGAATTGAATGCTGCTCGGACGGCGATGGGTTTTCAAGATACGTTAGTCCTGCCTCTAGATGAGGAAGTTCTTTACCCATTTGTTGAGCTATTTCTTCAACGATGATGCTCACGCCTCATCCCCTTTCCCCTTGGGATTAGAATCCGGAGCATTCCAGATATCCGGATTCATAGGAGGCTCGAGATCGTGCGCTCCATATTCCGGAACGGGAAGATCGGCATAGCCCTCTGGATCGGCATGTCGGGCACGGTCTTTGCCAATGAGCTTTTCCTTTTTAATAATATCTTGCAAGTTAATCAAGCCCTCTAACAAGGCCTCGGGTCGTGGTGGGCATCCGGGGATAAACACATCCACGGGGATATAGCGATCGATGCCCTTGAGCACATTGTAACCGTCCTTGAACGGCCCACCTGAAATCGCACAGGCGCCCATGGCGATGACGTATTTGGGTTCAGCCATCTGGTTATAGAGTCGGACGACTTGTGGCGCCATTTTTTTGGTCACCGTACCAGCAACCAGCATTAAATCAGCTTGTCGGGGAGATGGACGGAAAACCTCGGCTCCGAAACGTGCCATGTCGTACTTCGCCATCGTTGCCGCAATCATCTCAATGGCACAGCATGCCAAACCGAACTGCAGTGGCCAGAGCGAGCTGGAACGACCCCAGTTGATCAAAGACTCAAAGGACGTGACGTGCACGCCTTGTGTCTTCAGATCCTCTGCCAATTTATCATCTATCGCCATAAATTTTATAGTTTGGTTGTGAGTTGATTCTCCAGTTTAGTAACCCTTTGCTCCATGCCCATAGTAAACCTTCAGCGAGAAGAAGGATAAAGAGCATCGCCACCAGGAAAGATCCCGCGGAAAGTTTGAGAAACGCCACCGCGAAAGGTAGCAGGAAAATGGTCTCTACATCAAAGAGGAGAAATAGCAGGCCAAACATGTAATACTGCGAGTGAAAACGGGTCTGCCTATCGGAGAGTGGTTTCACCCCGCACTCATACAGTGAGTTTTTCTCCTTACCCGGTTTAATTGGAGTAAAGAAATTCATCCAAACTCGAGCCAACACTAGAGCCCCTATAGGAACGGCCAGTGCGACGCCAAAAAAAATAAGAACGGGCAGATAAGGGTGATTCATATATCTAATGATCGAGCATTGAGTTCTTGGCTTGCTTCATGATTTGAGAACGCACTACTTCATTGGCTTGAGCAATGGCATGAGCATCAGCATGACTTTTACTCATATTACACTTAATGAAATGCATTCTAAGATGGTGATCGGTCAAGGAGTTTCTCAGGATTTTGTTCTAACTACCTCCTTACTTGTTGTATCCTAAAAAACACAAATCTGCCTCCAAGGTCGATCACTTGTCACAATCCGACTGCTTAATGGTAATTCCTGCACAGGCAAATGAGCAAACCCGTATAATTTGGTATTAGATGCTCAAGCATGTCACGGCCGAGACGCTAGGCTAGGACTCCAGGTGGATCTGCTTCGGCTTCACAAACGGGATCACGGCAAGGAAGGCTAGACCAAATAGGGTGTCGAACAGGAAGATCTCCCATAGCGTCCATGCCCAAGTATTAGTTGATAGCGCACTGCCCTGCCAAATTGCCGTGTAGGTGATCACGAGATTGTTCATCGCCATAAGAGCGGTGAAATGAGTCCCCGCAATTTTCGGGTTCACAATGTCCATGAAGAAGGCCGTCTTGACACTATACATCAAGCCGTTGAATACGGAATAGATCATCGCGGCTATCCACCACAGCCTAATCAAGGCATCTTCGCGTGGCCAAACACCATCGACAGCCTCAGGAGGATGATCCCAACCGGCCTGTTTGAGTTGCCAACCCATCCACAACCCAGGTAAAACCGATATGCCAGCAAAGAGACCAAGCGTGAGCCGTCGACCGAAGCGGTCAGACAGCCACCCTCCAGCCAAGCAGCACGGTACCCAGATCGCCGTGCAAACAAGGTTGAGCGTCACGATATCTCCATCGGTCATG
>JASJLI010000063.1:0-50927 GCA_037620805.1 Akkermansiaceae bacterium
AGCAACTCCACATCCACGTGGTAGCCCGCTACGAATCCGATCCTGCATGGCCTGGTGTAATCTGGGGGAGCGATGAGAAAAGGAACTACGCAAAGGAAGAAGTGCTTGCTATCCACGAGGCTTACCTCAATGAACTCGGCCAATCCTAAGGCGTAGATTCCGTTAGTTCAATTCGGTAGAATTTTTCACCTGCTGCTGCGGGCAGAGTAATGGTAACTTCGTTATGGGTCGTCATGTCTGTTGTCGATGTGTTCCCAGTTGTAAGTAGAACTTCTGTCGACCAATCGATTAGATCTGAAGAACATATGAGTTTCATCTCCACCCCTGTAATGTCTTTTGCCTGTCGGAAAGTAAACGTATAGCCAGAGGATACAGCGGGTGCGAAAGCTGGTATGCTATTGCTGGTTGCATCGATGGGTGTCGTGGAGAAATAGAACTCCTTAATATTTTCGTCCCCATCACCATCGGCATCCTGAAATGGACCATCCATCCCAGCAGGAATACTCTGCGCCGTTTTCCAATCCATGTAAGTCTGAGCAACCGCAGCGGGAAATACTGAGTTGATGGCATTTACCATCGCTGTGCTATCAGGCTCGGAACTACTGTAAAGGATCTGCCACTGGGTGATCGGAGCTCCAGTATTATCCTGTGCTCCCGGAACTCCCTGCAAGACCACTAGACGGCGTCTATCACTTATATTACCAGGCTCAGTCGATGGAGGGTGACCGGAAAAAAAGGAAAAACCGTTCCTTAGATCGGTCGTTCTATCAGACTGCGAATCAGCCCCTGTGATTTGAAATCCCCAGTTTCGCACTGAGGCGGAGTTTGCTGTGGGATCCGAAAATATACTTTCATTGGTCAATACCAATGAAGCCACTTCAACACCATTGGCATTCGCGCCTACAGGGAAATTGATTGTTAACGCGGGACCCAACTGAGACCCAATGGTTGTTCATCTGGGTCACCAGGGAGCATAGTAGTAGGCCACCACGACCTTACCTGTATGAGCATACAGTGTGCTGTCGGAAAGCGCACCAGCTGAGCTAAATACAGCATATTTTTTATCAGTGGCGATCGAGCCTACGGCAGCCTGTGCCGAGAGCGAGCTAACTGTCGCCACAGTTACACCCAGAGTGAGAAGTATAGATTTCATGATCATTGTATACGTATATTAAGACGGTTAAAATTGATAGGTGTAGGAAAGTTGAACCATCGTCCAGTCGCGATCCTGATAAAGATTGCTCAGAAATTGGTTAGACGCGCTCAGGGCATCGTAGTCGTTCTCGTACTTCGCTACGTAGACGCGAAACGATGATCGCTCACCTACCCAGCGTAGGCCAATACCGTATTGCATGGTTTCAAGACCAGGTGCAGACGTGGTTACCAGACCTGCGTTAGGGATTTCACCGGTATCCTCATAGACAGCCACATCAGCGGCAACATACCATCCGGGGGCGAATTCCCACTCAAGTGCCAAGCCTCCATATTCAGCTTCGTAGTCAGGCTTCTCCTCCGAATAACCCGCGTAGAGACGCAGTGTCCAGTCGTTTCCGAGCGCGGCATGCCATGTGGATCTTACACCCCAGCGAGTACTGCGATTAGTGACATCCACGTAGTTAAATAGATGTTCACTTTTCAGCCAAGGGGTCCAGACATCCTCGAAACGCAGCGTGGAACTTTTTCTGTAAAGGGTATCCCGACTCCGACTAAGCCCCCCTGCTCCAAAGGAAAACCCTGGGGCAATCGTATCGCGACCGTAGCCGCCGGACAACCTGACCGAGTGACCGGACAGGTAATTGTAAGTTACGCCCACCGCGTAGGACTGCCCCTTGGAATCGGGTGACTGATAGGTTGGGAATAAGCCAAACAGCTGGCGGTAATACTCGGCGATCCAAATTGATCGGTATGAGGCAAAGCCATCGTAGAATCGAGCGGTTACATCCACATTCCATTTTGAGCTGAGCTTCCATCCAATTAGACCCTGAATACTACGTGAGTGTTCGACGAGATGTGCATTACTTCCAATAACTGCTGGCTGGTATTGTTCGTCGTAGTCAGTGTAACCCAGAGTGAGGGAAGCGTTTACGATGGGCTGCTGCAGTTCATACTGAAAAGAATACTGACTAATCTCGATATCATCTGACTCCAGCCTTTCCGCTTGCACGTCAAAGCGATGTAATCCATCGCCAAAAATGCTATCTATCCAGTTACCGCCATTCTCAGACGTACCAACTGGAGTCTCCACGACGGCAGGTTCAATTTCTGCCCAGAGTGATGAAAAGCTGCCTAGTGAACAGCAAATGATGATTGTCAGAGTGTTTGTATTCATACTGGTAAACTTACCGTATTCTATATCTAGGACCCTCAGCAACCACCGCTTGAGGAGAAACTAGCGCCTCCACCTATTCTTCCGCTTTCCACCTGTGAGGTGATGCCGCAGGATGTCCCGAGAGCCCCTCTTTCCTGAAATTGCCGACCTGGCGTATTCAACGGAACTTGATCAAGTTGCGAAATCGTCTGGCAAGAAACTAGCGGAGTCGCCAGTAAAATGGCCAGGATACTGCCCCAACGTAGTTTTTTCATAAGATGCATCATATTATAGATGACGAATCAGACCAGATTTTATTCCCGCAAAATTCGATCTTGCGTATTCACTCACGAAGCATTTAGTTGGTTCACCACGAATCATGCCCTTCATCAGGCTCGATCCATATCCCCCTTCATATCCCTATGCCACTACTTGACGTCACCAACCTCACCACCCGCTTTCATACCCGAAATGGCGTCGTCCGCGCCGTCGAGGATGTTTCGTTCTCAGTCGATAAAGGCCAAACTGTCGGTATCGTCGGCGAATCAGGATCAGGAAAATCCGTCACCTGCTACTCACTGATCGGGCTGATCCCCCAGCCTCCAGGCCGTATCCATGCAGGAAAGGCCATGTTCGATGGAATCGATCTACTGCAAGCGAACGAAAAAAAACTCCGTGGCATCCGCGGCAAACGAGTCTCGATGATCTTTCAGGATCCAATGACCTCGCTGAATCCCTATTTAAAAATCTCTACCCAGCTAACCGAACCGTTGGAAATCCACGACGGAATCAAAGGCAAAGTAGCACTCCACCGGGCCATTGATGCTCTCGCCGAGGTCGGCATCCCCGATCCAGAAAAACGCATCCAAGCCTACCCTCACGAGTTCTCTGGTGGCATGCGCCAGCGGGTGATGATCGCCATGGCTATGATCACCAAACCTGAGCTATTGATCTGCGACGAGCCTACCACCGCACTCGATGTTACCGTTCAAAAGCAGGTATTAGATCTCATTAAAGAACAGCAGGAAAAGCTGGGCACTGCCGTCATTTTAATTACTCACGACCTAGCTGTCGTCCACCAAACCTGTGACGAAGTCAATGTCATGTATGCTGGCCGTATTGTCGAACGAGCCGAGACCAAAGAGCTGTTTCACAAACCGCTCCACGCTTACACCCGAGCATTGTTGAAAAGCATACCTGCCACTCACAAAAAAGGTGAGGAGCTCTACACCATCCCCGGCATCCCACCCGATCTCTCCGACCCGCCCGCAGGTTGTGCCTTCCACGAGCGCAATACCTTGGGCGATGCCTCAAAGTGTCAGGTCGACTCCCCACCTCAGCTTCAGGAAATCGCCCCCGACCACTTCGCACAAAACTGCCCCGGCTGCCTTACAGCATAGAACACTCATGCCCACGCGTCGTCAGTTTTTTAAAACCACCGCGACTGCTGCTGCTGCGTATACACTGACCCTTTCAGCCCCTCTTTGCGCTGAAGGCGCTGAAGGAAGGGCGAAGAAAAAGGAAAAGACTCCGGACACAACCTTCATCCTCGCCTCCGATACCCATTACTCATCCGTCGATGAGAACCATCCGGCCAGTCACGCGATGGTTAATGCCATCAACCAAATCGCTGATGGTAAAACGCTCTGGCCAAAAACGTTAGGAGGCAAGGCCACTGGATTCAGTTGCGCCGGAAAACCTATCGACATACCAAAAGGCATTGTCCACCTCGGCGACATGACCGATTTTGGCAGCAAACGCGAACTCAACGGAGGCAAGGGCTATTTCGGACTGAAAAAACGCTGGTGGGCGGGTTCCGACCAACAACAACTCCTCGACGCGACCATACCCTATTCCAACATCATCGGACTCTGTCATGGGTACAGTCATGCCACAGGACTCTACAAAAAAGACCACCTCCGCATTATCAGATGCAATAATATGGGCTGGGAAATCAAACACGGAAACAAGGACGGCCATGGATCATTCGCTATCATCCACGCTGACCAGAAACATTTTAACTTGATGCATATTGACTGTATCGCAGCCGATGGCACATTCCGTTTCCGACCACAACATCACTTTCCCATTTCCCTAACATGATCATCATCCACACCCTCTCATGGTTGGCATTTTTTGCCATCGTCCCAGTCACGATTGCGATCTTTTTTATCAAAAACCGCAGTGCGGTCACCCCATGGATCCGCACCGTTCAGCACCCAGACCGCTGGCTGCTAACCATCACACTTCCGAAAGATAGCGATCACAAACAAATCAACGTGGCTCTCCAAAAAGTTGTCAACGAAGCCAGAAACACAGAATGGAACGCCTCCTGTAACTATAAGCGTAGAGACCATGACACAGGCGAATGGATCATCGGCCTCATCTCGAACACGCAGCCTCTGGAAGATGAAGTAGCGGCTCCTTATTCCTTTTCAAAAATCCCATCGACTCAAGTCATCCGAATTTCAGGGCAACCACGCGACGAAGGCGACACGGTTAAAAGCATACTTCATGATTGGGTCGTGCGCACAGAAATCCAGCATAGCCCTGTTGCATCCTCCCTCACAGCACAGTCGTTCCAATGCTGGGAATGGGAACTCACCGATCCTTCTATGAAAACCGCGCCTTCATTCTTTAACCGCAAGGCCGAGACAATATACGAAATGCGCGACATCCTGATCTACCCTATCCTATTCACAATGATCGCGCTCATCATGTGCGGTACAGGCAGCCCGTGGCTGTTTGGAATCGGGATCTTCACGATCATTCTGATGTCCGGCGCTTGTAAATTTGTCTTTCTCCACCAGCGCGAAGACATCACTCAGGAGAGCCACTTGCAGAATTACTAGTCTACTTTGACGCTCTTGTAGGCGCCCACGTATTCAGCCTCGATGGAAAATGGGCCGCCCTTCTTATCATAGAGCATCAATCCTATGCTGGTAACCTTACGAGTATTCAATTTCAGAGTCGGAAGCTTCTTGCCAAAGCATGTGGCGTAAAATGAGTCAAATGGAACACGAATCACAACCCACTCGTCTTTGGGTGGCTGGATTGGAATCCAGTATGCAAGCATACGTCGTCCATTGGATCGCGTCGTGAGGTAATACATTCTACCATCACATTTAACTTTAATTTCGATTCCATCATAGACTGATAGGTCCATTGTCTTACCTCTAGTCCGAATGGACGAAAAGCCGCCATTGTTTTCCACAGAGATATCACCTTTAAAAACAAGGTTGTGTTGCTTACTGACTTTAGGACCACCTCGGGAAAGCCCTCCCATGACACCGCCATTGACACTCATCCAGGTGCCGGCTGCTTGGGTTTCATCAAAATCGTCTAGTGTTTTCGAGGTAGGCTCGTCTGCATGTGAGGTGATGCTTACTGCAAATAAGAAGAGGAGCCTGTTTAGTATTATTATGTTCATTGGCTTGCTTTTGGGCTAATGTCTGCATTTTGTCTATATTCAATTAACATCGGAGGAAACCTCCTACAATAATATACATAATAGGTTTACTGGACACTCTCAACTATGTTGACCCATGAGAGACAACAGCCGACTAATATAATTAGACATTATTTCAACATTTGTTCACTTTTTATTTGGCATTGTCTATTTTCCGTACATTAATTGCCACATCAACAGCGCCAAATGTGCTGCTGAAACCTAAAACCAAATAACCAAAACAAAAGAACCATCAACAATACAATGAAACTAGCCTGTGCAGCCCTCCTCACCTGCACCCCCACCACTACTGCTACATTCGCAGGAAAGTGCACAATCAAGGAAGCCGCTTCGAAAACGACCGTTGCCACAGCGGCCACGGACAACAAGCAAGCATATTAATGCTTGGCTAGGAGGACTAGCTAAAGAAGTAGATCAATCCGAGCTGGATGCACTCCTGTAACCCTATAGAAATACCATGAAATACATCAACTATAAAACAGAACACGGCTTAGAGAAAGTGGACGAGGCCGAGACAATAAAAGAAACTCAATATCTCGTAGCAGAATACAACATGGCATTTGGAGGAGGATGTTGCATCAGCTCCCGATGCACAAACGATTGGAGAGATAAATGAAAACAGAAACACCAGGATACTATTTATCAGCATGCCCAAACACAAAGATGCAATTTCTAGTTCAATACGGGAAAGAGGGTAACATTATAGAGTTGAACGATGAGAGCCTGAAGTTAACAGCAGCAGCCCCAGAGATGCTTATAGCCCTAAAAGCCTGCAAAGCCCGCATGGAAGAGCTGCAGAAGCATACAGACTATCCCCTAGCATGGCCTAGAGAGCTAGCACAAGAAGCCATTAACAAAGCAACATTATGAAAAAACCACCGCATTGCTGAGCATCTCTTCCGAGGATTGCCAATCACGCAAAGACAGGCTTATTCTCATCCATTTAACTGTATGCGATTGGCCGCAAGAATTGATAACCTGAAGCAATTAGGATTTGTAATCGAGAGTAAACCTAAGAATAAAGGGAGTCTCAGGAGAAAACCCTGGTAGCTATCGCAGCAGGAAACAAAAACTTCTCCACTCTCGTGGCAGCAGTGAAGGCAGCCGGCCTCGTTGAAGCACTTAATGGAGATGGCCCTTTCACCATCTTTGCCCCTACCAATGAGGCATTTGAATAACTCCCCGCAGGAACTGTCGAGTCGCTGCTCAAGCCTGAAAACAAGGCCAAGCTTCAAGCAATCCTCAAATATCCCATAGTGCCAGCCAAAGTCATGGCCGCTGCTGTGAAGACAGGAGAAGCCAAAACACTCCAAGGCAGCACACTCGAAATCAAGGTAGCTGATGGCACCGTGATGATCGACAAAGCGAAGGTGATCACCACCGATATCGTAGGATCCAATGGCGTCATCCACGTGATCGACGCCGTCATTCTACCATAATTGAGCCCTTGCAAACCCATCGTCTCTCTTTTGCCTGTCTGGCATTCGGAAAAGAAGCAGTGGCGCGACCAACTACGTGTCACTGCTTTTATTTTAAAACCTTACACAACCCAAGTTTATTCCCTTGTGTCATCCCCCCTCCTCCGTGTTTAACTTGTGTCTAGAAATTACTTATGAACGCCCACGGAATTAAAGCTGCCACCATCCTCACAGGTTTGAGTGCCCACGTCATCCGCGTCTGGGAAAAGCGCTACGCCGCAGTTACCCCACAGCGCACTGAAACCAATCGCCGACTCTACACCGACGACGATATCAGTCGACTACAGACGCTTTCAAAGCTGACCAAGAAAGGCTATACTATCGGGCACATTGCTACACTTCAAGATGCTGAGCTTGAAGGCTTGTTCGATACCATTGCAGCCTCAGATACTGACCCTCAGGTCACTGCAGTCGCGGGTCAAGTCAGTCACTTGATCCAAGCCACCGCCTCAGCTATCAGGAATTTCGATCAAGCCACACTCGACCGAATTTTTGACGAAGCGAGCCTTACCCTCGGATACTCCGGGCTACTAGAGCTCGTTGTCATCCCTGTAATTCAACAAGTTGGAGAGGACTGGCATAACGGCAGCCTCACCAGTGCAGGCGAACATGCGGCTACTAGCTTCATCATGCAATACCTCACTAACAGCGTGCGCTCTTTTACTACGGAAGATAGTGCACCCGTTCTTGTAGTCACTACCCCTGCCGGACAGCTTCATGAGCTTGGGGCCTTCATCGGCTCCTGCCAGGCAAGAAGGTCCGGTTGGAAAATTGTCTACCTCGGCCCGTCCCTACCCGCGGATGAAATTGCCCATGCGGTCAACCGCACTAACGCCTCGGCACTGCTACTTAGCATCGTCTACCCGATTGATGACCCAAGAATTTCAACCGAGCTGAAACGACTCCGCGATAAATCACCCAAGGACCTTCCGATTCTCGTGGGGGGCTCGGGTATCTTAAGTTACAGACAATCACTTCAAGATATTGACGCTGTATCGATAACCTCCATTTCAGGGCTCGCACCCGAGCTCCTTAAAATTCGCCAGACTCGGCTTTAGCTGGTCAGCATCTCGACCTCATGAAAATCCTCGTCACAGGAGCCAATGGCTACATCGGCCTGCGCCTACTCTCTGCGCTCAGCAATACCGAGCACGAGGTCGTGGCTGTGGTGAGAAATAGCCAACGGCTCGATGAAAAAACACGCGCCATGTTTGGCTCTCGCCTTGAGATTGTAGAGCATGATTTTTTGTCAGATGGGCTAAATTCCAAAAGCTGTCCTGGAGATATCGACGTTGCCTATTACCTAATTCACTCGATGGGATCCGGCAGCGGCTTCTCAGAGCGCGAGGAACGATGTGCCCATCAGTTTACCAATTGGATCAAAGCGTCACGATGCCAACAAATCATCTACCTATCAGGCATCATCCCCCAGACGGAGAAACTCTCAGCCCACCTGGAATCGCGACAGCACGTAGCAGACATTCTTTCTCATAGCCAAATCCCGCTAACAACCTTCCGCGCATCTATCATCGTGGGGTCAGGATCAGCCTCCTTCGAAATCATCCGTGATTTAGTTGAAAAGCTCCCCGTCATGATCACCCCCCAGTGGACACTTACACTCTGCCAGCCTATCGCAGTCCGCAATGTGCTCACATACCTGACAGAGTCTGTTTTGAATTTAGATTGTCTCGGAAAAAGCTTCGACATCGGCGGCCCAGACCAGTTGAGCTACCGGGATATGATGAGCAAGTATGCGGAGGCGCGTGGACTGTTCCGACTGATCATTCCAGCCCCGTTTTTCACTCCGCGCTTGTCGTCCTACTGGCTCAGTCTGGTAACGGCGACCAACTACCAGCTAGCGACAGCATTAGTCGGTAGCCTGCACATGGAAACAGTTTGCCAGGAGCAGTCGATCCATAAGATTATCCCTCAAGACCTACTCAACTACCGTGACGCGATTGATCTGGCATTCTCACGCATCGCCCAGAACCGTGTTCCGTCGACCTGGTACGATGCCATGTCCTCTGGCAACCTTAGCCCCGAGCAAATCCGTAATATCCAGGTGCCCGAGTATGGCATCCTCCGCGATTGCCGGAGCACGGAGCTATCGACCGACCGGAATTCGGCTACTGATGCCGTGTGGTCGATTGGAGGCAAGCGCGGCTGGCCAAGTATGACCTGGGCGTGGAAGCTCCGTGGCCTGATGGACAAATTTATCGGTGGCATTGGGATGAGACGGGGCAGACGTAGCCCTACCGAACTAAAGCCTGGTGACGCCTTGGATTTTTGGCGTGTCATTGTGGCGGACAAACAGGCGGGTCGATTGATTCTCTTTGCCGAAATGCGTTTACCGGGCGAGGCATGGTTGGAATTCCAAATTACCGACAACAAGCTAAGCCAGACCGCCACCTTCCGCCCACTCGGTCTCTTTGGTCGTGTTTACTGGTATGCCACCTATCCATTTCACCAGATTATCTTTCCACGCATGGCGCGTAGACTGGCCAGCGGATGGCACGACTCGAACCAGACAAAGTAGCACACGTTCATCACTTTTCTTTTCGTAGTAAAAACCTCCATTTAACTTGAGCCAATAGCAAGCTGTGCCATGTTGCACGCAAAGTCAGATCCACCCACTTCTCACTTCTAAAAACCAATGAGTAAAAAAATCATCATCATCGGAGCTGGCCCTGGAGGCCTCACTAGCGGCATGCTTCTCGCCCATCGTGGCTA
This sequence comes from Akkermansiaceae bacterium, assembly GCA_037620805.1. Taxonomy (GTDB): domain Bacteria; phylum Verrucomicrobiota; class Verrucomicrobiia; order Verrucomicrobiales; family Akkermansiaceae; genus Oceaniferula. The sequence continues at coordinate 9,986 of JASJLI010000063.1, forward strand.
CGATGTCACTATCGTCGAAAAAGCCTCTGTTCCAGGTGGCCGTAATGCCCCTATTCAAGCAGGTCCCTACACCTTCGACACCGGCCCAACATTCCTCCATCAAAAGTTTACACTCGATGAAGTTTTTGCAGAAACTGGTAGAAAAACCGAGGATTACATGGAGTTTGTGAAACTCGATCCCATGACAACCCTCACATGGGGAGACGTCTCGATGGAAACGAGCTTCAATCAAGAAACGATGACTCAAAACATCGAAAAAGCGTTCCCTGGTGAAGCTGCCAACTACGAGCGATTCATGAGCGATCATGCCAAGAAATTGGAGACTATCTTCCCCTGCCTGCTCACCCCCTATCACAAGATCAGTTCGTATTTCAAGTCTAAGATGATCAAGGCCCTACCTTACGTTGCTACCAAGAAGTCAGTGATGGATGTGCTGAGCGAGTATTTCGATGACGAACGGCTCAAACTCGCCTTTACTTTCCAAGCCAAATACCTCGGCATGTCACCCTGGAACTGCCCTGCCCTGTTTAGCATTCTTTCTTACATCGAATACGCCCACGGCATCTATCACGTGCAAGGAGGCCTATCTAACATTTCTATGGGTATGGCTAAAGTTTTCGAGGAAGAAGATGGAAATTTTATGTTCGATACCGAGGTCAAAGAGATCACCTATCATGGTAAAAAAGCAGCCACGGTATTACTTGCCGACGGCACATCGATGAAATGTGATGACCTAATCGTGAATGCCGACTATGCGCATGCGCGCAGCACCATTTTTGGTGAAAAAAACGAACCTCCCGAGTCGCTATTGAAAAAGAAATACTCCTGTTCTACCTACATGCTCTATCTTGGGCTGGATACGATTTACGAAGACGAGCCTCATCATCACGTTCTATTTGCTGACGACTACCATCAAAACCTACGTGACATCCAAGACGAAAAAATCGTTTCCGCGGACGCGTCTATTTACATACGAAACTCGAGCATCACAGATCCTACGGTGGCCCCTAAAGGTCACTCGCAACTCTATATTCTCGTGCCCACAATCAACACCCGAAACCAGCACCCATGGGAAGATGATCAGGACGCTTACGAGGAAAAAATCCTCGATCGTATCATCGAGAACACGGGCATGAAAGATCTCCGCGATCATATTGTTAAAAAGCGCTGTATCACTCCTCAAGGGTGGGAAGAGGCTAATATCTTCATCGGCGCTACATTCAACCTGGCTCATACCATGGATCAAATGCTCTACTTCCGTCCACGGAATCGTTTGAACGGTTTCGAGAACATCTACCTCGTTGGCGGCGGCACACACCCAGGCAGTGGTCTGCCTACCATTTACGAAAGCGCCCGTATTTCCGCTAATCTGATCTGCGAGTCCCATGGAATTCAGCGCGACCGTGTTGATTTTGCCTCAGCTATCCTTAGTTCCGCCAATTCATAACTATATCAGTATGCTCAAATTACTTATCTATTCTGTTACGATCCTCTCCTGCTTTGCATCAGCTGCTTGCTCAGAGGAAACGGCTACTAAGGACGCAGCCTCTTTGTCGGAAACAGACGCCAAGAAACCCAAACATACGCTTTATCTGGCGTGGCATAATGAGTGCCTGACCGGTAAAACTGAAGTGATCGATGCTAAAATGAAAGCATTTGAGCAACGCTTGAAAGTCGACCCCAACGACCACTTGGCAACCGTCTATCTCGGTAGCGCTAGTGCACTGCGGGCCAAAGCCAGTTTTTGGGGACCTAGCAAACTCAAATACCTGCGCCGCGGTCAAAAGCTGATGAACGCCGCCATCGAATCCGCTCCAAAGGACCCACGGATCCGCATGGTCCGGGCGATAGGTTTTCACAAAGTCCCGAAACGCTTCAACTGCCGGGCAACTTCTATCAAAGACTTCGAAACGCTCTTACCCATCGTCGAACAAAAATCTTCCCCGCTCCTCATCAACGAGCGCCAAGCCATTCTCTATTATGCGCAGCTTGCTTTCTCCGAGGAGGGGCATCGGGATGCAGATAAACTAAAGCAACTTTGTCACCAACTAGACCCCAAATCCAAGTATGGAAAACTTACTCGATAAATGATCTACCAACTCAAGCGCGAGCAAACACTCCGTTGCTCGATCGATCAAGCATGGTCGTTTTTCTCAACCCCTCGAAACCTCGACCGACTCACCCCCGATTCTGTGGGTTTCAAGATTACGCACTGCACTTCCGAAATAATGCATCAAGGCCAGATGATTGCTTACAAAGTCAAAGTAGCCCCACTGATTTGGGTGAGATGGCTGACTGAAATCACCTCGGTCAACGACCACGAAAGCTTTATTGATGAACAGCGACTTGGGCCTTATAAAATCTGGCATCACATCCATCGATTTGAAGCTCAGGGTGATGAAGTTCTCATGACGGATGAAGTCACCTACGTCATGCCCTTTGGTATACTGGGCAAGGTTGCGCACGCCTTGTTTGTGAAGAGAAAACTCCAACACATCTTTGACGAACGCCAACGACTGACCGACGCCATTTTCAGCGGAGAAAACGCTTCAGCCAGCTAAGCTTTTCTCCATAAGGAGGTATCAGCTCGAACATCTCAGACACCCAAGTTGCGCGCTTGACCACAGTGCGCTGGTAACTCAAAGCCTCCACACCAGCACGGCCACGATACCTACCATAGCCGCTATCACCTACTCCGCCAAAGGGTGTGTGAAACTGTGAGCCCTGTTTCATCGTATCATTGATACAGACCCCACCCGAGCGGATTGAATCCATCATAAACTGTTGGAATCCATCGTCTCTGGAAAAGAGATACATAGCCAGAGGCGAACCGTAGTTAGAAAGTTGTTGGATCAGATCAGCCGGATCAGAATACTCCAGAACGGGTAATATCGGACCAAATATTTCTTCTTCCATCACCGTATCACCCCAGCCTACTTGGGTAAGAATTCGGGGCGCTAGACGTAACTTTTCGCGGTCATCCTCACCTTGCTTTATTTCCGCACCAGCAAGAAGCTTGAGTAATCGATCATAATGGTGATCATTGATAATATGAGCCATTTCCTCATTCCATGGGGCACTTTCCATGACACGCTCGAAGGCGGCTATTAAACGAGCTTTCGCCGAGTGATGAACGACCACAAAATCGGGTGCAAAACACGTCTGCCCACCATTAAAAAACTTGCCTGCAAGGATACGCCTTGCCGCCATCTCAACATCCACCGATGCGTCAACGATGCACGGGCATTTGCCGCCCAGTTCTAGAATGGTCGGAATCAGATTGACTGCCGCTTTTTCAGCCACAATTTTCCCTACTCCAGTGCTGCCCGTGAAAAAGATAAAATCAAAAGATTTCTCTAATAATTGCGCGGCTACGGAAGCGTTTCCAGTCACTACGGTAACGTGTTCTTTTTCAAATGATTCCTCAATGATTTCCACGAGTAACTTCTCCGTTGCAGTAGCCATTTCCGAGGGCTTTAAAACAACCGTATTCCCCGCCGCAACCGCTGCAATCAAAGGACTCAGAGCCAGTTGAACCGGATAATTCCACGGTGCCATAATCAAGGTCACCCCGTAAGCTTCTCTCCGGATTTCAGTCCGACACGGCTGGAAGTAAATAGGACTTCGAACCCGCCTTGGTTTGAGCCATTTTTTGATCGATTTTTTGACCAACCTGAGCTCTTGCAACAAAAAATAATACTCAGCCAGATACGCCTCCACACCGGGTTTACCTAGATCCTGATCGAGCGCTATTAGCATGTCATCCTGTCGGTTAATGATGGCACACTCCAATCGATCTAAAGATGCTCTTCGAGCCGATATTGAGCGGGTTTTCCCTGATGAAAAATACCGCTGTTGGGCGTCGATCAAGCTGTCAATTGACATATTGTTTTCTGGATCTGTAGATGTGTTCTCCATGGGTTTTTCACTGATCATTGAAACTAATCGAGCAACAGACATTGACAAGGGATTATTACGTGGAATCATACACCATGCCATCTCAAAAAGTTACAGTCATCGGAGCAGGTCTCGGTGGACTTTCAGCAGCGATCTCACTAAAAGCTGCCGGATACGACGTCACGATTTTTGAGAAAAATGCACAGATTGGTGGAAAGCTCAATGTCATGGAAATGGACGGTTTTACCTTCGACCTCGGGCCCTCGATTTTCACTCTCCCCCAGTTCTTCGAAGACCTCTTTCAGCGGGCTGGAAAAAAAATGGAAGATTACGTGCAACTGGATGCCGTGACACCTCATTGGAGGAACTTTTTCGAAACCAAATCAACCATTGACCTCTACCAAGAGCCCGACCTCATGCGTGCCGAGCTCAGTAAACTTGAGGGGGACACCGAGAAGCACTGGCAGGAACTACAGAACTTCCTGCAATATGGTCGGGATCAATATAAAATCGTTAATGACGGTTATTTTGACAAGGGGCTCGATAACCTCTGGGAGTTCATTAGGTATTACGGATTTAAGTTGTTAGGTGGTGACATCGACTATAAAAACACGATGTCGGAATCGATTCACCAACAGTTATCCGACCCCCAACTGCGCATGATTTTCGAGTATTTCATCAAGTATGTCGGATCATCAGCACTCGCCTCTCCTGGGTATATGAATCTCATGCCGATCATTCAGTTCGACTACGGTCTATGGTACGTCCGCGGCGGCATGTATAACCTCGCCAACGGACTGGGCAAACTCATCGATGAGATGGGTATCAAAGTTCAGCTCAATGCGGACGTCTCAGCAATAGAGAAATCAGGCAAGGAAGTCACCGGCATCCGCCTATCAGATGGAACCGTCCACGAGTCTGACATCGTGGTCAGTAATATGGAGGTTATACCAACCTATAAAAAACTCCTTCACGAACCGGAAAAATTCACCCGTAAGCTGGAGAAATTTGCACCGGCATGTTCGGGAATCGTGCTGCATATTGGTACTGACAAACCTTTCCCTCAACTCGCACACCACAACTTTTTCTACTCAGAAAATCAGCACAAACATTTTGATACTGTTTTTAATAAAAAACAAATCCCAGGAGATCCTACACTCTATGTTGTAGCGCCAACAAGAACCGATCCAACCAAAGCCCCTGAAGGATGCGATAACATCAAGATCTTACCACACATCCCACCCATTGAAGAAGGTTCGGGAATCACCCACGAAGACTATGTCGCCCTTAAGGATCGCTGTATCGATAAAATGGAACGCTGCGGGCTAACAGGACTTCGCGAAAGTATTATCACTGTGGATCTTCTTACTCCATTGGATATCGAACGCATGTATCGTTCCAATCAAGGATCGATTTATGGTGTCGTGACCGACTGGAAAAAGAATTACGGCTTCAAGGCACCCAAGGTCAGCAAGAAGTATAACAACCTCTACTTCACAGGCGGCAGCACCAACCCTGGTGGAGGTATGCCCATGGTCGTTCTTTCCGGTCAGAAATGTGCCGATCGTATTATCAAACGTCATCCACTTCACTAACATTGACCTCCTAACATGCTGATTTTAATCCCCATTCTGTCGATCCTCTGTGTCCCAGCACTCTGGTTCCTGATAGGGCGGCCTCGTTTTCTACTCGGCATGGGCAAGGCCGTTCCAAAAAAAATTTCCATCATCATTCCAGCCCGTGATGAGGAACATAACATTAAGAACTTACTCGAATCGATCAACCTGCAGACCTTACCTGCTCACGAGACTGTGGTGGTAAACGATGATTCTAGCGATCAAACGGCGCATGTAGCCCAAGAGCTTGGAGCGAAAGTGATTGATTCAAAACCGCTCCCAGCCGACTGGAAAGGAAAACCCTGGGCATGCCAACAGGGCGCTGAAGCGACCACCGGAGACTGGTTACTTTTCCTTGATGCCGATACACGCCTGATGCCACATGCTATTGCTCAGCTGAGCAACCTCACCGAGAAAAAAGACCACGCATTTTCAATCTGCCCATGGCACACAGTCGAGCGCCCCTACGAGCAACTCTCGGTATTCTTCAACATTCTGATGGTCATAGGAATGAAAGCCTTTGCCCCTAACAAAGACATTCAAGACGACACTCGACTCGTGGGCCAGTGCATGTTAATCTCTCGTGCTAATTACGCACAATGCAGCGGACACGCGGCTGTAAAATCTGAAATTCTTGAGAACTACCACCTCTCCGAAGTGCTGAAATCCATGGGCATCAAGCGCAGCTGCTATCTTGGCAAACACAGCATTACCATGCGTATGTTCCCAGAGGGCTTCACAGAGTTGTGGCGGAGTTGGAAAAAAGGATTCATCTCCGGCGCCGCGGAGGTTCCACGGGCGATCATGATTTGGACCTCGATTTGGATCAACGGCATGATAATGGCTATAATAGCTCTCATCGTATCACTCGGTGCCGGAGAGCCACCGTTTGTGATGGCGATATCGATTTCCGCTTACCTGATTCACGCCCTGTTGTGTCTGTGGGTTTTCAAATTAGTAGGACGGTTTTCCGTGATTAACGCTTTGCTATTTCCGATCGCACTGATCTTCTATCACGTGCTATTTTTCGCCGCGGTCATTAATGCCAAACGCGGCAGGGCAACTCAATGGAAAGGACGTGACGTTAGCTGATATGTGGATCGAATTACCTTACCTTTGGATTGCCGTCATCAATACTCTAGGCATCACGGCAGCGCACTTTCTCTTGGCATGGGGATGCACCCAGCTGCCACAATGCTGGTTTAGGAAAGACGAGGAAGCCCGTGACTCTGATCACCGTTTTCAACGATGGCTCTACGAACGAGTCTTCTTGGTCAAACGATGGAAAAAGCGTTTACCCGATGCCGCACCATGGTTCAAAGGCTTCCCAAAAAGCAGCATGCAATCGAGCGAACCAGACTACCTACGCACATTCATCGCAGAAACCAGACGGGGTGAACTTTCCCACTGGTTGCAAATCCCGGCCATTTCAGCATTCATCATCTGGACCCCATGGCCAGGCAACTTGATCATCATCATATACGCCTTCCTCTCTAACCTTCCCTGCATCATCAACCTCCGACATACCCGTCAGAGGATGAGCCGCCTTCTTTTTAGGCTAACACGATCACCATAATGCCTGAAAATACGACCCTCGTCTGGTTCCGGCGAGACCTGCGACTCAATGACAACCCAGCCTGGAACCATGCGCTAGAGCACGGACACACCATTGTGCCGGTGTATCTGCATTGCCCTAAAGAAGAAGGATCATGGAAACGAGGTGCCGCCTCGAGTTGGTGGCTGCATTACGCACTCGCAGATCTTGATCAGCAGCTTCAGGAGTTCGGACTCAAGCTGATTATTAGGGAGACTACCAACAGCGGACGAGAGTTAGAAAACATCATCCATAAATCTGGTGCCAACTCCGTGACGTGGAATCGTTGTTATGAACCAGCGATGGTCAAACGCGACAGCCAGATTAAACAAGGTTTGAAGGACGCAGGCATCGAAACGGAAAGTTTCAACGGCAGCCTGCTTCTCGACCCATTGAAGATCACCAACAAGTCGGGTAAACCATTCCAGGTTTTCACCCCATTCTGGAAACACTGCCGTGAAATTGATATTGCTCAGCCGGATACCAAACAGGAAAAACTGAATAGCATCAAAGACCTAGCATCAGGCTCGCTCGCCGAGCTTAATCTACTGCCCGAAATCCCTTGGGACAAAGGCATGGAGGAATTCTGGAATCCAACTCGAAAAGGAGGACTCGATTTGCTCGATAAAGCTGCGCCCAAAAGCAGTTCATACAACATCCTCCGCGACATCCCTGCAGAGGATGGCACCAGCCGACTCGCCTCTTATCTTCACTTCGGACAGATCAGTCCACGCGAGTTTTATCACACGATTCGTGAAGCTGCCAAAAATCAGGAAAAAGCCGACCTCGGCATTGTTCGCCAACTCTACTGGCGAGAATTCTCCGCGCACCTGCTATACCACTTTCCACATAGTCAGGACACTGCCCTCAAACCCAACTACGACCTCTTTCCGTGGGAGTTTAATGCTGACTTCCTACGCGCATGGCAACGTGGTCTGACTGGCTTCCCCATCGTTGATGCCGGGATGCGACAACTCTGGCATACTGGATGGATGCACAATCGCGTCCGAATGATCGCGGGTTCACTATTAGTGAAACACCTCCTCCTTCCATGGCAGGAAGGTGCCCGTTGGTTCTGGGATACTCTCGTTGATGCCGATCTGGCAAATAACTCAATGGGCTGGCAATGGGTCGCCGGCTCAGGTGCCGATGCCTCTCCCTACTTCCGAATTTTCAATCCCATCATTCAGGGAAAAAAATTCGATCCTGATGGAGATTACGTTCGGAAATGGATTCCTGAACTAGCCAAGGTTCCCAATGAATACATCCACACCCCCTGGGAAGCTCCCCCTCTGGAACTTACTACAGCAGAAGTAATACTAGGAAAAGATTACCCTCACCCCATCGTTAGCCACAGTGATGGTCGGCAACGAGCCTTAGATGCATACGCAGAGTATAAGAGAAATCTACAGAGATAAGGACTAAGCCTCACTCTCAGAGGCATAAAACGAGGGCACTCCGTGGCCACGGCGAAAGCTATTTCGCACCTGCTTCAGCCGACCTTCCACTGGTTCGACTCCGTGAATCTTTAGAGCCTCGGCTAGAAGAAGTTTCTCCCCTTTGGAAATCTTACCGTCTACGACGATGGCGAGAACATAGAGGTCTAACACGACCGCTCGATCATGTTCATTGATGTCGGACAGATTCCTCAGAAACTCTTCGTGATCGTCTGCCATTTTGCTCACCTCAATACCCGATTGCTCACGCATCATTTCCAGCATCCTCACATGGTTCGGGTGTAAGTCTCTACTTGCCAGCACGCAACACCCGACGGCACGCTGCGCAGCTTCGGCTACTTTCCCATCTACCTGATCCAACAGCCCAGGCAATACCTGCTGCAATGCCGACGGCCCAATCGCCCTGATACGAGCCTGTCGCAGCACCCAGTAGCAGACCACCGCGTTCCACGCTGCAGTCACAGGAACAGCCACAAACTCCAACCACGCACGCGCCGCGCCACGGATAAAAATCTTCCGCACCAGCACCTTTACCAACGCATTGGTAACAAGAATTTTCCCCTTATAAAGCATCACCCCAGTGAGCACCCGTAATTTCGAGGCCTGACGAAACGGGTTCACATACGGGTCCCGATCCGGTGGGTTCGGCAACTCCATGGCAGCTCGCACCATCACACCAGCCATCCTCGATCGTTCTTCATCCTCAGGAAATAGCTCCACGTCACAGACCGATGAAATTCGATGCACGGCACGCAAGGCATCGTAGTAAAGAAACCCGACTTCAAAGGCCGCTGAGAGGCCTGAAACACCGCCAAACACGAGCCAATAGTTAATTTTACTATCTGCAAAATGGCTCTCGGCATACATGGCAGCCAGTGCTGCAACGATGGCCGATAGAGCTCCTGCCATCCCAGCGCGAAATACCGTCCAGCGTGCAATATTCTTCAGCTTCGTCTGCTCGTCCTCAGTGAGCACCCGCTGTTCATCCAAGCTCACACCATGCGGACAAGTCTTCCCCATCCGACGCAGTATCGCATGACCCACTTTTTCGAGCGGCCCAGCTTTGCTTTCTATAACCTTTTCTTGAGACATTTATTTTAAACCACGAATCTTAGACATTTCGATGACAGCAAAGTCATCGTCCATCCAATCAATGTTAGTGGTGGTAATGAGTTTTTGAGCATCCTTCGGTAAGGCAGCCATCAGGGCGTTGCGTCGATCTGGGTCGAGCTCGCCGAAGATGTCGTCGAGTAGGTAGACGGGCATTTTGTGGGCTTCTTTTTGTAACAGCTCGCCTTGGGCTAGTTTGAGGGCAAGTGCCATGGTACGTTGTTGCCCTTCGCTGGCGAAATCGGCAGCAGCCATACCATTGATCGTGAGCTTCACTTCATCACGGTGGGGGCCGGCTACGGTCTGACCTACTCGGCGTTCACGCTCGTGGGTCATTTCCAGACTTGTGGTTAGATCATCACCCGATCCCGCGATATATTCCATGCCGACCCGTTCGTCACAGGCGCTAACTTCGCGTTGCGATGACGCCGCCTCAGGTTCAAGCCTCTCAACAAGTTTGCGCCGAGCCTCAGTGAGAAACTCACCGTGGGTGATAAACAGCTCCGTGTAGGCTGCGATCTCGGCTTCCCGATGCACCCGATCCTTCAGTAAAATATTCCGTGCCTTGAGCACCCGGTTGTAGCGGTTTAGATGATCTCGATAGTTTGGATCTAACTGGCAACCGAGAAAATCAAGATAGCGCCTGCGAACCTTACCCGATCCACGCACCAACTCAAGGTCATCATTTCCCATCCAAACGACCAGACCACCAGAACGTAAGTAGTCGCTTTGTTTAATGACGAGTTCATCGTCCACCTTCATCTCAGCCCCTTTTCTCGGAGTAAAGCGAACCTGCTGTTCATTGCCCCAGCACTCCCCCGCCACACCAAAGCCAGGTGATTCAACCTTCACCATCTTACTCATCCGCGTGCTACGGGGAGATTGTAACCTCACCAACACACACACAGCCTCCAAAATAGAAGTCTTCCCCTGCGCATTCGCTCCCACAATCACAGCCCCCGACTCCGGAAATTCCAACACCAGCGTATCAAAGCAGCGGAATTTCTGTAAGCGAATGGTGGTGATCACGTGGGGATGTTAAGATTTAAACTCCAAATTCCAAACTCCAAATACCAAGAATGTGACGATACCGCCCCCCCTTCGACGATACTTATTTGATCAGTATGAGCGGATACTATGATCTGTGGCCATCTGTGTTATCTGTGTAAAAAACAACACAGATGGGCACAGAGCGAAGAGTATGCTATACTTTCCTTAATACTCCGGAACCCAACGTCCATACCTCACTACTATCAACGACCACAAACCCATCTTTATACAATGAACTCAAAAATAACGACCTTCTCAAAAATCAGCACGATCCCCTTAGCTCTGTGTTTCGCAGTCATCGCTCTCTGGTCTAGCACCGCAGAGGTAAAAGCAGAACCTCTCACCGTATTGGTCACAGGTGCTAATCGTGGACTAGGTCTAGAACATGCTAAGCAGTATAGGGCGGCTGGCCACACAGTCATCGGCACCGCACGCAAACCAGAGCTAGCCACCAAGCTTAAGGCGACAGGCGCTCAAGTTGTAAAACTTGATATCACCAATGATGAAGATATTGCCAATCTCGCCAAGACTCTCAAAGGTAAGAAAATCGATATCCTTTTGAACAATGCCGGATATATGGCTCGCGGAGAAGTCACCCGAGAGAGCTTGTCGCGTTGCTTTGACGTCAACACCGCTGGTCCGCTCCTGTTAGCCAAAGCTCTGGTGCCTAACCTCAAACTTTCCAAGAACCCGAGGATCGTCAATATTTCCTCACGATTAGGAATCATCAGCAAAGCACGGGGAATCTATCCTGCCTACTCCATCAGTAAGGCGGCTCTGAATATGGCGACAAAACACCTCCACGGAAAACTTAGCAAAGAGGGCATCATCGTCATTTCCATGGGGCCAGGGCATAACCAGACCGACATGGGAGGAAAAGGCGCACCTCTCAAACCTCAAGAGAGTGTTGCCAAAATGATGAAACTGATCGGTTCGCTTAAAAAAACTCAGTCCGGGCGGTTTTGGTACTATGACGGCACTGAACTGCCGTGGTGATATTTTTTGACTGATGTGATCTCAAACTATCCGAAGCGTAAACATACAAGAACCTAAAATCATCAGGCCATAAATGCTGTTTACCACCCCGCACCAACGGTGCATCCTAACGTAGCCTAGGGCAACGCCCTAGGTATTCGAATCCACCCACAAAACTGAGCCCTAAAGGGGCGACCTAACACATCACGCATCCCAAACCCCATGCCGCAATCTCTCGCCAACGTTTATATCCACCTAATTTCAGTATGAAGGATCGGGAAGGTTATTTGGGCGATAATGTGAGGCCTGATTTACACAGTTACATGGCGACGGTTTTGGGTAACTTGGCATGCCCTGTCGTGTTGGTTAACTCCGTCGAGGATCATGTGCATGTTCTATTTCAGCTTGGGCGGACGGTAACGATTGCCAAGGCGGTGGCGGAGGTAAAAAAATCGTCGTCGAAGTGGTTGAAAACGTAGTCGGAAGAGTTAGCCCATTTTTCATGGCAGAGTGGTTATGGTGCGTTTTCCGTGAGTGAATCGATTGCTCATCAGGTGGCGAATTACATCAAGAATCAACAGGAGCATCATCGGGTGAAAACGTTTCAGGAGGAATACCGGGAGTTTTTAGAGAAACATCATATTAAATATGATGAGAGATATGTTTGGGATTAGGTGTTTTGCGGAAGCACGGAATTAGGTCGCCCCTTCAGGGCTCGTGGTTATTATGGAACTGGGCACCTAGGGCGTTGCCCTAGGCTACGTTAGATTGCCCCGTTGGGGCGTAAGACAATTAAGCCAGTTGAGTCTGATTTGTGGGCATGAAAAAACCTAGGCTCCTTGAAGGGGCCTAGGTTTGTGATTAGTTACGATGTTGTAGCCTACTTTTTTACCAGCATGCTCTTACCCGTCATCTCGGCGGATGGCTCCACGCCCATCATGTCGAGGAGGGTTGGGGCGACGTCGGCTAGTTTGCCGTCGGCAACGGTGTAGTCGGCGTGATCGGCAGCTACGTAGATGGCGTGCACGAGGTTAGTCGTGTGTGCGGTGTGCGGTGAACCATCGGGGTTGATCATCTTTTCGCAGTTGCCGTGGTCGGCGGTAATGAGGAGTTTTCCGCCGCGACTGAGCACCTCTTCGGTGACGCGTTTGACGCCTTCATCGATAGTTTCGCAGGCTTTCATCGCAGCCTCGACGATGCCAGTGTGTCCGACCATGTCGGGATTGGCGAAGTTGAGAATACAGAGATCGTAGTTCTTTACGTTAGCAACCACCTTGTCCATGACTTCGGGAGCGCTCATCTCGGGTTGGAGATCGTAGGTGGCGACTTTGGGTGATGGCACGATGTAGCGGTCTTCACCTTCGTTCGGGGTTTCTTTTCCACCGTTAAAGAAATAAGTCACGTGGGGATACTTTTCAGTCTCCGCGATACGCATTTGATTTTTACCAGCTTCGGCAACAACAAGTCCGAGAGTGTTCTTCAGGTCTTCTGGGCCGAAGGCTACAGGAACGCCGTAGGTTTCATCATACTGGGTGAGAGTGACGTAGTGCACCTTGGGTGCGCCGTGGGTGTCGAAACCATCAAAATCAGGCTTGAGGAAGGCGTCCGAAATTTGACGAGCACGGTCGGCACGGAAGTTAAACCATACGACGACATCACCATCGTTGATGCGGCGGGTGTCGTGGTCACAGAATGTCATTGGGAGGTGAAACTCATCGGTCTTGTCTCCCTTGTAGGCCTCAGCGATAGCTTCGCTGGCGAGGATCTCTTTCTTCTCACCTTTGCCCTCGATGATTGCATCCCAAGCAAGTTGATTACGATCCCAGCGCTTGTCGCGATCCATGGCGTAGTAACGTCCTATGACGGTGGCTATCTTTGCACCTGACTCGGCGATGCTGTCTTCGACGTAGCTGATGTAATCCGATCCACCAGTCGGTGAGGTGTCGCGGCCATCGGTGATGGCGTGAACGTTAATGTCATCGCAGCCGTTTTCCTTAGCTAGTTTGCAAAGAGCAATGAGTTGGTCTTGGTGAGAGTGAACTCCGCCATCGGATACGAGGCCGATGAAGTGGAGTTTCTTTCCGTTTTGAGCTTTGCTGAAAGCTTCTTTAAGCACAGCGTTCTCTGCAATTTCGCCGTCCTTGATAGACTTATTGATTCGGGTGAGGTCCTGGTAAACGACGCGGCCAGCACCGAGATTGAGGTGACCGACTTCTGAGTTACCCATCTGTCCGTCAGGCAGGCCGACGTCTTCACCGGAGGCGCTGACGAAGCTCTTGGGGTAAGTCGACCACAGTATGTCGTGATAGGGAGTATCGGCTAAAAGCACGGCGTTGCCGTCTTTTTCAGCGGTTGCTTGTCCACCGGGATTAACTCCCCAGCCGTCGCGAATAATGAGAACTACAGGTTTTTTGTCTGCCATGGCGGGGTTGTTCTAGCGCGTATGAGACAAATTCCAATAGCGAATCCTTGAAAATTATGGCATTCGCTGACCATATACTGACATGCCCGACTTGATACCCGATGGAACCACGGCCTGGGTCCTTGTTGCCGTCGCTGCATTCTGCATCGGAGTATCCAAAGCGGGTTTCTCTGGAATCTCGCTGATCTCGGTTTTTATTCTCGCTGATCTGATTGGAGCCAAGGAATCGCTTGGCTTCGCTCTCCCCATGCTGATCATTGCAGATCTGCTGGTGTATCCAACTTTTCGAAAATACGCCACTTGGAAATCTGTCTGGAAACTCACCTGGCCGGCCTTAGTGGGAATGGGTATAGGGGTTGCCGTTCTAGGAAACGTTGACAACGACACCATGCGCATTGTCATAGGCTCGATCATTCTGTTGATGTGCTTGATCCAGCTTGTAAGTAGAATTAACCCTGAGAAATTTTTCGAAATTGCGTGCACGCGGAAGTTTGGGTTTTTCTGTGGAACTGCGGGTGGCATGGCTACAGTGTTAGCAAATGCTGCCGGGCCAATTTTGCAAATTTATATGATATCGCGACGGATGGATAAAATGGAACTCATCGGCGTGGGGGCGAGGTTCTTCCTCGTGATCAATTTCTTAAAACTACCTCTCGGTGCCGGGCTCAATCTAATCACGCCAGGCAGCTTACTGACCAATCTTATTCTGGCTCCGGTGATCGCACTGGGTGTCTTTGGTGGTCACCGATTGATTAAGATCATCTCACAGAGAGCCTTCGAAGCCACCGTGATCACTTTTGCCTTCCTCGCCGGAGTAAGACTTTGCTTTTTTTAACTGCGAAAGTTGCGAAATAGGCAAAAACTTCTCATCCTCTGAATTAATCGGTCAGGACACGCTATTTTTCGCGCCTTTCGCAACTTTCGCGGTCAATAATTAATCGTTGATAACTTCAAGAGATTTGAAGAGTCGTTCGAAGGCATCAGGGAAACGGAGGCGTAACTCATCGGCATAAGCTGAGGCGTCTTTTAGCTTCACCTTACTTCCATCGGGGCCGAGGATGTATTCTAACACAAGTTCACTGGGAACTTGAGACTCCCAGTATTGTTCCCAGAAAAAGACAGCTTCATAGCCGCCTCGACGAAGCACCATGGTTTCGCCGCTCTTACCGGCAAAGGCAGTTGTGGAGATGGATGTCTTTTCACCCTCCTCCTCTAATAAATTTCTACCCGCCATTCCACGGATGGTGTCTTTGGGCATGCCGAGTGCGTGCATTAGGGAGGGCATCACATCAATGTGATTGACGTCTTTGCGTGCAGGCCCACGACCCATCGATGCCGGCCATTTGATAAGAATTGGAACTCCGGTTTGCTCAGGTCTCAGTGATGAACAATGAAACCAACTCCCTTGCTCTTGGAACTCTTCACCGTGGTCGCCGGTGACGATGATGATGCTGTTATCATAACGTCCTTCAGCCTTCAGAAAGTCACAGAACTCCTCAATCTTGGAATCAACCCATGCAACCGAGTTCCAGTAGCGGTTGACCACACGTTGGACTTCGTCCTTGGTAGGGTTCAGTGGGAAGCGAGTGTCCTTATCATACTCCTTGAAGGGAGGATCGAAGTCGTTGTGCCAGTAGTAATTATAGTGTGGCGAGTCGAGTGCAGTGTAGTAGAAGCCGCCTCCTCCATTACCGACATCAGGCCGGTTGATGGCAGCTTGTTTGAGCCTCTCGAAACTCACCCGTTCGCGCTCGCCGATGTTAAGTTGGTCGAGCTCGTTTCCGTTCCTTGCCTGATCCATCACAGTAGCTAGATTCTTTTCGTAGCCGAAATTGGAGAGCCCGAAATCCTTGTAATCAAAATCGCACACAGCGCGAACTTCGATATCATACCCAGCTTGTTTGAGTTGTTGCAAGGATGTGGCTCCGGCAAACTGCTCCCTATCAGGAATCCCCTCCAGCGCCTCACGCCAAAAGATCGGCACCCGACTATGGAAAAAGGCAAACCATGAGAGGTGCGTGGCATTGGACGCCGACCATGTGCCGTCGAAAGGTTGGCACTCGGTGTCGCGAAACTTGGTTAAAAACGGAGCAACGTCAGCGCGGATGGCATCGCTACGTGTGCTTTCCAACATGAAAATATACACGTCCGGCTTCTGCATCAACTCAGGGACGGATCCCTGATTCTCTGCCAGCCCTTGATAAAAAGTCACACGGTAAGTCCCCACTCCCTGCGGTGGAGCAAACAGCCCGAGATGCAGGTCAAACGCTTTATGTTCCTCCTGCCAGACGGTGACAGGTTTCCACTTTGATCCTATCCCCTGCTCTGCCACGACTCCAAGCCAGCACAGCATTGTCAGTCCGAAGGCAACTCCCACCGAGATTTTTGCATCAAACCGTTTGGATATCAACCAGCACCCGCCGGCCATCAGCATAGCGAGAGCAAACACACCAAAAACGATCATCCAGGCACCTACAATCCCCACTTCCAATCCACCCGCTTTGAGTTCCACGACGAGGTCGATGTGCCCGGAAAGGGTCAGGCCATTCACCACATTGAGTAGTGGTCGGTTCCACATGATACCGAGGAGCTGGTCAATAATAACAAGCAGAGGAATGAGTCCCAGAACCAGCCATGGGATCCAACGGAAATATTTGGGTGCTGATCGCATTGTCATCTGGGCCAGAAGGAAACAGGTCCCTACCAATACGGAATGAGTAAAGAAACGGCCCACGAAAATACTCAGCTTCTCTCCGAAGCTAGCTTCGATCCCCCAGACGAGGCTGAAGTTATTGACGAGGAGCGCTATGAGAAGAACAAGATAGAACGCGACGTTGATAAATTTCTTGGCACTCAACCAGGCTACAAAATCGTAGAATGATGGCCAGTCACGACTCGTAACCCCACGAAAAACAACCGCCAAAACAAGTCCTAACAAAAGAACACCACCAACAAGATACAAAAACACTCTATCAAGAGCTGCGGTAGATACGCCAGCAATTCCCAGCCCTAATAAAACAAGAACCGCAGCAGTCATCACGCCGTCGTTTCTCCTGAGCAACCACTTTCCTACCCTCCACCAATATCCGCCAACAAGCGCACCAAGCGTGCACAGGCCAGTTCCAATTAGGAGATTAAACCCGAAGTTGCCCGAGCCGAAACGCACCGGCACCTGCATGGGGCCGATTTCCCAAGCACCAATAAACGGCACCAGAGCACAGAGGATACCAGCCAACCACGCCAGCAAGTGCTGCCATTGGAAGGTGTCTGTTTTCTTGGGTTGGCCTAGGCGCATGCGGCTGTCGCCTTACCAAGGTAAGCTGAGATAAGCAAGCACGGGTTAAATGACCAAACTCTTACGATCGCTCCGTACCCATACGGTACAATCATCTTGCATCCAAATGAGGCTCAACTGGTGTTGATATACCTGCTACCTCGATCTTCTATTTATCTTATGTCACATCGTATTCTGATTGTTGCCCCCCATGACTGAGCCCGATGACCGTCATGTAAACAGTCTGTAAAAACATGGCTCACTGGGCCTATTTTCATATTTTTGTGATACCGTTTTTTTTGAATCAAACCAAAGAACACGATGAAAAATATCATCACCACAAGTATCGCGGCCATCGCCGTCCTCCAACCATTTTCACAAACAGCTCTCGCCTATGAGCTTCACGAATGGGGTACATTCACCAGTATTTCTGGATCGGATGGCATCTTGTTAGGAGGTCTTGATGTTGAAGAGGAAAAATTACCCCGTTTTGTTTACGCCTTGGACGGCATGCAGAACATCGGGCCTGGCTACGCCATGGGAGGCAAAGGATTTCTTTTCAAGAGACCGCTGCAAAACGTCACCATTAAGATGGAGACACCCGTGCTCTATTTCTACTCCGACAAGCCGTTTCACGCGCAGGTAAAAGTCGACTTCAATGGCGGAGCTATCAGTCAATGGTATCCGCAGCGGAGTGGTGGCGAAAGCGTGCCCAAAATGAATATCAAATCCCCCACGCCCGCACCAAAACCTGGTGACCCACCCGCAAAACCCTTGACCCCTGAACAGGTGTTCAAGATACGTGGAGGCATCGACTTTTCAACCAAACGCACAGGGGCCATCGAATGGGAAGTCGACGTACTCGGTAAGGACGCCGACCATAGCCTTTCATTCAAACCCGGTGAAACCCTCAGCTGGGTCTATCCTCGCAACCCGAAAGCCAACCTGCTCAAAGTTGCCGGCAGCAAAGGCCAGCCCGATCACTACGAAGATTATCTATTTTACCGAGGTGTCGGCAATTCCCCCTCCCTGTAAAATTCACCGTCGATACGGATGAAACCATCACTATTTCTAACACGAGTAAAGAGGCTATCCCCTTTCTCTTCGTACACGAAATAACGCCTAAAGGGATCACCTGATATCACGCGATTCATCAAGGTGTTAAGGCGGGTAAAACGCTGACGGTTTAAGTCAGTGATCTTAAAACAAATGCTCAGTGGCAGCGACAAGTGTATCAGAAAATGTTTAAGGGGCTGTCAGCCACTGGCCTGTTTGCCGAGGAGGCACATGGAATGATTCAGACATGGTGCCACAGCTACTTCTCCCGTCCTGGTCTACGCGTGTTCTGGATTGTCCCCACCACCGACACCAATGAAATTCTACCGCTGAATGTCAAACCAGCACCTCAGAAAATTCTCAGAACACTGGTAGGTCACAGTGAGATACTTCGCCCATCGTTTGAAAACAATCTGCTCAAAGCCTACACCGAGCCCAATCCCAAAAAACGCCAAGCATGGAATCGATATCTCTACGACCGCTTTGGCCCCGCGTATGTGGAAAGAGCCAAAAAACTCGCACCCAAGAAAGTCACTGCGATTGGGGCCGCCAAGGTTGGCTCCACCAACTAATCAACTAATTAACTAATCAACTAATCAACCACTGGTTAATAGCTTGATGCTAGGCATCAGCTTACCTTTGCGTTTGTCGCCCTGCATCCAAGTAAACAACTTGGTGGTCTTCATTTCTGTTGTCCCACCGGTTTGGAGGAAAAACCCGTCACCCTCTTTGCCGGCATCAACATTGGTGGCCGGGTTGCGATCACCGGTGAACTTCGCTTTGGTTAGAGGCGTCCAATTGCCGTCGGGTAAAAGTGCCCAGGTGTTCTGGTAGCGGGCGCGACGGATGATCTTGGCAGACTTGTAGTTTCGTCTGAAGTCTTCCACGAAGGAATAACCGCCGCGCAGCTTGATGCCAGTGGTCGGGGTGCGTAGGGCGGTCATCAGTTGCCATTTCTTACGAGTATTATCGTAGAACCAGCCACGGAAGTCGGTGAACTTGGTACCTCCATCATCGACTTGTTTCGCTTGGACAAGAAAACGCACGGTCTCGCCGATTTTCCAATCGTAGTCGTAAAAACTCTGAGCCCCGGTGCCCTCGCCACCAAATCGGCCCGTGCGAACACCCTCCCCTTTTTCCAAAACACGGGCGCGTTTGGCCTCGTCGACTGAATTTTTATCGTTGGTGTGGCTATTGTCCCAGACGGAGAAAAGAATCACCTTCTTGCCGTTGGACAGCTCCTGCATACCAAAGTAGCCCTTGTTGAAGCCTAGGGCGCAGAAATAGGTGCCTGGGGCGGATTTTTGGACCACGATCTCGGTATAAAGGGCGGTGGACTCCTTCATGGCAAATCCGAGGTGCACCGAGCGGCATTGGCGTTTTTTCTCCATCTCAAGGTCTGGAGCAGATGAAACAGAGCCTGTGAGGCACAACAGAGTGATGATCGGGATGATGGGCCAAGTAGAATACATATCGCGGGTAAAACGTGCTCGGGAGCCTTACTTTTGTAAATTTCTAGTAATTTTCCTCAAAATCAGCGAAAAACAGTTGCAATCCCATATTTGATACGCTAGTTCTCCCGCCCGTCGCGACATACACGTGTGCGATCACGGTGCCTGACACCACTTTTCAAACCAATTTCAACCAGAGGTAGATATGAACATCATCGACAAAATCGAAAACGAGCAGCTCAAAGACGTCGCAGACTTTAACGTTGGAGACAGCCTGAAAGTCCACACACGCGTTGTTGAGGGAGGAAAAGAACGTCTCCAGATTTTTGCAGGTCTTTGCATCGGCAGAAAAGGCAGCGGTCTGAACACTTCCTACACCGTCCGTAAGATTTCATCCGGTGAAGGTGTTGAGCGTGTGTTCCCACTTCACACACCACGCGTTTCCCATATCGAAGTCACCCGCCGCGGAAAAGTCCGTCGCGCCAAGCTGAACTATCTTCGTGAGCGTGTTGGCAAACGTGCCCTCTACGTGAAGCCTGCTGAGTCCGATAGAGACTAGTCTCACACGGCAAACAATATTCTTTAAAAAGCCTCCTGTTACGGGAGGTTTTTTTGTGTAAGGTGCCCGCGCCTACCCAACGATCACTTAGAATTTTACCCACATGCGCGTCCCCATTTATATCGTCATCGTTGCCTGCCTCCTCACCTTCGTGGTGGTCTGGCTGATAGGCACCAATGATAAGGATTTCACCACGCCTCCCACTCCGAAAGATCTGGTTGCAATTTCCGAAGAATGGGAAAAGAGCCGACCGAACATCGCGCCGCCCAAACCTATCAATGCCAACCTGCTTGCCGATACAGATGTCACGACGCCTAGGTCGCCCACAGGCCCCGTCCAGCCGAAACCGGAAAAGCTCCCGACCGGTAACCTCCTGCACTCACCTTCCCTCTCCGAGTATGGCACTCTTGGTGATCACGGAGGTGAAGCCATAGTTCAGCTAGCTACCCACCTCGAAACCAAAGGTGAGCTTCAACGTGCCCTACTTGCTTGGGAACGAGTCATCGACACAGCGGATCCAAGCGATGATGAACGCAAACTCGCTGTTACAGCGATTAAACGGCTCAAGACTACCCTGCCGCCGTGGAATCCAGATCCTATTGGTGATATTGAACTCACCTTGCATGCAGGGGCAACACTGAGAGACAAGGAGGCTCTTCAGGAAGCCCTATCAATGGTGGCCGGAGTCATAAGCGAAGCTTCAGGAAACGTCATTATGGTCAAAACCAAGGCCTCCATTGGAAAGAGCCGCGGAATAAAAACACCACGTATTCCCATCGCAATCTGGTTCTCACGTCCTGGAACAACGTCTTCCAGCCCCCGTGCGGAAACTCCACCCATTTCCTTTATGGCGGATCCCAACCAAAAGGACATGCTAGCTAGCCAGATCGAAGCGGGTGTCTATGCCCTGCTCCGCGCCCATATGGCCGCTGAAACAAGCTTTTCCCCACTTCCCGAGTATCCTTCCGGAGTCAGACCTGATGACCTTCTCAAACAGCACATCACCCGGTTGATGTGGCGCGAGTTCGTTAATAGCATGAAGGAGTGATTCGGGAGACGGGTGTCGGGAATCAGGTATCAGGGGGAAGAAAAAGCCCCGTCACCATGAGTGGCAACGGGGCGTGAAATTGTTTGGTATTTGTAACTTGGATTTTGAAGCTTAGCCAGTGTAGGACTCTTCTACTCGCTTGGCAACATCACGGTAGACATAGTCCACTTCGTAGATCTGCTTGAAGCAGTCGAGTGCGGCCACTTTGTCATCCACATCAAGGTGGATCAGACCCTTTTCATACAGCACCTCTTTTTTGGTGCCGTCCATGCCGTGTAGATCAGCCAATGCATCTGTAAGCTGTTTGACCGCAAGGTCATGCATGTTCTTGGCACGGAAAGTCTTTCCTAATAAGAGAAGCACCCTGGTGCGGATGTGTGGGTTTCTTGTCGCCTGCTGCAGGTGAGGGATCGCATCACTATGGTTACCGGCGTTATAGAGCGCCAGACCAAGCTCGTAACGAAGCTGAGGATCGGTTGGGTTTCTATCAACACGATCTTGCGCCTCGGTAACCTGCTCGGAAGTTCGGGAAGAAAGCATTGAGTCATACTTCTCGCGTGACTCGGCATTGGTAGGATCGGCCTCACTAGCGGCCTTCAGTTCACGCAACTCAAACTCAGCGGCTTTATCCTTCATGTAGGCCGCCTTGTTCTGTAAAGCGACATCCTTATTACTTAGCTCGTAGGCATAACTGAAAAACGAGTAGGCATTGGGCCAGTCTTCGAGTTGTTCGTAGAGGTTCCCGACTTCCTTGACGAGAGCCAGGTTCTGGTTATCAGCTGCATACTCTTCGGAGAGTCTTGCCAGCTTCTCCATCATCTGGTCGGTGGTCATTGCTGCACGGTTAGAGGCTTCAAGGTCGGCGTTATCATCACCGCTCTTCATCACATCACGGAAACTCTGAGCCTCTTCCCACTTCTGCTTCTTCATGGAGGCACGAGCGGTAGAATCCTTAGAGCCTTTTACAGCATCAATATCAGTAGAGTCCTGTTTGCAAATGTCGTTATACACATCGGCCGCCTTATCGGGCAAGTCACGCGCAAGGTAGTGTTCAGCCAACTTGTGAAGCAGTTTGGTATTTTGAGGTGAACCACTGCGAACGGTCTCCAGTGCAAAGGCAGCGGTGTCCAACAAGTTCATGCGCAGGGCACAATCAAACAGAAGATCATTTGCCGGACCGTCAAAGGGCGATTTCACCAACTCTTTTTCCAATGCTATCATCGCACCCTCAGGATCTTTCTTTCCTTGTGATGGGATTTTTATCAATGACAACCCACTACCACCGAAGAGTCCTTTTTTGATTTTTTTACCCACCATATCGGAGGCCGCGCTGCTTCTGGCCAACTTGCGTGCATCAAGAAAACCAGGCGAATCCTTGAGCACGGCGTGGCAAAGACTAATCGCATAGGTAAAGTTCTTCATTTCATAAGCACTCTGTGATTTTAGCCAGAGTGCTTTAATGTTCGATGGAAGTTGCGCTTCGGTTACTTCGGTAAGATCTTCGCTCATTGTCATGCTGTGTGGGTTCAATCGTCGGGTATCGTATAACCCGTCTTTTAACGAGGTGCATCATGTCCAAATGAGACCCCTTGGCAAGCCCCCTTCCCAGACTTTTCAATAGATATTTTAAACGCATATACATTGCCCCCACACACCACCTGGTTTTCCGAGTTTTAGGGGCTGCGGTTGATATTTTTATACCATCCAATAGCCAATCGCAGTATCGAACAGCCCTCCTATTCATTCATTTAAATTGACTTTCCAGAAGATTGGAGGATGGTGACGGCAATGCGCAAGTTCGGTTCATACCTCCTCATCCTAATCTTCCTCACCGCCTATGGGCGCTGTGTGGCTGACCAGTTTGGTATGCTGCATACGAGTGAGACATCTTGTTGTGTGTCCATTTGCGACACCAATGATCACTGTAAGGAAACACAAAATGATCATTCTGAAGATTCAGACAGTCAGGAAATACCTACTCCATGCCAGCTTTGCTTTATCCTCGATAGCGACAGCATGCTGCTCGAAGACAGTTTTGAAATACCTACACCCAGCTTCCTCGACATCTCTAACTTTTTCACATTCTGCACGACTCTGGATGATCTACTCCGCAGTCGCGAACTTTTATTTTCTTCAGATCTGACTCTGTCAGACCACCCCAACCCACCGGCTGAGCAGCGCTCCCGGCTTTTGCGTACTACCGCAAAAACGACCCCAGTAAGGGGTCCGTCGATTGCTTGATCCGCGCACTTCACTCGTTTTGCGAGTGTTTAATTGCGCTTTGATTATTTGCCAGGTGCCCCCATCACCTTTTGCAACATTTTCACCTATCGGTAATCCATCCTCCGCGATTTCCGATTTCGTTTTTCAGGTCAACTATCAAGCAATTTATAACAATGAAACTATTTCAACACTTATCCACAAAACCCTCAAAGGCGCTACCTCTCATGGTAGCGCTCATGAGTATATTCATATCAACCAGCTACGGAGCCGAAGCTCTCGTAGTCTCGCTCCAATCTATCCCTGACCGAATCAGGAAACAAAACCCCGATCTCGCAGCCGCGCGCTACCGTATCTCCGAGGCGCTGGGCAGACTCAACCAATCGGGTCGCCGAAGCAACCCAGAACTAGGAATCAACGCCTCACACAATCCGAGTTTCCGAGAACGCGCATTGAGCGTCAGTATTGCCCAAAAGTTCCCGTTGACCAATCGACTTGCCCTCGAAAAGGCGGCGTCGCTCACATCACTCAAGGCTGCAGAGGCCGAAGTAAGGGACGTGGAACGCCGACTCATTGCCAACAGCAAACAACTCCTTATCAAGGTGCTAGCGATTCGCAAACAAAAGGCACTGCTGAAAAAACAGGAAGTTATCGCCAAACAACTAGCCAAATACATTGGTGCAGCCACAAAACAAGGAGAGGGCTCAGTCCTCGATGCCGGCCAAGCCAAACTTGAGGCCGCACAGTTTGCCAATCAGTTACGCCAACTCAATACAGAGTCGGTCAGCTTGAGCGGTCAGCTCAAACCCCTGCTCGGCATGAACACCAGCGAGCCTCTCATCGTCAGCGGCAGCTTACCAGAAATCAATCCTCCCGCCCGCTCGGTGAACCCTAACAAACGACCCGATCTCCACGCAGCCAAGCTCAATGCCAAAGCCGCAGCCCAAGAAGCAGCCGTGGAAAGAGCCAAGTCTCGGGACGATATCGAAGTATCCGTTTCCGCAGGTGTGGAACGCAGTGAAGACGCCCCTGAAGGATACGATACGGAAAGCTCGATCGGTGTAGGGATTCGTATCCCCCTTCCTCTTTGGAATAAAAACGAAGGGGCTATTCAGGAAGCAAATGCCCGAAGGGCTCGCAAACAAAAGGAAGTCACCGCCCTTGCTCACAGTATCCGGCACGAGGCATCAACAGCCCATGCTGAGATGACCGAGTGGGCTAAGCTCTCACGAGAGATCTCAGAAACGCTGTTACCTCTCGCCATCAATCAATCTGAGCTTGCCGTCAAAGCCTACCGTGAAGGCCAAGGCGATCTTCAAGCGACACTACGCACTCGCGAGCAACTCCTTAAGATTTCATCGGCAAGGCTCAATGCCCTGCGCGATTTCCACCTCGCAAAGTCCCGCTACGAAGCAGCACTTGCCAAGTAATACCCACTTTAAATTTACCAATTTCTTATGAAAAAATATTCTATCTCATCGGCTGTTCTACTTCTACTCAGCTGCCTCACATTGCCAAGCTTCGCAGCCGGGGAAACCCCACCCTCCTCAGATGGCTTTCTCGCTATCAAACCTGAAGGAATCAAAAACCTCGGCATCAAATACTCAGTCGTTGAGGCCAAGGACTTCGAGAGCACTATCTTTGCCATTGGACACGTTCGCCCAGTGCCTAGAAATCATTCCGTCCTCAGCAGTCGAATCTCAGGTCGTATCATTGCCGTCAATGCCTTCGAGGGCGACATGGTAAAAAAGGGAGACGTTCTTGTAAAAGTCGAAAGTCGACAGCCAGGTAGTCCACCACCTGTGATCGAACTTACGGCACCTCGCGATGGACTCGTTGTATCGAGTCACATTCGCCTCGGAGAACCTGTCGAACCCGACAAAGAACTCTTAGACATCATGGATCTCCGTGAGGTATGGGCCACGGCACAAATCCCCGAGGATGTAGTCAGTAAAATAATGCCCGGAACAAAAGCCCATATTCGGATTCCAGCACTCGGAGGCAAAATCATCGATGGCGTTCTTCTGCGCTTCGATCCCAAGGCTAATCAAGAAGGCGGTACCATCGGAGCCATCTTCAAAGTTCCCAATGCAGAACTACGCCTCCGCCCCGGCATGCGCACTGAGTTTTCAATTGTTACATCCAGCCGAAAAAATGTCATGGCTGTCCCTCGTGAGGCGCTTCAGGGAGATGCAGCCAATCGCATCGTTTTTGTGAAACACATCCAACTTTCTAACTCCTTTACCCGCCTCCCAGTACAAACGGGTGAAAAAAACAATCGCTATGTCGAAATCATCAGCGGTCTTTTCCCCGGTGATGAAGTTGTTACCTCCGGCTCTTATGCTCTCAGTTTTGCTGATGGCAGTGGGATATCACTCAAAGATAAACTCGATGCCGATCATGGTCATAAACACAACGATGACGGTTCCGAAATGAGCCCTACCCAAGCTAAGGCAGAGAAGGAAGCCGCAAGAGCAGGAGAGGGTAAAAACTTCAACCCTTTCACCCTCTTTTTCGCGATCTCCACAGGCATCCTATTGTTACTTCTCATCCTAAGCGGTGTAAGAACCTCTCGCCTCAAACAACACGCTTAATCTCAGCCCATAGAACATCATGTTAAATAAACTGATTAAATTCTCTCTGGCTAACAGAGCTCTAATCCTCGCGATAGCCACCGCATTACTTGCGTTAGGTTACTATCGCAGCACCCTCCTCCCAGTCGAGGTCCTTCCCGATCTCACTCGGCCCACTGTTACTATCCTAACTGAGTCCCCAGGGCTAGCACCAGAAGAGGTTGAAACCCTCGTCACTGTGCCATTGGAAAACAGCCTGATGGGCGTTACTGGCGTCACCCGACTCCGTGCAATCAACGATGTCGGGCTTTCCCTCATCTATGTCGAATTCGACTGGGGAACAGACATCTACCAAGCCCGCCAATTCGTCCAACAACGACTGCTAGGCGTCACTGATGATCTCCCCAAAGATGTAGTCCCATTCATGACTCCTGTCGCTTCACTGATGGGAAACATCATGCTTCTCGGTGTCACTGACCCCTCTGGTGCCATGGAACCTCGCGACCTCCGAACTCTATCAGACTGGACAATCGCTCGCCGAATCCAAGGCATCCGAGGCATCGCTGAGGTGCTTGCGATGGGCGGAGGCATCAAGCAACTTCAAATCCAGCCAGATCCAGAACGCATGCTCTCTCACGGCGTGAGCTTTGATGAACTGCGTCAAGCTTCCTCGGAAGTAGTAAGCAACACCACAGGTGGATTCCTTACCGAAAGCACTCAAGAAATCATGGTTCGGAACCTCGCCATGACAACAGACCTTGATTCGATAGGAAACACTGAAGTCCGCAGGGTTCATGGTCGTTCCATTCGGATCAAGGATGTCGCCAACGTCGTATGGGATACTGAGCCCATGCGAGGCGATGCTTCTGCCAACGGTCAACGCGGTGTAGTTCTAAGCATCACGAAATCTCCGGGTTTCAGCACCTTAACTCTCACCGATGAAGTAGATTTAGCCATCGAAGATATCCGGAAAAGTCTTCCAGAAGGTGTCGTGCTTACCCCCATTTACAAACAGTCCGAATTCATCGACCTATCCTTCCATAACCTCGTGGAAGCACTCTGGCTCGGAGGCCTCATGGTCTGTGTGGTCCTCTTCCTTTTCCTGATGAATTTCAGGGTCACCCTTATCACCCTCACATCTATTCCACTGTCGCTCGGTATCGCTATTTTAGTATTCGACCTCTTTGATCTTAGTGTCAACTCGATGACTCTCGGAGGTCTCGCTGTTGCCATCGGCATGGTGGTTGATGATGCCATTGTGGATGTGGAAAATGTCCTCCGTCGACTCAAAGAAAATGCGATACTCGATCATCCTCGCCCACGCATTGAGGTCATTGCCAAGGCCTCCTCAGAGGTACGCAGCTCGATCCTTTATGCCACCATATTGATCATTCTGGTATTTGTTCCCCTACTCGCCTTAAGTGGCGTCGAAGGTCGACTTTTCACACCGATTGCCATTGCTACTATCGTCAGCATGGCAGCTTCATTCCTTGTCTCACTGACTGTGATTCCGGTATTGTCATCCTTCCTACTTCACCCGAAAGCAAATGCCAAGCACACGGACGGCCGATTAGTAATAGGCATGAAATGGGTATTAAAAAACACCTGGCTACGCCTCGCCCTATCACATCCCTTAGCGATTCTTGGTATTGCTGCTCTCTCCCTGATCGGAGCTGCCATTATTTACCCTCAGATGGGAAATAATTTTCTCCCAGCCTTCCGCGAGCCAACAGCGGTCATCGCCACCACGACAGCCCCAGGGACATCTCTAAAACAAACCACTGAACTCGCTGATACGGCCAGCCACATGTTGATGCAAATCGAAGGTGTCAAAACCGTGGGTTACCGCGCGGGCCGTGCCGAGCGTGGCGATCACGTGGTACCCGTCTCGTCGGTCGAGTTTGAAGTTGATTTTGAACCCGATAGCACGAGGTCGCGCACGGAAATCCTCAATGAAATCCGCCAGACCATGAGTGCTCAAAATCTGCCTGGAACTTTCTCAGCCATGAGCAGCCCTCTCGCCGATCGAATCGGACACATGCTGAGTGGAGTTTCCGCTAAAATTGCGATCAAGGTCAAAGGTGACGATCTGGATGAAATTCGGCGTATTGGCAAGAAAATTGAAACCATCGCCAGAGCCATCCCAGGCCTCGAGGAAGCCTACGTAGAACAGCAGGCTCCTATCCCTCAGCTAAGGATTGAAGTCGACCGCGAACGGGCTCAAGCCTACGGCATCACCCCTGGCAAATTAAACAACCGACTTGCCACGCTGCTTGGAGGAGAAGCCGTCACTGAAATCTATGAAAACCAGCGCATCTTCGATGTTGTTGTCCGCCTTCCACTTGAATGGCGAGGATCACCTGAACGCCTTGCAAACATGTATATCGAGACCTCAAGCGGACAGCGTGTCCCCTTAAAAAACCTCGCCGACATCCGCCAAGCCAAAGGACCTAACACAATCAAGAGAGAAAACACTCAACGTGTCTTTGTTGTTAGTATTAACCCCACCACTCAAGACCTCGTCTCGCTTGTTCAGGATTTGGAAAACCGCATCGATCAACAAATCCCAAAATCCCCAAGCTATACAATCGATATCGAGGGTGAATACGTTGCTCAAAAAGAGGCCTCCGAGCGCATTGCCTGGATGTCGGCCATCGTGCTATTGATCATCGCCTTCCTGCTCTACAGCTACTTCGGCACTCCGGTCTTCACACTTCAGGTTCTAGCTGATATCCCAATTGCTCTCGTAGGAGGCATTCTACTAACCTACCTGACTCTCGGCAACATCAGCATCGCGACACTTGTTGGCTTTATTGCCGTAGCTGGTATCGCAGCACGGAACAGTATCATGATGATTTCCCACTACCTCCACCTCATGCGCCATGAAGGCGAAGAGTTTTCCCGTGAAATGATTGAGCGAGGAACGTTAGAACGTCTCGTTCCCGTACTGATGACCGCACTCTCTGCTGGTATCGCCTTGCTTCCACTCGTCGCTAATCTCGGATTCATCCCAGGGCTTCCTGACTCCAACCCTACGGAAGCTCCTGGAAAAGAAATCCTCAACCCAGTGGCCATCGTCATCGTCGGAGGCCTCGTAACATCGACCCTGCTTGGACTGGGTGTGACTCCCGCTGTTTTCTGGCTCTTTGGACGAAAAGCCGCCATGAAAGCGGTCGAGAGACATGCACCGGCTTCGCAGTAAATAGAAGTTTTAAGCTTCAAATTCCAATACCAACCATCAAAGTAATCCAATACGGAAACCAAAAACCAAATAACACCATGAAACTAACAAAACCACTAATAGCAACGTTCACCGCACTCTCCTTCGTCATTGTTGGATGTGAGGATAAAAAAGCCGCCGTTCCCCACGACCATGATGGTGATGGCAAACCTGACCACGGTCCCGGTGCCCACCCCGCACCTGCAACTGCCCCAGTCCCCCATGATCACAATGGTGACGGCATACCCGATCACGGACCAGGCGCGCACCCAGCACCAACATCAACACCTGTTCCTCACGATCATGATGGCGATGGAAAACCTGACCACGGTCCCGGTGCCCACGATCATGATGCTGTTGAGCACAAGGGTCATGATGCTCACGGTGAAGACCACGCAGGCCACGACCACGCTAAAAAAGTAGCCGGACCTAACGGCGGCAAAGTTATCATCACGGTCGAACCACACGCCGAGCTCTTCGTTACGGCTGATCGCAAATTGCGCATCACCTTTCTTGGTGAAGACAACAAAGGCATCGCTGTAGCAGCACAGTCGGTAAGCGTCGTCTGCGGTGACCGCAGCAAGCCAACCATGCTCACGCTGGTTAAGGAGGCCGATGGTAACTCATTGCTCTCAACGGCAGCGCTTCCAGCTGGAAACAACTTCCCTACCATCGTCACATTGAAGACAACTCCTGAAGCTGCCCCTGTGCGCGACCGATTCATCCTCAATCTAAACGATTGCCCAACGTGCAAGTATAAGGAATACGCCTGCACCTGTAGTCACTCCCACTAATTGAACCCTTAAATTTAAATCCATCCCCTCGTGTCCGCACGGGGGGATTTTTATTGATCAACCTCCACCAATTCGACTTCGAAGATCAGTGTTTGGTTGGGACCTATGACGTTTCCTGCTCCGCTTTGGCCGTAAGCGAGTTCGGGAGGAATGGTGAAACGGTATTTTGCACCGACCTTCATCAACTGCAATCCCTCCGTCCAGCCAGGGATCACTCCATTGAGAAGAAACGAGATGGGTTTGCCGCCACGGGATCGGTCAAACTCCGTTCCATCTGGCAGATAGCCCAAGTAGAGCACCTTTACCTTATCGGTCGGGCCCGGTGAGACACCATTCCCCTTTCTCATCACCTCATAAATCAAGCCGCTCGCTGTGCGGGTTTTCTTCGGCTTATCCGTAGACTCGCGTGGTTTGTGTTTTGTGGACCGTGCTGCCGATTCACTATCTTCATCGGAGAAGGCTTCAATACCATCACCAGTGGAACTCTTGGAAGCGGTGGAATCCTCAGCATCAGCGACTCTCTTTTTGTCAAAGATGATGATTGCCACAAAAATCGCCACAACGAGAGTTACGATAATTAGATAGGGTTTATTGGTCATTGAAATAAAGGGTTCGAAAATCACCTACCACGTCGATACTTCCCACTCTTCCGTCAGCTCAGTGGGTATCGCATCGAGGAAGCGCGATGGCTTGGTCATGTATTCGCCGGTGTAACTTTTTGGATTGGTCATCGGATAGGTGAGATAGAGCTGATCCTTGGCGCGGGTGACGGCAACGTAAAAGAGCCTACGTTCTTCCTCGAGCATTTCAAGATCGCCCGAGTCGAGGACCCGACCGTTTGGAAACATACCGTCGGCTAACCAAACGACAAATACCACCTTCCACTCCAAACCCTTCGCCTGGTGAATGGAGGAGAGCATGACGCTGTCGTCTTTTTTCTCATCTTTCCGATCTCTTCCCTTTGCACCCGCAGGTTCGCCATCAACCGATGACATCAATGAGAGCTGGGCGAGAAATTCGAGGATATCTTCGTAGTTCTCACCATATTGCATCAGTTGCTCAATGTCTTGTTTCCGGTGTTCGTAATTATCAAAAGTGCCACGCATGTAGTCCTCGTAGACGCCTTCGAGGATACTAAAAATCATGTTAGATGGCCGCTCAAACTCACCACCGGGGGCGAGTTCATCGAGGGTGTGGCAGAGTTGCCCCCAGGTGTCTTTCGCCTTCGCCGGCACGCGGAATGGCAGCAGTGTTTCAGAAAACGATTCCGGCACATCGACGCTTTGCCCTGCAGCGGAGTTCGTCCAGGCGAGCCATAGGTTATCGGCTGTTTTTGAACCAATACCAGGCAGAAGAAGAACAAAGCGTTTAAAACTAACCTCATCCTTACTGTTCACCACGAATCGGATCATCGATGAGATGTCCTTGATGTGGGCTTGCTCGAAGAATCTTAATCCACTGGTGATCTGAAATGGCAAGTCACGGCGCGTCAGTTCCATCTGGATTTCCATACTGTGGTAGTGCGCACGGTAAAGAACGGCGATCTCGTTAGGCTCAATCCCCTCACCGATGAGTTCATCAATTCGTTCTGCTAGAAACTCAGCTTGGGTCGATGGGTCATCAAGCGCGACCAAGGCAGGAGTCATGGCCCCACCTTCACGGGCAGGCTTGAGTTCCTTCTCGTATTGAGTTTTGTTAGGCCTAATCGCAGCATTGGAAAGCTCCAACACTTCCGGCACAGACCGGTAGTTGGTTTCGATTTTAAACACCTCGGCATTCGGGTATTTATCCTGAAAGCTGAGGATGTTCTCCATATTGGCTCCACGCCACGAGTAAATCGATTGGGCATCGTCGCCGACAACCATGAGGTATTGTTTTTCTCCGACTAATAAGTCGATCAGATCGCACTGCACCCTGTTGGTATCCTGATACTCATCCACGAGCACGTGGCGAAATTTCTTCTGATAGAGCTGGCGTAGATCTTGATGATCCTGAAGGAGTTTAAGTGTCTGAATCAGGAGATCGTCGAAGTCCATCGAGTTAGTGGCCTTCTTTTTCTTTCGATAGCCTTTCTGGACTTTTTTGATTTCCTCAAGCCACTCCTCCAGATGGGGGTAGCGGAATTCGAGAATATCCTCGATCGTCTCGTAGGTGTTCTCAGCGAGGCTAAAGATGGAGGCTAATAGATCGGACTTGGGGAAGCGACGACCACCGGTATTGACGTTAAGGCCTTTAACGACCTCAGACATCAATGACTTCTGATCGTCTCTATCAAGAATTGAAAAGGATCGGGTAAAGCCAAGGTCATCGGCGTGACGGCGTAGGATGCGATTGCCGATGGAATGAAACGTTCCACTCCAGAGATTGCTGATGTCCTCAGACACAATCTCATTCACCCGCTCTAGCATCTCGCGGGCGGCCTTATTTGTAAAGGTGAGCAGCAGGATATTTCCGGCATCGACACCTTGATCCAACAAATACGCCACCCGATGAGTCAGCGTGCGTGTTTTTCCCGATCCAGCACCGGCTATGACGAGGGCGGGGCCTGGTTTGGCGCTGACGGCAGCGTATTGCTGTTCGTTTAGCTCGGAGGCATAATCGATCCCCGACTTATTTTGGCCAGCCTGTTTACCAGATGTTATTTTATACTCACGCGCCATGGGCGGAGAATTTAACAGCGAAGTTCCGAATGAGAAGTGGCAATATTAAGCAATTCTCTATGCTGGACTCTGCGCTGGAAAGCCAAACAATCCTGCAAAGCATAGGCAAACGCTTAGAAGTTGGTGAAAATGGGCTCCAACCTAGGCCTCCGGGGCATGACCAACTTATGGTTTACCCCCCAGTTGCAACGTGCAACCAATGTTTTCAGTTAAATGAGATAATCAGCTTACGCTGCGATCTCATAGTGCTCGGCTATGTCGCGAAGAATACGATCTCGGCGATCACGGGCACTTTCAAGGTCACGAGTTTTCAAAGAAAATCTGAGGCGCTCAGATGTCGCATCATTTTTATGCACCGTGAGGTGACACCACCACACACCGCGGTTGTTCCACAGGTGATGGTTAGGATTTTCTTCATTCACACGGAGAGCTAATCGAGTTTTAGTTCTGGCCATAATTTTATTATTAATAACTTAGTGGGTTGTTGTGTTTTTCGGCTCCGTTTTTTGACGGGGTTGTTTCTCCGAAAACGAGGTCTTTTTTAAGTCAAGACTCCTATAGTTGCTTTCTCTGAAGCGCGCAACTCTTTTTAATCAGGGAATCTAGCTCTGACAAGCACAATTGTATGGTAACTTGATAAACTTACTTATGTTTAAAGGTGTTTCGTGTGTTTATCACTCAATCTTAAAAGCTTTCTGCTGAAATATTATAGCAATAATTATACCATATTTACAAAAATAGACACTAAAACCTCTCGTATGGAAGAAATTTACAGTTTCCGAGGCTTAAATCGATTCAAGCGCCTCTTGAACACGGCCGAGTATATCTTCCGCGTTTTCTGATCCCACTGAGATTCGGATCAGATTTTGGTCCACCCCACAGCCTTCGGCCCACTCAAGTTCATCGTAATGAGCGAGTAGCGTGTAGGGGCACGCTAGGCTAAACTCCGTACCGAGGCTAGGCCCCTTAGATATTTTCAGAGCGTCAAAAAACTTCGCTGATTTCTTCTGATTCTTAAGCACAACGGAGATCAGCCCTCCGTATCCCCCGCCTTTTCGCTTAACCCGCTCGTAGAGGTCCGAGGTGGTGAACTTGGGATACCAGATTTTATCTACCGCAGAATGAGCCATCAAATAATCGGCCAATAGCTCTCCGTTTGTGTTGGATTCACGCATTCTGCGACTGAAGCTACTGATATTTCTAGCCAGCACCCGAGCATCGGATGGGTAGAGTCGAGAGCCATCTGGACAATCGTTTTCGAAAAATTCCCGTAAGTCAGAATACATGTGCGAGTCTGGACAGAGTGTCACCTGCCCCGCCATTACGTCGCCTTTTCCTGAAACCCACTTGGTCAGGCTTGACGTTATTACATCGGCAAACTTGTCGACCTGAATGTTCGCCACCGAGCAAATGGTATCATCAACAATAAAGGGCACTCCACCTTCCCGACATGCTGTCGAAACAGCTTCGATATCAATAGTGCGCAACAGAGGATTACTGGGAGCCTCACAGAAAACAGCAGAAAACTCTCCCTTGCTGATACGCCGTAGCGCCTCCTCCAGTGACTCCCCTACTGCCTCGTTAAGAAATACAACCCCATTTCCAAAATGATTCTGCACCCTCATCGCATCGACGTAAGGGAACTCGAGCTGAAGGGTTTTCCGCCCGGGAAGCAGTTTACTGGCTGCTCTATGAATGGCAAAGACCCCCGCCATCCCATTTTCGTAGAGAAAAACATTCTCTGCAGCATAGCTCCCCATAGCAGCGATTCTCTTGCGGAGACTGTTTGTGCGGAACCCTTTAGCTCTCTCACCACTGAGAACACGCTCAGCCTGTCGGCTGCTAACAATTTCACCTGCGTAACGCCAGTAATCCATGGCCACAGGAAGCTCAGCTTCACTGACGATTAGTGCCTGAAGGCCCTCGTAGCTAGCGATTCTCGATGCTGAATCACTGCGTTTTTCAACGAAGCGTTGTGCACGTTGCGCAGCATCACGTGTGGGAAACACCACCGCCTTTGAACCATTGTCGGCAAGTGCTTGAGTGGCTTCGGCAAACAGCCTGGCTGTGGCGGGATGGAGGAAAAACCGAGGGTATCCAGCTAGCAAACGGCGGATGACCTTATCGCGCTTTTCCTCATAGCCTAACACCGCGTCCCAAGTAGGCAGGCACACGGAACAGGCATGCTGCGTCTTAGGCAAAGGCATACCAGTATCTTCCTCCGTCCACGCAGGTTCTGTCTTTAAGTCTCTCAAAGTCTGCGCTGGGCAATAATCGAGCCAACGAAGAATGCAAGCTCATATACCGATACGTTCAAACACAGTGCCCAACTATATGAGGAGATAAACCATAGACCCTATATTTGAGGAGCTGATAACACCAAGGATTTGGTCTCTTTTCACTGATTCCCAACCATATCTGAGAAAAAATCACCCTAAGCCTTTATTTTATTGATATTTATGGACAAAAAAAGCCTCTCGTTGCCGTTACTTTTATGACAAATGCGCTGGAAATGGGACTAAGTCCATGACAGGCTCTCACGATTAGCGATATTACTGTTTGCCCAAGCCCCTCGTTTGGACGACATTCCCTCTTCAAACACTGCATTCCAGACCGACTCCCAGCCCTCTCCTATTTCTCAAAAACCAGTAATTATGCCAGAGAATCAGCCATCTTCGCAACCTCCTCATCAAGCCCCTATTCCTGAGGGTTTACGCAATCAACTGGAGCAATTCAAAAAGCGTCTCTGGCAGGTTAAAATCGCCGAGGCTGTTCTAGCAGGATTTTTTGGACTCTTATTTTCATTCCTCCTCGTCTTTGGACTCGATCGATTCATGGAGACCCCAAACACGGTGCGCCTAGTCATCCTTCTGGTTGGAGTGTCCTTATTTGTCGTTTTCGCTCCCTACTGGATCCACCGTTGGGTTTATGGTCACCGCCGGGAAAACCAACTTGCCCGACTGATCTCTCGCCGCCTACCTAAGCTTGGTGACCGCCTCCTCGGCGCCGTTGAACTTCAGGATCAAAACGAAGGGAAAGACACCCTCTCACCCGAACTCCGTGCTGCAGCCATGCGCACGGTCGCCGCTGATGCCGCAGGTCAGGACCTAGGCAAAGCGCTCCCTGCCGCACGTCACCGTAAATGGTCTCTTGCTGTGATGACTCTTTTCGTCATCGCTGTCGGATCCCTCGTTAGTGTGCCGGATGCTGGAATCAATGCTCTCAAACGTTGGCTCATGCCACTTTCCGATACCGAGCGCTACACGTTCACCCAGCTCGACCTCTCGGGAATCAACACACCTCACCGCGTTCCCTATGGTGAAGCCTTCGACATTACTATTCCTCTCGCAGAAGATACCAACCGTCGACCCGAAACTGCCCGCGCCCGCTACGGTGAGGGAGATTGGGTTGAGGCCACTCTTGTCAACAATGCCTACACCTTCAAATTCAAGGGTCAGCGAGCACAAGACGAAGTCCGACTGGAAGTCGATGATGCACGCCACAACCTCCCCTTCGAACCCGTCATCCGACCAGCCGTCGAAAACATCCGCGCAGCAGTCAAGTTACCCGTTTATTTAGAGCGACCTGATATCAGCGCGGACCTCCGCTCTGGATTTATCACGGTGCTCGAAGGCAGCGATATCAAAATTCAGGCCACAGCCACACGCGCTCTTTCCTCCGCTACGGCTGAGATCGTCACCCTCCCCAAAGAGATCGATACGGAAGCAGCCCCTACCGAGGAATTTCCGTCCGAATCAGCTGAAGCCGATGACAAGGCTAAAGTAGCCAAAGAGGATGTCTCACCTCCACGCAAGATCACACTCAAAGTGGACGGCAGAAAAATTACCACACCTCCTATTTCCGTTTCGTCCAACTCCCTCATCATACCCATGCAGTGGCGTGATATCTACGGGCTCAAGGCCGACAGCGCCCTTAAGCTGCGTGTCGAGAGCACCCAAGATCAACTTCCATCTACCTATATCCAAGGCGTAGACAGGCAACACATCATGCTCGCCGAGGAGACCATCGAGTTTGAGGTCCTCGCCGAAGACGACTATGGCCTCAAAGCCTGCGGCATCTCATGGCAGGGCGAGTTTACCAAACCTACAGGCGGTACTCCCGCTAAAGGCGAGCTCACTATTGAGCAAGGAGGCCCTGCGAGAACCAACCTCAACAAACCGTTCTCATTCTCTCCTGCAAACCTCAACATTGAACCTCAGAAAATCACTCTCAGATCATGGACCGAGGACTACAAGCCAGGACGCGGTCGCATTTACTCAGAACCTATCATCCTCTACATCCTTACCCGTGACGAACATGCTCAAGTTCTAAAAAATGAATTTGATCGCGCCATCGGAGAGCTCGAAGACATCGCCAGAAAAGAGCAAAATCTGAACGACGAAAACCAACGGATTCAGCGCAACCAAGGCAAAGATCTTCAGAAAGAGGAAGCCAAGAAAAAGCTCGGAGCACAGCAGGATGCTGAGCGCAACAACAAGGAGCGGATGCAGGAGCTTACCAAAAACATGGAAAAACTCTTCAAGGACGCCGTTCGTAATGGTGAGATCGACAAAGAAGCACTTCAAAAAATGGCCAAGGCCCTTCAAGCGATGAAGGAGCTGTCCAAAGACGATCTCCCGAAGGTGGAACAAAAACTTCAAGATGCTCAGAGTCAACGCAACACTAAGGAAAAATCCGAGCAAGACCTTAAGGATGCCATCGAGGAACAAAAGAAAGCCATCGAGAAAATGAAACAGGCACTTAAGGATGCCAACGAAGCCAACCAGAATTTCGAAGCAAGCACCTTTGTTAATCGGCTCAAACGTGCCGCCAGCGAAGAGGAAGGCATCGCATCCACTTTCATCGACCTCATTGATAAGGTCATCGGCAAAGGCTACGAAGAGCTCGATCCCGTGGAGCAACGTGCTATCAAAGCATCCTACGATCAACAGCGCCAAACGGCCGCCGATGTCCGCTGGATCCAAGAAGACCTCGCACACTACTTCGCCCGCACCCAGAAAGATGAGCATAAGAAGCTCGTGGATGACATGCGCGCATCACACATTGACGAAGCTCTCGAGGAACTAGCTAGCCGTGTATCAAGCAACGTCTCTTTCACATCCATCACCGAGTCCAAGCAATGGGCAGCCCAGCTCAAGAAGTGGGCCAAACAATTGGAGGGACAGAAAAAGAAAGATGGTGGCGGCGGTGGTGGCGGCGGTGGCGGTGGATCTCCAGAAGACCAAGATTTTGAATTTATGCTCAAGGTCATGCGCATGATCCAGAAAGAACAGGACATCCGAGCTCGTACTCGATCCCTTGAAGACCTTCGCCGAACCATCACTCCAGACGCTCCAATCCCTACCCCAAACCCCTAACTAAATACCCATATACTACTATGAAAATAACAAAACTCACTTTAATATGCACAGCGCTATCGATGCCTGTTGTGCTCGCTGATCCAGCCAGTGATGCCCAGGCAAAAGCCAAGGCTCCGGTCACCAAGGAAGAGATTGCCAAGGGAATCGCAAAACACGGTACAGGAGCTAAAAAACTCTCCACCGAGCAAGACGAACTCTCAGCAGACGTTCAAGACTTAATCGATGAACAGACCGACGATGAAATCATCACACTCCTTCGCGAAATTGAGGTAGTCATGGCGGATGCCACAGACCTTCTCGAGCATAAAAAAACCGACGGTTCAACCATCGCGACCGAAACGGAAGTCATTGAAAAAATCTTCGAAGCGGCCAAAAAGAAACAGCAAAAAGGCGGCCAGTGACAGGGTAGCCAAAAAAGCATGGGTTCCATGCTCGAAATGCTCCAAAATATGATGGAAGGCGGCAAAGACGTAGGCGAAGGTAAGGAGCCTGGTAAGAAGCCAGGTGGTAAACCAGGCGACCAGCCCGGCCAAGGTGGCGGAAGCGGCGGTGAAGCCAGTGGTAAAACAGGGGCACCTGACAATACCGCTGAAAACTATGAACGCCGAGTACCTAAGAACTCTGGAACAGCCGGTAGCACACTACCCCGCGAATTCCAGAAGGCCATGGACGCCTACAATAAGGGCGCCGCTGAAAAATCAAAAAAACCCTAATAAACCGACGCCCCAACTCGCTTCCACCTCGGACACTTCATCCACACCTATGAAAGTCATCTCACGCTCAACCAAGCACATCATACTGACCCACACCCTCGCTGCACTGACATTAGCACCATCTTTTCTGATGATGGCCCCTGCCACGGTAGAGGCTCAGTCGTTGCCTCGCCGCCAGAATGATGTGATTCCAGCTCAGGTGGAAACGATCTATACTCGGGGTCTACGTTATCTATCCAACACACAGGACGCCGAGGGATCATGGGGTGGTGGTAGTAGCTCTCGACCTGGCGTTGTAGGCCTCTGCATGCTTGCATTCCTAGCGCACGGAGAAGACCCAAACCACGGCCCCTACGCCCAAAAAATCCGGAAATCGATCGGCTTTCTTGTAAAAAAACAAAAGGACGGCGAAGACGGCTTCATGGGACCGCAGATGTATGACCACGGCTTTGCCACCCTCGCTCTCGCCGAGTGTTATGGTATGGTCGATGACAAACGCATCGCGCCCGCACTCAAAAAGGCAGTTGACCTAATCCTCAAGTCGCAGAAAAGCAACCCGCGCCACGGTTGGAGATATGACCCAACCACACGCACCGCAGACACCACTGTCTCCGGCTGCCAAATCGTGGCTCTGCTAGCTGCACGTAATGCTGGTATTCCAGTGCCCGATGCCGCCATTAAAAAAGGCCTAGCCTACATGAAAAGCTGTCGTAGCTCTAATGGATCCTACGGCTACACATCCAAGGGAAGCGGTCGCCTTACCCTAACTGCTATCGGATCCCTCTGCTACTCTCTTGCCAAGAAAAAAGACGAAGCTGGATACGCCAAGTCCACGGAATATTTAAAGCAAAACATCCGGGCCCAAGACGGAACCTATCCATTCTATTTCCGTTACTACATGTCCCAAGCCCTCTTCCAAGCAGACGATGACCTCTGGGAAGCGTGGAACAAAGACAACATCCGCTTGCTTTCAGCCACCCAACTCCCCGATGGATCATTTGCAGGAAACCACGGCAATGCCTTCAGCACATCTGGAGCCCTTCTCTCACTTGCACTCAACTACAGATTCCTTCCCATCTACGAAAAATGAGACATCTCATCACATCCGCCACGCTCGTGGCACTCACTCTAAACGCCCTGGCAGCATCCACCCCTGCTGAACAAAATAGCACCGAGGTCAAGGACCCTGCTGCTCCTGACATGCTTCGTTTCACCAATGGCGATACCCTCCATGGTGCCTTCCTAGGTTTTGGCAAGGATCATACCCTGACCTGGAAAACCCCCGAGGCTTTAGAACATATTCAATTTTCGACTAAAAAGAGCCACCGCGTCATCCTCAATCGCGGGCAAGGGCACCAAAGAGTTAAAAAAAACTCTACCATTACTCTAGTTAATGGAGATATCATTCCTGGAGTCATCACCTCCGCTGACGACAAATCCATTCAACTTGCTACCGACCACCTTGGCACCCTAACAATCGCCAGAGATGTAGTAACACAAATTGCCCCTACCCCCTTCGGAGGTAAACTTGCCTACTACGGACCTCTGAGCACAGACGGTTGGAAAACACTCTCCCCTCCAGAACCAAAAAAAGACGAGGAGGAAGAAAAGCAAAAGAAGGAGGAAGAGAAGAAACCTGAAAAAGACGCCAAGGAAAAAGAGAAATCAACCGATTGGAAACATATCGCAACCGCTTGGTATGCTGGCACTGATAAATACCGCTACCTTGTTAGGGAAGACGCCCTCCAAGATAAATGCAGGCTATCCTTCAAGCTAGCTTGGCGTGGATCACTCTATTGTAACGTCGCTATACACGCCGACTTTGCACCACCCGCCTATGACGGCAAAGAAGATACTCGCAACAATATGGCA
>JASJLI010000064.1:0-5842 GCA_037620805.1 Akkermansiaceae bacterium
TACACCTTTGCCACCATCCTTGTCGTTGTGCTCATCTGCCTTGCGCTGGGCGCGCTGGCCAGTTCATTCCTCGCCCGCCTGAAGGTGCCTCCGCTTCTTGTGCTCACCCTGTTAATTATAGCCGGTGCTGGTGCTGTTGTAGTCACGCCGTTCGTGTTTATGAATCTAACCAACGACATGGAACTCATTACCTCCCGAGGAAGTTGGTCTGATTACATACTACTCATATTCCGCACGGCGGCTCTCACCATCGGCCCGTCGGCTCTGATTCTCGGGATGATTTTTCCTTACCTGATGAAAACCGAGGAGGCGCACCTGAAGTCACCAGGTTTATCGCTTGGCCGACTCGCCACCGTCAATACCGTCGGTGCCATTTTTGGCGCACTGCTCTGCGGGTTTTTCTTTCTCGATGCATTGGGCATGTGGCGAAGTATGCAGATGATCGCCATCCTCTACCTGGTGGTTGCGTTGCTTCTGCCGCTCGGATTGAGTGGTCGTAGTCTAGCTGCGAAGACCGCCTGTGTGATCGTCCTGCTAGTGAGTCTGATTGGCCTCAATCCAAACAGCCTGCCAATCACCAGCAACGATCCATCGAAACCACCTGAAACACTTATCGAAGCTTGGGAGGGGAGCGACTGCACGGTATCCGTCACTAAAAGCCGCATCGGCGGCACCGCTATCAAAATCAATTCCGACTATAGCCTCGGATCGACCGGTGCCTACATGGCTGAGAAGTTTCAGGCGGACTTGCCGCTGATGATTTATCCGGAAACCGAAAGCCTGTTCTTTCTCGGTGTGGGCACCGGCATCACCGCTGGTGGCGCTCTCGACTCGCGTCACAAACATGTCAAACAGGTGGTTGCTTGTGAACTTGTGCCGGAGGTGATTACGGCCTCGAAAAAATACATGACCGACGTGCGTGGATTAGGCATGGCCAACGACCGCGGCTTCGATATGACAGGCGGCTTGTTCAAGGACCCACGCGCGGACGTGCTCGTCGAGGACGGTCGCCACTACCTGATGGCGACTGATAACAGCTTCGACATGATTAATGCCGATCTCTTCGTTCCCTTCCGTTCCGGCGCAGGCAGCCTTTACACGAAGGAGCACTTCGAGAGTTCGAAGAAACGACTCACTCCGGACGGTGTTTTTGTCCAGTGGTTGCCACTCTATCAACTCACCGAAAACGAGTTTTCAATCATCGCCCGAACGATGATTGAGGTCTTTGATCAAGTGTCGATGTGGCGGCACAATTTCCAGCCAGGCGATGATGTCGTCGCACTCATTGGTCACCAGCAAGGACAAGCTC
The DNA here is from genome assembly GCA_037620805.1 of Akkermansiaceae bacterium. GTDB lineage: Bacteria > Verrucomicrobiota > Verrucomicrobiia > Verrucomicrobiales > Akkermansiaceae > Oceaniferula. The sequence continues at coordinate 1,310 of JASJLI010000064.1, forward strand.
TTCCAGCGAGCCTTATCAACAGTCGGGAGGATAAACTTTATGCTGTATCTGGCAAGGACCACCGCGACCTGATGCGATTGAACCTACCTCTCGATCCACAAACGATCCTCTTTTTCTACGGTGGCAATCTCACCGCGGCACGTGAGCTGTTTGAGACTTACCCAGTGAATACCGACGATCGACCTGTGATCGAATACCAGGCACCGCGTAGCTATCGACGTAAGAATGCCACTGAGAGCCCTTGGTTTGTGGGTGAGGCCTATGCCGATTTTGTAGGTAAGGTGCAGACACTCTGCCCGCCTGAAAGCGATCCGCTACTTGCCAATCGGAGTGTGGAAAATCGCCGCTTGCCTCTTGCCGGTAGAGCCTTTTACCGTGCCCGTATCGAGATGCTGAAAGATGATACCGAGGCCACCCAGAAAGCCTGGGCTGAATTCGTCAAAGAGTGGACCACTGGTCCTGAATCAACCACAGAAGCCCCTCAAAAATAACGACTCATTATGTATTGTCCAAATCCATTCACGCCCCTTATTTCTACCCCTATGAAAAAACGCATCAAAACCCTAGTAATCCTCGCTTTGACTGTAGCCCACCTTGGCGCTGCACCGTCTGGTAAGATGACAATGCCTGACTTCCGCAAAGGCGATCCTGTCCCTGAGGGCGCGACCCATGACTGGACTCTCGGCGCAACAGGGGCCCGCGGATGGATCTTTAGTAATCGGATGGAAACTTCCGAGGCACGGCAAATCTATATCACCAAAGTCGATGCAGGCTCGCCTGCTGCCAGCGTGCTAAAAGTGGGTGACGTCATCCTTGGCGTTTCCGGCAAACTGTTCTCCTATGATCCACGCACCGAATTCGGCAAAGCACTGACCACTGCCGAGTCCGATGAAGGAAAAGGCAACCTCTCGCTGGTTCTCTGGCGCAGCGGAAAACAAGGGCAAGTCATCGTGAAGCTACCGGTCCTCGGCAGCTACAGCGCCACCGCTCCCTACGACTGTCAGAAATCCACTCGTATTCTCAAGCAAGGTTGTGAGGCGCTTGCCAAGCGGATGGTGGCTGACAAATATGATCGGCAAAGCGCGGTCACGCGCGCTCTCAATGCTCTAGCTCTCCTTGCAAGTGGAGAATCTAAATACCTAGCACTCGTAAAAAAAGAAGCCCAGTGGGCATCTAACTATTCAGCCGATAGCATGGCCTCATGGTATTACGGCTACGTTATCATGCTGCTCTCCGAGTATCACATGGTGACAGGTGACAAGTCCGTGATGCCCGGTCTAACACGCCTCACCCTTGAAGCATCAAAAGGTCAAAGTAAGGTGGGCTCATGGGGGCACAAATTCGCCGGCGATGACGGTCGACTCCTCGGATATGGCATGATGAACGCTCCAGGAGTTACACTCACGACATCGCTCGTTCTTGCCCGTAAGGCTGGAGTCAAGGCTCCCGAAGTTGACTTAGCGATCGAGCGCAGCCTTAAACTGCTTCGTTTTTACGCTGGAAAAGGATCGATTCCCTACGGCGATCACCACCCTTGGATCCAGAATCACGATGACAATGGTAAAAACGGCATGGCTGCGGTTCTTTTTAGCTTACTAGGAGAAACTAAAACCGCCGAGTATTTCTCCCGAATGAGTTTGGCGTGCCACGGAAACGAAAGAGATACCGGCCACACAGGAAACTTCTGGAATATGACCTGGGCAATACCTGGTGTTGTTCAGTCAGGCCCTCACGCTACCGGCGCATGGATGAATGAGTTTGGTTCCTGGTATTATGATTTTGCCCGACGCTGGGATGGGAATTTTTCTCATCAAGGACCACCTCAGATGAGATCAGACAGCACAAGAAACTGGGACCCTACCGGTGCCTATCTGATTGCCTACGCCATGCCGTTAAAGAAAATTTGTCTGACGGGTAAAACCCCCAGCTCGGTTCCTCAACTCAGTGCCAAGGAGGCCAAATCGATCATCATCGATGGTAGAGGCTGGAGCAATAACAAGCGCAACGAGGCATACGATCAATTGAAAGTCGGCCATCTATTCCAAAGCTTGGCAAACTGGTCACCTGTTGTTCGCGAACGAGCTGCCATGGCACTGGCTCGCCGCAAGGGGATAGAATCGCCCGTGCCCACTCTGATTAAGATGCTTGATTTACCCTCATTGGACGCCCGCGATGGTGCCTGCCGGGCACTCATCCAGCTCAGAGGTAAAGCCGCCCCTGCTGTCGCAGCGCTCCGCAAGAATTTGAAACACGAGGATCTTTGGTTGCGCGTTAAGTCCGCCGAGGCTCTTTCCTCGATTGGTGATGCCGCAATGGTAGCCCTGCCGGAGTTACTGACCATGATCACTCAAGGCCCCACGGAGAAGGACCCCCGCGCTATGGAGCAGCGATATCTCAGTTTTTCAGTATTTGGGAAGATGCTTAACCGATCAATCGATGGCGTTGACCGTGACCAACTTTTCAAAGCCGTGCGTGAAGGTTTAAAAAATGAGGACGGGCGCGCCCGTGGCAGCTACTCATCGATCTATAATAAACTCAGCTATGAGGAATTGAAGCCGCTCATGCCAAGCATCTACCGAGCTATCGCCGTCCCTTCTCCCAGCGGAATCATGTTCGCCGATCAAATCCGCATGGCAGGTCTGGAGCTCTTCGCCAAACACGGTATTAGCGAGGGGATTGAATTGACTGCAGATTATGCAAAAAAAATGAAGCAACATGCGAGTGAGAAGCGTATTATCAAGGTCATGGAGCTTCTGAAGAGTTACGGTGCACACGGACAGCGTGTAATCCCGATGCTGGAGGACGCAATTGACTACTTCGAAAACAAAGAAAAGAACTTCCCCAAGAGACTGGGGCAGTTCAAGGCCAAGACAGTCAGCGAGGCCATCAAAGAGATCAAAGCATCCAAAGAACGCCCGAAGCTCCGAAGCATCAAGTCCTCACTCTAATCCTTAAAATAAAGAACATTTCACTCGATGATTAACCATTACCGAACATCCATTTTTTCATCACTTCTTCTCTCTTTGGCGCTAGGAGGAGTGGCCCAATCGGCTGAATCAGAGATCCGTTACGGTCGCGACATCCGCCCTATTTTGTCGGATAAATGCTTCTTCTGTCACGGCCCCGATCCAGAGACGCGCGAAGAAGATCTCCGCCTCGATATCCGCGAAGCCGCTATCAAAGGCAAAGCTTTCGTCCCTGGACACCCCGAGAAAAGCGCCCTCATCGAGCTCATCAATTCCGATGATAAGGAAAAGATCATGCCCCCGCTCAAGAGCCACAAAAAGCTCACCGCAAAAGAAAAGCAGATCTTCCACGATTGGATCAAGGCCGGGGCTGACTACGAACCGCACTGGTCATACCAGACGCCTAAACAAAACAAAGGCGACAGCATCGATCGCCTTGTAGAGAGCAGCCTCAAAAAGAAAGACCTCACCCACTCCAAACCAGCCCCCACCAGCACGCTACTGCGCCGACTCCACTTTGACATCACCGGACTGCCACCTACTCCCGCAGAGGTCACTGCATTTTCAGAAGCTCATCAAAAAGACTCGAAGCAAGCCATCGCCGCCGCCGCAGACAAGCTCCTCGCCTCGCCTCACTTTGGCGAAAGAATGGCCGTGAAATGGCTCGATGCCGTGCGCTACGCAGACACCGTAGGCTACCACGGTGACCAGAATACCGAGGTCTCACTATTCCGTGACTACGTCATCAACTCCTTTAACGACGACCTACCCTACAATCAATTTATCATCGAGCAGATCGCTGGCGACCTCATCCCCAACCCGACGATCCAACAGCGAATAGCCTCATCCTACAACCGTCTCGGACAAATGTCCCAGGAAGGCGGAATCCAGGATAAAGAATACATTGCCAAATCCCAAGCCGAGCGTGTCCGAACTACCTCCGCATCATTCTTAGGCTTAACCATGGCATGCGCCGAGTGCCACGACCATAAATTCGACCCCACCACCGCCAAAGACTTCTACTCGTTCGCCGCCTACTTCTCAGACATTCTCGAAAAAGGAGCATGGACAGGTGACGGCAAATACCAAGAAGACATCAAAAAATATCTAGGCCCAAACATTCTTGCATCTGTCAACTCGAGAGAAAGATACGGTCCTTATCTCAAAGTCCCTATCGAAGAGGTTATCGCCAAAACCAAACGTATCAACGACCAGCTAAAAACTCTCCAAGCAGCCTACCTAACAAAAACTCCCACTGCCGAAACAGACTTCGCCGAATGGCTCACAAACCTCCTTAAAAAAAGCGACCCCAAAGTAAAAAACAAAGCAAAAAGCAAAGCGAAACATCCCGCTGATATCACTAAACTCATCACCACCCCCAACAGCGAAGCTAATCCAGCCAACAAGGACGCACTCATCCGCTACTACCTCATTACCAGCCCGGCAAAAACACCTCAGCAAAAAGAAATCCAGGCAATCGCGGCACAAAAACCAAAAGCATCCGAAGAATACCACGCAATCCTTACCACCATTTCAGCCAAACCCCGCGTCGTCCGCCTCCTTCCAC
>JASJLI010000065.1:0-12060 GCA_037620805.1 Akkermansiaceae bacterium
CTGGGTCACCTACGGCCTCGGCAGTGAAAACCAAAACTTGCCCGGCTATATCTCAATCGTATCAGGAGGCAAGGCACCGTCGGCTGGAAAATCCGTCTGGGGCTCTGGTTTCCTGCCATCCGTTTATCAAGGTGTGCAATGCCGATCCAAGGGAGACCCCGTGCTCTACCTCTCCAATCCCAAAGGCGTATCGCGCGGCATGCGTCGTGAGGCGATTGATGCCATCACCAAGATCAACCAGCAAGCTCATGCCGAGACCCATGATCCGGAGACCTTGACCCGTATTTCCCAATACGAGATGGCCTTCCGTATGCAGATCCATGCCAATGAGGCATTTGATCTCAAAGATGAGCCCAAACACATCCATGAGCTTTACGGTACACAGCCTGGGAAAGAATCATTTGCAAACAACTGCCTGCTCGCCCGCCGTCTCGCCGAACGCGGCGTCCGCTACATCCAGCTCTTCGATTGGGGCTGGGACTCCCACGGCACCGGCAACAATACCGCACTCAACCTCGGTTTCGCCACAAAATGCAAAGACATCGATCAACCAATGGCCGCCCTGATCACAGATCTGAAGCAGCGCGGTATGTTCGAAGACACCCTCATCGTCTGGGGCGGTGAGTTTGGTCGGACTCCCATGCGTGAGAACCGTGGAGGAAAGGAAATGAAATTTATTGGTCGGGACCACAATCCCGGTGCCTTCACCATGTGGATGGCTGGAGCAGGTGTCAAACCTGGCATGAGCTACGGTGAGACGGATCCTATTGGCTATAAAGCCACAACAAACCCCGTTTCCACACAAGATCTTCAAGCGACCATTCTCCATCTGCTTGGATTAAAGCACAACAAGCTTACCTACCCATTCCAGGGGCTTGATCAGACCCTTCCTGGCGTCACCAAGCCTGCGAGAATCATTAAGGACATCCTTGCTTAAGGAGTGTGGGCTCCCTCGCCCACATGATCGCTAAAGGAACCCGGGCACCGTAGTCGTAGAGATTACTTTTCCCCCGAGGAAACGGCCAGCCATGGTCGCCGGTATAACGACAATGGTATTTGAAAGTTCACCCATTTTTTCTAGGCGATCGAGTAGTTCTCCTACTTCTCGATCGAAGCGTTGAACTTCGAAATAGTAATCGCAGATGTCACTGCGCACGGTTTTGTTATCCGGGTAGTAGGGTGGCACCTGTACGTCCTCGAGTTTCATACCACTGGCCACGCCTGATCCTAGCTTGTAGCCGCGATGAGAGTCGGAGGTCCCAAACCAGAAACAGAAAGGAGCATCCTTCGGGCGTTTAGAAAAAAGTCGCCGACATTTTTCACCTTTGTTCCCGCTACAGGAATTGGCAGGTCCTTACCCGAGCCAAAGGCTTTACGATAGGAACCAACGTAGTATCCCTGTTTTTCCAACAATCGTGGGTAGGTGGCAATTCCCTACGGAAATTGGCTCCAGAGATTTACCCCTGATTTTAAACGCCAATGATACTGACCTGTGAGCGCCGCATTCCTTGATGGTATGCAGGAAGGGGCAGAAACGTAAGCGTAGTTGAACAGCGCGCCATTCTTGGCAATGCGTTCAAGCGTAGGTGTCTTGACTACCTCATCGCCATAGAGGGGCGAGTGAGGCCAACCCCAGTCGTCTGCAATACAGAAGAGGATATTGGTTTTACTCTCAGCAAGAGCGGAGCTCGGGATCAAACAAACTAGAAATCCTTTAGCAATAAGGCCAAATAATAGGGAACGCATGTAGGTTTAACGTAGACCTCATACGTTTCTTGCATCCAACCTATAGAATGCCTAGCGGGAATGCCTAGCGCATTTCCAGCTTGGTCTTGGCCCACATCCATTTGTGGACCTTGCCGTCTTCGATCAGGGCAATGGCTTCGTGCTCTTGCACACCGAGAATAGTCTCGGCTTTGAAAGTGACGTGACCCGTCTGGTAGGTATCACCATCGAAATCCATTTCTTCACCCGCTTTCCAAGCTGTGACTTGGTTGGCTTTAAACTCGGTGACCTTTCCTGCTTGAACGTCGGACTTAAGTAGAGCCACGATAGCAGCCTCATCAAGTTTGGCGGCAGCAGGAGTGGGCACAGGTGCTGGAGGAGTAGGTGGCGTCGGAGGATCCACAGCAGGCACAGGCGTGGGAGGCGTTACGGGTGGGACCGGAGTAACGGGTGGCGTAGGCACAGGGTCTTTCATGGCTACGGCATTCTGCAAGCGCTCTATCATACGCGGTAAGGCCAACGCCTTAAAATTGGTCTTATCAATCGCAATTTTGCTTTCAATAGGCAGGCCGACAGGTTGAATAATAAGGTCGGTTCCTTCAACACGGACAGGCTTTACTTTAGTGCCTTTTTTGAGCTGCATGGTAACACCGCTATTGGCATCAGAAATCGTATAAGGCACTTTAAGTTCCACCTTGGCGGGGAAGTCTTCCGGTGTGATCTTGCTCAGATCGAGCTGAATAACAGGCTCAGCAGGATTCGCTGCAACTGAGTTACCAGACGAGTCTACCAGACCTTCATCTACAGGGGGGTTCTTGGTGTTGTTAGTCGCGGTAAAAAACATGGGTTCCAGGACGTAACCCATACCCACGCAGACGATCAGAAGAATGATTGTGCCAATGTTTGTCATAGCTGCTAAAAATTAGCATTTAGAATGCCTCACGGCAAGCTAGTTTAAAGTTTCCTTTATACCTAGGGAACGGACTCAGGTTGATGCCTGTGGTGCTCCCTATGAAGAGCTTACTAGCTACTTGCGTTTTTTACGCAAGAATGGCGGGATGTCCAGATCCTCCCCATCGTGGAAGTTAGGGCTTTCACCCTCGAATTTCCCTTTGGGACCGCCGTCGAGTTCAAGCTCGCCTTGGGCTGTTTGATCGGAACGCCGACGAGGTAAGGACGATGGTTCGTCCTCGGATTCAGCCAAGTCATCTATAATAAATCCATCATCAGACCACGGGACTTCTTGTAATTCCTCGTCGCTAAGCTCCGTTTCGGTTTCAGCGAAGGGAGCTTCCTGGTTTCCTTGGCTGAAAAAGGGATCTTCGACCTCTTCTTCCATTTCATCGGACTTACCAAAATCGGGGATACTATCAATCTCAGATTCTTCGGCTTCTTCTATATCTGCCTCAGCGTTCTCTGTAAAGTCATTGAGTTCTTCAATTTCATTGTCGTCCTGATCTAACACTCCCCCCTCTGAAGTAAACCCTTCGCTTGGCTCCATGATACCCTCGTCTTCCGGGGCATCAATCATGGTAGCGGCCTGGGCTGCTGCAATCGCTGCTTGGCTGGCAAGCTCATCTTCCTCGGCACGTTGATCTTCATCTGAACTGGTATCAATTCCCTCCAAAAGTTCGTCCTCGGGGAGCGATTTAATGTGCTCCAAGGGATTTAGTTTATCCTCGGGAAGCGCACTAACGAGTGTGACGCTTAGACTTTCTCCCATCGCGGGATCAACAGCCGCACCAAACAGGACATGGGCACTAGGCGGCACATACTTGGAGAGTGCCTGCATCAGGAGTTCAACTTCATAGAGTGTGAGGCTTTCACCTCCGCAGATGTGAACGAGCACGGTGGTGGCATCTGCTAACAAACTCCCCTTATCGAGTAGCGGGCTTGTCAGGGCATTTTCAAGTGCCAGCTGTGAGCGGTTTTCACCATCGGCAATACCCGAGCCAAAGAGGCAGCGTGAACGGGTGGTGCGCAGGGCAGCCATGAGGTCGTCGAGACCGACGTTGATCAAGCCTGGGCGGACGACGAGTCGGGTCACAGCCTTAATCGACTCGGAAATCATTCGATCAGCGGCAGCAAAAGCTTCGTGGATTCCCTGCTTGGCAAGAACTAGCTCACCCATACGGCCGTTGTCGAAAGTGACGAGGGCGTTGGCAAGCACGGCGAGTTCGTTGAGTGCAGTTTCAGCCTGATCGCGACGGCGCTGTCCTTCAAACCCGAAGGGCATGGTGGCGAATACAACAACAAATGCGCCCTCTTCTCGGGCGAGGCGGGTAATGAGTGGGGCGGCGCCGGAACCGGTTCCTCCGCCGAGGCCAACGCAGATGAAGATCATTTTCCTGCCACGGAGGGTGTCGCGAATTTCTAACTCCGCTTCCTGAACTGCCTTGAGACCTAACTCAGGATCACCGCCGGCACCGAGGCCTTTGGTCAGGTTTTTACCAATCTGAATTTTTTCGCCAGCCACTGAGCTTGAAAGGGTGCGCATGTCGGTATTGACGCAGAGCATTTCGGCACCGGTCATGCCATCGAGGGCTGCCCGATCGAGCATGTTGGCACCAGCACCACCGAGGCCGATGATTTTAACTGAGGACTCAGGGATGGTCTGTTGTGGATCGCGTTCGTAGGAAATCATAATTCAGGGGACGGGTGTCAGGTATCAGGATTCAGGAAAAGGATTCAGGAAATCAAGCGACCTGAGGATGCAGGCCATTAGTTAAGAAGTCTTTACCAAAAAGAGCGCCGAGTGGCGAGGAAAGAATGCGATTTCGCTAACCAAGTAGACAATCTACATCAGCCGAGATAGCAGGCCGGGGACGATGGAGTACCAAGCCCAGGCGCGGGTGGCAGCTACGACGGCTTCTTCCTCAGTGAGCCTTGGCAGCGTCCGCTTCTTTTCAAGAACCACTGTAGCAATAGCTGACGACTGAAGTTCTGCGGTCAGAGTCATGATCTGAGCACAGGCAGCGAGCCCCAGAGAGGCCAATACGATGCTGAATGCCCAGAGGCCAGGTAGCCTGCCAACGGCAAGTCCAAATACGCAGACGATGGTCGTAAAAACTGGGAAGACGTGCCCGAAGCGCATTGCCCAGCGGCGGCGGGCGATGGCAGAGGGATTACGTAATGAGGTGAGGTAAAGACCCACCCGAAGGGCCGCTTGGCCGTGATCGGCGGCGCTGTTTCCATCGGCTGGTTTGGCAGGAATGCTTAACCAGTCATCGCCTAATATGGCGGCGCCGGCCCAGGCCCTTTTGGTGGTTTTAATTTCCACCTTCTCATACCCCATAGAATCTAACATTTTACGTGCCAAATCTTCGCCTTTCATATGCAGCTGGATCTCACGAGAAAGTCGCAACACGCGGTCGGCGTTGAGCTTTCGGAGTATCAGTGCCGCGAGAAGCGGGAGTAGGGCAAAAAACAGCAGGAGTCGGTGCATGGGGGCGGGAGACAGGTGTCAGGGACCAAAGTTTGGTATTTGGAGTTTAAAACTTGGAGTTTAGCGAGGCAGGGCCTCGCTTTTAAAGCGTTCGAGCTGTTTGTAGAGCTGCTTGTAATTGGTGATCACTTGGCTTTCGGTGCGAGGGTTTCCTTGGGCGTTAGAGATACTTCCTGCAACGGCTTTTTCTGACCATTCGACGGCTTTGGCGCGGTTCCCTTTAGCAAACCATACTTCGGCCATGGTATCGAGGTAGGCCCCTTGGTTGGGTCGGATTTTCAGAGCGGCTTCTGAGTGTGCCTGGGCGGCATCCAGTTTCCGAACGGCTCTGGCAGCCAGCCATGCTGCGGTGTTTTGTGAGTTGTGGGCTTCGGGGTAGAGTTTGCAGGCTGCAAGCACATGGCGATAGCTGTCATCGAACCACTCATCGTAGTGTTTGCCTATATCTTCTTTTCTGAGGACGGGAAAAAATTCATCAGCGAGCGAGCCATCCCCGGGGATGAGTTTACGCGCTGCATCAAGCTTCGCAAGCGCAGTGGATTTCTGACCTTTTTTCAAGAGGATCATCCCTTTGCAAAACTCGGCATAAAAGCGCATCCGGAGGATCAAATTCACGGAGCTACCAGTGCGACCACGCATCATAAGCTGGGTCGATGCTTCTGAGATTCCAGCTGCTACTTTCCACTGGTCACGGCGGTAGAGTGCCTGACCGTAATGTGCGATGTAAATGATGGATCGATCAAATTCCGAACCTGACGGATCAGCGAGTACGGCTCCGTGCAACCAGAGATCGACAGCTTTCTGATCATACCCAGCCTCGTGAAGTTCCCAGCCCATGCGATTTAATATTTCCGCGCTTCCCATACTGAGCAGGAGAGCTTTTTCGTACACCTCCTTGGCTTTTTGATCCTTCCCGAGTTTACGTAACGTAATATACCATTTGATGAGATTCAGGTAGCTGCCAGGACTACTTTTTGCCACCGCAGCCTGATTGGGTTCAATGATTTTCCAGCGAAGAAGTGCGCCATCAAGGTAAGTCTTACTGGGAACCCATTTAGCGCTAACAGCTGCGAGTGTATCAGCCATGCGAGAGGCGGTGGCGAGATCGTTACGTTTCAAGCTGAATGAAAACAGTGCCGCCATGCGAGCCTCTTTAACATCGGCGGCATCGCCGGCAACTTCATCGACCAATGCCTTGTGCAACTTGTCGGTTTCATTTTTAGGATCAGCAATCAGCCCTGATAAAAGGGCTAGCTGATGTAGGGCCTTAGCAACGTCCTGGTTATTGCGCTTTTTAAGATGTGACCAAATATAATTCAGCGACTTCGATGGCATCTGTCTGAGCAACTTCTTCACTCCAAGCTCCGCCTCACCATCTTCATTTCCACGTTGTTCGATAAAGTGGATAGCTTCTTCACCAAGGCCGTAGATAGCGAGGCTGGTGATCAACTCAAACCACTCATCCGAGCCGTCGGCCTCAAGGGCTGCCATCATCGGTGTTAGAACAGCAAGAGTGTGCTCACGCTGGCCGTGTGACATGAGGAAATTAGCGAGCAGGATTAGATGATGATAGAGATCCTCATCTTCGTCCTCTACAGCATCCGCGGTGAATTTTTTGACCCATGCGGTGTAGGGAGGTTTGGCACCTTTCGGTATGCCAAAAATTTCCAGACAGGTCTGAGGAGATTCAATGGAGTCAAAATAATTAAAGGCTGATTCGACGTCTTGGCGACGAAGTAAATCGACCGCCTCCTTACGGAATCCGTTGGCTGCGAGGCAGTTAGCGGCGCGTGCGGTGCTGTCTTCATCGCGGGCGAGACGGGCTAACTCGCGTGCCATCATAGCTGCGTGTTTCTCGTCTCCTTCAAGACGCTTGATCTGGATCTTGCAACCCATGCTGTAGATGATGTCGAGTTTGGGTTGTTTGCTATTTAACGTAAGCCATGGGATGGCGTCACCTTGTAACACCCGCATGGCATCGGCGAGTTTCTGTTCACCGGCTTTTTCTGCTTCGTGGATGGCAGCTGGGATATTGCCACTGGCACGGTGAAGTGACATCCTCCACACGGCTCCTTTTTTACCGGGAATATCGGCGGCTTTTTGCAGTTGTGCTTCGAGTTGACCACGTCGGGCGTGGAACCAGGCACGAAGTAACATCGATTGTGGATCTTCAGCGGTGAGTTCGAGAATCTCACCAGCGAGGTCAAAATCACCCTTGGAAACAGCATCGCGTGTGGCGCGGCCAGCGGTTTTCTTGACAATATCAGACATCTGCGCACGCACATCGGCTTGTTCTTCAGACTTGGCTAGATGAAGTACTTGTTTCCACTGCCCGAGCTCCATCAGCTTCCTCAGAATAACAAGTTTCGCTGCGGCATTGCCGCGGGAGAACTTCAATACCAACGCCTTAATATCTTCCGGGCTATCGAAGAGCACACCGGCTGAAATATACAGATACACCTCCTTGGCACGGGCGGCGGCCTCCGGGTCGATACCATCCATCGTTTTTTTAAGAGCAGGAAGGGCTGCTTTTCCCAGGCGCCAGAGATTTGATGTTGCTTTCTCTCGAACGAGATAAGAATCGTCGTTAAGCTGAGCGACGAGTGTGTCCACATCCCCTACAACGGGCGGTTGGACAGCAACGGGTGGGTCTTCATCCGCTGCCTGCACGCTGGAAGCCAGGGGGAGAGCAATAACGATAGGCAGGACCATTAGAAGAGCGCACACACTGGCCTGCAGACGGTGACTAATTGGGAAATACCCGATTGGAGGCTGAGTGGAGCTGCGCAATTTGACTTTCATAATTCTCACATTCTTTTTTACGGGCGAATTTGCAATAATATTAGGGGTAAACGCCCTTAAAGGGCCTTCTTTTTACTTGTTAGCCTTTTGCCCCTTGTCCAATTGATTGAGCCAAGTGGACACGTCTTTGAATATTTTGTCTCGATCGTGGTCATACATCAGCAGGTGGTAAGAACCTGGGTAGTATTTCTTTGTTTTATCGGTTGTATCAGGAAAGCGTTCGTAGAAATCATTTACGTTCTTTTCCTCGGTAAAAATATCTTTTCCTCCATGGAGAACAAGGACTGGGCAATGCACTTGGGAGGCTCTTCCATCCATTCCCCCTGCCATATCACCCAGGCTCAACAAGAGGCGCAGTGTGTAGCGGCGGATGTACCAAGGGTTTTTTGCAACCTGCTCCTCATGGATATCATCCTCGGTAACGACCGCACGCTGTCCGTCTGAAAGAGTTTCTAATGAGACACGAAGCTTAGGCAATAGTAGAGTTGAGACGCGGACCGTCGCCATTTTCCACGCTGGAAGTTTCTCCTCTACTTCAACAATGGGGGAGGAAATGACCATGGCATCCGGCTTCACCTCTCCCGGCGGGGTATTGCTGTAGGCATGCATGACGATGAGTGAGCCCATGCTCTCACCAAACCAGACGATCTTCGACTTCGGGTGAACCTTTCTTACCAGCCGGGTGAAGGTATACAGATCCTTATACCACTCCTTGACCCGACGGATATCGCCTCGTCTGAATTTGTTTTGATCCATCCCCTGCCCTCGGGTTTCGGGTGCATAGAGAGCCACGTCCGAGTGATGTTTAAGTACATGTTTACCAAAGTTTTCGTAGTCCCCAGAATGCCCCGATATCCCATGCACACCGATAATCACCGTGGCTGGGTCCTTTTTAGCTGATGCTGCAGATAGCCACTTACGATAGCCAAATTGATCGCTGTCGTAGGAAACGTAATTCTTGTCGGTGAGACGCGGTAGTCCTTTCACTTTGGGGGTTACGTTGAGTCGGGTGGAACATGAAGATACGAGCACGGCTGTGATAGCAGCCAGCAAGAGACGCGATGGGATTCGCGGTCTGGAAAGATAATCGATCATCAATGTCCCATGAACATGGTGTTAAATGCGCAGGATTGCAAGCGTCCATGATGTGGATGTATATGCGGAGATTGCTTGATTATTCGAGCCGGGGGTGTTTCTCTTCCTCCGTGTTACAGATAGTTTTCAACGAAATCAGTGCTGCGGAGATCTCGCGATTAGAAACCCTTGAGCAGTTAGAGCTGCTTGATGCCTTTAAGGTGACCGAGGCTGACCTCGTTGATATCGACGATGTACAGTCAGAAAGAAGCTTCGGCAAAATGATCCGGGACGGCAAAACGCTCTACCGTTTCCGCACCGATGACTACCGTATTTACTTTGAAGTGGCGAAAAATTCGGTAATCGTCCATCGGGTACTTAATAAAAACACATTCTCTGATTTTCTTTTCCGATCAAAGATGCCCGTCTCCGAGGATGAGCAACTCGCTGAATCCAAGCACTTCTGGACACTCATCGATGAAGGCAGAAATGCGCGCAGGATGTAGTGAGCTTCCTTTTTCTTTGTTAAAATTGATTCTATCCGATTTTCTGTCTTTTCGAGACTCGAAGTAAATGATAGTATTGAATTCATCATGACAAAGTGGATCGTGCATAGTGTTATTTTTGTGATCATTGCGGCCGTGCTTATCGCTGCGTTCAACACCTCAGAATCTGATGAGAATGTCAAAGCAGCTTCCCAGCTGCCGGCATTGTTGCTGGCTGGGGTCTACGTAGGTGTGCTTTTCGTGATGTATATCCTGCCCGCAATTACTGATAAGGCAACCAGCGCAGTATTCGATTCCAATGAATTGGTCGAAACCGATCCGCTACGCGATGCACGTGCCGCTCACGCCCGGGGGGACTACGAGGAAGCCATGAACGTTTACAGAAGCGTTACTGAAAGCGACCCATACAACCGACTCCCATGGGTTGAGATTTCAAAAATTCAGCACGATAATCTCGAGGACCCAGAAGCTTCATTACTCACCTTGCGTACTGCTCTTGAGAGTCATGAATGGCCCATCAATGACGCAGCCTATTTCATGGGACGCCTTGCAGAAATTTATCAGCAAGATCTCGATGATCAAGCTGCATGCGTTACAATCCTCAAGCAAATGATCGAAATATTTCCTGAGACACGTCACGCAGCAAATGCGACGCATAGGCTCAGGGAATTAGGCGAAGTTTAAGGGCTCTTTTTCAATCCCCGGTGATCATCAGGGCCACTGCCGACTCACATTACGTAGAGTTTGAGCAAAAGATTTTCTTGCTCCACAGGCTGATCATACTAACATGATCAGCCGTGTGTGTTTCCAGTCCCCTGGATCGATTTCTCTCGCTTTTCCCTCTCTGGCCGTTGCTGCTCGGGGTATTGGCGGGCGTCTACTTGGGTGACTATTGGGGCACTGAGTTGTGGTTGATCATCGCTGTAAACACTTCGATTATCGCCGTAGTGTTCCGCAAACTGCCCATGACGTTGATGGTCATGGGCACTTTGCTCGGACACGGCATTCATGGATTAAAAATCGACCACCAAAGGTCTTGGATACAAGCAGGTAAATCAGGCCAGCTATCCGGGCGGCACATACTCTCAGGCGTTATCATTGATACAGGATCTAACCAAGATGGCCCCTACCTTATTCAGGTTTCCAAGATTGAAGCCTCGGTCAATAAATCTCCTTCCACACGCCTCGAAACCGGTGGCATTCGTGTATTACTCTCGCAGCCTAATAGAAATAGAAACCCACTCAAATACGGTGATCTCTTAGAGGTGGATGGGTATTTGAAAAATGTCGACCCGATGCGTAATCCACATGGATTTGATCGCGCCGAATGGCTACACCGTCAGGGAGCCAACCTAATCATAACTCCACACCAACACGCCCACACCCGCGGCGTAAGCATACATCGGTGGCCGGTTCGCCTATTGGCTGACTGGAGGCATATTCTGCGAAATAAAATGACAGCAGGGATCGAACCCGACACTCAGGAGGCACAGCTGATTCGTGCCGTGGTTCTTGGAGAACGACCCCCAAAACCATCAAGCATGATTGATGATTTTAGAAACAGCGGCACGCTCCACGTCTTCGCTGTTAGCGGCCTCCACGTGGGTATGGTAGGAACCATCATTGGAAGTCTACTCTGGTTTTTCCGAGTGCCTCGCTGGATGCTGATTGGCGGCATCATTCTTGGCATGGCCATTTATGCCGGTATCACGGGGCTTCGACCACCGGCGGTAAGAGCTGTTATTATGGCCTCCGTCTTTCTATCAGGATTTTTAATTCAACGACGTCCATCGCTTATTAACAGCCTGGCAGCGAGTGCCATCGTCGTTCTCCTCTGGGACGGCCACCAGCTCTTTACTCCCGGCTTTCAGCTATCCTATGGCGTTTTACTCACTCTCGCGCTGGCTTCTGCATTTTGGATGCGGGTGCTTAAACCCATGGCAGAGATCGATCCCTTCATACCAAGGCTCCTACTCACGCCGTGGCAGGAGCGCATTCTCAACTGGAGAAAATGGCTTAGAAGCTCACTATCTGTCTCGATGGCGGCATGGATGGGTTCCGCTCCATTAATGTGGATTCACTTTGGCATCATCACTCCGATCGCCATTATCGCAGGCATCCCGTTAATGCTGTTAGTTTTCTTGATCCTCGCTCTTGCCATGCTCGGAATCGTGGCAGGCTCGGTCTGGACGCCTGCGGGAGAAGCCGTCAACCAAGCTAATGCCCTGGTCGCCAAGGTCACTTACAGCATTGCAAAAAACTTCGCCACTGTTCCAGGCGGATACTGGCATCGCAAACCTCACCGTCCTGATAAAGGCCAAATCATCGTCTTTGACATCCCTTACGGTGGAGGGGCAAACTTCATCGATGTCGGCGGCGGAATCATGTTAGATTGTGGCCGCACTGATCATTTCAACAAACATGTTCTTCCTTCCCTAACCTATCTCCGCGCTAATCCTGACTCCCTCATCATTAGTCACGCCGACTCAAAACACAGCGGCGGCATGA
>JASJLI010000066.1:0-5693 GCA_037620805.1 Akkermansiaceae bacterium
ACGGTTTCTAGATCCTGATCCGACAGCGAGGCCTTGGTATACTGCGGCATGATCTGCAAGTAAGTGGTCCCCTTGGTCGGTCCTCGTTCCGCCACCGCGAGCTCGTCCCATGACTGCCGCACCGATTTTGTGAAGTAGGACTTGTCCGCCTTGATCTTCTTCCTTTTTCCTGCCGGCCCGACTTCGCGGTCGCGAGCTTCGGTTAGGAATAGCCCATAAAGATTAGGACCGGTCTTCATCGAGTTATCGCCTTTCTCCGTGACGTGACATTCGATGCAACCCATCGAGGAGAAGACTTCTTTTCCGTGGGCTACGGCGTCAAATTGTTCTTGCCCAAACATGGGCATGGGCATGGTTGAGGCGGCGAGTATGAGGCAGGAAAGTGATTTCATGGGTGATTTACTTGTCAGGGAGATCTTGTGATAGAAGCTAAAATAAAACGGAGGCAATCGGTCAATGCCGACTGCCTCACGTATAAAACATATTGAACCTACTTCAAAAGGTCCTTTTTCTTTTCCTCGAGGAAATTTTGAAATGCCTCGTTAATGGGTTTATCGAGCTTATTCTGGAGTTGTTCGTATTCGCTGAGTGACATCGAGAGACCCAATCGGATCGAGTGACTTCCGGGTGCGTTTTTCCATTCGTCTTTGGCTGCTGACAGAGCCTTAGCCGACAGACCGAATGCCCTGAGCACACCGTTGGCCATCATCATGTTGCCATAGGCATTCATGTGCACGCCGTCGCGGGTAAGTTTGTTGCCCTTGGGCGCGTCTTTGGGAAAAGCTTTAAGCCCCTGCTGCATCTCCGTATTGAGGTCGGCAAACAGACAACCTTTGCTTTTTGCCAAGTCCTTGAGAAAGGCATTGTAGGGAAGGAGCTGTTTGTTTTGAGCGCTATTGGGGTCCTCTTTAATCATCGTGGAGGTCAGGATCATCACCTTGACGCCGGCGGCCTGGGCTTTATCGACAATGGCTGTGATGTTCTTTTTGTAATCTTCAATTTTGACTCCCCGGGCACCGTGCCAGACGTCGTTGACACCACAACTCAGCGTCATCCAATCGGGCTTTTTACTCAGCACATCTTTTTCAAGACGAGCGAGCATTTGATTAGATTTATGACCGGAAATACCGGCAAAGATACCAATGGGCTCGATGCCCTGTTTTTTTAGACCGTCGAGGACAAGTCGACAGTATCCCGACGGCTTGGCTCCGGCGGCAGTGATCGAGTCGCCGAGAAAGGCAATTTTCTGCCCCTTGGTCACCGCAATTTGATTTTTGCCGCCATTCTGTGCACCAAGTGGCTGCAATAAGGTGAGGGCTGACAACAGAGAAACACCATACACTAACGATTTCATATTATTTTTCATAAGATTTAAACTGATTCTTCAGAAGTTGCTACTGCGGCATCCAGCTGGCCACCATGCGAATCATGGTTCCCAACAGGTTACTTAGATAACGTGTGAGAATAACGTTTGATGCCCCCGCTCTCTTTCAGTTGATTTCCCCGGCACAGGAGGTTAAATAAGCCTCAGAAAATAGAATCATGCAAACATCCCTCCTACTCATCAGCCTTGCAACGATGGCACTGACGGCCACATCGGCCCTTTCCTCCGACGCCTTGTATCCGTCCAAGGAAAACCGGAAATCTTCGCCGGGAAATACCAGCTACTTCATTGATCCGGTCAAGGGCGACGACAAACAATCTGGGTTAAAACAGAACCTCGCGTGGCGCAGTTTCAGCCGGATCAACCAATTGGCCTTAGCTCCTGGAGACAAGGTGAAGATCACGGCACCTGGGTCGTTTGACCAAACCTTGATGATTGTAGGAAACGGAACCGCCGACTCACCGGTAGAGGTCAGCTTCGCACCAGGGCGGTATGATTTTCATACCAAGAACTTATCTCGTCGGAAATTCAATATCTCAAACACCAACGCCTCACCTGAGGCGGATAAGCTGATTGCCATTTACCTCCAGGACGCCAAACACATCAACGTCACGGGCCCCAGGGCCGATATTATTTGTCGTGGCAAAATGATCGAAGTCTGCATTGACCGATGTGAAAACGTGACGGTCTCCGGGCTGAGTTTTGATTATCAACATCCGACGGTTACCGAGTATAAAGTCGTTGCCGTGGGTGACGGCTATGTCGATCTGAAAATCCACAAGGACTCCCAATACGCAATCGATGCTGGCAAACTCACGTGGAAAGGCGAAGGCTGGAGTTTTGTGGGTGGACTGGGTCAGGAGTTGAATCTGGAAACCAATAAAGTCCACCGTTGCCGAGACCCACTCAATGGTTTAACGATGAAAGAGCTCAAGCCATTTTTGGTGCGCGCCAGCGGGAAACACAAAATGAAGGCAGGACACATCTATCAGATCCGCGAACCCTTCCGCGATTACGCCGCCGTCTTCACTCGGCGCAGCAAGGACATCACCTGGAAAGACGTCCACTTCCGCTTCATGCACGGCATGGGACTAGTGAACCAGTTTTCTGAAAACCTAACATTCGATGGAATCAAGATCGCGCCAGACCCGGCGAGCGGCAGAACGACCGCTGCCTGGGCCGATGGCATCCAAGTCTCCGGCTGCAAGGGGAAACTTCTCGTGAAAAACTGTGTTTTTTCAGGTGCCCACGATGACGCCATCAACATCCACGGCACCCACCTGCGGGTGACCGAAAAGCTCTCCGATCGTCAAATTAAGGTGAGCTTTATCCACAAGCAGACATACGGGATTATGGCATTCAACCCCGGCGACGACGTCGAGTTTATCAGGTCGGACTCCCTCAAGCCTTACAGCACAAACAAGGTGACGGATGCCAAGTTGTTGAACCCGATGGAAATGCTGCTCACACTGGAAAAACCCTTTCCCTCCGACTTCAAGGAAAAGGATGTTTTGGAAAATGTCACCTGGACCCCAGAGGTCGAGATTCGTGGCTGCACCATCTCACGGATTCCGACACGTGGATTTCTGATCACGACACGGCGCAAAGTTCTAGTCGAAGACAACACCTTCAACGCCACCCACATGAGCGCCATTCTACTCGAAGACGACGCCAGAGGTTGGTACGAGTCGGGCTATGTGCGCGATATGACGATCCGCAATAACCGCTTCATCCGCTGCGCTGAACCTGTCGTTAACATCAACCCTCAGAATAGTGCTACTAACAATGCCGTCCACCAAAACATCCGAATCGAAGGGAATCATTTTGTGTTACGTGGCAAAACAAGCGTCAAAGGCCAAAGCACCACAGGGCTGACCGTCACCGGCAATACCATTTACTCAGACCCCGTCGTGGATGACGCCTCGTCCGTCAAAATCATCGACTGCAAGAATGTCCGCATCGAAAAGAACCGCTACCTGCCACTCAAGTAGTAGACGAGAAAAAACGGGGATAAACTCCAAGTTTCAAACTCCAAAAACCAAGTAAGACTAGCTACTTCACATATCCTCCGCTGTGGACAAGAGTGTCCACTCTCCCTATTTTAAACCCGCTTCGCGGGCCTAGGGAGGAGGGACACTCCTGTCCCTCGGCAACCCAAGCCCTCAACCCAAGCCCTCAACCCAAGTCTTCCATTCGCGAATATTCGCGTTCATTCGCGGTAAAAAAAACGAAACAGCATCCCAAGTCTTCTTTCGCGTCATTTCGCTCCTTTCGCGGTCAAAAATGAAGCATCTCCCGCTGACAGAACATTTAATTGTCGACCGTAAAAAAGATCTCAATACAAAAAAACATCATGATAAAATATCTAATAATGATCCGAGTTTCGCTCGCCCTCGCCCTAAGTATGGGCAGCGTAGTTTTTGCCGACGAATTTGTTTCATTCCCCCAGCGTCCCGACCGGTCAGTAACGACATTAACCCTAGCGAACGTATTCAGCGATGGCATGGTGTTGCAGCGCGATCAAGACGTGCGTGTCTGGGGATGGAGTAAACCCGGCGACGAAGTAGTGGTCAAATTTGCAGGGCAGACGGCCAAGTCAAAGGCCAACGCCAAGGGCTCCTGGCAAGCGCAACTCAAGCCGATGAAGGCAAGTTTCGAAGATCGTGTAATGACAGTGACAGCGGGAGGTAAGAGTCTGTCAGTAAAAGATATTTTGATCGGCGAAGTCTGGCTCTGCGGCGGACAGAGTAACATGGAGCGCAAAATGAACAGCAGCCGCGACGCCGACCTCGAGCTAGCCTCGGGAGACTATCCCGCGATCCGCTTCCTCCGTATCCCCAAAGTGGCAAACACCTATCCCCAAGCCGATTACCAACCCGCCGAGAATGGTGGCGAAGGACATTGGAAAAAGTGCCAGAGCAAAGATCTCGAACAATGCACCGCCGTTGGATACTACTTTGGCCAGCGCCTCCATCGGATGCTCAAAGTCCCCATCGGTTTGATCGATACCTCGTGGGGCGGCACCATGGCGCAGCACTGGGTGGAACGCGAAATGTTGAAAAAACTCGACGTCATGAAACCTTATTTTAAGGAGTCAGAAGCCGCTCAGAAAGCTTGGATCGATAACGGCAAAAAACAAGGAGCTTTGGACCATCACCAATTTGAACTCATGCAGTGGGAAAAATTAGTTAAACAACTCAAACCCGGCGAACGCAAACCCGGTAAACCCAAGGTGAAAACCGACCCAGTCACGGCCCACCAGCCGGCCGGCATGTTAAACGGCCTGATCGCTCCGTTGTCAGGATACGCCATCCGAGGCGTGTTATTCTATCAGGGTGAAAACAACTCCTTCGGGGAGTCGTGGAAACCCTACTACGAGACATTCTCCCGCGTGATCAGCACGTTCCGAAAATCATTCGGTCAGCCCGATCTCCCCTTCGGCATTATCCAAATCGCCGGATGGTCGACTCGTCGCAGCATGAGCTACGACATGAACCACCACTGCAACGTGGTCCGCGAAGTCCAGTTCGACATCTGGCGCAAAACTCCCAACACGGGACTGATCGTAAGTTTTGATGCTAACAGCGATGGCAACATCCACCCACGGCACAAAAGACCGTTAGGTGAACGCAGCGCGCGCTGGGCAGCCGCCGAGGTCTATCAGGCAAAGGACAACCGCAAGCAACCCATCAAGTGGCGCGGCCCCGTGTTCGAGAAGATGGAAGTCAAAGACGGCAAATGTGTAGTAACCTTTGAAAAAGTCGGCGCCGAGGGATTGCATCTCGATAAGGACGTGGATGTCGGTTTCTACATCGCTGGCGAGGACAAAATATTCCACCACGCCCACGCTAAAGCTGACCGCGACGAGGTAACCATCTGGAGCGATGCCGTTAAAAATCCCGTGGCCGTAAGATATGCTTTTTCTAACCTACCGATCGGCGGACTCATGAACGGAATCGAGCTACCCGCCTACCCGTTCCGCAGCGACAACTGGCCGATCAAGCCACACCACTCCGAAGGCGAATACATGAGGCCACTCAGTAGAAAAAATTGAGCCACGATTGATCAGTGTTGAATTTTGATTGTTGAAGTAGGGACACGCCACCGCGCCAGCTCTTCACTTCAAAAATCAACAATCGCAAATCAGAAATCAGAAATCAGAAATCAGAAATCAGAAATCAGAAATCAGAAATCATCAATCATCAATCATCAATCATCAATCATCAATCATCAATCATCAATCATCAATCATCAATCATCAATCATCAATCATCAATCATCAATCATCAATCATCAATCATCAATCATC
>JASJLI010000067.1:0-140419 GCA_037620805.1 Akkermansiaceae bacterium
GAGAGGTATCGCGCTCAACATGCATCCTACGCTGCGGCCTCCGGCCTTCGCTCCGGAAGCATGTTGACAGAGCATTGGAATCGTCTATCAATTGGTTCAGATCCTCTCACTCTAAGTGGACCATAAAATGGAAGGGTGCCAGATTGTTTTACCACGTATGGGACACAGATATTCGAACCGTTTTCCAGTTATCGGGTAGCGTTGAATACTCTCTTCATTGTCGACCCACTGTTTACATTGCCGCTCCTTGTGGGGCTGGTGATGGTATTGCGGATGGATTCTAAAGAATTTCTAAAACGGCGGCGAATCATGACGTGGTCTGTAGTCGTGTCCTGTCTCTACTTTGCTTTCGGGCTGTCGATGAAGTTTTGGGCCGAAAATAAAATTAGAGATGATCTGACCAAGAAAATACCCCATGGCGAGTTAGTGGCTGTGGCTCCTAGTTCATTTAACACGATCCTCTGGCGCGGGCTGATTGAGGTGGAGGATGGTTATTTTTTAACCTACTGGTCACCACTCGATCATGGAGATGCGACTTACGAATTCATTCCAAAGAATCGTGAACTAGCAAAGGACTTTGAGGGGAAAGATGCGTTGGAAGCATTGAAATGGTTTTCACGTGGGCACTGGGTGGCCCGTGAGGGGGATGATGGCACAATGGTTATCATCGATATGAGATTTACGGAAATTCGTGATCCCCATGACGGAACGCTACAACCTATCTTTCAATGGCATATGCGTATTGACGATGTAGGGCAGGTTAACGCTCCGATGTTGAGACCTGAGGGGCTGGATTACGCTGCTGCCGTTTCATTGCTCTGGCAGAGAATTTGGGGAGAGCGGGAGAAATGGGATTCGCTGGAGGAGTTTTAGCCGTAATTTCTGAGCTGAAATGTCTGAGCCCGAGAGACCGGCTGTTCTCTTTCCTAAAATCACGGTTGCAATCCCGCGGCGATTAAGACATCTTAATTAAGTCATCGGATGTTCCTGATTCGGCGACAGCCCTCATTTCCCCGTTATCCCAAGATTTCCCCCATGGCCGCAAAATATACTGAAGACGACATCAAGTCCCTCGACTGGAAAGAACACATCCGCATGCGTCCCGGCATGTATATTGGTAAACTCGGTGACGGTAAAAGCGCCGACGACGGCATTTATATCCTGCTGAAGGAGGCGATGGATAACTCGGTTGACGAGTTTGTCATGGGCTATGGTACAGAGGTTCATGTAAACATAGACGAGAATAGTCGTGTCGAAGTTCGTGACTTTGGTCGAGGTATTCCACTGGGTAAACTCATGGACTGTGCCGCCAAAATCAACACGGGTGCGAAGTACGACAGTGAAGCCTTCAAAAAGTCCGTAGGTCTCAATGGTGTCGGTATCAAGGCCGTGAATGCGCTCTCTGAATTCTTTGAAATCCAGGCATGGAGAGATGGCCAGACCAAGGCGATTGAATTTAGTAAGGGCGAGGTCATCGAGGAGATGAAAAATCCTCGTAAGGACTCAGGAGAAAACGGCACACGTTTAGCCTTTGATGTAGACCGGAGTATCTTCCCGAAGAAAACCGCCTACACAGATCGGTATGTCGAAAAGATGTGCCGCTACTATTCCTACTTGAATCCAGGCTTAGCGATTCTTTTTAACGGGAAGAAATTTAAGTCCAAGGACGGTCTGTTAGATCTCTTGAAAGAGGAAATGGATGGAGAGGCTCTGTATGGTCCCATTCATCTTCGCAGTAAAGATATCGAGATTGCCTTTACCCACTGTCCAGAGGGCAGTGAGGAATATTATGCGTTTGTAAACGGGCAGCATACCACTCAAGGAGGCACGCACCTAGCGGCGTTCCGTGGGGCGATTGTTGATGTCATCCGAGGTTTTTACAAAAAGCAATATAACCCCTCGGATATCCGCAACGGTCTGGAGGCGGCGGTCCTTGTTAGAATCGAAGAGCCGATTTTTGAAAGCCAAACTAAGACTAAGCTTGGTAGTATGACTATTTCTCCAGAAGGGGAAACGATTAAGACTTTCATTACGAATTTCTTGAAGGAGCATCTCGATAACTATCTCCACAAAAACCCGAAAGCTGCTGAGGCCTTACAGAAGCGTATATTATCTTCTGAACATGAACGTAAGGAGCTTTCTGGAGTTAAGAAAATCGCCCGTGAACGAGCTCGCAGGGCGAAGGTTCATAATAAGAAACTCCGCGACTGCCGCGCTCACTTCTCGAGCAAACACAAGCGAGGTAAGGAATCCACCGTGTTTATTACCGAGGGCGATAGTGCCAGTGGATCGATTACTAAGTGCCGTGATGTTGAGACCCAGGCTGTATTTTCGCTTCGTGGTAAACCGCTCAACTCATTTGCTCTAAAACGAAAAATCGTTTATGAAAATGAGGAGTTCAATCTGCTTCAACACGCACTGGATATTGAAGAGAGTCTGGAAACGCTGCGTTACAACAAGGTGGTGATTGCAACGGATGCCGATGTTGATGGCATGCACATCCGCTTACTGCTGATGACTTTCTTTTTACAGTTCTTTCCCGAGCTTGTTAGAGAAGGGCATCTATATATCTTACAGACGCCTTTGTTCCGCGTAAGGAATAAAAAGAACACAATCTACTGCTACGATGAAGATGAGCGTGTCGCTGCACTCGAGAAGCTTGGTAAGGCGGCTGAAATCACCCGGTTTAAAGGTCTTGGTGAGATTTCACCCGATGAGTTTAAATTCATGATTGGCCCTGAAATGCGTCTTGATCCTGTCCGTATGGAGGAGGGGAAAGGTATCAAGGAGATGCTTGCATTCTATATGGGTAAGAACACACCTGACCGTCAGGAGTTCATCATCAAGAACCTCCGGGGCGACGTGGATGCAGCATAGGGAATTGCGAAATGTAATGTAGAATCAATGGATAAGTGAAAAAAGCACTTGCCATACCCTGTATGGTGCCATACCCTGTATGTATGAAGATGACCATGCATATCGATGAAGTCGTTTTGGAAGAGGTCATGGTAAATTATGATTTTGAAACCAAAACGGATGCCGTGAACTTCGCTTTGAAGGAGTTGGATCGTTTGAAAAAATTGCGCAAGATGATGAAGGAGGGACTGGGTATGAGCTCAGAGGAACTCAAGGCCGGCGTTTATCCAGAGTATGACTTGGAGGCCTTGCGGGTGGCAGAAACTCCGGCCGCGTATAATACCAACAAGAATCAAAGCGAATGAAGCCTGAGTCTATCCTGGTTGATTCTAACGTGTTTATCAATTTTCTGCGTGCGGGGAAAGACCCAGCGCAGGAGTTGCTGGCGCAGTATGATATCGCGGATCTCGTGACTTGTGGAGTGGTCAAGGCAGAGGTGCTGCGCGGCGTAAAATCCATGCTTCTGCGCCAGAACTTGGTGTCTTTTTTTAACATCATGCGTTTTGTCGAGAGCTCACATGCCCTCTGGGACGAGACCTGGGAGCTGGCCTGGCAGCTCGACCGCCAGGGCAGGGTGCTTCCCCTCACGGATATTGGCATCGCCGTCTGCGCACTCAAGGCGGAGTCCGCAGTTCTAACCAATGATGGGCACTTCGATCACATCCCGGAGCTGCTGGTACTGAGGCCGAAGTACTGAGGCCGAAGTAGTGAGAGCGCCGCCCGCAACGAAGGACTTGCAGCCTTCGTTTACTCGTTGCATATTTACCTTGGAAAACGACGAAGGACGCAAGTTCTTCGCTACGTTGGTTGCTCGCCGCGGGCCATGACTACCTTGCCGGTGCGCACGGTCTCGATGACTTCAAACTGAGAGAACATCGTCAGAGCAGCATCAATTTTTGAGCTCGCACCGTAGATCATAGCGATCATCGAGGTTGGTGTGAGATCAACCGTTTTGCCACCATAGTGATCAATGATTTGAAGGGCCTCGGTGCGGTCTTTTTTCTCAACGAGAAACTTAACTAATAACAGTTCCTTGTTAACAGAGTCAGAGCTGGTGTGTTCGACACAGTGAATGACATCGATGAGTTTACTAACTTGCAAGATGATCTGCTCGAGTCCCGCAGGGTCGCCGCTGATACCGATCGTCATGCGTGAGAAATACTTGTCGCGTCCACGTGAGACGACAAGGGAGTCGATGTTGTATCCGCGTCGTGCGAAGACCTGACAAATGCGCATCAGCACACCGGCTTTGTTGTTCACAAAGACGGAGAGTGTATGCACGGGAGTCGTGTTAGCTTCAGCTTCAGGGGGATTGTCAGTTGTTACAAGAGACATGGAAAAATTGGTAGTTGGAGTTTGGAACTTGGAGTTTATCGACGCCTAGGTTGAGCCTGTGGGTTTGGCCAATGGCCCTTTGGGTGGCTCAGTAAGCATATCTTCGAGAGCTGCTCCGGCTGGAATCATTGGGAAAACGTTGTCGGTCTTCACACATTCGGCGTGGATGAGGACAGGTCCGTCTGTGATTTCAAAGGCTTTTTCGAGCTGTTTCCTAACATCAGCTGGACGCTTGATGTTGAAGGATGGGATGCCATAGGCTGCTGCAAGTTTACAGAAGTCCGGGTTACCCTCAAGATCGACACCTGACATACGGTCGTCAAAGAATAGTTCCTGCCACTGACGGACCATACCGAGGTAGTGGTTGTTGAGGATGACGATTTTTACGGGAAGTTTGTGCAGTGCCACTGTTGCGAGTTCGAACAAGGTCATCTGGAAACCGCCATCACCTGAAATGGAGATGACTGTTTCTTCTGGGTGTGCAAAAGCGGCTCCAATGGCAGCAGGGAAACCGAATCCCATGGTGCCGGCTCCTCCTGAGGAGAGCCATTTCCATGATGCGTTTGTCTTGTAGAACTGTGCTGCCCACATCTGATGCTGACCGACGTCGGTCGCTACGATGGCGTCACCACCAGCGACCTGGTAGAGTTCGTCGATGACTTGTTGCATTCTAAGTCCACCTTGTTTGCGGTAGGTGAGGGGATATTTCTTTTTCCAGCCATTGATTTCCTCAAGCCATGGTTCGGTATCGAGTCCAGAAATGCGTTTATTGATTTCAACAAGTGCCGTTTTGGCATCGCCCACGATTTCGATATCCGCACAAATCATCTTGTTCATTTCAGCAGGATCGATGTCGATGTGGATGATCTTGGCGTCTGCACAGAACTTGTCGGCTTGGCCGATGATGCGGTCGTCGAAGCGTGAACCAATATTGATAAGCAGGTCGCACCCGCAAACGGCTTTGTTAGCATAGGCCGTGCCATGCATGCCCAGCATACCGAGAGCAAGTTCATGTTCCTCGGGGAAAACTCCTTTTCCAAGAAGTGTGGAAGTAACTGGGCAGCGTAGAGTTTCAGCCAGCTCCTTGAGCTCGGCGGCTGCACCGGAGATCATGGCTCCCTGTCCTGCTAGGATGAGCGGTCGCTGGGCCTTGTGGATGAGCTGGAGAGCTTCATCGATACGATCGGGATTGATTTCAAAAGCGGTGTCAGGTTTGTAACCTGGCAAATCGAGTTCAGGATCCATGTCGCCTGTGAAATCAGCCGAGGTGATGTCCTTAGGCAAGTCAATCAAGACGGGGCCTGGACGACCGGTGGTCGCAATATGATATGCTTCACGCGTGATCCTTGGAATATCGTTGGTCACTTTAACCAGATAGTTGTGTTTGACCACGGGCATGGTGATGCCAAAAATGTCAGCTTCTTGGAAGGCGTCCTTACCGAGCATCCAAGTAACCTGCTGACCACAGAGGATGATCATGGGGACAGAGTCCATCTGCGCAGTCATGATACCAGTGATGGTATTACCAGCACCAGGACCTGAAGTCACGAGAACGACAGCGGGTTTACCCGTGGCACGGCCATAGCCGTCGGCCATGTGACAGCAACCTTGCTCATGTCGGGCGAGGACAAACTTGAGGTTACTTTTGACGGTGATAAGGGCGTCGAAAATGGGGATGGCGGCACCTCCGGAATATCCGAAAATGTATTCAACCCCCAGATCGTCGAGAGTTTTGATGAGAGCTTGTGCTCCGTCGAGTTGCTGTGTGCTCATGAGAAAATTGCTGTTTCAAGTGCAAAGTAAGCTGAAATCAATGATTTGTAAAACGAAAACGGGCCATTTATGTTTAAAATGACCCGTTTTTAGTAAATAGCGTGTCAAAAATCGATGTTAGATGTCGATTATTGTCAGTTTTAAATCAGGTCGGCGATGAGTTTTTCTAATTTTACGATATCAGCCGAAAAGCTACGGATGCCTTGAGCTGTTTTTTCCGTTGCCATCGCATCTTCATTAAACATGAAACGGAAGGCTTTTTCATCGAGGGAGATTTTTTCTAAATCTGATCCAGCAGCGGTTTCAGAAGTGAGTTTACAGTCGAGTTCACCAGGAGTGTTTTGGAGTTCTTCGAGGAGTCCTGGGCTGATGGTTAGAAGGTCGCAACCTGTGAGGTTTGTGATCTGGCCGGTATTTCGGAATGATGCGCCCATGACTTCGGTTTTGTAGCCGAATTTTTTATAGTAGTTATAAATTGCCTGAACGGAAAGCACGCCGGGGTCTTCAGCGCCTTGGTAATCAATACCCGTGTCTTTCTTGAACCAATCATAGATCCGACCAACAAAGGGGGAGATCAATTGCACCCCAGCCTCAGCACATGCCACGGCCTGGGCGAAGGCGAATAGAAGGGTCAAGTTACAGTGGATACCGTCTTTTTCTAATTCCTCTGCAGCGCGAATACCTTCCCATGTGGAGGCGATCTTAATGAGAATACGGTCGCGGCTGATACCTTCTTTTTCGTAGAGCCCGATGAGATGGCGGGCTTTCTTCACGGTAGCTGCGGTGTCGAATGAGAGACGGGCGTCCACCTCGGTGGAAACGCGACCTGGGACGATCTTGAGGATTTCGACTCCAAAGAGGATGAGGATACGATCAATAATGCTGTCGATAAGGGCATCGCCAGTGAGATCTGATCCAGCGTGCTCGGTGATGGCTTGGTCGACTAGAGGCTTGTATTCCGGCTTGGACGCGGCTTGTAGGATCAGGGATGGGTTCGTTGTTGCATCCTGAGGCTTGTATTCCTCCATGGTGGCAAAGTCGCCGGTATCGGCGACAACGGTGGTATACTGCTTGAGTTGATCGAGATGATTGTGTTCGCTTGTTGAGCTCATAATGTAAGGGTTCATAAACGCTCTAGGCTTGCTTGCAAGGAGCATGTTTGACATTTGGGTGTTACCTTTTTCTACGAGGATTTCCAGTTTGACCTACGGGCTATTATGACCTATAGCGCTAGAGCCTATGAAACACAATAAACGAACACAATGGCTGTCAATGATAGCTCTGCTATCCTTGGTTCTGCCGAGTGCAGCGCTTGAGCAGAGGCTGTTTAAAAGTGCTGATCAGACGAAGACGTTTACCGCAACATTGCTTGAATACAATGAAGCGAAAAGGACGGTGGCGGTCAGAATTAAAGGTGGAGACTCAAAACGATTTTCGATCGACCTGCTTTCTGCTGACGACCAAAAATACGTGATGGGCAGCGCAGGGGAACTTGCCGTGAGCCGTTCAGTGAACGTTAGCTTTAAAGAAGTTAAAGGCGAGACCGCTCGCTCAAAGTCAGGCCGTGTAAGAACGTCTTCGACACCGATAAGTTACGATATCCAAGTGTATAATCGTTCTGATCAGGTTATCAAAGACCTCGAAGTTCGTTACAGCTTTTACTATTGCGTGGGTAGCAGCACTGTTAACGGCCCACGACACTCACCTAAAGTTCAGAAGGGTTCGCTGATTTACCCGAAGCTTTTTGGCAAATACAACGAGACTCGCCCTACGGCGAATGTTGTGTTAGTTCGTGAGAGTCAAAAAAAGATACTACCGCCCTCCGGCGGTGGAGGCAGAGCTGGCGGTGGTGGATGATGTCAAAATAACTATCCTGACGGTCGTCAGGACAAAAATGAGGTTATCATGTGCGACGGCAAGGCTTCTGGTTCTGATGCTAATTCTAAGGGTGGATACCGTAGAGTTGACCACGTAATCGGTATTGCAGCTGACATCGTGCTTGATGGTAAAGTTATCAAGACCGTGGCCAGTAGTCCATTTGTGATGAAGAAGCACAAGGAAGGCTCAATCAAATAATTTCTAGATCATCAAAAAACCCGCATCTCTTACGAGGTGCGGGTTTTTTATGATTTGAATTTGGAGTTTTTATCCTTAAGCCGCATCGGCGCGTTTCTTGCGCAGGATGGGTGGCTTTTTGCCTTCGACAACGGCACGGTTGATTGTAACCGATTCGATGTCATCACGTCCGGGCACATCATACATCACATCGAGCATGATTTTCTCAAAGATAGAGCGCAGTGCGCGGGCACCGGTTCCTCGGCTGAGAGCTTCCTCGGCAAGAGCCTGAAGTCCGTCCTTGGTAATCTTGAGTTTGACTCCGTTCATCGCAAGCAGCTTGGAATACTGCTTGATCAGAGCGTTCTTGGGTTGGGTGAGCACTTGAATGAGCTCATCCGTTGTGAGTTCACGAAGTGAGGAGATAATAGGGAGTCGACCAATAAACTCGGGGATCAAACCAAAGTGAAGAAGATCTTCTGGTTCGGCTTTGTCGAAGAGGTCTTCTGGAGCGATGTTCTTTTCTTCTTCACTGCCTTCGCCTTCGTGGAAACCGAGAACGTGTTTGCCAAGGCGACGACTAATCATGTCGCTGATGCCTACGAAGGCGCCACCGCAAACGAAGAGAATACGCTCGGTATTCACCTGGATGTATTCCTGTTGTGGGTGTTTACGACCACCTTGGGGTGGGACGTTGCAGACGGTTCCCTCAAGGATCTTGAGTAGTGCCTGCTGCACACCTTCACCAGAAACGTCACGGGTGATGGAGACGTTTTGAGTAGTGCGCCCAATCTTATCGATTTCATCGACGTAAATAATACCTCGCTCGGCGCGTTCGACATCGAAGTCAGCGGCCTGAAGGAGACGAAGGATGATATTCTCAACATCATCACCAACGTAGCCAGCCTCGGTCAGAGTGGTGGCATCGACGATGGTAAAGGGGACATCAAGTACATTGGCAAGCGTACGAGCCAAGAGTGTTTTTCCAGACCCTGTAGGTCCAAGCATCAGAATGTTGGACTTTTCAATATCAACATCAATAAATTCAGGCGCTGGATTCATGTGATCCTGACGCAGGCGCATGTAGTGGTTGTAGACTGCGACAGAAAGCACCTTCTTGGCACGCTCCTGACCAACTACGAACTCATCGAGCTTTTTGGAGAGCTCAGCTGGCGTAGGGACATCGCCTTTGGAGATCTGAGTCTCGGCAATAGCTTGTGTTCCCTGACCGAGTTCCTTCTCCATGATGGAGGAGCAGACTTCGATGCATTCGTTACAAATATAGACGGCCGGACCGGCGATCAGCTTTTTGACCTCCGAGTGGCTTTTGCCACAGAAGGAACACATGGTGAGATTGGATGTTCGTGCCATACAGGTAGTAAGGGTAAGGGTAGAGGTGAGTGTCTTTGTCTAAGTAATGTGAGAAACGGTGAGAAAAACAGGATAAGAAAAAGGACGTGGGTGACATTACCGCCACTCGCACGTCCTGACAATAGCCTAAAATGCTATAATTGTCCTACTTCTTTGCGTCATCACCGTCAGCACCCTCAGTTTGGGCGGCATCAGCTGGTAATTCCTTTCGGCTTTGTAAGACTTTATCAACCAAACCGTAGGCTGCAGCCTCTTCGGCAGACATGTAGTTATCTCGGTCTGCGTCCTTCTCAACCTGCTTTTCGGTCTTTCCAGTGTGGGTGGAGAGTATCGCGTTTAGCTTCTTCTTCAGGTTAAACATGAAACCCATGGTGCGCTCGACATCAGCCGCGGTTCCCTGAGCTCCACCAGAAACCTGGTGAATCATCACGTGGGAGTTAGGCAGGCAGAATCGCTTGCCCTCGGTTCCCGCAGTGAGCAGCACAGCACCCATGGATGCGGCGATGCCGATGCAGTAGGTGTTCACGTCACAGGTAAGGAACTGCATGGTGTCGTAGATCGCAAGACCTGCCGTTACCGAACCACCGGGTGAGTTGATGTAGATATGAATGTCCTTTTTAGGATCCTGCATCTGGAGGAAAAGCATCTGGGCAATCACCGAGTTGGCGACGCCGTCATCGATGCCACATCCGATGAAAATAATGCGGTCCTTGAGTAGACGCGAGTAGATGTCAAAGGCTCGTTCGCCACGTCCATCGGATTCGATGACGGTGGGGATGTAGTAGTTGTTCTTGGGAGTAGAATCCATGTGTGATTGGAGCATAGGGAATAGGTATTTAGGAAATAGGATGTAAGAGTGCCGCTGGGGCGGCGGGGATGGTTAGGCTTAAGCTTCTGTCACTTCTGCCTTAATTTCCTCTACTTTCGCGCTCTCTACCAAGAAGTCAATGGCCTTGCCAATAAGAATGGAATTTCTCAGGCTGGAGATACGACCTGAACGTTGCATATCCTTCATCATGGCTTTAGGTGCCTTCTTCTCCTGCTTTGCGATACCCGCGATACGCTGAGCTACTTCGTTGTCGGTGACAGCGAGATTCTCAGCGTTAGCGATTTCCTGGAGGATGAAATTGGTCTTCAGATTGTTACGTGCTTGAACCTGCGCAGTGGCAATAATTTCAGCTTGCTGGGATGCGATGTCTTCGTCGCTGAGTCCAGCCTGTGCACCGCGGGCGACCATGTCGTCTGCGCTACCCTGAGCTTCGGCACTGACCAGCTCCTCGGGGAGATCGAAGTCCACTTTGCCAAGAAGATGAGCGACGATTTGATTCACCTTGTCTTCGTTGATCTGCTGTCCTTTTTGTTGGGTAATTTGCTCGGAGATGAGCTCTTTCAGATCATCGACCGTTTTGTCTTTTCCAAACTGGAGAGTTTCGGCGACAAATTCGTCATTAAGCTCGGGGAGAGCTTGTTCCTTAACTCCTTTGACGGTAACGGCGAAAACGATGTCTTTTCCGCGAAGGTCTTCCATTGGGAAATCATCACCTACGGAGCAAGTGACATCGAGTTTATCGCCATTGGAGGCTCCTTCAAGCTGCTTGCTGAATCCGGGGAGGAAGGCGTCTTCCTTGATCTGCACCCAGTAGTCTTCTTTGCCGCCGAGGATACCAGCGGGTTTGCCAATAGCTTCTTCGAGAGGTTTGCCGTCGAGAGTAGAGGTAAAGTCGATGACAGCGATGTCGTCAGCCTTAAGCGCACGATCTTCGTCTTTGTAATCGGCATAACGCTCGAGCACTCCGTCGATTTCTTTTTGGACTTCTTCGTCAGTGGCATCAGCCGATGGGATTTTCACCTCGATTTCCTTGTAGTCAGGAAGTTCGAAAGTAGGTGCGAGGATCAAGGGCATGACGAAGCTGAATGAGCCATCGTCGGCGTGAGTAACAGTCTCAGGGGCCTTGAAGTTGAGCACGCGAAGATCTTCGTCTTTCTGCATGGCTTCACCGCAAGCGGCGCTGATGAGGCGTTCCTCAAGCTCTTGTTTGATGTCAGTGGCAAAACGCTTCTCGATAACGGAAACGGGAGTTTTACCAGGACGGAAGCCTGGGATTTTTGCCTGTGTGCCGTAGGCTTTAACGATATTTTTACGTTCGCTCTGGACCTTATCGGCTGGGATTTCTGCACGCAGAGTTGCGGTGCACTCGGGTAATTTGTCGATTGTGATGTTCATAATGACTTCGTGTTGGAAAATGAGTTGTCTGTGGGGAAATGGCGGGAATGTCTGGATTGATTTCCCGCGAAGGGGCGGCAAGCTAGTAGCCATAGGGCTCCGAGTCAAGAACCATGAACGGGATTTGTGTCACGAAATCAGGGCTATAGAACGAAGCCCCGCGCTAGCTGTGAGGCTGGAAACGGGGCTTGTTTTTCCTGTAACAATGAAGTTTTCAGTCCTGCGACTACTTTCTACGTCTCTGTTGACGCGGGTTGGGCGCTGATTTGATTCAAGATGAGGTATTTCAGCGGGAGCATCGGTGGCTAAAAAGACGTTATCCTGGAGCTCATCACCGATGGTGGTGTTGCGTCGAATAATAATGGCCAAGGTCTGCTGCTCCACAACACGGCGCATTTCATTAGGTAGCCCCCCGCTTGTTAGAAGATGGACGCCAGCCATTGCTTTACTCATTACCTGCACTTGAGGTCATTCTTGAAACCGTGACCGAGCTGCATGATTGCAAGAGCCTCGCATAATTATGTTTGCATGACGGGGTGAA
This sequence comes from Akkermansiaceae bacterium, assembly GCA_037620805.1. Taxonomy (GTDB): domain Bacteria; phylum Verrucomicrobiota; class Verrucomicrobiia; order Verrucomicrobiales; family Akkermansiaceae; genus Oceaniferula. The sequence goes on from JASJLI010000067.1 coordinate 12,216, forward strand.
AAAATGTCCCGCTCCATGTCCCGCTTCAAACAGCGCAAAACCACGCATTTTCGTGCATTTCTGGAACATGCCGGCGGTTGTTCTAGCAGAAGTCGTAAACGCTGGAACCCTTGCAAACAAAAGGCTCCGAGGTTAATCGGAGCCTTTAAAAAGTGGTACAGGAAGAGGGACTTGAACCCCCGACCGCCTCGGTGTAAACGAGATGCTCTACCAACTGAGCTATTCCTGCACTTTTGTGGACGAAATTGGCCACATGTCTTGGAAGACGCGCGTTGTTTGGCTGAAATTGCCGTTTGATGCAATCACTTTTTTCAAAGAATTTCTACAAATCTGCTGGGGTGTGTGGTTCGAAGGTGGTGCTGCGCTCGTGGGCGCGAGCTTTGGCGGCCTTGCGGGCCTTCTGCTGGAGGTCTTCCTGTATCCGATAGCGTTTCTTGCCTTTTTCACGTTCAATACGCTTTGATGTGCCATCGTCGATGATCTCGAAGCCGTTGCTATTGTCTTTGAAGGCTGCCTCGAGGATGCTTTGGAGGCGTTTTTTGCAGGCTTTGTCTTCGATGGGGATCATCAGCTCGATCCGTTTGTCGAGGTTGCGTGTCATCCAATCGGCAGAGGCGATGAATAGCAACGGGTCACCGCCATGGTGGAAGGAAAAGATACGGGCGTGTTCGAGGTAGCGATCGATCACAGATATCACACGGATGTTTTTTGCCTCTTTACGTTTACCTGTTTTCAGACAGCAGAGGCCCCGGATGTTGAGGTTGATTTTTACTCCATCCTTAGATGCCTGATAGAGAGCCTTGATGATTTCCTCGTCCTGAAGTGAATTCACCTTGGCTGTGATGGCTGCTGGTTCGCCGTCTTTGGCGCGTTTTGCTTCGGCTGAGATGAGCTCTAGCAGCCGGGCTTTCATGTGTGTGGGTGCAGGCACAAACTTTCTGAATCGAGTTAGTTTAGACCGACCCGTCACGGCGTTGAAAAACAGGGAGGCATCCGCTCCGTAGGCCGGACGTGAAGTCATGTAGGAAATATCGGTGTAGAGTCGTGCGGTCGACTCGTTGTAGTTACCCGTGCCCAGATGGACATAGCGTTTCAGTTGGCCATCCTCATTGCGGATGACCAGGCAGATCTTGGCGTGGGTTTTGAGTCCGTGAACACCGTAGACAATCTGGACTCCGGCGCGTTGGAGTTCGTCGGCGCGCATCAGGTTACGTGCTTCATCAAAACGGGCTTTAAGCTCGATGAGGACGGTAACTTGTTTGCCATTGTTGGCGGCTTTTATCAGGGCATCGATGATACGTGAATCGGATGCAGTGCGGTAGAGGACTTGTTTGATCGCGATCGTGGATGGGTCGCTGGCGGCCTCTTCAACAAAGCGAAGCACGGGCTCGAAGCTTTCATAAGGGTGATTGAGCAATACATCACGCTCGGCCAGAGTTTCAAAAATAGAAGCCCCGGGTTCGAAGTCTGGTGATGGCTGGGGTTCCCATGATTCATCTCGAAGGTGATCGTAACCGGATGTAAACGCGACGCTCATGAAGTCGCTAAGTGCTAGCGGACCATCGGTGGCGTAGGTTTCTGATGAGCCCGCGCCAACGGCTTCGCGAACGATCCGTTTGATTCGGTTAGTGGCTTTGACTGGGTGTTCGAGCCTAACTGTTTTGCTGGTCTTGCGCGCTGCGAGGACTTCTTCCATTTCTCCTGCTAGATCAATAGCGTCTTCTTCCTGAACGGCGATTTCTCCATTACGAGTAATGCGAAAGGGCATGGAGGCGGTTACTTTTTCATCTGGAAATAGTTCGCCTGCAAACATGGCAATGATTTCCTCCACAGGAATCAGATGCTCACCTGAAGTTTGCGATGAAGCTTCGGAGGCGGGGATGTGCACAAAGCGTGAAATACCTTCCGGCACGGGAATAAAGACGGTGCGTATGGAGCTATCGGCCGTATTTTCAAGTTCACATGCCAGGATAATACGCATGGCAGGAAGTGAGGGGGTGGCAGAATCCGAGTCATAGGCGAGGGGGGTGAGCAGAGGGAAAATGGAATCCTCAAATCGGCTCAGTAGGATTTCATGCTGAGCGGGGGTGATAGATTTTCTGTTAGTGAGTAACAATCCCTCATTGGCCATGGCGGGAAGTAGTTGGGTATTGAGCAGGGTGTATTGGTCCTCAGTCATGGTCTTGGCCCGAGATCGGATCGCCAAGAGCTGTTGCGTGGGCGTTAACCCTGTGATTCCCCGCTTGGTGGCGCCCGATGAGCGCATCAGGTGCAGGCCTCCAACACGGACTTGGAAAAACTCATCCATGTTAGATGCCGTGATAGCGACAAATTTGAGCCGTTCCAAGAGTGGAAGGTCGTCTCGAAGTGCTTCATCGAGAACTCTTTGATTGAACTCAAGCCAGGATAATTCGCGATTGATAAAGGACATTTTTGAAATGGAGATTGGGGATTAGGAAATGGGAAGTGCGCCTCTGGGGAGGCGGAGGAGGCTTAGTTGCCTTCTTGTATGGTGACGGCTAGGCCGTAGATGTCTTGGAAGAGGATGGCCTTGGATCGCATGGCCATGCGTTCTACCGAGGCGTCTGCGATGCCGTGGAGCGTGATGTTGAGCTTTCGATTTCTTGTGGCGACGCTGATCTCGCCTACACGCGAGCTATGACTGCGGTCGAGAGCGTCGGCGATCCTAAGGATGGCGGCGAGTTTGGAAACTCTCATACGGCCTTCTGATGAGAGACTGCGATAGCCTGTGTGGTTTGGTTTGGGGCCAGATCTTCTGTGATAACGAGCCACGAGGGCTACCAGTTCCAGATCCTTCTGACCAAGACCGAAAATCTCACTGTTGAGGATGATGTAGTGTGAGTGCTTGTGGTGGGCGCGGGCGTTGATAAAATTCCCACACTCATGGAGAATGGCAGAACACTTCAGTAGCAGGGCATCATGCTCGTCAAGTTGGTGGAGGTCAGCTGTTGCCTCAAACAGTTGCTGGCTAAGCCGAGTGACCTGTGCTGAATGAGTTCGGTGGACACGGTACTTACGCGCAAGACTTTCGGCTGAGCGGAGAACTTCTTTCTGGAATCCCTCCGTCAGTGAAAAAGAAGTCGGAATGTCGATGAGTAGGCCACGTTCGTAGTCGCTGCCGGGGATACGAAGTGTTTCCACCTGAAGCGTTTCAGCGATCGCTAGGTTGATCTCTAGGGCTGGAACGATGGCTTGGGCGGTGTTGTAGTCGAGCTGGTAGGTCTTTACTCGCATTTCCTCGGACATCGATGCCATCCGCGCAGAGGTATCGGCGAGTGCGCGGTAGGTGCTTTTCGTTTTTCCTAGTTTGACTAGATCATGGGCAAGGTGCTGGATCTCATAGCCGATGATGACTAGCTCCTCGATATTTGCATCCATGTAGTCGTGGTGGATCTGACTGATCTGGCTTCTGATGTGCTCGCGGATGAGTTTGGTCTTACTTGATCCACTATCCTGACTGTCTTGGTTTACGGCGATGGCTTCACCGGTTCTGTAGACGCCAAGGCGGTAGTTGCTGTAGTCGGAGATTCGGCCATTTTTAAAAAGCAGAGCACGGGTATTTCCGGGCCCGACGTGGACAACAAGCGTGGTGCGCTTTTTCATCGATGGCGTGTCCCGCAGTCGTCGTCTCGTTTTCAGGTAAATGAGGCGCGTCATTTCACCTTCATCGAGAGTTTCTACGTGGAAGCCGCAACCAATCTGAATTCTGTTGAGAAAAGCCTCATGGTTTACGGCCTCGGCAAGAACATTAGTGGCAACGGCACGGATTGGGGTGTCTTCGGGGGCGCCCAACTCACGCAGAGCTTCCCTGTATCCATTGAGAATGGTCACACAGCGCTCGATGGTAGATTTTCTGATGTTTCCTCGCTGATAAATATCGTGCGCCAGAGGAACCGACTGCTCAAGGAAGTCACCTGGGGCGTCTGCTGAGTCCGGGTGGTTTTCGACTACTAATAGGGAAATCGAGCTGGCACCGATGTGAATAGATGCTTGTAGCGAGGGGGGAGGAACAGGCGTCATGTGCTTGATGAGGGTGGGGAATTGAGCCGTAGATTTGTCGGCGTGCTTACATTGATACAGAGATAAGCGAATGTCTTGTGAAAAATGGTGACAAAAGAAGAGTTTTCAAAAGTATGCGAGATTAGGCGACTTTGGTGCATCTGCCGTGCCAAAAGGGCCAAGAAATTATCATCATTAAGCATATTAGTCTTGATTTTTAAGGCAATAAATGATTTTCACTCTGCCCCGCACTCCTACTCATTGTGTATCTCACATAAGGTGCACGATTTCTTTACTCAAAACTACACCTACCGCAACTTACTATGGACGACTCAAACATCATCCCGTTTGAGCAACCCAAACCAAGTTCCGGCTACCCCGCAAAATCCATGAATAGCAGCCTTGTTGTTAAAGCAGCCGAGATCATTGAAGATCCGCAAATCCTCGTAAACGTCGTCTCAAAGCGCGTAGCCCAGTTAAATCAGGGGCGTTCTCCATTGATTGATACAGTTCCTAGTATGGGTACTGCTGACATCGCATTAACTGAAATCATCGAAGGTAAGGTGATTCTTACCAAGCCTGAGAAGAAAAAGAAGTAGTCTTTTTTGAATAATCTTAGACGCAAGGGAAGAGGCCTTGTGTTTTGACACCTTGTGAGAGTATGAGCGGCGACATTGCAACCAATAGGAAAGCACTCCGTGATTATCATATCTCAGATAAATACGAGTGTGGACTCGAACTGAAGGGTACTGAGGTGAAATCAATCCGTGATGGCAAAGTGAATATAGCGGATGGCTATGCGCGGATTGAAAATGGTCAAGCATTCCTCTACGGCTGCCATATCCAACCCTGGCAGACTGCCGGTGAGTGGTTCCAGCACGGAGTAACCCGGCCACGCCGAATGCTCCTCCACAAAAAGGAGATTCTGAAACTCTCCGAGGAGACAGCGCAAAAAGGATGTACACTTCCTTGTTTACGGATGTATTGGAAAGGTGGACGCGTAAAAGTAGAAATTGGTGTCGGTAAGGGTAAAAGCCATTCCGACCAACGGCAGGATCTTAAAAAGCGCACCGAGATGCGTGAGGCCCAGCGGGAAATGGCGAAGTTTAACCACAGGTAATCTAGCCGCCCCAGCGGAACATCTCCCCATTTCCCAATCCCAGTTTCCAGTTTCCAATTGCCCATGTTTGATCTTCGTCAGTTTGCTACCATTTCACCGGAATGGTATCTGCGGCTGAAATATCATGAGGAGCTTGACTCAACCAATGACGAAGCCCGCAGGTTAGCTGTGGATGGGGCTGAACATGGCACAGTAGTGCTTGCCGATCACCAACTTGCTGGACGCGGTAGACGCGGTTCTCGCTGGATTTCTGGCCCAGGAGATGGCTTATTGTTTTCCCTGATCCTCAGACCTGATTTCCCCCCCAATAATTGGAGCCGGATTGCTCTGGCTACCGGCTTAGGCATGGTGAGGGCGCTCAATGATAAATGGTCGATTCAGGCAGACGTAAAATGGCCGAATGATATTTACGTGAGGAACCGAAAGTGTGCCGGCATTCTGGCCGAAGCACGGGAGGACTTCGTCGTAGTTGGAGTCGGACTCAACGTTTTCGCCTCTCCAGGGGATGTTGAATCAAATATCCCGACGATTGCCGTGGGGGATGTTATCGAGTCACCTTTATCGAGAGAGATGGTTTTGGCAGCTGTCCTTGATGGTATTCTTCAGGAGGTTGAATCCTGCGCAGATGATTTTGAAAACCAGGTGGAACGCCTAAGGCGTGTATGTTTTCTGACTGGCAAAGGCATCGAGTTTACCGCAAGTGGAGAACGTCTCGCAGGAAATGTAATGGGAATCGATCACGATGGATCTCTGATGGTGGAGGTAGATGGATCTAAAGAGTCGTATTCACAGGCGTCTGATATTCGAGTTATGGATATTGAGTGAAATCAATCGGGCAAAGATTTCGTATATATGATCTGAATTATATTAACTCAAATCTGACAAGGTGTCCTCGAGCGGTTCTCCAAGTGCTTTTTTTAACGCGGCCCCAAGTGGGCTAGCTATGACGCGATCCCAGTCGCTCAAGTGATCGACATCCGAGAGTTTGGGTAGCGATTCGAGGGTAAGTCCAGCTGACATGGCAGCCTCAGCTGTTTTCTCAAACACATCATTTTCACTCCAAGGGATATTTAGAAATAACTTGGAGGCAGGGGACTTGAGTGCGAGTAAATAGTAGCCTCCATCAGAGCTCGGACCAATCACAACATCATGACCCTTATCAGAGCTGAGGCGTGAAAAAGCAGCATTAATCCAGCGAGCGCCACAATCCGGGCAGTCGGTCCCTATGACGGCGACTTCACTATAATTGTCTTCAAATGCGACTTTAAAAGCGCTGTCGAGGCGGTCACCAAGATCCCCACTTCCCTGAGGCCTGAAATCGACCTCTTGAGTAGGCTCGCTGACTGTGAGTGAGTGAGGAGCCAGATATAGTCCCTCAGTGGATGATGATGTAGCGCGCATTTCTGGAAGCACCCAGAATCTGATCGCATCCTCAGCGTCATCGGGGGCGTAACAAAATCGGATGCGGCAGTCCTGAAGCCCTTGAAGTTGCTTGAGCAGCACTTCCACGAGCGCTTTGTAGTAGCGGGAGGCGTCTTCGTCGCCGACATCTTGGGCAAGCCGGGTTTTAACTTTCCCTGGAATGGGCTCTTTGAGAAAAACAAGCAGTAGTCGCATGACTCTATCTAAAGGGTAAATGCTAAATCAAAAATACTAAATTTATTAACTTTTCCTGACAGTCAAAATCATGGAATTTCTCTTGCCACAGGCCTTTAGGTAGGGGATGATGTGACAATCGGAACGTCAGAGCCTGTTTGAATTACACGTATCCGATCCATTTTCCCATTTTCCGTTCCTCCTTTTCATCTCGTCGTAACGTTTTCCACATTCCCCCCACTCTTTGATTCCAGATGGCAGCCTCCCGTAATAAGCTAAGAAATAAGAAAAAAGACAACAAACCCTGGCCGAACGAGGTTTTGGGGATCTTGTTGTGTGGCGCGGGGATTTTACTGTTGTTATCGCTGGTATCCTATTCACCGAACGATTTGCCCAATTTACCTGGTCTTGGTGGAGATACGGATGGTAACGACGGTGGCAGCGTCAACTGGATTGGCCCAGTTGGTGCTTTTCTTGGATATGTTTTTCTCATGGGCTTTGGTGGCGCGTCTTATCTAATCCCTTTGTCGATGATCTGGATAGGTGTGGCCAAGCTACTTCTTGATGCACGCCCTTCATGGAGGACTTATGTCGGATGTGTTATTTTTGTATTAAGTGGGTCAGCCCTCTTAGGCGTTCAGAACTGGCTTCTCGTCGACTGGTCTGAAGCTAATTACCTCAAAGGGCCAGGAGGCGGCTCGGGATACTGGATCGGGACCCGTTTCCTCGAAGCTTTACTCAACAAACCAGGAGCTATCCTCGTTCTTCTCTGCGTCTATATGGTCAGTCTGATCTTGCTCACTGGACTGCATCCAATTCAGTTCTGCCGTAGTCTTTTCCTTCATGCCATGAACTGGTTCCACGGTCGGAAACAACGGAAGCTTGAGAAATCTGAAAAAGTCTCAGCTCTCGATCAACTTCGCATGAAACGCGATAATCGTCTAGCTGGTAAAGGTGGAGACGAAGAAGGAATCGCTCCAGTCGTCGCTAAGAAAACGACACGCAGGAAAAAGGCCACTAAAGCAACCGATACCAAGCCAGAAACGGAAGAGACCAAGGACCCACAGGCGGAACTACCGCTTAAGGAGGTGCCGGAGCCTCAGATCGTCGATGCTTCACGCACCCGTAAATACGCAGCCGACCCAGGTGCCAAGCCCTTCGCAAAAAAGAAACTCGATCACGGTGGACTCAGTACCGAAGAGTATGAGAACTATGAACTGCCAGGGTTTGATCTGCTCAATATTCCAGAAGAAGATGATTCCATCGATGAGGAAGCAGATAAAAGCGAGATGATGGCGACCCAAAAAACGATCATCGATACCCTCAATGCTTTTGGTGTTGAGGTGACCGCAGGAAATATCACCCGTGGCCCAACGATCACCCGATACGAAGTGTATCCAAGTATGGGCCTTCGCGTTAGTCGGATCACTCAGCTCGAAGCCGACCTCGCACGTGCGACTAAGGCTGAACGCATCAACATCCTTGCACCCGTTCCGGGATCCGACACCGTAGGTATTGAGATTGCCAACAACGAAAAAGTCGCCGTGCCTCTGCACGAGCTTCTTCAGGACCCTGCCTTTGTGAGTGCTAAGAAGAAAATCCCTCTAGCTCTAGGAAAGGACGTCTACGGAAATACCGTCATCGGCGATCTCGCTGCCATGCCTCACTTGTTAGTAGCGGGTGCTACAGGCTCAGGTAAATCAGTCTGTATCAACTCGATCATTTCCAGTATTCTCTTTAAGTTTACACCCAACGAACTGCGCTTTATCATGATCGACCCCAAGGTGGTCGAAATGCAGATCTATAACTCTCTGCCACACCTCGCTGTGCCTGTGGTGACCGATCCTAACAAAGTGATCGCGGCCCTGCGCTGGACGGTCAACGAGATGGAACGTCGATATCGAATTTTTGCCGACTGCGGAGTGCGTAACTTTGATGGCTTTAATAGCCGAGTGCTTCCCGAAAAAGAAGTGCCCGATCCAGAGGCTGAAAATCCCGAGGAGGAAGAGGAATACTACGATGCCGAGCACCTCGATTCCATTGCCAAAGCTCTCAGCGACGGTGAACTTGGGCCACCTGCTCTCGATGGTTCTGAAGATGATGATGCAGAGGAAGTTGTCCCGGATCGTATCCCATACATCGTGGTCATTATTGACGAGCTTGCCGACCTGATGCAGACCGCACCAGCTGACATGGAAATGAATATCGCACGGATCGCCCAGAAGGCCCGTGCCGCCGGTATCCACCTCATTGTAGCCACTCAGACTCCTCGTGCGGATGTGGTCACCGGGATCATCAAGGCAAACATCCCAAGCCGCATAGCCTTCCAGGTATCCAGCGGTCTGGACTCCCGCGTAATTCTCGATACCAAGGGAGCGGACAAACTCGTTGGCAAAGGCGACATGCTCTATCTCGCCCCAGGCTCCGCTAAACTTGAGCGAGCTCAAGGTGCCTTCATCTCGGATGAGGAAGTTGAAGATATCGTGGAATTCTGTTCAAACCAGGTGGAACAGAAATTCGAAAGCTCTGTTCAGGAACACATCGATAAAGGTGGCTCTGATGATTCCGAGGATGAAGTCTCACAGGCCGATGAAGAAGTCGTGCAGAAGTGCATGGAGGTAATTAGGCAGGAAAAGAAAGCCAGCACCTCACTTCTTCAGCGTCGACTCCGCCTAGGCTACACCCGCGCCGCCCGCATGATGGATATCCTCGAACAACGAGGAATCATTGGACCAGGCGAGGGAGCTAAGCCTCGCGAGATCCTAATTAATGTCGGACAGGATGAGGCGTGATTATGTGAATAGGTATGTAGGTGAATACGTATTCGCCTACTCACGTTTTTACTAACTTGCCTTCTTACTTCTTCCAAGAATCCCTAAGCGCCACTGTCCGGTTGAACACAATCTTCTCACCGGTAACATGGTCCACATTATCAGTGCAGAAGTATCCTACACGTTCGAACTGGTAGACCTGGCCCGGACCGACCTCTGCCAGAGAAGCCTCAAGCTTGGCATTGGGGATGACTGATAGTGAATCTTTGTTCAGACAGCTCAGGAAACCGCCTTCGGCTGCGTCAGGATTTTCTTCGGAGAAAAGTCGGTCGTAGATACGCACTTCAGCATCAACCGCTGTTGCAACATCCACCCAGTGGATGGCGGCACGACATCTGATTCCTTCTGGAGCATCCTTACCAATGGTATCGGGAATGAATTCACAGTGGATCTCAGTGACCTCTCCGGCATCGTTTTTCTCAAAGCCTGTACAGGTGATGATGTAACCACCACGGAGTCGGGCGGAACGACCGGGCCCGAGGCGGAAAAATTTATTTGGCGGATCTTCCATGAAGTCATCACGCTCGATCCACAGCCCCTTTCCTAGAACTGCCTGACGTGTGCCAGCTACTTTGTCGGCTGGGTTATTGGGGACTTCAACAAGTTCAGAATGATGATCGCCAGGCCAGTTCGTAATCACCACCTTGAGTGGATCAAGCACTGCCATGCGCCGCTCGGCGCTCTGGTTAAGTTCATTGCGAATAGCAGACTCTAGAATAGCCATATCAGTGACACTGTTGACCTTGGTGACACCACCAGCAAAGCAGAAGCCACGAATCGCTGCAGGCGGATAGCCGCGACGACGCATACCTGAAATGGTAGGCAGACGGGGATCATCCCATCCACTGACTAAACCTTCTTCGACAAGTTGAAGCAACTTGCGCTTGCTCATCACCGTGTAGCTAAGATTGAGTCGGGAAAATTCAATCTGGCGTGGAGTCGAGGGCGCTGGGCAATTTTCAACAACCCAGTTATAAAGCGGACGATGGTTCTCAAATTCGAGACTACAAAGTGAGTGGGTGATATGCTCAAGCGCGTCTTCCAGCGGGTGGGCGAAGTCATACATCGGGTAGACACACCAGTCGTCTCCTGTATTGTGATGGGTCGAGTGGACAATGCGGTAAATCACCGGGTCACGCATGTTCATGTTAGACGACGCGAGGTCAATCTTGGCACGTAGCACCATCGAGCCGTCTTTAAACTCACCCGCTTTCATGCGGGCGAAGAGATCGAGGCTTTCCTCGGCTGGGCGATCGCGAAATGGAGAGGGGGTTCCAGGAGTCACCACGTCACCGCGGCTTTTTTTCATTTCGTCAGGCGATTGCTCGTCAACATAGGCGAGACCTTCATTGATTAGGTGTTTGGCGCAGTCGTAGAAAAAATCAAAGTAGTTACTGGCAAAGTAAAGATGCTCGCCCCAGTCGAAGCCGAGCCACTGGACGTCTTTTTTAATACTCTCAACGTATTCGCTTTCCTCCTTTTCTGGGTTGGTGTCATCAAAGCGCAAGTGGCAGCGCGCATTGACTGCGGCATTTTCCTGGGCAATTCCAAAGCTAATACAGATCGCCTTTGCATGGCCGATATGGAGGTAACCATTCGGCTCAGGTGGGAAACGGGTGATGACGGTGTCATGCTTTCCGCTCGCCAGATCCTTGGCGATGATTTCACGGATGAAGTCTGCTTTGTTGTCCTTGCTCATGTGCGGCGCCTGTTTAGTCGCTCACAAGGTAAAGAGAAAGCAGAATTTCAGTTTGAAGGACCGTCTCGTAAGAACTTGTGGGTCATTTCCATCACACGTGGTTCTGATGCGATGAATGTGTGATCGGCGTCTACGACGTGGAACTCGTTCATGCCGTCGATTTTACCGCGTTCGACAGAGACAAATCCGTCGTTGTCGTCGTCGAGAAGTCGACGGAATAGTGGAAAAAAACTCTGTTTGCCCATGATGATGGCGGAATCGATTTCTTCAGGTAATGTAGGGGCATCAATCTTACCGCTACCTAACTGCATACCGGCAGGTCCAAGGCTGAGCCTCATCGGACCGTAGCGTGATAAATAATCGACGATTTCACTGCCTTGGTGAGGTGGAGCCAGCATCACCACTCGACCAGCCAGATCTGGTGGTAGCTGATGTAAAAGTTGACGTGCCAACACGCCACCTAGAGAATGAGTGACAAAATGAACCTTGCGGTCACCACCGTGAAGTTTCAAGGCATCATGGATAATTTCCGTGAGTTCCTCCATGGGTTTACGAAATGAAGGGTAGGGCACATTGATGGTGTGATAGCCTTGTTCGTTGAGGAACTGAGCCATCGGCTCCATTGCCCAGAGACTGCGCCAGAGGCCGTGAAGGAGAATGACAGCATCACCTGGATTGACCCGAGCTTCTCTTACCCGTGGTTTGTGCCAAGGCATGGGTAAGCGAAGGATGCCTAATCGAGTAAGTTTGGATTGTTGCGTTTTCAAATCAGTAAAGTTGGTTTGTGCTCGCAGTATAGCGCATTTTTTTCGATGGTTAAATCGATAGTTGTAATAGAGGCATCGTTTGAATCGATGGTGTAATCAGGGCTTAATACTCTTCAACAGGAGATCGCTTCTGACCTGTGTAGTCGATTTTCTGGTGGGCGCGTTCCTCGCCTAATACATCGACACGGAGTTTCATAATGTCTGCGTCGATACTGTCCCAGAGTTCAGGCGTGAAATTGAGCGGTCCCGATAGCTTCTTTTTTTTCAGCTTTTCGATCCGGCGTAATGAGTCGTCGACTTGATGATGTGGCAGCTCTTTAAGATGTTCGAGAGCGATGGGGGCTGTGTCGACTTGATGACAAATCATGGCCATGTCGTTACCTGCCGCGATGGCGAGTTTAACATCGGGTCCTCGACCGTAGGTATTGACGATGGCTCCCATGTCGAGGTCATCGGTCATGATAACACCTTCGTAACCAAGCTGATTGCGCAGCAGATTGGTGAGGAGGTTTCGTGAAAACGATCCCGGTAAGCCCGGCGAATCCGGATCGACAGCAGAGAAGTGTGCGTGACAGCTCATCAGTGAATCCAACTCGGGCATGAGGGCGGTGTAGGGGAGCAAATCGCTAGCTAACATATCGGCCACGCTTTTATCGATGTGGGGGATGTCGTGGTGTGGATCAGTGTCGGCGAGTCCACAGGATGGGAAATGTTTACCGCTCGAGAGAACCTTGCAATAGCGCAGGTTGCGATTGAATATCCCGGCATTGGTGATGACTTCCTGAGCGTCGGTGCCGTAACAGCGTCCCTTCATCGCATTATCGGCACTGTCATCGTAGGAAATATCCAGCACGGGGCAGAGGTTCATGTTGCAACCTAACAGACGAAGTAAAAAGGCGGTGAGTTTACCATGCTGGGCAATGAGTCCTAGGTCGGCCTTTTCCCTCAATTCCTGAGCCGATGGAGGTTCGGTTCCTATTTCCCGAGTTCTGGAAACACGACCACCTTCTTGATCGATGGAGATGATCGGGGTGATGTCGCAGATCTCCCGAAGGTCGTCTGTTAGTTTGCGTACCTGATCGGGTGACTCCACATTGCGCCCGAAAAGCACAAACCCACCCGGTTGGATGGATTTGTAGAGGGCTGCGTTCTCGGAGGTAAGTTCCGTTCCCGGAATGCCGAGGAGTAGGAGTTGACCGTGCATTTTTTAAGATTTAAGAACCAAGAATTAGGAGGGCATGCCGCGGAAGGTCTGGCCGTAGGAGGCTAGCTTGGCGAGAATGGCCTTTTGAACGTGGAGTCGGTTTTCGGCTTGTTGGAAAATGACGTCGGCGTGTCCTTCAAGGACCTGTTCGGTGATTTCCTTGCCGCGATAGGCAGGGAGGCAGTGAAGAACGATGTGAGATGAGTGGGCGTGTTTCAGGAGCTCGGCGTTGACTTGGTAGTCGCCAAACAGGGCTTCTTTTTCAACCTGTCCTTCCTCACCCATGGATAGCCACACATCGGTATTGATAACGTCAGCATCTTTGACTGCTTCTTTGGGATCTGTGGTTAGGGTGATATTCGCGGAGTTGAGACGCTCGACGTATTGAGGTGTAGGCAGGCATCCATGAGGAGCCGCAATAGCCAACTCAAAGTTGAGTTCCTTGGCTGCCCACATCCAAGAGCGTGACATGTTGTTGAAGCCGTCACCTACGAAGGCGATTTTCTTGTTTTCCCATGTGCCAAGACGCTCACGGATGGTGAGGAGGTCGGCAAGGATCTGACAAGGGTGTGCATCGTCTGTGAGGGCGTTGATCGTGGGGATGCCTGAGTAGTCGGCGAAATCAACCACGTCTTGTTGGTCGAATGTACGGATAACCGCTCCGTGGACCATGCGGCCTAACACGCGGGCGGTATCTTTAATCGGTTCGCCACGTCCAAGCTGGATATCGTTGGACGAGAGAAACATCACGGAGCCACCGAGTTCACGGATGCCTACTTCAAAGGAGACACGTGTTCTTGTGGAGGCTTTGGAGAAAATCATCGCCCAAGTTTGGCCCGCAAGGGGTTTATCCTTGTGGTCTCCGTTTTTGCGTTCGGTTTTTAATGAGACGGCATTGTCGACGATCTTCCAAATGCGGTCGTGAGATAGTTCTTCGATGGAAAGTAAGTGAGTCATGGCTGAAAAGTGATTGGTAACTTAGTAAGTTGTTTCTAGTGAGCAGTATTCATTTTTATACTGAGAGAATCGAGGGTGTTTTTCAGAATTCTAAGTGCCTCACCGACTTCGTCATCAGTGACGTTGAGAGGCGGGAGCCAACGTAGTGTTTCCGGTCCAGCTGGAACGGTCAGTAGTCCCTCGGCCATCAATGTTTTGCAGAGATGTCCAGCAGGCATGGCTCCATCTGGGTATTCAAGGTTGTCGGTATTGAGGGCAAATCCGAGCAAGAGACCCTTGCCACGGATCGAATCGATCGCTGGATGGTTCCAGGAAGTGACCTCTTCCCGAATGCGTTTTTCCTGATGGTTCGCGTTTGCACAGAGATTGGACGATTGAATTTCAGCTAGCACGACTAGTGCCGCGGTGCAGGCGAGGGGGTTTCCTCCGTAGGTCGATCCGTGGGAACCTGCATTCATCAGGGATGAGAGTGGAGTTTCGTCCTCATCGATCGCGCGGTCACTGACGTAGAACGCCCCGATAGGAAAACCGCCACCGAGTCCTTTGGCCCAGGAAATGGTGTCGGGTTTGAGATCAGGGTAAATAGATTGCCATCCCATCAATGTACCAGTCCGACCAAGGCCACACTGGATTTCATCAAGCATCAGTAGGAGATCGTGTTCGTCACAGAGTTCAGCTACACCTTGCAAAAACTCGGCGGTGGCTGAGTTGACTCCACCTTCTCCCTGAATCGGCTCTAGCATAATACCAGCTGTGATGTCGCTAATAGCGGCCTTGATGGCATCTAGATCATTGAGCGGGACATAACGGAAGCCCGGTAGCATAGGATCAAATCCTTGATGGACTTTTTTTTGAGCTGTTGCGGCCATAGATCCTAGTGTCCGACCGTGAAAGGAGCTATTAAATGTGATCACCTCATAACGGGGTTCACCTTTGCCGTTGGGCTTGGCGTGTCCGAACCGGCGTGCAGTTTTAATCATACCATCATTGGCCTCGGCTCCGGAGTTTGCAAAAAACACCTTGCCTGGGATTTGGGTGAAATCCTCAACCAATACTCGTGCGAGCTCCTTCTGTTGGGGGACCTGGTAGAGGTTTGAGCAGTGCATTAAAGTCGATGCCTGATCGCTGATGGCTTTCGCTAATGCGGGGTGACAATGACCAATACTACACGTGGCGATGCCGGCGCAGAAGTCGAGGTAGGATTTCCCTTCACTATCCCACAAGCGAGCGCCCTCTCCCCGGACAGCGGTGAGCGGAAAGTTTGCATAGGTAGGTAGTAAGTAGGACATGGTGGGGAAAGTTCTAAACTCCAAACTCCAAATTCCAAGTTCCGAATGCAGTACTTTTTGGTATTTGGAATTTGGAATTTGTAACTTGGGGTTTACATGCGTAGGCTGCGCTTGCCGCTCCCCGGACGGTCGCGGCTTTCTTCACAGAGAGTCGAGGAAAGTCCGGACGCCAAAGGGTAGCGCGCCTTGTGAAGAACGAGGGACGATTGGTTCAAACCAGTCGGACGGAAAGTGCAACAGAAAATATACCGCCCTAGTTTACTGGGGTAAGGGTGAAAAGGTGGGGTAAGAGCCCACCGCTCCAAGGGCAACTGAGGAGGCACGGTAAACCCCGCGTGGCGCAAGACATAACAGGGGAAGGGTGCCCGCCCGTTTAGAATCCCCGGGTATTAGTTGCACCATCCCCTCGGGGAGGTGCTCCGGCCACCTTAGGGTGGTTGGGGTAAGATAAATGATCGTACAGTTTCACTCCTCTAGGGGATGGAATGGACAGAATCCGGCTTACAGGGGAGCGGCAACTTCCTTCAGGCGACAGGGGGCGACAGGGGGCGGGAATCGGGGGCTCGGGAATCGGGAGGCAGGTTGTGGAAAACGGAAGCGGCGGCTAGCTGGGTATTTTATTTCACGAACCAATGATTTCGAGCCGTGGTAGGTTTTTGATTGGAAAATCAACCTGATTGCTCGATGGTTTATTGCAAGTGAGCGAGTTAATCTATCAAAAGGAAGATCTGCCCGATCGTTTTGGCTCGATGACGGTGAAGGAGCTTCGTCAGGGCTTGAGACGAGGGATGTTTATGATTCCTTTTATCCTCATCCAGGTGCTGGCCGTGCTTTCCATGTTAGCCGAGTTTAACATGGGCGATGTCGAGAGGTTCTCGGATATGACGGGAGTTTTAAATCCTGCGCTATTTTTTCAATCGGGACCGTTCTGGTTAGTTGCCGGTCTGATCTGCATCATTATTATGCCCCTGGGTGGACTTGCCTTAATGGGGCCGGAACTGGAGGATGGGAATCATGAACTGCTGCTGATGACTCCTCTAACTCGCTGGCGTGTGGTTCGGGGGAAATTTCTCGCCATGTGGGGACTGTGTCTGGTGACCTTTTTTTCACTGCTGCCATACATGATCGTTCGATACTTCATTGGCGGTATCGATGCCTGGCGAAATATTGTGATGGCGATGACCGTGGTCATCGCTTCCGGGATTATTTGTGCAGGATCAATCGGGGCATCTTCTTTTAAAACGAATATTGGAAAGATCGCCATGATCGTCCTGTTTATGGGCTCGATGATGCTTTCCTGGCTTGCTCCAATGCTTGGGAGTCATGCCCAGACTGACGGCTGTGGTGTGATCTATCACCTCAATGCCTTTGCGTTTTTCGCTTGTTACGCGGTGTTTGGTTTAGCCTTGGCTAGGTCACGTATTCGCCTGGTCGTCCATCACTACGAGGTGAAACCGAGCTGGATGGTGATCGGGCTGTTAATCTTTACTCCCTTAGTTGTTTCCATGGCCACGGCGATGACACTTGGCTACGGGGGATTTGTCGGACTGATCGGTATGGCATTGGTCGCTTGGTTTGCCGATGTCACACCCAAAGCCCCAAGCTGGATGGCAGCACCCCAAGTAAACGTGCCTGGCCAGATGCAAGACCCATCGGCTGTCCAAGTGAGTGATGAACCAATAGTGGCCAAAACCATGGTTTTTCCTGAAAATGAGGATAATACCCCGTCTTAATGGATTAATCTGTTCTAATGGAGTCAGTTGACTGACTTTATCTGCATCGCAATTCAACATTGTCAAAGTGTCCTTTTTCAGATAGCTTACCCAACCGAAGGGACGCTGAAGCGTCCTTTTGCTGTCTAAGCTTACTTATTCATCGTCTACTCTATTTACCTTACTTTCTTCATCCGATTTAACTTTTATGGGATTCATTGATGCTTTCAAGCGCTGGCGCCTTGCTAAAAAGGGGATGTCCTCGGGCAAGAAACGCCGCACCTCCACCACCAGTGAAAACTCCGTGGTGGACTCGATGGCGCGCAGTGTATGGATGAAAGTGCTCATCTACCCCGCGTTTGCTGGCTTGGTGTGCCTGATTACGGCCTTTTACGTTTCCGATGTAACGCTGTTCCACGAAAGCGGAATGAGGCGCACGCTGATCTGCCTGATTTTATCCGCAGGAGTGATCCTCATTTACCATATCCGACACAGCCTAAAGGTTGGCAATGGCCGGGTGGTTTTAGTCTTTGGTGGTGTGCTTGTGCATTTGGCTATCCTGCGTGCTGCATGTTATCTGATCGATAAAAATGCATGGGATGTCGATTACAGAATCTTACTCCCACCACTGGCCTTTGCCCCCATGGTGAATTCAGTATTAGCGGGTCGGCATGCTGGAGCGTTTTCAGCGCTTTGCGTAAGTTTATTTGGCTGTCTGTTAATGCCGGTGCCTGATGTATTCTGTTACCTTGTTACCAGCCTCATGATCGGCTTTATTGCCGTGGCTTTGACCAGGCGCGTTCGCCGACGCGGTAACCTACTACGAGCCGGTTTCTATGTCGGCCTGACCACATTCCTGCTAGCTTTGGCCTTTAATAAAATCGACCTTGCTCTGATGACCACAACTGAGGGGCTATCCGTTGAGGTGATCAAAATACTCGTTGTATTAAGCGGAGGTTTACTCACCGGGATGGTGGTTAGCGGGCTTTTACCTGCCTTGGAGAGCTTATTTACCATCACCACCAATATCAGCTGGTTGGAGTTGAGTGATCTGAATCATAAGCTCCTTCGTAAACTTCAACTCGAGGCACCTGGAACGTATCACCACAGCATGGTCGTGGCGACACTGGCGGAATCGGCAGCAGAAGAAGTCGGCGCCAACGCATCAATGTGCCGAGTTTGCTCCTACTTTCATGATATTGGTAAACTCAGTAAACCCGAGTATTTCATTGAGAACCAAGGTGATCGAAATCCACACGACACCCTGACCCCAACGATGAGCGCCATCGTGATTATTGCCCATGTGAAAGATGGTGTGGACAAGGCCATTAAACACAAATTGAATCCGAAAATTATCGAAGTCATCCGTGAACACCATGGCGATTCGTTAGTCCGGTTTTTCCATCACAAAGCACGTGAACAACTCCTCGAAGCCGAGAAAAAAGTCGAGGAGGGGATCGAAAACAAAGAAGATCTTCCAGAGGTGGATACCAAGAGCTTCCGCTATCCTGGGCCATGTCCAAGTAGCCGCGAAAGCGCTATTATTAGTCTAGCCGACTGCGTGGAAAGCGCTTCCAGGAGTCTTAAAAAGCCAACGCCCCAGAAGATTCGTAATTTGGTCAATGATATCGTGATGGCAAAAGTGACTAGCGGTCAGCTTAATAACAGTAACTTAACCATGGGCGATATCAAAAAGGCCTGTGATAGTTTTTGCACAACCCTTCGCAGCATGATGCATGCTCGCATCGATTACCCGAAGGATGATGAGGGTGGTAAAAAGAAGAACAAGGAGTCCGAGGCCAGCAATGGCAAGAAGACTCAGGCTCTGAAGGTTGTTTCAAAGGAGTCAAATGGACCAAAGGAGAGTGCTTAATATCAGCCTGAGATATGTCTGCCGTGCCCGAGATAAGCGTGTATAACCATCAGAGTGTAGTTGATATCGCGTCGAGCCTTTTAACACGACTCAAAACATCTGCCCAACGAGCTATTCCCAAGGTTCTTGCGGTGGCAAAAATAAACGACTCAGCATTAACTCAGCTGGACGAGGTTGAGATTAGCCTAGTGGATGATCCGACCATTGCGGATGTGCACATGCGTTTTATGGATGTGGCCGGTGCAACTGACGTAATCACCTTCGACCATGGTGAGCTTCATATTAGTGTGGAAACGGCACAGTCTCAGGCGTGTGAATTTGGCAATGATTTCGAACGTGAGCTCATGCTCTATGTGGTGCATGGACTATTGCACCTAGCGGGGCACGAAGATGCTTCCGCCGAAGGTAGAGCCACGATGGATGAGTTACAACAGAGGCTTCTCAACGAGGTTTGGTAGCTTGAATGCCTTTCTCTGTAATCAGTGAGTGCATGCTGATATCATGATCTTCGTGCGGGACACTATCGGTGAGCTGTAGACTAATGGCTATGCCGTAGATGGATCCATTGAATTGTGCGAGTGCCCGATCGTAATAACCACCACCGTGTCCGAGTCTTGATCCATCGAGTCCGAAAGCTAAACCCGGGCATAGGAACAGATCGATTTCAGAGATGGTGACTTCTTTGTGAGTTTTAGGATCGGGCTCGAGGATGCCTAACATGCCTGGTGTAAGCTCTGTTGGATTTGAAGTATGATGAAATGATAGCCGACCTCCATCGTGGCATAGTGGGTAAACTAGTCGGCTTTGGGGGAGGGTTTGGTGGAGATCAATTAACGAAATTTCGGGTCCGTTCGAAGCATACACAGCGATGGTTAGAGCTTTGCCCGTGAAGTCTTCCGAGCTAGCAATGTGCTGACAGGTTTTTTGTGATGCCTCGTCGATGCTGTCTTGTGGAAGACTACCTAGCTCCGATCGTATTTTCGAACGAAGTTCAAATTTTGATGGGGCGTCGGAACTCATACATCGATGGAAGCTGAAAATTAGGAAATGGACAGGTTAAAACTTCGGTAAAAATGCAGCTTGCGTGATAGCTCCAGAAACGAGAGAATAACGGAGATGAAGCGCCTCTCGAAAGTATTCTGCTCACTGTCCCTTATGATGGTTATCACCACCAGTATGCTAGGCGTGGCCTACTGTGCCGAATCTGAGCTGAAAGGGAAGTATAGTGAGCCTAAAATTAATAAACGCCTCTTTGGTGATGATTTGGCGATGGTCAACAATGAGCGCGATGAATACGCAACCAACCTTGCGGCATATGCAGTCAAAATTATTAAGGCGAGCAATGGGGATCAACCTTCGTTGGACACCGCACGCATGGTGTTTGGTTTGGCATTGCATCTCTCGCCGAGAAATAAAAAGTGTGTTGTTATTAATGCACAACTGAAGCGTGGAATCATGCCTGAAAAAGTCATTGCCGACTACGATTCCGAAGTTTTTGCCCGCTTGCTTCTCACGCGTGGTCAGCTTCTAGAAAAGCATGATGCCGAGATTAACTCCTTTTTGGCAAGGTGCCTGATTGCTCTTTCAGCAAATATCGATCCGCGAAACGAAGATGCTGTTTATGAAGCTGAATTGAGGCGCATTGACCATGGTGATCTGCTTTGGTCGAAGATTACCGATGCTAAAACCACATCGGTGGCAAGGCCCGCACAACCGGCGCGGAGGCCGTAGAGTTATAATACTCAGTGTACACAGGCCGCTCGTACGGGAAATGTAGACTTGATGTGCTTCCTTTTGCGTGGCATGTTCCGGCCGTTATGAAGTTCACGCAGCCCATTTTTGTAGTTCTAGGCATTGCTATGCTACTGGGCGCATGTGCTTCGGAACAAACGGTAACGAAGACCCAGGTGAAAAAGGACGCATGGGGTAAGGATGAGCGCTACTCAGTGGGTAAGGACAAGGATGGTAATCCAATGATGAAGTCGGACCGACGTAGTAGCATGGAAGGTAAGGGCAGTAATATGGCGTCGAATCGTGATTTCAACGGTGAGGACTATAGCACCAAGAGCTACCGTAAAAAACGCTGGGGTGGTAATACCTTTTTTGGTCGGAAGAAATACGCAGGCAACACAGATGCTAGTAAGTATAAAAAAGAGCCTTGGTTTGTTCAGAAACAAGCGGGTGCCCACGGTCAGAAATCCCGTGCCGATGGGAAAAACTACTCGGTAAACCCATTTCGAACATCATCTGCTCGTGAGCAGGGAAGTACTCGTATTACCAGAACTCAGGATGCAGAAAGTAACTTGCGTAGACGCGTATTTAAACAGCCTGAGATTACGAATTGGAGAAATCAGAAGGGTCTAAGTGTTGGAGATACCAACAGCATGCTGGGCCGTTAGGTTAGTTTTTTCATCTTAGATGAAGCTCCTTAGACGCTGTTATTGAAGTGAACGATTTCTACCGTTCTGTTTGTGTAAGAAGACGTTTTCTCCGATCGAGAGATTCCTTAATGAAATAGCGGTGATACCAACTGAACGAATTATGATTGGTCGCCGCCATCTCTTTCTTCGCAGTGCGTAATGCTGAATCAATGATGCTATTGAGCTTGCGTTGGACTTCGTTTGCGTTCACTTTCATCGTTTTCTTGTCCAATGTGTTACTAAGCTTCACGAGGGCGTTAATGTCTCTATTTTTGCCGTTAATCTTAGAAATGGATTCAATATCTGAGGGTAAGAAAATTTTCCCACCGGAGAGTCGACACTCAGAAATAGCTTTGTAGAGCTTCGTTTGTTTGTCGAAGGCGATGATTGTCTGTTTGGCTAGTAGGTAGTCTTTTAATCGGACGGTCTTCCATTTGTAATTGATATCAAGGCGCACGAGTTGCACGTTGTGGCTTTCGAACCTATGATCATTCGACTCTAGACGCTGGTTTTCAGGAAGTTTTCCAAGAACCAGACCGATAGCCTTGTGGGATGCCATCACAATAGCCATACCCCTGTCATCTTTCGAAAATCGTGAGCTAGTCTCGATGGTGTTGCCCTCTACGGAGCTAACTTTCATCGCCCTGTTGCCGTCTTTCTTTTTTAGTGGGTAGATGTATTGGTGGGCCTGGATGTTTTTTCCGGAACCAACATCAGCCAGTGCTATAGTTTTAATCTCATTTTCTGAGAGCTTTACCTGGATACGAACCAGTGGGACGCCTTCAGCGCACTGGATGACTTGGGCGACTTGAAGAAGCTTGCCATTTTTTGCCTGAAAGGAGAGGTCCTTGTTTCCACTGATGATAGCGCAGTCTGTGTAGACGTAATAGGCTTCACCTGATTTGACGAGAAAGCCAATGCCGCCCTGTGAATCTCCGCTTATGGAAACCATCCCGGATAAATCAAATTCGGGAATCGATGATTGGGTAGATCTGGGCGAAGAGTATCTACGTTTGGTTCTCTCAATGATATTAAACTCTTTGATCCAATCTTCGGGGATACTGCTGTATTCGAGTGTGGAAAGCCCATCCTGATGGGTGATCGTGACTCGGTAGTCATCAATGCGCTGAATTTTAACTTTATAAAAAATGGTCCCACGAGGCGTTTTGAGTTGAGCATGCTCGCGGCCCGTTGCCTCTCTTCTAATTGAGCGGTAATCAAGGTCTGCGCGTGGCGTCGATTCCTCTGCGAAACCATGGACTAACGACAAAATAGTTGTCATGACGATGAGTGTGTTCAACCTGATTTTCATGAAGATCACCTATCGACTGTGATCAGTAATGTCAAGGCAATGCATAGATTCATACTTAGTGAATCTCTCTTCAGCGCCACATTGATAACCTCGTATTGGATATCCTTGCCCTGAGGTTCTGATTTCGTTAGGAATGGAGCTAGAGCTATTTTAAGAATTCGGAACACCTCTCAAAATATTGAAGTCTTGATGTTTGTTTTGTGACATGGCATTTTGAATTCAGGATAATGGGAAACTTCGACTAGACACAGACACATGAATCGCGACGAGAAAGGGAGGTTGTTTTTTGGATCTTATGAATATGGTATTCAGGCACTTATTGTGTTAAGCCTTGTAGCTTCTGCTTTTGAAACGCTCCCTGAGCTTGATCCTCTATGGAGGCAAGCTCTGAGGATGTTTGAGATTGCCACAATATTGATTTTTTCCGTGGAATACCTGATGCGTATTTATTTCTGTAGTCCGCGTTTTTCATATGCCGCATCATATATGGGCATCATTGATTTGATTGCTATCTTGCCTTTTTTCTTGATGACGGGTTTTGATTTGAGATCGGTAAGGGTCTTTCGATTGTTCCGACTAGTAAGACTCCTGAAGATGGCCCGATATGGCAAAGCCATGACTCGGTATTATCGAGCATTTTTGATTGCAAGGGAGGAGTTAGTGCTTTTTGGATGTGCATCCTTGATGATCCTGTATTTGTCTTCGGTCGGAATCTATCACTTTGAGAATGAGGCTCAACCTGAAGCATTTTCTTCGGTATTTCAATCCATGTGGTGGGCTTTAGCTACACTGACAACGGTTGGTTACGGGGATGTCTACCCCATTACTACCGGAGGACGTATCTTTACATTTATCATACTAGCAATAGGTCTGGGTATTGTTGCCGTTCCGTCTGGATTACTTGCATCAGCACTCTCAAGTGTGAGAAGCGAAGATGATCAAGGCTAATTTAACTGCGGGAGAATCTCCAGAAAGCTGTTGATCCAAGCCGACACAGTCTGCGTCCATGCTGCGTTGTAGGCGCGTCCAATGATGTAGACGAGAAAGACTGCGTAGAGGGATAACAGGAAATAGGCATTACCACGCCCAAGCCCTATGAGTTTGGTTCCTTGTGGAGATTTTATTTTTTTACCGATCAGGAAAGCAAGTGCACTAATCAGTGTAAGACCGAGTAGAATAAACCGAAGTTCTCCACTTTGCTCGATCGTTTCTGCGCTCATTTGAATGGGACCGTAAATCAGGGTAAAAAGAAATAGAGGGAAGCCGAGGGCGAAACAGATGTCAAAAATATTGCTGCCTAAGGCATTGGCTACGGCATCATCATAGTCGCCGTCTCGAGCGTCGCGAAGTGAGATGATCGTATCTGGCACGCTGGTAGCCATGGCGGCAAATATAACGGCAACAAACATCGCTGGCATACCAATGCCCGCAAAGGTGTAATCAAAGAGTTCGTAGCTGGGGTGGAGGGTGTTTGCCGGACCTGTGCCGAGCCATTCACATGCCAGAACAAGCATCCAGCAAGCAATACCGATCACACCTGCAGAAGTGAGAAGAAGTGGCCAGCCGTTCCAAGTTTCTGATTTGATCTTGGCGCGTGCATTGTCGCAGATGAAGAAGTGTTCAAGGTCTAGCAGACGACCAAGGGAAAGGTAGTAGAAGAATGAAGCGATTGGACCACGGGTGTCGTCTGAATCCTCCTCCTCCTCATCGTCAGGACTATTCAGCTTTTCCTCGGGGCTGAGTTTTTTCATGCTCCCGATCATATACCACAGGTAAATGAGGTAGAAGACCATCAGTAGTAACCCTTGCCACCAGACTAGGGAGTGACTTGTTAGGATGACCACAAGAAGAATCTGAGCAAGAATGAGAGCGGCGCCGTCACGCCATATTACTTTCGATGAGACGTCCACTGTTTTGATGGCGGCTCCCGTCACCATCAAAATACAAAGCGCGGGGATGATCATGCCATTGAATAAGGCACTGCCGGCGGTTGTGCCGATTCCTATGGCAAAGCCGTCTTGATCACGGAGGACAAATAGTGCGATCAGTGTGGTAAACAATTCTGGCAGAGAGCTGGATATCGCATTGATGGTGCTTCCACGAACCCCCTCGGACATGTGCCGTCCAATGTATTCGGAGGCATACTCAAATCCATCGCAGGCTCGCCAAATGATGAGGCAGCAAAAAAAGATCAGCAGAAGAGGAATGAGGATACCCATGTTTTCAGGTAGCAGGTAGCGGGTAGCGGGAAACAGGAGACGGGAGACGGGAGACGGGAGGTCTTGCGTCCTTCGGGTGGGTGGATGCGTTAGAATGGTAGCTTTGGCATTTTGCCGCCTCCGCCCATGATGTCGCCCATGCCTTCCATTCCCTCCATACCACCGAGTTGCTTCATCATGTCCTTCATCTTGCCCTTGGACTTCATCATTTTACGCATCTGCGTGAACTGCTTGATGAAGCGATTGACTTCAAGGATCGTATTTCCTGAGCCAGCGGCGATACGCTTGCGCCGTGTTCCTTTGATAAGCATCGGTGTGCTGCGTTCCTTGGGTGTCATCGAGAGGACGATAGCCTCCATGCGTTTCATTCGACCTTCATCGAAGGCTTCGGAGGGAAGTTGTTTTTTGATTTTGCTAAAACCTGGAAGCATACCTAGCAGTCCGTCCAGTGGGCCGAGCTTGCGGAGCATGTTCATCTGGTCGAGGAAGTCGTTGAAGTCGAATTTACCCGACTGCAAACGCTTCGCTGCATGCATGGCTTCTTCTTCATTAATATTCTCAGCCGCGGTTTCAACCATACTGACGACATCGCCCATGCCGAGAATACGGCTGGCCATGCGGTCGGGGTGGAAGACGCCGAATTGTTCGAGCTTTTCACCCTCACCAATAAACTTGATAGGCTTACCGGTCACGGCACGCATCGATAGAGCTGCACCGCCACGGGCGTCACCATCGAGTTTGGTCAGGATAATACCTGTAATGCCCACGGCATTATCGAAATGCTTCGCGACGGAAACCGCTTGTTGACCAGTGGCTGAGTCAGCAACGAGTAGTGTTTCACTAGGCTTGATGAATTTGTGAAGATCCTTGAGCTCTTGAACGAGGGCTTCATCGATTTCCTGACGACCCGCGGTATCGAAAATGAGTGTTGTGCCACTCTGAGTTTTCGCCCACTCGAGAGCTTGTTTGGCTACTTTGACGAGGTTCTTTTCGTCTGGTTCAGGAGTAAAACATGGAACGTCTATTTGTTTTGCAAGAGTTGCCAATTGGTCGATCGCTGCTGGGCGATAAAGGTCACAGGCAATGAGGAGTGGTCGGCGACCTTCCTTTTGCAGTCGGAGCGCCAGCTTTCCTGCGGTAGTCGTTTTGCCCGCACCGTTCAGACCACAAAGCAGGATGTGAGCTGGGGGATTGAGGTCGAGAGGCGCTGCATCACCACCAAGAAGAGCGGTGAGTTCATCGCTGAATACCTTGACGATTTGCTCCCCAGGTTTGATGGACTTGAAGACGTCCTCGCCCATGGCCTTTTCTTTGACCTTAGCGATGAGGTCCTTGGCTACGCCGAATTCAACATCGGCCTCAAGTAAGGCAAGTCGGATTTCACGGAGAGCGTCAGTAATGTTTTTCTCGGAGATTTTTCCTACACCACGTAAATTGCGGAAGGTTTTATCGAGACTGTCTGAGAGTGATGAGAACATGGAGTTTTCGAGTTGGTATTTGGAGTTTGAAACTTGGAGTTTCAGTCCTAAGGACTGGTCGGCTGGTAGGCCGCTTCGCGGTCGATGCGGAAAATCCAAGCCATGGGTTTCTGATATTTGGTGGCACCCATATTGCGCCACTGAACGCTGACTTCACAAGTGCGCGAACGCAAACGCCGATTGAGCGTCCACGATATCGTTTTACTTGATACATCGTAGGTAGCAGGGACTTTGCCAAATCCAGCGACACGCATGACGATGGATTCCACGTCGATTTTTTCTACTTTGGAGAGATCGGCCGATATCTTGGGTAAGCGAGTCGTGATGAGTGCTCCGGGTTGAGGTTCGACCGGATGGGGGGTGGACTGGACGATCGCACCATCGGTGGCTGCGCTTGTGCTAGTCGCACCAAAGCTGGTGGCATTTCTGAAAATATAGTCGTGCGTGCCAAGAATGATGTAGCGAGGAATGGTGAAGTTGGAGGTGGCGCTTGTTGTTTTTCCTGGGTCCACGGTAAAGAGCAACTCGTAGCCGCTTTCAGTAGCTACCGGTAGCATTTCGCCAGTAAAGTAGCCGCCCGGGTATGCGTAGGTGGTGACTTTACCTCCGAATTTTGCTTCCAATACTTTACGTGATCCACCCATTTCCTTGCGAAGGTAGGTGACGAATTTTTCGGTCCCTTTGGCTCGTTCTGCTTTGACTGTAGCTGGGTAAGGATGGGAAATCGAGTGGCTGCCTATTGTGCAGCCATTCTTCTGCATCTCTTTGATCATCTTCGTCGTGAGGGCACTGGCGCCTCCGTCGATGTATTTGGAGTATAAAAAGAGAGTGAAGGGGAATTTGTGTTTTTTGAGAATGGGGTAGGCCTCGGTGTAGACAGACTTCCAGCCATCATCGATGGTGATAACCACGGACTTATCTTGAACTTTTTTCTCGCCGCGTTTCCATGCCATGAAGTCTTCCATGCTAATGACGTTTAACCCAAGCTCTTTGATCGCCTGCATCTGCTTGCCAAATTTCTCCGTAGAAATGAGCATTTCGGTGGCTTTTTTTGTGGCAGAAAAGTCATGATACCCCAGAACAGTGACGCGGATGCCATCATTGCCAGTGACCGTTCCGGGAGCAGTAGGAGTGACTGATAGTGCTGTCGGCGTCGATGGGGTTGCTGGAGATGTAGGCGTCGTGGTATCAGACTGCTCAGCATTTTGTGCCGTGCTTATACTGATTTGGTGGGCTTCACCATGGTCAGTAGGTCCATGCCCCAATACCGAAATGGCAGGAGCGATTAAAATCAGGAGTATGGAGAGAATCAGTTTCATGTTCTGAAGAGGCGGAAATATAGCGTTTTTAGCCCGAAAGAAAAGGCCTGATGTACGCTAAAAGGCTTAAAATACCGTGATGGCGGCTGGAATGGTGGCCATGGCAAAGACAACCAGACCTGGGAGCAGAAAATGAGGTGATTAGTTAATGATCTTGTGCTTGAAAAACTCAAACGTAGCGGTCAGTCCTTCCTCGAGGGTAAACTGAGGTTCCCATCCTGCTGCGCGGAGTTTATCCGATGATGCACGTGAGTGTTTTACGTCACCAGCGCGTTCGGGCCCGTGGAGGAGTTTGGATTTCGTATCAGCCGTTTCAAGAATGTTGTTAGCCAAGTCGTTGATTGTGATCTGACCACCGTATCCAGCGTTGTAGGTGCCGTGCATGTCTTCGTTCATGACCGCGAAGACGAGAGCTCCGACGATGTCCTTCACGTAGATGAAGTCCCGCGTTTGTTCACCATCGCCATAGACGGTGATGTCTTCACCTTTAACGGCTTTTTCAATGAAGATAGGCACCGCCGCAGCGTAGGCTCCTTGAGGGTCCTGACGAGGTCCGAACACATTAAAGAAACGAACCGAAGTTGTCTGTAGTTTACCTTCGGTGCGGAACATCTCGAGATAGTATTCACCGTCGAGTTTGGTGATCGCGTAGGGGCTCTTCGGCTCAGGATACATGGTTTCGAGCTTTGGCACAGTGGGGTTGTCACCGTAGTTGGCCGCCGACGAGGCGAAGACGACTTTAGTAACACCGGCCTCTGATGCCTCTTCGAGCACATTGAGCAAGCCGTTGACGTTGATCTCAACGCACTCGGAAATCTTACTCATCGATTCGGGTACGGAAACCATGGCTGCCATATGGAAAATGTAGTCAACGCCCTGAACGGCCTGCTTGACTAATTCACGGTCGGTAACGGAACCTTCGATGAAAGTGTACTCGAGTCCATCCAGATTATGCTTATAGCCTGTGCGAAGGTTATCAAGTACGCGGATTTCCTTGGCTATACCTTGGAAATGTTCAACGATGTGGGAGCCAATGAATCCGGCTCCGCCTGTGACGAGGATGGTAGGTGATTTTGTCATTATATGATTAAGTAAATTGGGCTAAACACTATACTTTGCCACAAGCGCCTCCATGTCATCCATCTGGGAATCAATGGATTCGGCAAGTGCTATCTGGCTGCGAGTGCGATCGACGTTGTGACCGTCGCGGTGAATTTTAAAGTAAACGTCACCTTTGAGATAATCGGTGAGAAATCGTGTGCCACACTCCATGGTGAGAAGCTTTCCGGAAAAAGCTAACAGGGAACGTTCGTTGTCGGTTAGGAAGTCACCAGCCGAGGCAAGGTAGCCTTTGACAAGAGCCTCGAACATGAACATGCGCATTTCAACTTTGGAGATGTCTTTCTCATCCTCCGGGGCGGGGGATGTGGCTGTGCGAACCATATCTCCAAAGTCATAGATGGCGGAGCCAGGCATGGTGGTATCGAGGTCAATGACGCAGATTCCCTCACCAGTGACATCGTCTAACATGACGTTGTTGAGCTTGGTGTCATTATGAGTAACTCTAAGGGGTAGTTCACCGTTTTCGAGCATGTCGACGACTTTGCTGCCTTCTGCTTCACGCGCCATGAACCAATCAATTTCCTTCTGCACAGAGGCTGCGCGGTTTTCAGTATCAGCTTCGATGGCTTTAACGAGATGCTGAAATCGTTGTTTGGTATTGTGAAAACCGGGGATGGTTTCGTGAAGTGGATCACCGGGGAGTGTGGCCGCGAGCTTCTGGAATTCACCAAAGGCTCGGGCTGCTTCGGTGGCTTGTACTTCGGATTCAATTGTGTCGTAAGTGCGGGCACGCTCGATGAACGGGTAGGTTCTCCAGCAGTTTCCTCCGGCATCGATAGCATGTGGGGTTCCTTTGACGGATTGAATACAAGTTAGGGTGCGGCGATGGGCCTCTGGATGATTCTGCTTTAGAAGTTCGTTGAGCGCGTGGGTTGTGACGCGATCCACGTTCTCCATCAGTTCGATCGGTTTTTTGAATGCTTCGGTGCTGAGGCGCTGGTGGATGTAGCGGATACGCTGACCCGCTTGATCGTATTCAGCGCAATACGTGTCGTTGATATGACCAGAGCCATACGGGTAGCCGTGAACGAGGTCTGCTCGCATATCGAACAGGCCTGCAATTCCCTTGAGGTCGTGCATGATGAGTTGATGAATGTGTTAGTCCAGCGGGCTTGGATAGTCGCCGGTATTAATGAGTTTCTGAATATTCTCCACGACAAAGGGTTTGTCGTCAGGGTAGGTGACACCGAACCATGAACTGGTGGTTTCTAGAACTTTGCAGTCGGCTTTGCCATTGCGGATGAGTTCATCTACCAAGGTAGGGATGTAGCACTCGGATTTCATTTCAGATCCACGTTCATTTAAAAATTCGATAAAGTGGTTCTCGAGCTGAGTGAAAAACTCCTGGCCAAATCCCCAGAAGTTCATGGATGCGACGGCGCTTTCAGGGACCTCACGGCGATTGCCGTCGAGTCCGTTACCGTGAATTTTACCATCCTCTTCGCGTTTGATCTCGGTGACCTCTTCGACGTCCGTGAGGAAACCTCCATCGTCCGAACAGATGCCGCGGTTGACATCACCATGGTCGGAGAGGGTTTTGGTAATATGGTAGCCCACCATGGCGTAGTGGGAAATGCCATCGCTAGATGTTGCTGCTTCTTTGAAGTAGCTGGCGATTCTCTGGTAGGAATCGGATCCATAAAAGTCATCAGCATTGATCACTGCGAATGGGCCTGCGACAGCATCGCGTGCGGCTCTGATGGCATGAGTTGTGCCCCAGGGCTTTTCACGTCCCTCGGGAATACTGAATCCTTCAGGAAGGTCGTCCAGCTTTTGGAAAACATAGTCGACTTCGATTTTGCCCTCAAATCTAGCACCCACGCCTTCTCTGAAGGCTTCGGCGAAATCCTCGCGAATGATGAATACGACTCGTTTGAAGCCTGCGCGGATGGCGTCGTAGACAGAATAATCGAGGACGGTTTCACCGTTGGGACCCATCGGATCCATTTGTTTAAGGCCGCCATATCGGCTGCCCATACCAGCTGCGAGAACAAGAAGTGTTGGTTCCATAATAAAAAATGATGTGTTTGGTTGAGATTTGCGAGCTTGTTATGCTTCTTGCTCGGATGCAATGCAATGGTTTCTTTTGACAGCGGGGGGTCATTCTTTGCTGAAGAATGCTATTGCCAGTCAAGGCAGAGGCTGTCTTTATTGTGTCCGACAAGATAGTTCAAACTTGGTTTAAATATCCAGATTTGAGCAGACGGAACTGGCTGATGATAATGCCATGCTAAACAACGCTTTATAGACTATTTAATGGATACAACAACTGAAGGTCTAGAGCAGGGCATGGAACGCGACCACGTGCGTAAAGTTTTTCGGGCGATGCTCACGGCGCGTATTCTAGAAAATAAGCTGGGCAGTCTCTATAAAGCGGGAAAAATTGTCGGTGGTGTTTATCTTGGCAAAGGTCAGGAAGCCGTTAGTTCATCTCTCGCAGCTTGTTTAGAAAAGGGGCGCGACGTCTACGCTCCGTTAATCCGCGATCAAGCGGGTCGCACTGCATTCGGTGAGCCGATGCTCGATTGCACAAGAACTTACCTTGGCTCAGTCGAGGGGCCTATGCGCGGTCGCGATGGCAATATTCACCGAGGTCGTCCTTCCGAAGGGATGCCTGCGATGATTTCCCACCTTGGCACTGCGATCTCCGTAGTAAGCGGTATGTTAATGGCTAAAAGGCTCAAAGGGCAGATGGACGGCGTTGTTGGCGCCACTTGTGTAGGTGATGGCTGCACATCGACAGGATCATTTCATGAAGGGCTGAATGCGGCAGCCGTTGAGAAGCTTCCACTAGTTCTGACGATTGCCAATAACCAGTATGCCTATTCCACTCCGAACGACCGACAATTTGTCTGTGATGACTTGGTGGATAAAGCCAAGGGTTATGGCGTGCGCGGTCACAGTGCCGATGGCACGGACATGATCGCCTGTATCAAAGTTATGCAAGAGGCCGTAGCTCGGGCAAGAGCTGGGGAGGGGCCCCAATTAGTAGTGGCGTCCATGCTGCGTCTCACCGGGCACGGTGAACACGATGACGGTTCATACGTCGATCCCAAATTAAAAACATCAGGCTTAGGCCGCGATAGTATCGATGTGGGTAAGGCCCAGATGCTCGAAAATGGTTTCACCGATGCCGCTGAACTAGAAGCTTGGGAGCAAGAAGCCGCTGAGGTCGTCCAAGCTGCAGTGGCAACCGCTCAAAAAGAGCCTGGGCCCGACCCCTATAAGGATGATTGGTCGGCCTATTCAAACCCAGATCTCCAAACCCGTTAATAGATAGAATGAGCGACGTAACTTACATTGATGCGATTCATGCGGCTCTGGGCAAGGCTTTGGAGGACGATCCCAGCGTATTTCTCTACGGGCAAGATATTGGTAAATTTGGTGGTGCCTTCAAGGCTACCAAAGGTTTGCAGGATAGATTCCCAGGCCGTGTTCTCGACGCTCCCATTAGTGAAGATGCTATGGCCGGAATAGCGATTGGTGCTGCTATTGAGGGAGCGCGTCCAGTGCTGGAAATGCAGTTTGCCGATTTCTCATCCGTAGCTTTTAACCAAATTGTCAATCAGGCAGCAACGCACTATTACCGCACAGGCGTTCCCGTGCCGCTTACGATGCGTCTTCCTTCGGGCGGAACTCCAGGGTCGGGACCATTTCACAGTCAAAGTATGGAGGCGCTCTACGCCCATTACCCTGGTCTTGTTGTCGTGACTCCCGCTACGGTTTCCGATGCCTACTCCATGTTACTCGATTCGATCGCCATGGACGATCCCGTGATCTATTGTGAGCACAAATTCCTTTATCGCTGGCTGAAATCAAAAAGCTACGAGGCTGAGCACTTGCCGATAGGGCAGGCTAGGATCACGCGTCCTGGCAAACACGCTACCGTTGTCACCTACAGTGCGATGGTGCATGAGGCCGTCCGCGCCGCTGAAATGCTTCAGGCCGAAGGAGGGTGGGAAATCGAGGTTGTCGACCTCCGCTCAGTTAAACCTCTCGATACCGATACGATCATCGCCTCGGTAGCTAGGACGGGTCGTCTGCTTGCTGTGGGCGAAGCCTTTCCATGGGGTGGGGTGACCGCTGAAGTGGTGTCGCGCGTCTGTGCCGATGGCTTCCATTTGCTCGATGCTCCACCTGCCAGATTGAACGCAAAGGACACACCGATCCCATATCACCCTAAATTGTGGGCAACTCACCGCCCTACACCTGAATCTATCGCTGAATCATTACGTAAGTTGTTGAATTACTAGTAACTTACGATGAAATTTACCTAAATAAAGTATCTTAAAAGTTATGCCCAAAGTTCCCATTCTCATGCCTCAACTAGGTGAATCCATCGCCGAGGCCACGATTATCCGACTCAACATCGCCCTCGGTGAAACGGTGATTCCTGATCAGGAAGTGATCGAAGTGGAAACCAATAAGGCAACCATGGGTATCACCGCACTTTGCGCCGGTGAGGTAGTTCAAATCGTCGCCGAGGAGGGGGTCAGCTATGCCGTTGGCAGCGTCTTGGGCATGCTTGAGGTGGCTCAGGAGGAATTGGACAGGACGGGGGAAAGATCGATGGATGATATCGCAGCGAGTTCTTCGGCCCCGCAAGCAGGAGGAAATGGTGGCAAAGAGGAAAATCTACACTTCAAAACTGAAGATGGGGGTTATCACGAACCCGTTCTAGTGGAGCCTAATATTAAGGGCTTACCGGTTCCTACAGGAAAAGGGGGAGCGCATTACATCTCCCCGCGTATGAGGGCCAGAATGGCCGAGTTGGGGCTCCGAGCTGCGGATATTTCCGCAATTCCTGGCAGCGGCGCAGGTGGTCGGGTTACCGTGGAGGATCTCGAATCATTCCTCGAATACATCAGTCAATGGCCACACACAAAAGCTTCTCCGATGCGACTTGCCGTGGCCGACGCCATGCGCCGCAGCTGGACACGTCCGCTTGCGACCGTCGCCAGACCACTGGTCATGGACAAAATTCTCGATCATCGCCGTAGTCAGGCCGTCAAACCAGGGCCAGCTCTCTACATTTTGCGTGCTTTGGCATTATCTTTGGCTGAAAATCCGACCACCGCTGGTTATCTCATTGGTGAAAACGTCGTTCACCCTCGTGCCTTCGATATTGGTGTAGCTGTGCAGGTAGACGATGGTGTATTGGTTCCCATTATTCGAAATGCCGATACCAAGTGCCTGAGCGAACTGGTTGAGGACTACAATCGCCTCGTTGATCTGGCTCGTAGCCGTAAACTTCCCGAGGATGCTACAAAGCATGGTATTGCTACAGTCACGAACTTTGGAACATTTGGCCTCACATGGGGGACTCCGATTCCTTTGCCGAACGAGACCCTTATTCTAGGTCTCAGTGCCGGAGTGAAACGTCCCGTCTGGAGTGAACAGACAGGAACGTTCATCCCCGTGACTGAAGCTGAAATTGACCTTACATTCGACCACCGAGTTGTCGATGGCGGTGGTGCCGGTATGCTCTTAAACCGCATTTCGGAACTACTACAAACGCCTGAAAATCTTTAGTCGCTTGGCTGAATAGATTGGGCCGACATATCTCAGCTTATGCATGAGTGCATGCCAAGACTAAACATAATGTGTCAGGTGGGGCCTTGATGTCGGTAAATACCTCTACTCATCAAACTAAGCTAATGCACTTAATTCGATTCAAGAACATTTCATTTACCTTGCTCGCCCTACTGAGTAGTGGCAGCAGCGTGGTCGGGCAGGCCGCAGTGGTGTTGCCCGTTGTCCCAGCTGGGCTCAACAAAAAATACGCCCTCGTCACGAAGCCTGAACATACAGCAACTGCCATATATACTGGTGAAATGGTCGTCCCTAGACTCAAGCCAAAGGAGTGGTTAATTTTCGCTGCCAAACCCGGCAACACCCCAGGGCAACGTGTAGTTAGTATCGACTGCACGCCGGCGACCAAGGTTGTCCGAGATCAAAGCCCACTTCATCGAGACTTGTTTTGCGCACGTGTTCCTGTGACAGGAGCAAAAAACTCGTCCAGTATCCAATTTAAAATGCAGATACAGGTTGAGCTGTTTTCAAGATCCCTCGTGAGCCGTCGTGGTAAAGCTTCTGATATAAAGATCACCGTCAATGATCGGTCGAATGCTCTGCGCCGAACGAAGTTGTTTGATTACGCATCACCTACGATTCAGAAGTGGATGGAAACCAACAAGCTTCATCGTAAATCACGCGAAGGTGAGGTCGATTTCGCAAGGCGTGTTTTCCAGCAAATAGTCAAGCAGTCGACCTATGAGTATTTGGGGAATCAAAACCGAAGCTCGTCTCACGTTTGCTCGAGTAAGAAATCGGACTGTGGAGGTCTATCCATCCTATTTGCCAGCGCTCTTAGATCCCAAGGCGTTCCCGCACGTATCCGCGTAGGTCGCTGGGCTCAGTCGGCGAAAGCTGGAGAAAAAGTAGGTTCTATCATCTGTCATCAAGAGCACGTGAAGGCAGAGTTTTTTGCCCAAGGCGTGGGTTGGGTTCCTGCGGATTTATCATCGGCAGTACTGCACGATAAGACTCGGAAGAAACTAAACTATTTTGGTAAAGATGTCGGAGATTTCATTACCCTGCACCACGATACAGAGATTTCATATGATACGGTTCATTTTGGGATCAAGACGATGGACTTTTTGCAAAAGCCGGCATTCTGGGCTACGGGGTCGGGCGACTTTAATGGTAATTCGGTAAAAGAGAGTTGGACGGTTGTTAAACGGGCCGTAAAGCGTTAGGATTCCAACAATGGAAGATGAGACCACGCTAGGAGAGGACGGTGCAGATCTTTGCATTCATTGTCTGAAGCCCGTTGGTCACAACGCGAACTTTTGTATTCACTGCCGTGCGCCGCTTAATTTTTTGGCGGGGAATGTGCCGTATTACTCGGTTTTTGCGCAGGATTTATTTTTCGCACGGCGGTTCAAGAACCCAAAAACTTGATGACCGTATTGGGCGTTTGGGCACTGTTTGCTTACATGGCCTCTTATGGTTCGCTCTTTGCTGTGGTCGGTATTTTCGCGATTTACCAGAGCACGATGAATTACTTGGATTATCGTAGTCAGCTGAGAATCGACAGGGAAGAGAATGAGGCTTCGC
The DNA here is from genome assembly GCA_037620805.1 of Akkermansiaceae bacterium. Classification (GTDB taxonomy): domain Bacteria; phylum Verrucomicrobiota; class Verrucomicrobiia; order Verrucomicrobiales; family Akkermansiaceae; genus Oceaniferula. The sequence continues at coordinate 48,273 of JASJLI010000067.1, forward strand.
TCGAAAGCGAGTAATCCCTAGTTCTATAGAAGGTAATAAACTTTTTTCATAGTTATGAAAATTCTGGCGGAATAATATCCGGCTGATATGCTCCCAAATCTTGTGATAAGTCATCCTGGCCTGTCACAATCACAACAACCTAATAACTGAACCCAAATTATTAATTATACTCGATATGAAAAAAGTAATCCAAAGCCTGTCCCTGATGTCTGTCGTTGCCGTTTCCGCATTTGCCCTTAGCTCCTGTGGTTCTTCCGCTGCTGGTTGTGCTGCTGGTTGTGCAAAAGCTTGTTGTGCCAAGAGTTCTTGTAAAGCTGGCTGCTCCAAGGCCTGTTGCGCTAAGAAAAAGACCTGTGCAGTAGGTTGCACTAAAGCATGCTGCGCAAAGCCATAAGGCCCTAGCTACTAACTATCATCGCTCGATGACCCGATTGCGGATCATCGGGCGTTTTTTGTTTTGTTCTTCCCATTGCGGGACCTAGCGGTAATGAATTCGTCCAGCAAGATGATCCAACTTATTGAGAACCTAAAAGAGCTGCAGTCGATTGATCAACCGTTGCATCTGGCACTTGGAGTTTTCGATGGTGTGCACATTGGGCACCAGGCTGTCATTCAATCGGTCGTGGATGCCGCTAAAACAGATGGTGGCGTCGCAGGCGTTGTAACCTTTGATCCACATCCCATTCGTGTCCTCGCTCCCCACTTGGCACCGCAAAGGATCCTCGCGTCGCTCAATCACAAAGGGGAGTTGTTTGCGGCTCTTGGTGTGAATGTCATGGTTGTGGTTCCTTTCACTCAGGAGTTTGCCAACTGTGAAGCAGAAGATTTTTTGACTAAACTCCTCAACGCGTCACGCCAGCTGAAGACACTAGCGATCGGAGAGGACTGGAAGTTTGGTAAGCAACGGCAAGGTGACATCGCCTTGCTAAAATCGTTTGGTGCTGACAATGGCATAAATATCAGCGCTACAAGTGCAGTCATGCTAGACGGTGAACGGGTCAGCAGTACAAGAGTTCGCCAAGCAATTCGTGATGGAAACATGAAAGCGACTCATGCCATGCTCGGCAGGGAATACACCGTTCTGGGTACGGTGGTGAAAGGTCGCCAACTTGGAAGAACCATTGGCTTTCCTACGGCTAATCTACGCGTTCACAACGAGCAACTTCCAAACGATGGTGTATGGTCTGTAGAAGCCACCTTGGAAAATGGAGAGGTTGTGTGTGGAGCAGGGAATCTGGGAATACGGCCAACCGTCGAAGGTGAGGGGGCTAGGCGCATGCTGGAGATCCACCTACTCGATTATTCGGGCGATTTATATGGGACTGATATGGAAGTCAGATTCCTAGAGTATGTCCGAGCCGAGAAAAAATTTGATTCCCTCGATGATCTGAAGTCTCAGATCCACGATGACGTCGCATTCTGCCGAAACCTCTGCCAATCCTGACATTTCGGGGTCTGCTCGCTATATCGGTTTGACCTATGGCCCAGCCTGTGGCTATTCCATTTCGACCCAATAAAATTATGAAACCACCTATTACTGTTTCAGTTACAGGTGCTGCCGGCCAGATCGGTTATGCACTCCTCTTTCGTATCGCATCCGGTGCCATGTTCGGCCCGGATCAATCCGTTAACCTTCGTCTCATCGAGATCGAGCCAGGTATGAAGCCGCTTCAAGGCGTTATCATGGAGCTCGAAGACTGCGCATTTCCGTTGCTCAATGAGATCACCGCTACTTCCGACCTGAACGAAGGCTTCAAGGGCGCTAACTGGGCACTGCTCGTTGGTTCCGTTCCACGTGGCCCAGGTATGGAGCGTGCTGACCTGCTTAAGGTCAACGGAGGTATCTTCACCGGACAAGGCCAAGCGATTGCTGCCAACGCCGCTGACGACGTTCGTGTGCTTGTCGTGGGTAACCCATGCAACACCAACGCACTGATCGCCATGAACAATGCCGATGGCGTGCCAAACGACCGCTTCTTCGCCATGACTCGTCTCGACGAGAACCGCGCCAAGTCACAACTCGCTGATAAAGCCGGTGTGCACAACAGTGACGTCACCAACCTCTGCATCTGGGGTAACCACTCCGCTACGCAGTATCCAGACTTCACCAACGCTAAGATCAAAGGTCAACCTGTCAGCGATGCCATCTCCGACACCGAGTGGCTCCAAGGTGAGTTCATCAAAACCGTTCAGCAACGTGGAGCCGCGATCATCGCCGCCCGTGGAGCATCATCCGCCGCATCTGCTGCCAATGGTGTTGTTGACACAGTCCGTAGCCTGACTACTCCTACGCCAGCAGGCGACTGGACTAGCGTTGCAGTCTGTTCCGACGGGTCTTACGGTATCGACGCAGGCCTCATTGCATCCATGCCAATTAAGGTGGACGCAGAAGGCCGCTGGGACGTTGTCCCCGGTGTTGAGCTCGACGCATTCTCCCGTGAGAAGGTCGACGCCACCGTGCAAGAGCTCCGCGACGAGCGTGCTGCCGTTGCCGATCTGCTGTAATCGGAGTTAGAAAAACAATCATCCCACGCGGGGCTGCCTTAAGAGGTGGTCCCGCGTTTTTTATGGAGTAATTTAATAATTACTATCCATAACCGTGCTCATAACCGTGCTCCAGTATCCGTTAGTCCAGCTTAGGACCAATGGGTGGTGGTCCAGGTGGCTTGGGTTTGGCGTTGGGGTTCGGGGGAGGTGGATCTTTTAATCGTTTGACTTCAACGTCCTTGATGTAGGTAGAGTAAGACAGGCCATATTGGACCTCCCAACCCGCGGCGATCTGGGCTTTGTCCGAAAGGATGCGAGCTTGCAGGTAGGTGTTAAATGAGTTGGGGTGGACACGATAGAGGATGACAGCTCTGTTATTGCTAGCTAACTTCTTCAGGATTTTGAAATAGGTGCTGTCCTTTTTGTTGATGTCCGCAAGGGCAGTGCCACCTTCCTTGAGGTTCGGTTTGATATCGATGCGCAATCGAGTCCAAACGGGATTGGTAACAAGTGTGACTGCCTGGCCTCTGGAGTTTTTGAAATCGAAATTTTTAAAATGTGCAGCGATCTTTGTCTGGTTGTAAATATAACGGTCAGCGCCTTGTCGTTTAATGCGTTGATGCAGCCACTTCCGTTTGTGTTTTTTAAACTCATCTTCAAAGAGTTCTACCGGAGTAAACGGGTCGATGAAATGCACGCGCTCGTGGACCACAATGGCGTAGTAAATCTTGGCGCTCTTTGGAATAGATCGGCTAATCGGGATGCTGACCTCCGTCGGGGGGATGGTCACTATCGGATTGTCATCAAGAAGAGCTTCCAACCTAGCAATCTCTTTTTGAATCTCAGTGGTTTTTTTGTCTTCGTTGTCGCGTTCCTTACGCGTTTTTTCTTCCAGTTTTTTGAGCTCATTAATTTCGGCTAACAGCTGCTTGTTTTCTTTGGCGTCTTTCTCAAGTAGAGCGAGTTGACGTTTCTCAGCTTCAATGTCCTCGGGGGATGGTGCCTCCTCGGTGAGTAGGTTTTTGAGCTTGAGGTTTTTCTTGTCGAGCTCTTCAACTTTTTTGGTCGATGCAATTACCTCCTCCGGCGTAGCGGGGGCCAGGTCCTCAAGGAACTGCACGACTTTCTGACTCACATCCGCCTGCACGAGGATGAGTACAAGAATCAAAACAGCCACCACATTGGTGAGCGCATCCATGAGTGAGTCCATGCTGACTCCTCCTTCTGAACCTGAATTTCTTCTACGTGCCACGATGAGTTAGTTTTTGAAAAGTGTGAGATCGATTTTTCCGTCGTTCGGGATCGGAAGCTTACCTGTGGTCACTTTATATTTAGTTTCCGCTATGCCTGCCGCCCATCGGTAGGAGGTGCGACCCGACTTTCTGACGAGGAAAAGAACCATCGAATCCCGTGTTTTTTTGACGGAATCGAGATGTTTATTGTAGGCGCCACTCGTTGCGATGGCTGCTGTGGATATCGGCTTGCTTGGTTTTCCCTTGGTCATGATGACGATGCCCGTTGAGTTGCATTCGATAAAAAAGATGTTTTTCGCTCCTCGCTGACCAATGCCTCGAGGGCGGACGACAACAGATTCTTTTGGCTTGGGTGCTTCCTTGCGGGCTTTGAGTTCGGCTAGCAGTTCCTTGAACCTTTTGGAAAGAGGCGGGCGCTCTTGTTTGAGTGCTACGATTTCTTTTTTAAGGTTCTCAAGTATTTTCTGTAATGCTGCGTCGGATTTTTCCGGGTCGTTAGCTTTTTTGAGATCCTTGAGCTCCATGGTTAGGGCTATTCTCTTGTCCTTGATTTTTTGAAGTTCAGCGACGGTTGAGTGGTCTTTCTTAAGTTGTTCCTCAAGTTTTTTGATTTCCTGTTCTTTCTTAATCGCCTTTTTCTTGAGGTCACGGTTGGTCGTCGCCCGAGCCAGTTCCTCCTCGGTTTTCCCCTCGGTTTCCATTTGCTGGACCTGCATCGAGACGCTGATCATAAGCGTCAGGATGCCGATGAGACATGCTAGGATGCTCATGAAGGGGAAAAGAGATACCCCGTTTTCGTTACTGGTCCGGCGTCTACCCACGGTGAATTATTTTTTCGAGAAGAAGCCTCGCTTTTTCTTGGCTTCGTTAGGGATTTGTTTTTCTCCAAGGTCGCGGAGTGATCGGTTGATGGACTCAATACCACTGGCGATACTTTCAAAGGCCCGGTTGAGGTTCATGTGCGATTGCAGGAAGATCTCGCTGCTGGAGTCAGATAGTTTGGTGACCGCCTCGGTGAAGGATGCTTCCATGGTGCTTTGATTAGAGTCCAAGCTGGTCTTGAGTGCCTCTCCAGCCTGACTCATCTGTCGGGTTGATTCATTCAGGTTGTCTAAGAACGTCTCATGCGCTCTGGCCAGCGATGCCACCAACTGAGGAATGCTCTCGGCCTGTTCGAGCAGTGCGTCTGTGCCTGGGTGGCGACTGTCATTGAGCTTGGGGAGAAGTTTCTCCGTGCAGAATGCATCGATGATGGTGAGTGTTTCGTCTTCTCTTTTTTGAACTGCAGCTAAGGGGAAACTCAACAGAATACTGAGAATGAGTCCGAGCAAGGTGGTGTCGAAGGCAACACCTAGGCCTCCTGTCAGACTGTTGATTGAGGCTTTTAATGCCTCGGGATCGGCGGTGTCACCCATGGCAAGGGATCCGACCGCTACGGAGAGGCCCATCACGGTTCCGATGAATCCGAGAATGGGGATGGCCCAAAGAAAGACCTTGATGAGTGAGTAAGAACCCATGGATCGGTTGACATCGAGGTCAGACTGGGTTCCGAGAAAGGAGGTGACTTCTCCGTTGTCGACGCGGGACTCGAAGAGTTCGAGCGCTTTTCTAAGTCGGTTCACAATGATGCTATCGCGCATCGTGAGTGGTACACTGTAGATGTTGTCGATAAAGGCTCCCACGTTACTGGAATTAATTTCCTCACCGATGTGAGAGGGGAAGAGGTTCAGCAGGGTAGCCTGCGACTGGTGCTGAATTTTTTTCCACTTCATGAATAGGATGACTATTCCCCAGAAAAACAGGAATGTTTCCGCGTAGTTCACCCAGCCACGGTCAAGGAAGAGTCCACCTAGACGGGTATCCTTGAAGGGAACCATGAGTAGCATGTAAAGCACTGTGAGGCCTGCGCCGATGAGTAAACTTTTTCCAAAGTTTACGTTAGCGTGATCTTTTTCCTCCCAGCCTGTGCGGGCTGGTTTTTGGTTTGCTGATCCAGCCGGCGGAGTCGTTGCTTCTGGGATTTGGAATCGATTCTGGCAAGCGGGGCACTGGACCTGTTGGCCGAGGTGCTCTTGGGTGACATCGAGCGAGGTGCTACAGTGTGGACATGAGATTTGCATAATGGTGGGGAGGGCTGTGAAATTAAAGTGAAATGGATAACTATAACTTGCCTATCAAGAATGTGTAGAGACGTGGAATTGGAGTCAAGTCGATAGGATGCTGAAGAATCCATATCGGAAACGTTGTAAATGGCGAGGATTAGTTGTTGCTGTTAGGTTGCGACCCATGTTACCCAATGGTGCTCATTTACCTATCCTACGTTTATAGGATTGAGGGCCTCTAGATGATTATCGAGGCGGTGTAGGAGCCGTAAGTTTTTTACCTGTGGCACGATCAGAGGGGTAGGCGGGCTGCCAGCCCGGGGTTTGCTGGGTCAGCCAACTATTGATGTGGGTCAGTAGCTTGCGTTCCTTATTCTGGTAATCGCGGGATTTTTTCAGAGTGAGGTCAGTCTTTTCACCGATGTCCTTGGTGATGTTATAGAGTTCGTTATGCCCATCCTCATAGTAGTGGATGAGCTTATAGCGTTGGCCGTCGATTTCAGAAATGATGGTCGATGAGGGGGCTGCACGATCGTCCATATATCCTGGGAAGTGATAACAAATCGGAGGGCGTTGACGTTTGGTTTTTGGTGAAGTCAGGATATTAGCGAACGAATGACCATCGAGGTAGTAACCCTGTGGATTACTGACACCTGCAGCAGCGAGGAAGGTGGGGTAGTAGTCGACTGCATGGACCATGGTATCGCTGTGGCTTCCTGCGGGGATAGATCCGGGGCGGCGGGCGATGAGTGGGACTCGCATACCACCCTCGTAGAATGTTCCCTTGGCGCGGCGTAGTGGTCGATTCGAGGTAGCTCCTCGGTGACCACCATTATCGGAGGTGAAAATAATCAGAGTGTTTTTGGCCATGGAGTCAGACTTGTCTCCATCCCCATTAGGATCGTCAATGGCAGCCATGATTCGCCCTACCGCGCGATCCATGTCGGCCACCAGTGCCGCGTATTTGGAGTTGTCATGTCCGGTTTTTGACGGAGAGGATTTTTTCTTGGTAGCGAATTTCTTGGCCAGGTCAGGTTGTGGTTGGATAGGTGTGTGCACCGCATAGAGCCAGTAATGGATATAAATGGGCTGGGCTTTTTTGTCTGACTTCACATGTTTGGCGAGGAAGTGCTCAAACGAATCAGTTAGCGCGTCGGTAAGGTGCTTGGGTTTACCAATGACAGAAGTGGGGAATCCATGCTTTTTGGCGTAAGCCTTATCGTAGGGTTGGGAAAAGGGATCCAGTGACGGACTGATGCTCTTGGTAAAGCTCCACTCGTTCTTCTTTTTCTTGGCGATGTAACTTGGTGGGTGTCCAGCTTTGCTGCCTGCGAAATTATAATCGAAGCCCGAAGCCTCGGGTAAGGTACTGGCACCACCTTCGTGACCTCCCGCATGATATTTACCAAAGTGAGCTGTGACGTAACCTGCTTTTTTAAATGCCTCAGCAACGGTGGTGCTGCTAGCAGGCACGTCTTCGTTTTGCTCGGGTGGAACAAGCCCGTTTTTCTTTCCACGATTGAGTGAGTTTACGTTATAGACGCCATTGCCAGATCTGGCGGCATATTGACCGCTGAGTAGCGCAGCACGGGTGGGGGCACAGTTGGGCTGCATGTAGGCCGAGGTGAACGACATCCCCTCCATGGCGAGTTGGTCGATGTTTGGCGTCTCATAAAAGTCCGATCCATTTCCTAGGTTGGTCTCACCCGTGGAGAGATCCGTCCATCCGAGATCATCGGCGAGGATGAAAACAATGTTCGGCATGTCGGCAGCCTGTGCCGATAGCATGAGGCTACTGAGTAAACTGGTTTTTACGATAGTTTTGATCATGGTTATTAGATTTAACTGTTGTTTCGAGGGCGATGGATATTTGTTTGACTGACAAGATAGGTGAGGGCGGCGAAGCAAAGGATTCCCGCTCCGATTTTGAAGGCAAATGCGTATCGGATGCGGTTGGTGGTGATGCGTTCATACTCGGCGTTTTCCATTGCTCCCATGCTATATTCAATTTCATCGATTTGATGTACTTTCTGAAAATAGACACCTGAGCCAAACCAAAGAACAGCCGCAAGGCCAAATCCCATCCATGCCCAACGCCACGGTGGAATGCGGCGTTTCTTGACCTGCTTATCAGGTGTCGCTGAATTGGTGGTTGGTGGTGAATCGTCAGTCATTGTGATGTAACCTTACTCACGAAGGGATCCGTCATCCGAGCTGAAAAATATCCCATCTCTATGAAATCGTCGCAAACGCGCATAATTTCGTAGTAAAACCCTCAGTTGCCATTTTTCCCAATTGCGCTAGAATAATCGCCAATGGACGATGACTACAGCTGGAACGGAGGCCTTAGGGGCTCTTCTTCCTTCAGGCTCCCCGAAAACGAGGGCATGGGGAAATGGGTCATGGTGTCCATGGTCATGGCTATCTTGCTGCATATACTGATCATTGTTGGGCTCAGTCGGATCGATGTGATTTTACCGGCGTTTGCGGAGGAATCCTCATTACAAACTCAAGTAATCCGGGTCAGTAGCGTGGATATTGATGACTCCCGTCCTGAGGTTACTCCTCCCGATCAGCCAGAACAGAAACCCGTGGCTGTGGTTCCTCCCGCTGATGAGCTGGAAATGTTGGAAAACCTTCCCGATGTGGAAATTGATATCAACCCCAACATTGAGACTATTCAGGTCCCTATGTCGGACCCAATAGCTAAAGGCGAAATTAATGGTGAAAGTATTGAGCCGATGAAGGCCCCTATTTTCGACCCTGAACTTCCCGAGATGGGAAAGACTGAGGATTTTTTCCCACGAGCCAACGATAGTCAGGTCACCGTTGACCCTGGAGCCAGAGTAGCCGAGGAACATGATCCTGATGCCTACACCGATACCTTGCGCAAGGGGGCTGGTGGCAACGCTGATGATGGGTTGCTCAAGGGTTTTTCATCGCTCGACGCAATGGCACGCATGGATGGTAATTCACTCCTAACAAGCAAGGCTCTCATCGGTAGTGACCTGCTGTTTGATTTTAATAGTTCTACCCTCCGACAGAGTGCACGTGTCAGTCTGATGAAGGTCGCCTTACTCATCGATAAACATCCTCACTTAATCTGTTGGGTGGATGGTCACACCGATCTGATAGGTGGTGAAGAACCTAACCTGCTTCTGTCCAAGAAACGTGCCATGGCCGTAAAAATGTGGTTAGTAGAGACTCTAGAACTTGATGTAAAACGTATTGCTGTTCGTGGATACGGAAAGGGTCAACCATTGGTGAAAAAGGGAACTGCAGAGGAGCAGGCACCAAACCGTCGTGTTGAGATTAAGATGCGTAAGAGTCGACCTAATGAGGAAGTCGCCTATGACAAGGGAAACAAGGATGGCGTTCATGAACCTAAAAAGAAGGTTCCTGTGAAGGCCATTCCTGTTGAAGAGGATGAAGTCCCTGATATTGCACCGCTACCTACTCCGCCTAGGGCCATTGTTGAACCTGAGGATGCACCGCGGCCAAGAAGGGCTATCCCAGTTCCTGAGTAGCGTGAATGTGATGTTGTGTGTCGTATCTTGAACTGATTTGGTGCTGCTGTGAAACCCCTTGATCCTTTTACTGAAACAAACAAGCCGCAGTGGTTGCTTGCGTTTGATTTCGATGGCACGCTGGTTGTCCCAGACGTAAATCCTCCGGTGGACCCGAAGTTTTTTGAATTGCTCAAGGTAATACGTAAATCGCATCAAAGTTACTGGGGGATTAATACCGGGCGCTCTCTGATGCAGACGGTACAGGGATTGTCTGACGCTCGTTTCCCTTTTCTTCCCGACTACATTATCGCTCGTGAACGGGAGATATACACGCCTAACGAATTTGGCCGATGGATCGGCCTGACTAATTGGAACTCACGTTGCGAAAAGGATCATCACAAGCTCTTCAAAAAGTGCCGTCGAGTGCTCAAAAAAATCCAGCAATGGATCGAGTCTGAGACTGCGGCGATCTGGGGGATGCAGGAAGGGGAGCCGGCTGGTATTGTAGCGTCCACGGCTGCGGAGATGGACTTTATCGTTCAGAAAATTGATCAGGAAATTGAAGCTAAGCCACTGCTGTCCTATCAGCGCAATGGTATCTACCTACGATTCAGTCACTGCGATTACCATAAAGGAACAGCGATGGTCGAAGTAGCTCGTCAGTTAGGTTTAGCGACTGAGAAGACTTTTGCGATTGGAGATAGTCACAATGATCTAGATATGTTAGATTTATCGATGGCTAGGCATCTGGCCTGTCCCGGCAACGCCTGCGATGAAGTGAAGGCCTGCGTATCATCCCATGGTGGATATGTAGCACAAGCGGATGCCAGCTTGGGCACGATCGAAGCTCTGCGCGCGATGTTCCTCGACGAGGTGAGTGAAGGGGCGAATCCAAACGAAGCATAAAAAGTACCGGCGGCGGGAATCGAACCCGCACTCCCGAAGGAACGGGATTTTGAATCCCGCGTGTCTACCAATTCCACCACACCGGCATTATGCTTTGAAGACGGGCGAGAATCTGCGTCATTTGGAGAGAATGTCAAGTCGCTGAATGGAAATATCTTAGGACTAGCGCTGACACCTAGGACAGTAAAATGTGGAGCGGTTTGAGATGACGATTCTTTTGATGATGGCATCGCAGAGGTGGCACGGCTCATTTTCCCGGTCATAGACGTGGAGCTTTTGTTTGAAGTAGCCTGGCTTGCCATCCTCACGCAGGAAGTCACGTAGCGTAGTGCCGCCTTGTTCAATGGCTTCTGCAAGCACGTCTTTGATTTCTTGGGTAAGCTTGACGAGACGGGTCTTGGAAATTTTACCTGCAGGTCGTGTAGGTCGGATGCCACTACGGAACAACGCTTCACAGGCGTAGATGTTTCCGGCACCAACCACGATTTTGTTGTTCATGACGAGCTGTTTGATGGAGATTTTTCTCCCTTTGCAAGAAGTGGTCAGGTAATCTGAGTGAAAATCATCTTCTAGCGGCTCTGGCCCGAGATGGTGAAGGAGGGGATGCTGATCTAGAGGTCCCTCATTTTTATCATGCCAGAGCACGGCACCGAATCGTCGTGGATCGTGGAGTCGCAGCTCCATACCTCCATCGATGCGCATGATAAAGTGGTCATGCTTCCTCAATTCAATCTCATGCGGGCAGATACGGAGGCTCCCAGACATGCCGAGATGGAGCATTAAGGTGCCTGTGTCACAGCCGATGAGTAGGTATTTGGCTCGCCTTTCGATGCTGTTAATCGTTTTCCCAACGAGCTTTAATACGTCATCTTCCACTGGCCAGCGCATGCGTCGTTCGCGAATTTCGATGTTATGTATTTGATGCCCCAATATATGCGGAGTGATGCCGCGTCGTGTAGTTTCCACTTCTGGTAGCTCAGGCATGGATTGGGTTTATGAGCGATTACGAAAAATTACACGGATTATAATTGAAAAAGCGGGACAAATGCCCGTTAATTCGAATCGTATGAAACGAAAATACCTTTATATCCCCCTCGTGGCGGGAGCTGTAGCTTTTACGGCTTGTAAGGACAAAACAACAACGTCCTCCTCCTCTTCCGATCAAAGCAATGAGACCCAGCAACCCGCTGCTCCCACCCCGGATCCTATTAAACCATCAGCATCGATCGAAGATCGAGCAGCGCAGCTTGGATTTGCTAAGCACCTGCCGAAGGATATCGTTGTCTATGATGCGATCTTCAATGGTCGCAAAGCATTTGATAAGCTACTCAAGACCAGTCTCGGTGAGTTCATCCTTGAGCGCATGGCCGATGAAGGCATGTCTCTGGACGATCTAGAAGGCAATGAGCAAGTGGCATCGCAGATAGCGATGTATAGTGAAGAATACTTCTCAGCCTACGGCCCGGGAACTGGTGAGACATTTGAACTCGGCATGAAATTCGTCGAACGCCTCGGGTACTACGGTGCACGTTTTGGTGTGTATATGGCTGATGGTGTCGTTCGCGAGGGCGAATACTTCGAGCCAGAAGGTCCAAAACCAATCATGGAAGGACCACTCAAGGGGGCTCCTAAAGAGATGATCAAAATGATTGCCGACTTTGATATGCCAGCATTCTACCAAGGGTCTAAGGTATCTGACGAAGAAACTCGTGATCTTGTGATTGCCCAGATGGAACAAGTTATTTCCACACTCGGCATGCTAGAAGAGGCAGTGGAAGAAATTACCATCAAGCGTGGCGATGCTGAGTTTACCGGTTACAAGGTGTCAGGTGCAAAGCTAGCAGAAATGCTAGACGATGACACCGTTGAGGAAATGCAGGAAGTATTTGATATCGCTGATATCGAAGCATTCAAGAAAACCCTGGCTACAAAAAACATCGTCGCAATTACGGGCGTAGTGAATGATTACGTGATCATGTTCTTTGGTAAATCCGAGGAAGACTTTAAGATCGTTGATGATGTCAACGAGTCCCTCTGTGCCAGCGATGATATTGTATTCCTCGATAACTACTTGGACAAAGATCTACTTTCCGTTGGCTTGAGAGATGAAAAAGTGGTAAAAACTGCTGGTAGTATTGAGGCTCTGGCTTACCGAGTCATTAGCTCATTTGCTCAGGGAATTAGTGACGGTCTTGGTGACGCAGCATCACTAGGTGACACTCAGGACCTCGAAGCCATTCTTGAGAGCCTCAGCGAACAGGGAGGCAAACTCGCAGCCTTGTTCACTGGAACCGATGCTGGATATGTCGGCTATTTGGAAAACGGCCTGAAGGTCGAAGCCTTTGGCGGATCTAACGTTCCGGCGATTGATTTTGGATCGACACACACACTGGCTCCATTAGCGGCTGGTGACGGCACTCTGATGTTTGCAAACTGGACCAGTAACGAAGCCTACAACAAGAAGGTAATGGAATACGTTGATACTCTCGGCGAGACCAGCTACCTCGTTGCTATGCGCGTCGCAGCTCTTGATATCGACGACAATGATTTCGACGAATTTAAGCAAGGCGTGGGAATGTTCGATGAGAAGTTCCGCACGGATGCCCTTGAAATCTGGAAAGCTCTTCGTGGTGACATGGCCGATGGTCTTGGTTCCGAGACAGCGCTTGTAGTTGATATCAACGGAGCTCTTCCCAAGGTTCCCAACGTGCCAGAAGTGCTTCTCAAGGAGGGTAAAATGCCTCGTATCGCTTACGTCAGCACAGTTGACGATCGCGCTAAGCTTCAAGCTTCCTGGAAGCGTCTCAATGGCTCAGTGGAAAATATCCTCAAAACAATCAGTGAGATGTCTGGTGAGGAAATCCCCATGCAGGTGCCAATGAGTAGCGAGAAGAACGACCTGAAAACTTGGTTTGTTCCTATCCCATTCCAGAACGATGACTTTGTTCCTTCTGTTTCTGTGAGTGACAATCTGTTTTTTGCTTCCACATCCAAGACCTTTTCTGAAGGACTTGCCGCGCGCTTTAAGCAAGGTGGTGGTGAAGGTCATAAGGGCGCGTGGATGCACGTTGATTTCAAAGTGCTTCATCAGTATGCTCAGCAGTGGCTTGAACTGATCGATAAAAATGCTGACGACATTATGTCATCTGAAAGTATGCGTGAAGATTATACGGCTAACAAGCCTATGATTGAAAAGGCTATGGAGGCATTCAGCTCACTTGATAGGTTGACATTCCATACTCGCCAAGAGGGCGGTCGGACTCGTATTTCCATGCACTTGAAAGCAAATTAAAGTAGAGCAAATTACACAATTCCCCACTGATGGCAGGGTTTTCCGAATGCGCGAAAACCCTGCTGTTATTTTTAGAGTTTATTTTTAGAGTATAACCATGCCTAACCAAGATTCCAGTAAGAGTGTCCTATTTGTCTGCACAGGGAATACCTGTCGGAGCCCAATGGCTGAAGGCTTAATGCGTTTAGCCGTAAGTGGCAGAAAGGATGTCACGGTGGGATCTGCAGGAGTGGCTGCCATGCCTGGGCAGGGAGCTAGTGGTGAGACGCGTGACCTTCTTAAGAAAAATAACGCCCCGCTTAAGGGATTCAAAAGTCGACAAGTTGATGAAGTCGTATTGGCCCAAGCGACCTTGATCGTTGCCATGACCGATTCCCATGCGGCACTTGTGAAACGATTTTTTCCTGAGTGTGCAGGTAGAGTTAAAATGCTTTGCGACTTTATTGATGAGGATGAAGGGCTGGCTGCGGCAGATGTGCCTGATCCAATCGGAATGGGACGAGCTGCTTACGATGAAGTTGCCGAGGTGATTGAGCTAGCGCTGGCTGGCATCATTTTAGAATTAGATAAAGTATAGATAAAATTTTGGAATATGATTGAAAACGAAAATCAAATTGAGGAAGTCGCCAATGAATTTGCCATCGCCGGTGAATTTGTTGAGGGCGCAGAGGTAGACAGTGGACATATCAATGCTACCTACATGGCCTCTTTTAAACGACAGGATGGTAAGATAAGTCGCTATATCTTTCAGCGTATTAATGAGAACGTTTTCAAAGACCCACATGCTGTGATGAGAAACGTCGAGATGGTGACTCGTCACATCAACTGGAAAGTAATGCGGGTCAAACGAGACATCGGCGGGCAAACGTTGAACCTTTATCCTGCCCGTGGAGGTCGTTTTTATGCAACCGGTTTAGGTGGAGGCATCTGGCGTTGTTACAACTTTATTGAGGGTTGCCGAACCTATGAGATTGTAGAAAACACTCGGCAAGCTTACCAGGCAGCGCACGCGTTCGGCTCTTTCCAGGATCTTGTTTGTGATATCCCCGTCGAGGACATCGAGGAAACGATTCCGGATTTTCACAATACCCCCAAACGCTATTCTCGACTGATGGAACTAGTTGAATCTGATCCTCAGGGACGTTTAGCCAGTGTTCAGAAAGAGGTTGATTTTGTTAAATCTCGCGAAGGGATTGTTTCTAAATTGATAGATTTACGCGACGCCGGAGTTTTGCCAGAGCGGATCACTCATAATGACACCAAAATCAATAATGTAATGATTGACGTGGAAACTGATGAAGCCGTCTGTGTTATTGATCTGGATACCGTTATGCCAGGATTGTCACTGTATGACTTTGGCGATTTAGTTCGTACTGCTGTTAGTCCAGCGGCAGAAGATGAACCGGATCTCTCAAAAGTAGAGTTGCGTATGCCGATGTTTGAGGCACTTGCAGAAGGTTACCTCGATGCCTGCGATTGCCTTTGTAATGCAGAAATCGAAAACCTTGTTTTTTCCGGAAGGCTGATCTCACTTGAAATCGGCATCCGCTTTCTCACTGATCACTTAGAAGGGGACGTCTATTTCAAAACCCACCGTGATGGGCATAACCTTGACCGTGCAAGGACCCAGTTTAGGCTTGTTGAATTATTGGAAGAGAACGAAGCAGAGATGGAGGGGTTTGTTAAACGTCTAGCCAAGAATAGGCGAAAATAACTTGGAACGCTTCTTCCTATCCTAACATCATTGCGGCCTTTTTAACGGCTGCGATGAATTCATCTACCTCTTGATCTGTATTATAGGCGGCAAATGATGCTCGAACCGTTCCAGTAATTCCGAAACGGGCCATGAGAGGTTGGCAGCAGTGGTGACCTGTGCGAACGGCTACTCCCATTTGATCGAGCAGCGTACCCAAGTCATAGTGGTGGATGCCATCGATTAAAAATGAAATGACAGCAGCTTTATTGGGAGCTGTCCCAAAGAATTTAACCCCGTCGATTTCCGCTAGGGCAGAAGCTGCTCGTTGTTGGAGGGATTTCTCGTGGGCTTCGATATTTTCCACACCCAAAGCATTCATGTAGTCGATGGCTGCTGCTAGAGCGACAGCTCCTTCAATATCTGGTGTGCCGGCTTCAAATTTGAAAGGTAGCTCGTTGTAGCTGGTATGTTCAAACGTCACCTCTTTGATCATTTCGCCGCCTCCACGCCAAGGTGGGAGAGCATTCATGATAGTTTCACCGCCATAGAGGATGCCTATACCCGTAGGTCCGTAGGTTTTGTGACCTGAAAAGACGTAGAAATCGCAGCCTAGTGCCTGAACGTCGATCTTCAGATGTGGTGCCGCTTGGGCTCCATCAATCAGAACCAGCGCTCCGTGAGATTTTGCCTGAGTGATGATCTCTTGAATCGGGTTGATCGTACCGAGGGCATTGGAGACGTGGTTTACGGCCACGATTTTGACCTGGTCATCGAGCAGCTCCTGATACGCGGTCATGTCGAGCGTTCCATTGTCGAGCACGGGGATGACTTTTAGATCTGCTCCTGTCCGTTGACAGAGCATCTGCCATGGTACGATGTTTGAGTGATGCTCCAAACCTGAAATGATGACGGAGTCACCCGCGGTTATTTTTCCTGATAGAGCGAGTGTGTTGGAAACAAGGTTGATGGAATCCGTCGTTCCCGAGGTGAAAATGATTTCATGCTCATGAGCTGCATTCAGGTGAGATGCAATGGTGTTACGGGCGGCTTCGTGGGCAATCGTAGCTTCACGCGCCAGTTTGTGCGCCGCACGGTGGATGTTGGCGTTGATATTGCCGTAGTAGTAGGCACTTGCATCAACCACCTGTTGAGGTGTTTGTGTGGTTGCGGCATTATCGAGATACACCAGCGACTTGCCGTTGATTTCCTGATTGAGAATCGGAAAATCGAGACGGACTTTATGAGGATCAAAATCTGACATGAGTGAATTGTAGATGTTACTCGAATAAGTCGACGTAGAGTTTTTGGATCGTCTCAGGATTGAGTAGGAAATAGCTATACTCGTTTTCAGTCTCCGGTCCCTTAGGAACAGTATCAACTTTGGCGAAGTAAATTAGTTTACCCTGAGTGTGGGCGATTTTGAGAGTCTTGACGATAGGTAACAGGTTCTGTCCTTGATTGTTCACCCTGCCGATGGTGACACTAATAACAGTATCAGGATCTTTAAGGGCAGCTGTAGCTTGCTTGTGCATGGGGCCGATCCAACTCTTTGTTTCGAGCGATTCCAGCGCGCCAAGGAGTTTGTTGGCACGGTTTGGGTTGATGGCAGCCGTCGAATCTACTCCGTCACGTTTGGCCGTCCACTTGGCGGCGAAGTGTTCATAACCAAGTTCAATACTTGGTTTGTCTTTTTGTTGGGTCGTGATTTTGAGGATGTCTTGCTTCGGGAGGTGCCAGACATGGGATGTCCGCCATTGCCATGAATTATGGGCGATTTTACCGATGGTGGCATTACTGATTTGCCAGATGTTAGGCCGGCCAACAATGTGGGCATAGATGTTTTCGCTTTTGGCATCGCGGCCAAATGCAATGCGCATACCCTGATCGTTGAAACTTAAGAACCCAATTTGAAGAAATGGATGGTCGAGCCCGTATGGCTTGAGGTCGGTGGCGGCATCGGTGACGAATTTTTGCACCTTATCGCGGGTGACAGCCAACATGAGATTGATCAGGGCCTCCTGATTAGCCTCTTCCCAACCTTTACGCCGCAGCACACGCCATGTGGTGCTTTTAGTTCGTTGAAGCATGACCGGGGACCTGCCTTCTGGACGCAGAATAATGGTTTTGAGCTGTGGCCCATTGAGGTGGGTCATCGTTTTTGACCTGAGGTCGTTAACTCCAGTCTGCAATTGACTTAGCGAGGCTGTTCCCGCGATGGCTGTAGCTGCTGTGAGAGGGAGATGAAAGACTGCATCAGGTCGATCGCTCACCGTTGCTAGAACAACGGTATCATCCTCTTTGGCTGGGGGGTAGATACGCAGGGTGGTATCGGTAGGGGCTCCTGCAAAGTGGATCGAGATCTCACGTGCTTGCGCGGTGTCATCTTCGCCAGTGGGTAGGGTTACACTGGCTCGGCTTTCGAGCTTAAGAGCCGTCAGCCTAGTGAGATCACTGAACAGAGTGGCTAGAGCAGTGGGATCGACGCGTAGTTCTAAGGGTTTGCTAATACCCCAGCCGGATTTGAGATCTTTACGGGAGACCACGACTTCGCCCTCGGTATTTTGAATACGCAGTTTGTCGATAAACTTGGGACTGAAGTAAAAGGGGCGGTGGTCACGGAAACGGGAAAATTGATTGTTGAACAGCGAGTGAATCTTTAACGGAGATTTATCTGCACAGATGTAGATGTTATCCTTCAGCTTCTTATCGGCAAAACGGACGAAGATCGTAGGAGTCGTGCTTTTTTGATCCTCGCTGGGGATTTTCCATGCCGTAGGGCGGCCAATGAGGAAGTCACATACGGCCTTGCCCTTACGATCGCGCATGGTGATTTGGATGTGGCCATCACGTAAACCAAAACCCTTAAGATCAAGGCCTTTGCGTGGGATGACTTCCATGACTTCAAGACTAGCTGCAAATTGAAAAAGGGTCCTGATATAAAGAGTATCAGCACGATCTTCCCAAGGAGCGGTGGCCGTCCACTGGTGGCCGTCGATTTTGAAACTGGCGACATTCTCATCACTATTGGTGAGCGTAATCTGAGAAACCTGATCCAGAGTTTTGACTTGGAAAAGCTTCTCGCCCGGAGCGATGGCGGGAATACCAAAAATGGCGTTCCTGTATTCACTGCCCATAAAGACGATCGACAACCCACTCAGGATCAGAGCGATGACGGCGAGGAATACTGTGAAGGAGTAACGCATAAACAAGTAATATCTGCGAGGCAATTAGGCCCTGCGCATATTCCAGACAACCAAGGATGCCAGAAGTGCTGCGGCAGGAAGGAAGAATAGCACAAGTTTACTGATAAAGCTATTATGAGCATCAAGTATTGTGATCTTGTGACGGTAAAGTTTTTTGGGACCAATGCCGATGAGGTCTTCACGACCAACAAGCCAATTAACACTCGATTTGACGAAGTCGGCTTGCTCTGGCCTGGTTTTCTTATTTGAGAGGAAGTCAGTGTTGGCGATGATAACCATTTTGGAAACGAGGTTGGCGGTGTCATCTGAAGTGGCTTGCCCACGGAGGATAGCGGCCGATAGGTAGAGAGGGGCGGCGGTGTCCTCTTCCTTGTTGAATTCAGGATTCTCCTCTTCGTATCTGGTTTCACCCCACCAGCCGGTGCTTGCTTCAATGAGCGCGACAGGATGGATGCGTTTGTTAAGAAGTTGGTCGTCGTTTTCGCGCACCTCTAAGCTGCAGGTAGAGCCATCAAATATGGTTGATTTACCACCGAGGTCGTTGTTGATTTCAGCACCGCGAGAAAAGAGTGATTGCACGTTAGATAGAGTTTGCTCGTTATGGACCGACATAATCCTGTCGTTACGTGGAGTCACGCCATAGCTACGGAGAAAAATGCGGAGGTTATCAAGTTTGATCTTAGGGTCGAGCGTAATGAAGATGGCAGCCTGTTGACGGTCCCAGTATTCGGCAAGGACTTTGATTTCCCTCTCATTGAGGTCGTATTGGGGCGCAATCAATGCAAATCCCTGAGCATCCTCGGGGATCGATTGTGTTTCAGACAACCTGATAGGTGTGAGCAGAATATTCTGCTGCCAGAGCATTTCCGCGAGCACTTGCCATGCTGGATCTCCATCGTTGTCTTCTAGGTTAACTTTGTCGGCGGCGAAGTAAATTTTACGTGGTACGCCTTCAATCGCACCAATGAAGGTAGATGTAATCACATCTTCATCTTGCCAGGCGACGATGTTTCGTTTGTCGTCTTGCAGATAAAGATCAGAAATTCTAACGGTGCGTACATGGGCAGACTGCTTTTGCTTTTCGGACGCCACGGGTTTTTCTGCTGGCGGCTTGTCTGTTTTTACTGATTCTGTAACTTTGGATTCATCAGTATTTACTGAATCAGCGCTGACGGGCTTGGGCTTGGGTTCAATTCCACGACCGTCAACAATGATCATATCCTCCAGATAGCTTTGCCCGTAGGTGTTTTCTATTTCCAGCGTGCGATCTGTTTGGCGGATTGGATCGACGAATTCAAGATTTACGGCATCACCACCCAGACGCTTATACTCATCGAGCATGTTATACATTCGAGAGTAGTGAGGTGAACTGCGGCGAATCACGGCAATGACCTGAATCGGCTTTTCGCGTTTCTGGACGGCGTCACTTTTTAGATATTTACTACTGAAGTCAGAAAGTGTGAAGTCCTGTCGTTCTGTGAGATCGTATCTTTTATGTTGGCCGCAGCTGAGGTAATTGGCCGCGATGACGGCAATTATAAACAGAACAACCTGAATAATGACGTTGATACTTCTGCCGATACGACGGACGGGTCGTGTGGCTGGAGTAGATGGTGATGAATCCGACATTGGGAAAGGGTGGGGAAGGGTGGAAAAGGAAAGGTAACTTAGGATTTCCAGCGCCGGAAATCCAAGGTGAGGTGTGTTAGGAAGAGGAAAAAGGCTGCCATGCTCAAGTAGTAGACGATAGGTCGCGTATCGATCACTCCACGCGCAAATTGGGCCAGATGCTCCTGGATAGAAACATAGTGGAACAGGGTAACCGCTTGGAATCCTTCACCTGTGTAGTAGGGGACAAAGCCCATGAAAAAGAGGATCACCAGAATAGCGATCGTGATGATGCCTGCGACAATCTGGCTCGAGCTCAAGGTGGATGCGAGACATCCGATCGCGAGGAAGAAACTGCCCATCAGCAGGAGGATTGTGTAGGTGCCGAGCACGTGCCCCATTTCGTAGGGTGCCGGGCTGCCTGTGATCATCGTAAATATTTTTAAGTGCAACAAGATGGGTAGCCAGAGAATGGCGTAGAAAGAAAAGGCCGCGAGATACTTGGAAAGAACGACTTGTGCACTAGTGACGGGGGCTGTCATCAGAGTTTCCAGAGTGCCAGTTTTTTCTTCTTCCGCAAAGAGACGCATCGTCAAAAGAGGGAAAATGAAGAGGAAATAGAACCAAAAGTTCGGAGCACTGAATGAGACCAGTAAAAAATTCTCACTGAGAGGGGCGTCCTTCATCTGCTCCATCGCTGAGGTCATGGACATGCCCTGCATCAGCAAGACGAGGCCTAGAACCACCCAGCCAAAGGGGGTGAGGAAGTAGTTTTTAAATTCCTTTCGGAAAAGTATGGTGAATACGCGCATGAATAGGGAAATTCGCTGCTCGGGAAATAGGCGAAATTAGCTCTAGGGGAAAGGGAATTGTGTTTAATAGTGCCCGATTAACCAAGGTTTTCAGGGCCAAAGGCTCTTGGGAGCAGGACAGCGAGCGTTGTCTCGTGGGTTACCATCCCATTTTCATCCGCCAAATAGACCTGCAAGTCCGGATTGAACTCGTTAAGGACTTGCCGACACGCGCCGCATGGAGATCCGCTACCTAGGACGCTAATCGCAATGGCTGAGAAGGTTTGAACTCCTGCAGAGACGGCTTTGAACACCGCTGTGCGTTCGGCGCAGATGGTCAGGCCGTAGGATGCATTTTCCACATTACAACCAGTGAAAACCTCACCATTCGTGGCCAGTAGAGCAGCCCCGACCAGAAATTTAGAATACGGTGCGTAAGCTGTGTCACGGGCATCTGCTGCCATTTTTGCAAGTTTAGCAGGGGTCATTAGGCTACAGTGTCGGTGGTGTGGATGAGTTTAACCGCATCGAGTGCGATTTTCATCATATCTTCAAAGCTGGATTGGCGCTCAGCTGAAGTGGTGGCTTCTCCGGTTCTGATATGATCCGACACAGTGCAGATCGCCGCGGCGTTGGCTCCATACTCAGCCGCAATGCCGTAGAGCCCTGCGGCTTCCATTTCGATGCCGAGGATGTTCATCTTTTCCATGGTGTCGAACATCGATGGATTCGGCGTGTAGAATAGGTCAGCCGAAAACATATTACCGTTGGTGACGCGGATATCGAGACTGTCGGCAGCATCATTGAGCGCTTTTAATAGGGGGTAGCTAGCGATCGCCGAGTAGTCATGTCCTTGGAATCTCTGGCGATTGACTCCCGAGTCTGTGCAAGCCCCCATTCCAATAAGCACATCACGAACTTTAACATCAGCGCTAACGGCGCCACAACTGCCTACGCGAATAAGGTTTTTTACCCCATACTCGGTGATCAGTTCCTTGGCATAGATCGAGATGGAAGGGATCCCCATACCGCTGCCCATCACCGATACCGGAGTGCCTTGATAATCGCCAGTGAAGGCAAACATGTTACGAACGGTATTGATTTTTTTGACATCGGTTAGGAATGTCTCGGCGATATACTCAGCGCGTAATGGATCGCCAGGCAGGAGGCAGGTCGGGGCGAATTCGCCGGGTTTGGCTTCGAGGTGTGGAGTCATTTTTTTAGGAGTCGGGTGTCAGTAAACAGGGAGGTCCCGTGTTCGAATGGTGAGAGCTTAAAAGTGTTAGCGATGGTTTGAGCAATGTCTGCGAAGGTGCCGCGGAATCCTAGGTCGGATGGTAGCATGTTTTTTTGATAGAGTAAAATAGGCACATGCTCGCGGGTGTGATCGGTGCCTGGCCATGTGGGGTCGTTGCCGTGGTCTGCGGTGACGATGAGAAGGTCGTTGGGACGCATTTTCTCAAACAATCTAGGCAGTTGGCGATCAAATTCTTCCAATGCTTTACCGTATCCCACTGGATCACGGCGGTGGCCATAGACGGCGTCGAAATCGACAAAGTTCGTCATGATAATACTACGCACGTCTTCTTGCGTAGGAGTCCGATCCATGGCCGCCAATGTTTCCTTCCAAAGTGCAGGATGGCCCGATGCTCGGACTTCCTCGCTCATGCCTATATGGGCAAAGATATCCCCGATTTTTCCCACTCCAATAACCGTGCCTCCATCGTCGACCAGTTTTTTTAATACCGTAGGAGCAGGAGGTTCGATGGCGTAATCGTGGCGGTTTCCCGTGCGCTGAAAGTCATCGGTGCATGTGCCTACGAATGGTCGAGCAATGACTCTGCCAATATTGAGAGGTGTTAGGGTTTTGCGGCAAAGCTCACAGAGTTGGTAGAGGTTTTTGAGTCCGAATGATTCTTCATGGCAGGCAATTTGGAACACGCTATCGGCCGATGTGTAGAAAATCGGCTTACCTGACTTCATGTGTTCCTCTCCAAGTCTGGCGATGATTTCCGTGCCTGACGAATGACAGTTGCCTAGGTATCCATCAATTCCTGATTTTCGAACGATTTCGTCGAGTAATTTCTGAGGGAAAGAGTTCTCTTTCTCATGGAAATACCCCCAGTCCCAAAGGGCCGGAACTCCCATCATTTCCCAGTGACCGCTAGGCGTGTCCTTACCCGTCGAAATTTCTTTGGCGCATGCGAAGGAACCTAATAAGGAGTCTGGAATACTCATTGCAGCCGGATACTTACCTGTGCTGGTGTGGTAACTGTGCGCGAGACCAAGTCGACACATGTTTGGAAGCTGCAACGCTTGATCCTTAGCGAAAGTATCCGCGATATGTCCGAGGGTGTCTGATCCAGAATCACCAAAGTCTTTTGCATCAGCTGATGAGCCAATACCTAGGGAATCTAGAACTAACAATATGATGCGATCAGTTTGCATAATGACACTTTATCGGATGATTTCGTGGATGACAGGCGGCACTGAAACAGGGGCATCATCAAAGGTGATAGCCGCTCGAATCGTCGCAGCTGCTTCATTCCATGCCTCCTCACTCTGCGCATGAATGACAGCTAACGGATGGTCACTTGTTGCACCTAGTGAAATGACATCTTCTAAGCCGACAGATGCGTCGATAGAATCTTCAGCCCGAGTTCGACCACCACCGAGGTGGACGACACTCAATCCCAACGAGCGGGTGTCGATGGCGGTTACGTATCCTTCAGCTTCAGGAAGAACGGGGCGAATCACAGGAGCCTTGGTGAAATGTGAATCGTAGTTTTCAATGAGGTCACTCGGTCCTCCTAACAAGCTTGTCATTTCCCCGAAAATCTCAGCGGCTCGGCCACTGTCCAAGGCATCATCGAGCATAGTTTTTGCATACGAGGTGTTTTCCGCTAGATTTGCGAGAACAAGAAGCTCCGAGCAAAGAGCAAAAACGACCTCCTTGAGTCGATCACCTTGGCGTTTACCTGTCAGAAATTCAATCGATTCACGGACTTCAAGTGAGTTCCCTGCATTGAATCCTAGGCATTGGTTCATATCGGTGAGTAGGGCGCTGGTTTTAACCCCGGCGGTATTGGCTACCTCTGCGATGCTAACCGCAAGGTCACGTGATGCATCATGGGTTGGCATAAACGCTCCAGTGCCGGTCTTTACGTCCATGACTAGGCAGTCGAGCCCTGCCGCAAATTTCTTGGAAAGTATCGAAGCGGTGATTAGAGGGATGGACTCGACGGTCGCGGTGATATCACGAGTTGCGTAGAACCGTTTATCGGCAGGTGCTAGATTTCCTGTTTGCCCGATAATTGCTACGCCACATTCTCGAACGGTTTTCCGAAACAGAGCCGTATCAGGAGTCGAGTTATATCCGGGGATAGCATCCAGCTTATCGAGTGTGCCTCCAGTGTGACCCAGTCCTCGACCCGAAATCATGGGGACATATCCGCCACATGCGGCAATCAGTGGGCCGAGCATGAGTGAGACACCATCGCCAACACCTCCCGTTGAGTGTTTATCAATGATCGGCCCTGGAAGGTTTTCACTTTCCCAATTAAGCACATCGCCAGTATCTCGCATGGCCAGCGTGAGCGCAGCAGCCTCTTCCGGCGACATGCCTTGAAAAAACACAGCCATCGCAAAGGCTGCGATCTGCCCTTCACTGATCGAACTATCGGCAATACCCGTCGTAAAAAACTGAATTTCCCGATCTGTCAATTTAAGCCCGTCTCGCTTACGGCGAATGATTTCCTGAGGCAGCATTTTAAGAAAAAAGGTTAGTGATATGAGGCCACGCAACAGCTCCAAGATAGATCCCCACAATACCCATCACACCAGCTAACGCATTGGGAGCAGGAAGGGGGAGTTTTAGGGCTGTAAACAGGGCTCCAACGATAAAACCTGTGAGCAAAGAAAGCAGAACAATGTTAAGCATGCTCTACTTATACAACGCCATGTAAAGTAGGGCAAGCGTTCAACTCGAGCGGCTACCCAATTAGGTCAAGAATAGGCTTAGGATAAACGCCAAGGATCAAAATAGCGATCGTCAGTACGATAAGAACTACCTTGGTGATAGATGGAACCGTAATGGGGCTCTCATTTCTCGGAGCATTCCAATACATCGCTTTGACCACCTTGAGGTAGTAATAGAAACCGGCGGCAACACTGATAAAGCCGATCGTAAGCAACCACCAGCTCACTTCTGCGTTGATGGCGGATTTAAAGATGAAGAACTTACCCCAAAATCCGGCGGTAAGAGGAACTCCGGCAAGGGCGGCCATGGCGATGGTGAGGGCGAAAGCGAGAATGGGGTTACGTTGTCCAAGGCCATCATAGGCATCAATCTCATCGCTGTTTTCTGAAGAACGAACCAATGCGAGGATAAAGAAGGCCGCGAAGGTCATCAGCAGGTAAGTGCCAAGGTAGAAGCTCACTGCGGTGAAGTCCCCATTCTCGGCGGTGGCCACGCCCATGAGAAGGAATCCAGCATGGGCGATGGATGAGTAGGCGAGCAGGCGCTTGAAGTTGCTCTGTGAAATGGCGGCAAGGTTACCGTAGACCAGAGTAGCACCAGCCATTACCAGAAGAATAAGAACAACGGATGTTTTGGTGGCATCGGCGGCCAAAAACGGAGTAATCACGGTCATCAATACCAAGAAGCCCGCGGCCTTGGAAGCAACGGAGAGATAGGCCGTGATCGGAGTAGGGGCGCCTTGATAAACATCGGGAACCCAGAGTTGCATCGGCACAGCTCCAACCTTAAAGCCAAGAGCAATGAGGATCAGTGCGATACCAAAGAGCAGGTAGGTGTTGTTGAATTTTCCTTCAGTGAGAGCATTGGCGAATAATCCAATATCCGTTGTTCCCAACGCACCGTAGATCCAGGCAATTCCGTAAACAAGGAAACCTGTGGAAAGCGCACCTAGGATGAGGTATTTCACACCGGCTTCAAGCGAACCGACGTTTCGGCGCATATAGGCGACCATCACGTAAAAGGTAATTGTGACGAGCTCAAGGGCGACAAAGATGGAGACAAGATCCCTTGCCGATGCCATCCACATCAGACCAGCACAGGCAAAAATAGGCAGACAGTAAAATTCTCCCGTGCCCGAGCCTGTGTCGTCACCCGAAGTGAACTTGGATAGCACTTTGCTGAAATCAACGGCCATCAAGAGAACCAGTATCGTACTGACCAAGGCAATGATCTTGTAGAACCGAGCGACAGAATCATAGTCGTAAAAACGCTCCATCCATGCCGGAACAACGTAGCCTTCTGGAACAGGGCAGAACAGCATGCTGAGGATCACAGCTAGTCCTCCAGCGGCGATGAGTCCGATCCTTGATTTGTTGCCATTGCTGAAGGCCTCAAACATAAGAAGGATGAGACCAAAGCCAACGGTGATGAATTCGATGATGTGCGGTGACATGATTTTATTAGGAAAGAATAATTTGAATGCGTGCTACTTGCCTGGCTACTTCTGTAGGAACTGCAGTAAGAGATTCGGATACACACCCACCACCAGAAGAGTGGCGGCAAGTAGGTAAGCGGGGATTTTTTCGCAGTAGCTGATGTCAGCTGCATTTTGGGTAGATTTGACCAATGGTCCTTGGAAGGTGTTGCGGAAGGCCCGTAGCATATAAACAGCACTCAGGACTACACCCCAGAGGGCGATGATGGTAGTGATTTGGACCCAACCTAGTCCTTCGGCGGGTTTCCAGTCGGCAAAGCCGGCAAAGAACACCATCACTTCACCTGCGAAGTTTGCGAGACCAGGGAGACCGATCGATGCCATACCTGCGAGGCCAAAGAGGAACGCAAGAGCAGGCGCGGTCTTGGCCAGGCCACCAAGTTGGGCGATTTCGAGTGTGCCCGTTTTTCTTTCAATCACCGAGGTCAGTGAGAATAGAAGAGCGATGGAAATACCGTGAGCGAACATCAACAGGATTGCGGCAGGTTCTGCAATTGTATTTCCAGGGTTAGCCGAGAGTGCAGCAATCGCGAGGAAGATATAACCCATGTGCATCACCGAGGAGTTACCTAACATAAGGTCGAGGCGTTTCTGGCTGAGTGTCACAAAGCCTACCCAAATGATGTTTCCGAGAAGCAGCACACAGATCCATGGGAGCCAATGAAGCATGCCTAATGGAGCCACCTTCATCCCGATGGTAAGGAGGCCGTAGAGGCCGAACTTTTTGAGCACGCCAGCATGGAGCATAGAGACAGGTGCAGGGGCGCTTGCGTAAGCGGGAGCTGCCCAACTGTGGAATGGGAAGAGCGATACAAGTGTTCCAAAACCAATAATGAGAAGCAGGGCCACGGTGTTTTGGCTTTCCTCAGCAAGGGGTTTAAGATCGGAGAATGCAAAACTGCCAAGCTGGTTAGTCACGAGGAGAAGGCCTGCAAGAAGAATGATTGATCCAAACGCGAGGTAGATGGTGATTTTCCACGCTGCAGCTTTTCGGTCGCCTCGTCCCAGCATACCAATCATCAGGAAGGTTGGGATCAATGCCAACTCATGGAAGGCATAGAAGAAAAAGACATCAGTAGAGAGAAACGCTCCGATAGCACCTGTTGCAATGAATAGAGTACTTGAGAACCAAAGCTTTTCACGCCCCTCAGGACACTTACCACTGTAAACAGCGGCCAGGGTGATGATGGTACTAAGCAGCAGCATTACGGTGCTAATTCCAGTGAGTCCCAACGATAAGTTGATATTGGGGTTTTCCAGAACTTGAAAACCAGGGGTCTCCCAGCATGAACATGACCAAGTAAAGGCTACGTAAATTGAGATTCCCAGATTAAGGGCTGCCGCAATCAATGCGGTTAGGCGTGCGGGCGATCCAACAAGGATGGCGACAGCGGCAAGCAGAGGGATTAAAATCAGTGCAAATAACATGACGGTGAAATGGGGCAGTTTATGAAGCGAAAACGGTGAAGTAGATAACGAGCAGCACACCCACAGCCATCAGGAATGCGTAGCTGTTAAGGCTGCCCGACTGGGCGTATCGACGGAAAACATTACCGATCCCGGTAGCGGATCGGGAAAGTCCACCCACGATCATGGCACCAATGATGAACTCATCAAGGAAGTGCACAATGGCGGCAAAGGCGTCTTGGAAAATCTTGATGATCCAGGCGTAGATCTCATCGAAGTAGAATTTGTTGCGGAACAGGGGAATGTTGATGGGGTCTTTGTCTTTTCCTGAGTAGAGCACAAAGGCAAGAACAGCGCCGATCACAAAGACTGCTAGGGAAACATAGAGGAGCTTGCCGGGATGAAGTCCTTTATCAAAGTGAAAGCCCCACTCATTGGCGATTGGGAAAATGTTACTGAGGTGTGGGGCGGCAAATGCCATGGCTGCAAGTATTGCGAGCGGAGCCCACATGATCCATGATACCTCCTTCGCTTCTGCTGCACCGTGTTCACGCGGTTTCCCAAGGAATGCGACGATGAATAATCGGAACATGTAGAATGTAGTGAGTAGCGCGACAAAGGCGGCCAACCAGAAAAGATAAGGGTTCTTGTCGGCAGCGTGAAGGATGCCTTCCTTCGAGTAGAAACCCGCGGTGAACGGAACAGCCGTTAGTGCCATGGTTCCAATCAGGAAGGTAACCGCCGTGATCGGCATTTTCTTGAGTAGACCACCCATTTTCCAGATGTCTTGTTCATGGTGGCAGGCGTAAATCACAGCACCAGATCCGAGGAACAGAAGTGCCTTAAACCATGCGTGAGTGAACAGGTGGAACATGCCAGCTTCGGGGGCGATCAGACCAATTGCCATGATCATATAACCAAGCTGAGAGAGTGTTGAGTAAGCGAGGATCTTCTTAATATCGTTCTGCTGGGTCGCCATCAATGCGGCAAGCAGGGAAGTGATACCACCGACCCAAGCAATCGTTTCAGCCGACCACGCAGGTACGGCATCGACACCAATTGAGAGAAAAAGCCTAGCCATCATGTAGACACCCGCAGCCACCATGGTAGCTGCGTGGATGAGGGCAGAAACAGGCGTAGGACCTTCCATCGCATCAGGAAGCCACACGTGTAATGGTAGCTGTGCAGATTTACCAATGGCACCGCAAAAGAGTAGAAGTATGATCGAGCCCGTGAGGCAGGTGCAAAATGGGGAAAACTTGCTGCCGTCTATGTCGGCAAAAACAACTGTGCCCATAATTCCCCAGAGCATCAGGATTCCTATCATAAAACCAAAATCTCCGACTCGGTTGGCGAGGAACGCCTTTTTGGCTGCGTCAGCTGCCGTGTCCTTCTGATACCAGTGTCCGATGAGTAAATAAGAACTCAGACCAACCAACTCCCAGAAGATGAACATCATCACGAAGTTCGATGCCAGCACGATGCCGGTCATGGAAAACATGAACAGCGACAAGCAACCAAAGTAACGAGCCTTGGCCTCATCGTCCTTCATGTAACCGAGCGAGAAAACGTGAACCAACAAACCAATGCCTGTCACGACGATCATCATACCTGTCGCAAGTTGATCAAGTTTGAAACCAATGCCAAGGTCGAGTCCGTTCACCGTGATCCATGGGATTGAATCTTGAGTTGTTGAGCCTAGCAATGTGCAGGCAATAACAAAGGTAGCGAGAACTACCAGAGTCGAGAGAATCGACGAGGCAGCGGCACTACGCTTCAGGCCGAGCTGAATAATCACAGCGCTCGCGATAGGTAGAATAAATAAGAACCAGGGAGAGATTTCCATTAGAAGAAGATGTTAGCTTGGTTGATTAAGCAGGATGAGAAACTTGGTATTTGGAGTTTGAAACTTGGAGTTTCAGCCTTTCAGGCTGACCAGTTCATCCGTGTGGATGGTTTGCCTCGCTCGATAGAGGGAGACGATGATGGCAAGACCAACAGCCACTTCAGCAGCGGCTACGGTGATGACGAAAAAGACAAGCACCTGGCCATCGTAGTCGGGTAGGCCTTTATCGGTGACGTTGAAACGGGAGAAGGCAACTAATGTCAGTGACGCAGCGGCCAGCATCATTTCAAGACACATAAAGATGACAATGATGTTGCGCCGGATAATGACTCCACCCAGGCCGATCGCAAAAAGCAAACCGGAGATGAAGAGGTATTCGTTAAGAGTGGGAGTGGGCATGATTTCGGGTGTCAGGATTCAGGGGACAGGAATCAGGAGTTTTTCTCAGCGTGAACTTCAGCCGCTTTGACCACAGGAGCTGGTTTCTTGGCAATTGTGGGAACACGTTTTTTGGAGGTGCTTTTGGCTACAGCGACTGGAGCTTTTTTGGAAAGTGCGACACAACCAACAGTAGCAACAAGAAGAAGCACGGCGATCACTTGAATAGGGAAGTTATACTCGGTGAAGAGCTTTTGTCCAATGAGGTGAACGTCAGGGAGTCGTTCATCTGCGAGACGTTTGTGGATGATCGTGTCTTCCTTGTAATCGGCAGCAGCTTCCTGCAGGGCAAGCTTAGGTGCTGATGGTGATTCCTTCTCAGCGGAAAGCACTCCAATGAGTTGGATAAGTAGTATGACAGGTATGATCACACCTGCTGCCATGGCGGCTCCTTTTCGTGGATGGCTTTCTTCCTTCTTCAGATCAAGTAACATGATGATGAAGATAAAGAGTACCATAATCGCACCCGCATAAACGAGGACCTGGAGAATCCCCACAAAGTAGGCGTTGAGTCCGATAAAAAGTCCTGCGAGGCCGATAAAGCTCAGTACCATCGAGAGGGCACTGGATACCGGGTTGCGCATGAAGACAACCATAAGTCCGCCAACGATCATTATCGCGGCGAAGATGTAAAAAATTGGTGAAGGCATGGTAAAATGGGATTAGCAAATTGGATTAGCAAATGGGAAGTAGCAGGATGTGTCTTCTTGGTATTTGGAGTTTGAAACTTGGAGTTTAAAGCTACTTAATTTCATTCCACTTGTTTACAAGTCCAGTGCGGACGCCGCCAATTTCATAAAGACGTTCCTTATCATTCACCATGTCGGCTCGGGTGAGGCCGGTCATGGCGTAGTCCTGACGAAGGTAGATAGCCTGCTCTGGGCAGACTTCTTCGCACATGCCGCAGTAGATGCAGCGAGTCATGTCGATTTCGAATTCCCGAGGCTTTTTCTCAATCTTCGCCCAAGGATCATCAGATTCGATTTCTCCCGGAAGGATGGTGATCGCTTTCGGTGGACAGATGAATTCACAAAGCTGACAGGAAACACAACGCTCGCGCTCCTGCTCGTCGGTGACGAGTGCGGGCACACCACGGTAGTATTCCGGCAGTTGGTCGTCCCACTTGGTTTCAGGATATTGCATCGTGATACCAAGTCCAGAAGAGTTGAAATTCCTTTTAGCTCCTGGCGTCTTGCCTCGCATCGAGCGGATGGCGTGACCGAAAGTGATCCACAGGCCCTTGATGACGGCAGGTAGATACAGCTTATCCATCAGGGTAAGCTTAGGGCGTTTGATTTTGATGATGGCCATTTTTTGGACGGGAAATTAGTTCAGCATCATGATGATGCCTGCAGTGATGAAAATATTAACAAGGGCGAGTTCAAAGAAAACGATCCATCCGAGCTTCATCACTTGGTCGTAACGGAAACGTGGAACCGTCCAACGAACCCAGATGAAGAAGATAACAAAGGCGATGACCTTGGCGAGGAAGATGAGCAGATGAATGAGTCCACCGAACGTCATGTCCGAGATGTGTGAATCAAGTCCGAAGCCTAGTGACCATCCTCCGAAGAAGAGGGTGACAATGACCGCCGATCCGACAATCATCGCACAGTATTCACCAAGGAAGAACAGGGCGAATTTCATCGATGAGTATTCCGTGTGGTATCCACCAACGAGTTCCGTTTCACACTCAGGAAGGTCAAACGGCATCCGGTTGGTTTCCGCAAAGATGGATGTGGTAAAGATGACGAAGGATATTAACAGGGGAATCATCAACAACCATTGTTCACCACAGTTTTGCCAATACTTGGCATCAAAAACAGAGCCGTGTTCGTTCCAGAGGGGGAGCAGTGTCCAGCCTCCGTCAGCTTGGGATTGTACGATGTCGTTGAGGTTTAATTGACCAAAGACCATCAGCACGGGGATCAAGGAAAGGCCAAGGGCGATCTCATACGAGATCATTTGCGCGCACGAACGAACACCACCGAGGAAGGAGAACTTATTGTTCGATGCCCATCCAGCGATGGTGATGCCGTAGACACTGAGTGAGGCGATCGCAAACACGAACAATGGTCCTGCATCAATGTCGGCGATAACCAACTTGATGTCGGTGCCCATAATGTTGATACTGCTACCGAAGGGGATTACGCAAAGCGTGAGGAATCCAGGGGCTGCTGCTAGGGCAGGGGCGATGCAGAAGAAAAACTTCCTGACGTGTCCGGGAACGAGATCTTCCTTGAGGAGTGCTTTCAGTCCATCAGCCAGTGGCTGAAGTAAACCTGAAAAAGGAATGTCTTTTTTAAATCCAAACAGAGTGAGCGGAATACCCACTCGGTTAGGTCCGACTCGGTCCTGAATGATCGATGACACCCTGCGTTCGGCATACGTCGAGTATGCAATGATAGGTAGGGTCAACACGAAGGTGAAGGTGATGATTTTCACCGCCGTGCTAATGAGAAAAATGAGTGTGGCTTGGTCCATGGGATAGATCTTATGAGTCTTATAGGACTTATGAATTAGCCGACGATTTCACCGTGCGCTTTGCGTTGGTTTTCTCGTTGGACAAGTGGGATGGTGATGCCTGTTTCGGTGATGATTTCACCAAGGTCGTTTAAGCTAGTTAGAGTCTTGCCTTCAAAAGCAGGGATGCTGGTGGATATGATTTGGGAGAGCTGATCGATACTTCTGGGGGCTTGATCAGGCGTTTCTCCAGTTATTGATAGGATGAGGTCGGTGATGATCTCCCAGTCGTCTCGAGCGTCTGCAGGAGGAATGCAAGCTGCGTTGAGCTTTTGGATTCGGCCAGATACATTAACCATGCTGCCCCGCTTTTCGGAGGATCCCGCACCAGGGAAAACAATGTCACTCGCTTGAGCTGTAGCGTTTGTGCTGGTGTTGATCGAGATGAGGAGTTCGAGTGATTCGAGATCCTCAGGAGAGAATCCTGACTCTGTAAGGTCTTCAGAGGCAACGAGCACCGCTTTGATTGAACCGTTGGAGACGCCGTCTCGAATGGATGCCAGTTTCGCAGTGGGGTCGTTTGTTTGGAAGATTAGACCCGCTCCCGTTGTGTTTGGGTTTCTGTCGGAGGAGATTAGCATTTCATCTGACTCCTGCGAGTGATCGACAATGCTGAGCATGTCAGTGCCCAACTCAGTGGCGAGTGTGTGCATCATGAAAAGCTCTTCATTGGTCTGGCGACCCGAAGCAATCACTGCGATCTCGCTGCCTTCGAATTGCTTGATCGCATCACCAGCCGCGGCGATGGATGATCCCCAGCAAGTTTCCTCATGAATGCCATCAGCTTTGATCAGTGACGCTGTGAGGCGATTCTCATCGGTAGGGCATGTAAAGTTGAGACGATGGGAGTCGGGAAGCCAACAGGAATTGACATCATCATTCTGGCGAGGAGTGATACGGAAGATCTTATTACCACGCGTCCAAATTGTGATGTTGGCTCCTGTGCCGCAGTTAGTATCGATGCTGTCGGTTTCCTTAAGGAACCATGTGCGCATCTGGAAACGGAAATCATTGCTTGTTAGGGCTCCAACCGGGCAGAGGTCCACGGTGTTGAGGCCGTAGTTGTTGGTAAGTTCTTTACCGGGAAATATTCCAACAGTGGTGTGCGTCCCGCGTTCGGAAAATCCGAGAACAGGCTCGTCTGCGACCTCATCCATGAAGCGGATACAGCGTGAACACATGATGCATCGTTCGTCGTCGAGACGGATGCGTGGTCCGATTTTTACATTCTTCGGCTTCTTGATCTTGTCTTCTTTAAAGCGAGACTCGCCTTTGCCGTGTTGAACGGAAAATTCTTGAAGTCGGCATTCACCAGCTTGGTCACAAATTGGGCAGTCGAGAGGGTGGTTAATGAGTAAAAACTCCATCACGCCTTCACGGCATTTTTCAACAAGGTCACCCTTGGTGCGAATACCCATGTTTTCACCGACGGTGTTAGCGCAAGCAATAACGGGACGAGGCATCCAGCCAATTTCCTGATATCCATCGTTACCGTAAACAGGTGATGCACCTGGAGCTGGCCGAGGTGGCATGCCCATCTGGACCAGACACATGCGGCAGTTTCCTGGTGAGGAAAGCTTAGGGTGATAGCAGTAGTGGGGGACTTCCTGTTCGGCGATTTTACAAGCCTCGATCATACGAGTACCGCGCGGGACCTGAATCCAATGTCCATCGATCTGAACGTTGACGAGGCCCTTTTCTGAGGCGATGTCTTTAGGGAGTAGTTTTGTTTCGGAGCTCATTTTGAGAGTAGCTAGTAGCTAGTAGCGGGTAGCAAGTAGCGAGTAGGAAGTTTGTGCCCTATGGGCGGATGGATTTGATGAAGGCTGCAAGCAGTCTTTTGGTATCTAGGGCTATGTTGCGGGCTTTGCCAGCATCAGAATAGTTGAGTTCTTGGATTAAAAATAACTGATATTCGGCTTCGTTAAGGGATGTTTCGGCGATGTTGTAAAATTTGATTTTATCTTTATCACCCCATCGGCTGAATCCTTCTACGATGTTTGATGGAACGGAAACTGAAGCTCTACGTAGTTGGGAAGTAAGACCGAATTGTTCCTCCTTAGGGAAGCATCGTGTGCAAGCATAGACCTCCATAACAAAAGCGTGAGCGCTTTGCCAAACTCTGAGATCTCGATATGTCTTTGCTGGTGTCATCTGAAATACTTGCTACTCGCTGCCTGCTACTAGCTACTTATATATTCGAGCTGCTGTTTGGCTTCGTCGGAGAGGTAATCGTTATCTTCAGACGTTTCCGCCT
The DNA here is from genome assembly GCA_037620805.1 of Akkermansiaceae bacterium. Taxonomy (GTDB): domain Bacteria; phylum Verrucomicrobiota; class Verrucomicrobiia; order Verrucomicrobiales; family Akkermansiaceae; genus Oceaniferula. The sequence continues at coordinate 83,065 of JASJLI010000067.1, forward strand.
CAAGCTCGTCACGGAATTTGGCGATGATGGCTTCGACCGGCCAGGAGGAGGCTTCGCCGAAGGCGCAGACGGTGCGACCATCGATCTGGTAGGCGACGTCTTCGAGGGTTTGGATGTCCTCTGGGGTGGCTTTGCCCGCGACGATGCGGTCGGAGATCTTACGCATCCACATCGAACCTTCACGGCATGGTGTGCATTGGCCGCATGACTCGTGGGCGTAGAAGTGGTTCAGGTTATTGAGGACCCAGGAGATTTTCCGGGAGTCGTCCATGACAATCACACCACCTGAACCTGCCATTGATCCGCAGGCGGCGATGGTATCGAAGTCCATCGGGATATCGTAGAAGGAAAGTTCACGTTCGCTTCCGTCTGGGTTTTTGAGTTTGTAGGACTCATCGCACTTCATGATTTTGGCAGATGATCCACCGGGGATGACGGCTTTGAACTTGCGTCCGTCTTTGGGTCCGCCACAAACGTCGTTGAGGAGCTCACCCATGGTGATTTTTCCGACTTGGACTTCGTAGTATCCGGGGTTCTTCACATCGCCGGAAACACAAAGAATTCTGGTGCCCGTATTGCGGGGCACTCCGAGCTTGGAGTATTCATCACCACCCATTTCGATGATGTGTTTGACGTGGCAGAGGGACTCGACGTTGTTAACGATGGTTGGTGCCATGTAGAGGCCGAGTGCCGCTGGAAAATAGGGTGGCTTAATACGTGGGTAGGGGCGTTTGCCTTCGAGAGATTCGATCAGGCCGGTTTCCTCACCACAGATGTAAGCACCTGCGCCGCGGTGAACGTAGATTTCCAAATCGAACCCAGAACCGAGCACGTCTTTACCGACAAGGTTCTTAGCACGCGCTTCCTCGATGGCTTTTTCCATAAGGACGGCGGCCTCGGGAAACTCTTCGCGCATGTAGATATAAGCGGTATGAGCGCCAACGGCGAAACAGGAGATAATCATGCCCTCAAGAAGTTGGTGAGGGTCTTGGTGGACGATGTAGCGGTCTTTAAATGTGCCAGGCTCAGATTCGTCGCAGTTACATATAAGGTAGACTGGCTTGGTGTTGTTCGGTGGGATGAAACCCCATTTAACACCCGTAGGGAATCCAGCTCCTCCACGACCACGTAGTCCTGACGCTTTCACCTCATTGGTGATCGACTTGGGTTCCATGGTAAGAGCCTTTTTAAGCTGCTCATAGCCACCGTCATTGAGGTAACAATCGATCGATGGATCCCATCCTTCACGATCAATGTTTTTGAAAATGAGGCGGTGTTCGCAAGGATGAGGTTCCTTGCCAGCAATGTATTTGATGTCGCTCATAGGGTCAGAAATTAGGATTTGTATTTCCCGAGAAGGTCTTCGGCTTTTTCAGGGGCTACAGCCTCATGAAAATCATCGTTGACCAAGCAGACGGGGCCGGTGCCGCAGGATGCTAGGCACTCGGCGAATTCTACCGACCACTGACCGCAGGGGGAAACTGCGATAGGATTGTGGTGTGAATCAGAATTTGAGCGGTCGATGCCGGTGAGTTCGCAAATGCGATCCATCAGTTCGGCAGATCCGGCCATGGCGCAGGAAAGTGTGCGGCAGACACGGAAGTGATATTTTCCAGGAGCATGTTCGCGCAGGCCTGGGTAAAAGGAAACGACTTCGTAAACTTGCATCGCCTCGAGTTCGAGTTTTTCAGCAACCCACTCGGTGGCCTCTTTGCTGATGAATCCGAAGTTGTGCTGAACGATGTGCAGCAGCGGCAGAACAGCAGAGCGCTTTTTATCCTCAGGATAGTGGTTGATGCGCTCGTTCGCTTCAGCATCAATCTCAGGAGAGATGGCGAAGGATGGGAAAATAGAGTTGGTTTCCATTTGAATAAACTAGTGACTAAAGACCAATGACTGTTGACTACCTATCACACTCGCCAAGAACGAAGTCGAGGGAGCCGAGGATGGCAGGGACGTCGGATACCATGTGTCCTGGGATCATGTGATCGAGGATAGAGAGGTTAACGAAGGACGGGGATCTGATCTTCATCCGGTGGGGCACTCCGCCGCCTTTGGAATTGATGTAGAAACCAAGTTCGCCTTTCGGGTTTTCAGCACCGAAGTAAACTTCGCCTGCTGGAGCTTCAATACCTTGTGTAGCGACGATAAAGTGGTGGATGAGTTCCTCCATGCTGGTAAGAACCTTGTCCTTGGCCGGAAGCATGTTTTTGGAGTCGGCTATATTGACTGGGCCGCCAGGGAGGTCGGCAAGAACTTGGCGGATGATGCGGATCGACTGTCGCATTTCCTCCATACGGACAAGGTAGCGATCGTAGGAATCGCCGTTTTCTCCGATGGGAATATCAAAGTCGTAATTCTCGTAGCCTAGGTAAGGGTTGTCCTTGCGGAGGTCTCGAGTGACACCTGAGCCTCGTAGGTTAGGTCCTGTCATTCCCCAGTTGATGGCGTCTTCGGAAGAAATTGTTCCGACGTCGAGCATGCGGATCAGGTAGATCTTATTGCGGTCGAGTAGTTTGGAAATCTCATCGATACTCTTAGAACATTCCTCAAGGAACTGTTCGAGGTTGGCGATAAATCCTTCAGGTAGGTCACGCACCTGCCCTCCAACACGGGTGTAGGATGTGGTGAAACGGGCACCTGTTAGCTGTTCGCAAAGGTTGTAGGTTTTCTCTCGTTCAGTGAAGGTATAGAGAAAGACGGTCATGGCTCCGACGTCCATGGCGCATACTCCGACTCCCAACATGTGGGACGCGATACGGGCAAGTTCACAGCAGATCACGCGAACGGCTTGGCCACGCGGGGGAAGCTCCCAGCCCATGAGCTTTTCAACGGCACAGGCGTAAGCAACGTTGTTGGCAAGTGGGGCGAGGTAATCAAGGCGGTCGGTATACGGCACAAACTGGTTGTAGTGCATGCTCTCCGCAATCTTCTCATCACCACGGTGAAGGTAGCCGATGTCAGGGTCACACTTGGTGACGACTTCGCCGTCGAGCTCAAGAATGAGGCGCAGCACACCGTGTGTGGCTGGGTGAGATGGGCCCATATTCAGCACCATCTTTTCGCCGAGTATATCCTCGGTTTCCGCCTGATAGTCAGAGTCGAGCCCAGCCTGTGTTTTAGCTGCGGTGTCGGGTGCTTGGTATTCCGTTGAATTCATGAGATTTAGCCACGCGAAAGAGGGGCCAAAATAGCCTCAGAAGCAAGTACTTTGTGAAACTTTTCACAAGCGGATGACAGAGTTAAAATGAGAGCGGAATATGCACATTATCGTATTGTCATGGAGTGGTGTGTAAAGGAGGATGGGCGCTACAAAAGGGATTATGCCAGCGAATACACTTTTACGGAATATAGGGCTATGTGGGACTGCTCTGGGGCTTGCCCTGAGTTCGTGCGCCAAAGAGCCTGCTATTTCAGCAGTTCATGAGGGGAAACTGGAGTTTGGGGGGCCAATCTACATGGTTTTGCCCGTTTGTTTCTCTATTTGGGATCGCACTACACGACAAAAAATCCATGTAGCCACAAAAAGCACAAAAAGCACAAAATACACAGGAATCACTGGCGAGCCGTTGAGTTGTCAACCTTTGTTTTGTGAATTCTGTGCTTTTTGTGGCTAAATTGAGAGATGTAAAAAATTGTCGTGTTGTGTGATTTGGGATGTAAAGATGCCCTTTTTCTTGATGGAGACATTTCGCATATGGAATTGAATCCCACCAAGAAAATCAGGAGCCATCTGTTTGGTGCTATTCTTGTGGTAACGGAACCGATGGAGCCAAAGGAGAAGGCGGGGGAGTAATATCCTTCTTCCTCGAGGCAAAAACCTCAGCCCAATCGATTTTTGCCGTCGTGCTCATCAGCAATCCGAGTGTCGTGATCGCTCCGAGCGTGATAGTCAGTCCCGTAACTCCATTAAACAGAAAGCTATAGCTGAATAATACCAAGTAAGCCAGCTGCGCAGGGAGCGCAATCAGCATCAATTGTTTCCCTCCGACAGCTCGCACGTAGGTCGCGTTGAGTCCCAGCGAGACAACCGATGCGATCAAAAACGACAGATGAAGTGGCACCAGATCCACCAGATAGGCGAACAGCAGGTGGAAGGAAAAGAATCCCGCTGCGAGAAAAACGTAGTTCATCGGGTGGAGTGAGATACCCTTGTGTAGGCAAAAGATGATCATGCAGGCAAAAAAGAACGCCAGCGAGAATGGAGCGAAAAAGGTGATCTTGGATGCTATCGGTCCAGGATTCTTTGCCATCGGCATCTCCATACCAATACTCTGCGGTCGGATCACATCCGGATAATCCCAACGCAACGTCCAAGAGTCCTCCTTATTATTCAACTCTCGGTGAGTGGGTGAGCATGAACCGTCGAGAAAGTCGATTTCCTCAAAATTGGTCACCATGTTGAGCTGGAAATTGCGGATACGTTCGACATTTCCCAGATGATACTGCCAGTGGTCCATACCACGGCTCTGATAGGAAACCTTCAGTGAAATCTCCTTGCCAGCCGGGATGGTGACCGTTTGTTTGATCTCGCCATAGGCAGGCATTGCGTTTTCCGCCAGTTGATCGCCAAGCTGGAAGGAAAAGTCGTAGTAACTAGAGTTCTCCGAGGGGATGGGGAATGAGACATGGACCGTCTGCTCCTCGCTACTGGGATTTGTAATCTGGTAGACGGCCGAAAAGTCCGAAAGATAGGTCCGATTCCACGTAAGCCCTTTTTTCTTCGGCTCATAGGTGAGCTTTACATCCACATTGCCTGATGATGGCTGAATCTTTACTCGGTCAGATTCCCGCGCATCCTTATAATACCAAATCGAGGGATGAGTCTGGCTCTGCTCTGGCCCCCAGAGGTGAGTAACACTTTCTTTCGCCCGGGAAACAGAAGCTTCATTCCGCTTAGTGAGGGTGCCTCCGAGCACGAGCCACGCAACGGTGACGCAGACAAATATAAAACCAATCGCAACAAGATGCGGGACAGTGAGGTGTGTGACTTTGTTTATCATGATGCTGCCACTCTGACAGCGCCATGTGAAATCCTGATGAATTCAGGATGAAATGTTGGTGAAAACTATTAGAAGTAGCCTAAAAATCAAGCAGCTCGACATCGAAGATGAGTGTAGCACTGGCCGGAATCACAGGTGGATAGCCGCGCTCACCATATCCGAGTTCTGGTGGAATGATCAGAGTGCGTTTTTCCCCTTTGACCATGTCACCGAAGGCTTCGTCCCAACCTTTGATCACCATGCCGGCGCCAACGTTGAAGACGAATGGTTGGTTGCGGTCGACTGAGCTGTCGAATTTTGAACCATCCAGAAGATATCCAGAGTAGTGGGCTGTGACAGATTGGCCTTTTTCAGGCTTGTCTGTGCCTGTGCCGGCTTCGGTAACAACGTATTTAAGGCCGGACTCAGTGGTTTCGGCGTTCGGATATTTTTCAGCGATGATTGCGTCGGACATGTTGGTATCTTAAACTCTAAGTTTTAAATTCCAAACTCCAAATAATAGAAATACGAAACTGACATCACTTCTTCTTTCTCGGCTTATAGTTATCGCGGGTGAAGTGCTTTTCCCAGTCGGCTTTCCAGCCCGCCCAGTCGAGTTGGAGGGGGAGGTCTTCGTAGGAATAGGCTCCTTTGAGAAATTTGCCGTCGCGGGAGAGGGTGAAGGTGACCTTGCCATGTTGTTTTTCACCTTTCCAGATACCAGATAAGCCTACTAAGCCTGAAGGCCCTTTGACGAGCTTCGCCGTGCGGTCGGCGCACTTCGCCTGCCAGTTACCATCCGAAGCCTTAGTGATTTGCATTGGTCCGTAAAAGGTCTGCCACTCACCTACGTAGTCTTCCATCGTGGTGTTGGAAGTTAGGTTTTTTTGATCAAATGTTAGGCTGGAGAGATGCACGCTGTGATGGAGTCGTGTTTTATTGGCGGTGTCCTTGGTGGAGAAACGGATTGTAGGATCGGCTGCAGTCCAATCGATATCCACGATGCCGAAATTAGCGCCTCCAAAGGCCGGGCCAGTTCTACGGTGGGTGGACGCAGCACCGAGCGGTATGTTCAGCGAGCTGCTGGTGTGATCGATCAGTGGGTAGCCGTTCTTCGGCTCGTGGATGCAAAGTTCGGACGAGTGGATATCGCCTGAGAGAAACACAACGCCCTCTGCACGTGTTTTCTGAATGAGATCAATCATGCGTTGATGCTCTCCTGGTATGTTTAACCATGTTTCGTAGCCATGGTGGGGAGCTGCAAACTGGATGCTGCTCGCAATCATTCGCACACGTGCGGGCTTTTTTAATTCAGCTTCGAGCCACTTCCATTGGTCTGCGCCGAGAATAGTAGCTGACGGTGAGAGGTCGGGGCCCCACTTGCCCATCCTGCGATAGGGAGGTTGGCCACCAATCTTCTTGAGGGGCGTTCTGAAATACCTTGTGTCTAACAATATGAGTTGGACTCGTTTGTCTCCTTTGCCAAAGTAATAACTAGTATAGACTCCTGGGCGTTTGCGGCGCGCGCTGTCGGGGCGTTCATTGAAGAATTCAAGAAAGAGTTTCTGCGACTCGACACGCTTGGGGTAATCATTACCCATATCGTTTTTTCCAAAGTCATGGTCGTCCCAAGTCGCTAACACGGGACAGAGATCAATCAGTTTTCTGTAACCGGGAGTATCGCCTAACTGACCATACTTCATTTTCATCACTGCCATATCGTCAGTGTCGGCATAGATGTTATCACCTAACCAAATCCATAGCTGAGGTTTGTTCGCAATGATAGGTTCCCAGTGCTTCTGCGAATGGGTCGGTTTCCAACAGGAACCAAAAGCAAAATGGCTGAGCGTCATGTCAGGATTGTCGTTGGGAAGGGTGGTGTGCTTGACCGGCTCGGCGTCAGATGATGCTGAAAAGGCGAGTAGTGAACAAACACAGAGGGCTGTATGTATGGGGATGAATTTCACTTGATGATGTAAGATTGTTAGCTGATGCTAGATCATGGGAGGCTGGAGGCGGTTTCTCAATAAGGCATACGCCAAGCCTCCTAAAAATATAGCTCAAAAATATACCAATATTATACTTGCAAACATCTGAATTTTCAGTAAATACTGAAAGAGATGAAGGGCAACGACGATACACACACTCGCTCACTAGAGGAAGTCAGAGATGATTTCATCTCACAATGGGGTGCTTTTGGTAGCCAGTGGGGGATTAACCGCACCATGGCACAGATCCACGCTCTGCTAATGACCGGACCCGATTCACTTAGCACCGATGAGGTGATGGGGAAGCTTGAGATTAGTCGGGGCAACGCTCACACCAACCTCAAGGAACTCGTCAGCTGGGGCCTAGTCCGCATTATTGTCAGAAAAGGGGAGCGCAAAGAGTTCTTCGAAGCTGAGCGTGATGTCTGGAAAATCTTCACGATCATTCTTCGTGAGCGTCAACGACGCGAGATCGACCCAGCTCTCGAATTGTTACGCAACTGCCAGCTCGAAACCAAAGATATCACCGGAGTTGGTGCCGAGTCATTCCGGAAACAAGTGAAGGAACTGGAAACCTTTGTTAGCTTCGCCCGTAATATCGGTGGAAAAGTCGATAAATTAAGCTACGGCCCCGCCATGAAGCTGGCCGCTAAGCTGCTTAGCTAAGGACTGAATACTCAACTTTCAATAGTCAGAACATAAACTTTCAATACTTTCTGAAAATACTAACTAAACTATAAAAATGAAACCTTTCCTCGATGTTAACTGGGATAACCTACTGGTAGCAAGCTACCGTGTAGATCCAGCCATTTTGGAAAAACATCGCCCTCCTGGAACGGAACTCGATATCTATGAGGGCAATCATTACGTCAGCATCGTTGCCTTTGAATTTAAGAAGACAAAGATATGTGGGATACCAATGCCGCTCTACCTGAATTTCGCTGAGATCAACTTAAGATTTCATGTGCAGCGAAAAGTAGACGGCGAATGGCGGCGCGGGGTAGTTTTTGTGAAAGAGATCGTTCCTTGCCGAATTCCCGCCATGATTGCTCGGTATGTGTTTGGGGGAAACTTCCACGTGCATCCACTTAAGTGTAAAAACCCCCAAAACCAAACCCGAACGCAGATCAGTTACATCTGGGATCATCAGGGGCAGAGCCAAGAGGTGATCACCGAGATTGGGCCTGAACTCAATGTTCCAGAGCCAAGATCTTTGAATGAGCACATCATCGATCACTACTGGGCATACCGTGATTTTAGCCGAGGTGAGAAACACATCAGCGGTGAATTCCATGTGACTCACCGGCCATGGAAAGTTCAGCCGTGTCCAGACGCTGATATTCAAATCGACATTGCTCGCGTCTATGGCCGGGAGTGGGCTGAGGCCATGGAGCTAACACCCGATAATGTATTCTACGCCGATGGCAGTTGAGTTGGTGTGACCGCTCCCCAAAAATTCTTAACCCATTAACCCAACACAGAACAATGAATATACCCAATAACATCCAACATATCGAAATCTACTATGATGGGCGCTGTGGCATGTGCTGCACGTTCCATGAGTGGGTGAATAAACAAGGGCGCGCTTACCCCGTGCAATTTGTTCCTTATCAATCTGCCCGTGCCGAAGAGTGGTTTCCCGGCGTCAATGAACTCGAGCCTGAGCGGGAGATGATTGTCCGCACCGATGATGGCACTCTCTATCGCGCCGCCGAAGGCTGGGTGCTCTGTCTGCTGAGTTGCACAAAATATCAGGGCATCGCACGCAGGCTTGCATCGCCCATACTAATGCCCGTGGCTGAAAAAACATGCCATGCCCTTGCTTCTAGACGACACGGCTTATCGAAGGTTTTTTTCCGTAGAAAAGACAATGAAGTCGCCGCCGCACTCCATCAAATGCCTGGTCAGGAATGTGAGAGAGAGTGTCATCTGGCAGCCCATGGCGAAATCCCAGACGGCCTTTTTTAATACCAAATCTCAGCAAATTATTTGCATTCAAAACACCAAAAACTAACCAAACTACAAAACAATGGACCATACAGTAATTACCTACGTCGGCTACATCATGGTAGCTATTCCTCTCACCATCTGGGTCGCCAAGACATTACACAAGAACGGTCGCATTTTTCTGCTGAAAAGCATGAAAGGCGACGAGGGTCTTGCCGATAGTGTTAACCACCTGTTAGTGGTCGGGTTCTATCTCGTGAATCTCGGCTTTGTATCTCTCTATCTAAAGCTAGATCAAGAGGTTCAGCAGATCAGTGGGGTGTTCGAAGCCCTGAGTGCCAAGTTGGGTGTCGTGATGCTCATCCTGGGCGGTATGCACTTCTTTAACATCTGGCTCTTCACCCGTATGGGGAGAAGAGGCGATGATGATGAATACACAGGTGTAAAACCTCCAGCCTATGCAGGATGGAGCAAGACTGATAATGTCGAAAAACCTCAAGGCCCAATCAAGCCTTACTAATAAGGAGCTGAATTCTAACTAACAAAAAAATGATAACACCTGTCCACGCACTCCAATTCGCCGGAATCATTCTTCTCTGCGTCGTATCAGCCAACTTCTTTGCTCCAAAAAAAATGCGCTGGTCGGAGAACTTGAAACATGTCGAGCCTGTGTTCAGGCAGGTGTTCATCATCCACTGCGTCTTTCTTGTCGGGTCTGTGTTCGCTATGGCATTGGCCTGTATCATTCTTCCTCATCTACTCCTAAGTGAATCAATGGGGAAGGTGTTGCTTGGCTTTATGGCTCTGTTCTGGAGCGCACGCGTTGGGACTCAATTTTTTTATTACGAGAGCAGTATTAAGAAACAATTCCCATTTTTCAACTTACTGTTTAGCGTTGCCTTCCTTTACCTAGCCGTGGCCTTCACAACCTTAACTCTCACCCACTAACCATGATGCATATTTCATCGATTGAAACTGGTGTTGTCCTCGCCGGAGTGGGGCAACTCATCCTCGTTGTTGCCAGTGCTGTGATTCCTCGTTGCCTCGACTGGAAAGGTCCACTAGCAGTCCTGCCCTTACTAATGCGTCAGCTCTTCTGGACCTATGCCGCTTACATTCTGGGAATGCATCTATTCTTTGGCCTGATCTCTGTGTTTGGCACGCATCTCCTGCTTGATGGATCTACTCAGGCTGCCATTCTCTGTGGTCTGATGATGACCTGGTGGCTTGTTCGAATTGGTTTGCAGTTCTTCTGCTTTGATCGAAAAGGCATCCCTCAAACACGATTCAATATTCTTGCTGAGGTGCTTCTTGTATCCCTGTTTCTCTTTCTATCGATTATCTACGGTATGGGACTTTTTACTAATCTGAATTGATGGAACTCTATTTTTACACAGCCCTAATCATACTCTGCATTCTTGTGGTCGCACGATGGGCGATTGATACATGGCAAATTCCTCGTCCAATCCTATGGCTTATACCAGCGGCGATTCTTTTTGGTATTGATCGCATGCATAGTGACACTCATGTGATTCTTCGAATGGTCGTGATTTGTACCACGCTGCTAGCTCTCATGAAGGGGATCGTCTATGCCGAGTGGAGGCGTCAAACGGGAGACCAAATAGGAGGTAGCCTCAGCTGGCCCCGATGGATGATGTTCTCTGCTTTATGGTTTGGAATGGACCCCGCAGCTTGGCAGGGGAAACGGCGCAAACTAAACTGGAAGCACGACTTCTACACGGGCCTGACCTGTATGCTCGTTGGCTGGGTAGTTTGCATATTACTAGTAAAACTCGAGGTGTATTATTTGGTCGCCGTGTTCATCCCAATGAGTCTGGCATTTCACTTTGGTGCATTGAGATTGCTGACCGCTTTCTGGCGACGATGCGGTTTTCCTGTCCGACCACTTTTTAGAAATCCTCTGGTATCAAACGGGCTTGCTGACTTCTGGTCGGCTCGGTGGAATGTCTCGTTTTCACAAATGATGGCACGCAGTGTAAGACGACCACTGGTAGGCCGTCTCGGACAAAAGGGCTCAATCTTCGCTGTGTTTATTGCCTCTGGAATTTTACACGAACTAGCTATCACGGTGCCTGTGCAAGAAGGCTACGGCAGACCGTTTGTCTATTTTCTACTCCATGGTGTTATCGTTCTTATTGAAAAAGATAGCTGGCCCATTTGGCTTAAAAAACTCATTACTCTGACAATGGTTGTCGTGCCACTACCACTACTTTTTCCAGAAAAATTTACTCATGAAATAATCCTTCCGTGCTTATCGTTTGCAGGTGGATGGCTGTTCAACTAATCAACTAATCAACTTATGAAAACACTACTGATTGCCGGCGCTAATGGATTTATGGCGCGCTACCTTACCCGCTATTTTCACGCAAAAGGGTGGAATGTTGTCGGGCTTGCCCGACACAAAAATGGCATGGACAAAAACTGCCGCTATGTAAACTGGGATGGAAAAACTCTCGGCGACTGGGCTAAGGAACTAGACGGTTGTGATGTTGTTATCAATTTAGCGGGTCGCAGCGTGAACTGTCGATATAACGATGCCAATAAAGCTGAAATCACCAATTCACGTGTTAACAGCACACGGGTGATCGGTGAAGCAATTGCTGCCTGTGAAAACCCACCCGAGTTGTGGCTTAATTCCAGCACCGCTACCATTTATCGTCACGCCGAAGACTGCCCACAGGGTGAGGACGGTGAGATAGGCAAGGGCTTTTCAGTAGGTGTGGCCAAAGCCTGGGAAGGAGCATTTTATGAATCCAAAGTGCCGGGAGAAGTTCGGAAAGTGGCTCTCCGCACGGCCATGGTGTTCGCCGATGAGCCCGGTACTGTTTACCGCTACTTGCTGAATCTAGCCAAGTTTGGACTAGGGGGTAAAGTGGGAGGTGGAAATCAAATGGTCAGTTGGATTCACGTCGAAGACCTTTGTCGTAGTATAGATTGGCTGATCGAGCACGATGAGATCAACGGGCCTATCAATATTGCCGCGCCTGCCCCGTTGACCAACAAAGAGGTCATGCAAGGATTTCGCAAACTGGTTGGGCGACCATTTGGCCTGCCGGCTACCAAATGGATGGCTGAAATTGGGGCCTTTTTTCTTCGTACCGAAACCGAACTCATTTTCAAAAGTCGCTGGGTAGTTCCTACTCGGCTACAGGCTAATGGGTTTGTTTTTAAATATCCTGAGATGAAGCCTCAAGAATGGGAAAAGCGGTAGAAACTCTCTTTAAAATCATTAGCCTATTAGCAAAATAAGTGTAGTCTATGCCTACCATGAAAACTATCCTGATCGCAGGCGCAAACGGTTTTATTGCCCGAAATCTGACTGAACATTTCTCCGCTAAAGGGTGGAAGGTTGTTGGATTGGCACGGCGTGATTCTGGGCTGCATTCGAAATGCCAATACGTGAACTGGGATGGTGAATCACTAGGCGCCTGGGCAACGGAAATGGAGCGGTGTGATGCCGTGGTCAATCTGGTTGGGAAATCGGTGAATTGCCGGTTTACTCCCGAAAACCGGAAGCTGATAATCAACTCACGTGTCGATAGCACCCGTGTGTTAGGTGAGGCCATAGCAGCATGTAAGAATCCTCCTGAGGTATGGCTGAATGCCAGTGGTGCGAATATTTATTGCGACTCCCGTGAGCATCCTCACGATGAAGATGGGGATAGGGGAGAGGGGTTTATGACTGATGTTGTCGAGGCTTGGGAAAAGGCATTTTTTGAATCCAAAGTTCCTCAGGATGTGCGCAAAATTGCCTTAAGAACATCCATGGTTCTAGGCGATGAATCCGGCAATGCTCTACGAACATTCCAGACTTTATCAAAATTTGGGCTAGGTGGGAAAATTGGCAACGGCAAGCAGATGGTCAGCTGGATCCACGTCGATGATGTTTGTCGTGTAATCGACTGGCTTGTAGAGCATCATGAAATATCTGGTCCCGTGAACATGAGTTCACCAGAGCCCCTTAGTAATGTTGAATTCATGCGTCGTTTTCGAAAAAGCATCGGTATGCCAATCGCTCTACCCGCCGCAGCATGGATGGCCAAAGTAGGTGCCTATTTCTTACGTATGGAACCAGAACTAATCCTCAGTAGCCTCTGGGTGGTTCCGAAAAAATTACAGGCTCACGGGTTTGAATTTAAATATCCAGAGCTGCAACCCGAGGAGTGGTTTAAGCGCTAAGTCGTATCGTATCGAATGCCAAAATGCGAGGCAGCTTCAGCAAGGCGTTTGTCCTCGGTCCAAAGCAACAGGTCATCACTGGCGAGGACCGAGGCGAGAATAGCCAGGTCGTCCCATTGCAGTCCTTTACCCCAAAGTTTATTTTCTTCAATGAGGTGATGGGTTTCTTCAAAACTAGCAGGTCGGACAGGGTGAAAAGCGTTCAGATCGATGAGTGTTTGTTTCCTAGACGGAAGATTTCCTACCGAGAGCTCGCCAATAACGAGCGGGTGAATAGCTAGAAAATCAAACTCGATTAGAGAACTCAATGTTTCCTGCCCTTCGCGGAAGTAACGGCACCAGATGTTGGTATCTGCGAGCACATTCATCTTAGGATTTGTCGCTGTTGTAAGGGTTTTCATCTTCTGCCACCAAAATAGGATCTGTAGCACGTGAGTCTCTGCCTGGGATGATGAATTCAGGTGCTTTTCCTGATAATCTGATTAGGCGCTTCTTGCTTTCAGATGCGACCACCATCTCCAGTGCCTTGGTCAACATGGATGATGCATTGTGGTCTCCTGTAATGGCAACCGCCCTTTCAAAAAGGGTGTCGTCCAATGTGATTGTTGTTCTCATGTATCAAATGCATCATCATTGATGCGTATGTAAACATCATTCCTCAAAGAGGCGATCGAAGTTGCCTGTAACCATCGACGTATCGAGGAAAGAGGAAGCCGACTCATGGATTGCACAGATATTGGCAGGATGGTTGATACCATCCGCGAGAACATGAGAAATCGCTGAGTCCGGCGGCAGCATGTCTGGGGCATCAGTTTCGATGAGCAATCTGTCAGGTGGCACGAGTTTAAACGCATCGCGCACGCTCTGTTTCCTTTCGTGGAGGAGATATCCTGAAAACGAAAAATAGGCACCTAGTTTAACGAGACGAGGCACGAGTTCGGCAGATCCTCCGTAGGAGTGAAGTAGGAAACCTCGCTTTGGTAGTGGATGGGATTCGAGGATGTCGATGAGATGTCCCCAGGCCTTGAGGCAGTGGATCGAGAGCGGGAGGTTCCGCTTTTCCGCTAGAATGAGTTGGGCGATGAAAATCTCCGTCTGCAGATCGATGTCGTAGTCCCTCATCCAGCGATCAAGTCCACACTCTCCAATACAGGCGTTAGGCACAGTATCGAGGTAATGTATAAGTTGATCTAACCAACTTGCCGTTGGATTTTTCCATGGGTGTAAACCAAAAGATGGAATAATGAGATTGGGATGACTTTGGGCAAGTTCTGCCACCTTTGGCCAGTCGGCGGGGGCGGTGCCATTGACGACACAGCGCGTAACACCGATTGTGATCATCTCGGCGATGACCTGATTCCGGATATCGTCAAATCGCGAATCCTGTAGGTGATTGTGGGCGTCAGTCACGGGAGATGAGTTCTTGGGCGGCTCGCGTTAGATCATCAGTAGAAAAGTCTGCTAGTTCCAATGTATGCGATGGTTCAGCATAATTGGATTTTTCATCACCGGCACGACGGTAAACGAGGTCGTAGTGATCGCGTAAAACAGATTCAACAAATTCGAACCATTGACCGGCATCGATTTGGTCGTGCCATTTCTGTACCTGCTCGTGGCCTCGTAACTTGACTAGCCTGTCCAACAGTGACTTGAGATACTCAGGGTCGTCACTGAAATGCGGATAGTCGTCGAGCAGGAAAGCAGCACGTTGTTTGACTGGTAGTTGAATACTGACAACGCTGCCTTGCCCGAGCTTTTTCCACAGGGCAGGGGGGCAATGCACCGTGCCAATTCGATTACTTTCCGCCTCGGTGAAAATAGGCTGGGTGAGGTCTAACCGCATAAGTGCATCCCAGAGTTTGGTTTCAAAGCGTTTTTGCGTCGGTTGGGTTTCGTTAGGTGCGAGCCCAAGAACCGAGCCGCGATGATTCGCTAATCCTTCGAGGTCGAGTATCTGGGCCCCTTCGTTTTTTAACGTATGAAGTAGTCTTGTTTTTGCGACACCTGTTTGACCTGCAAGCACCGTAAGCTGTAGTTCAGGTGTGGAAAAAAGACGCTCGGTGTCTTCACCTACAAACTTGCGAAATGCCTTATAACCGCCTTCGATGAGCCGTGCACGCCACCCGACTGACCGTAAGATGTGCGTCAACGAATTAGAACGCATCCCGCCGCGCCAGCAGTAAACAAGCGGCGTATAGGTTTTATCCTTCTCCGCAAGGTGTGTTTGGAGATGCCGAGCAGCGTTGTTTGAGATCAATGCAGCGCCAAGTCGACGCGCCTCGAAGGGATTCGACTTATAAAGGGTACCAACCTCGCCCCGCTCATCATCATTGAGAACGGGTAGGTTGATCGCACCCGGTAGGTGGTCCTCGGCAAACTCCGATGGCGCGCGCACATCGATGATCTCAGTGAATTCACCAAGGTCATGGGGCAGGGTGATAGTTTCGACATGTTTCATGGCGTCATGTCGAATCTGTGATGCTACTGCTGAGCTTACTCAGAGGCTGCCGCAGCAGGCTTGTTTCCGAGAGCTGGTTTGTTAAATGCGAGGTAGGCACTGGCTAATCCAAGAACGATAATGAGGATCCATGCAGCAACGCCTTGTACGATACGGCGTTTAGCGAGAACCATGGCTCCCCCAAAGATGATCCAGATAACGAGCTTGAGAATCATCCAAGTAGGAAATCCGGTGCCGTAGAGGGCTGTATAGACATCCTTCATTTTAGCCTGCATACCGAAACCACCAAGAAGAATGAGGAGTAGTCCGATACCATGGCCAATGGCGGCACCCTTGGTAGATGATTTTCCTGCAAATAGAGATCCGAATGCAAAAAAGAGAGTGAAGATTCCGGCGAAGTGGATAAGGCGATAGGTTTCGTAGTTCATAAATTGATATGGATGATGGTTAGTAGTCTTGTTTGTTAGCTATTTCGGGTTCGTCGATACCCAGAGTCTCTCCTAATCCGTCACAAATCCCCTCCATTAACTGGTCGAGAGAATCAATAACTGTCAGGGTCGCCTGGGTTAGGTCGGCTGCACCGAGGGATGGTTGCGCTTTTTCGAGCGTATGGTCGAGCGCTTTTCTTGGTAAAAATGGTTCAAGCCCATATCCAACGATTAATCCGATCCGTCCCTGCTTCGGGTCGAGGCCCAGTAAAATGGAGTGGTTTTTGCCTCCTTTTCGGTCGCTGGCACAGAATCCGCCTTGGTTGAATAGCCAGAAGAGATGGGTTGCGATTGGGTATTGGCGGTCGAATTTTTGCAGCAGCACATGTATTTCCACTTGTGGGAAGCGTCGGGTCAAATTCGCTATGGCATGGCGGATTTTTTTTATTCGATCCTTTTCCCAACACTCTGAGAGAGTCTGTCAGCCCCTTGTCATAGCGGGGTATTGCCCCAAGCAGGGCGTTGGCACTTTGGAGGGAAAGCTGGCATGATGGACATTCCTTGGATGTCTCGGTGAGGGGGGCTCGGCAATAGAGGCATTGCATGGGCGGGAATATAATCGGAAGCGGAGTCGATCCGAAAGCGAAAACGGTGGTCATCTCCAAAAAATGTAACCCCTCACCGTGAAAAATCGGCTAAAACGAGGCTGGATTTGGAGATCAAGATCGTCGAACTTGAGTCCATGCACTTAGCTACTAGCTGAGCTCACTCAAACGTTTTCACAAGTTTGAACAACAATCTATTGGTAATTAAAATGAAGAAACAAATATGATTGGCAACAAGTAATCATGCTTGGTATTTGGAAATTTAAACTTAGAGTCTAACCCAAGATGCACTTGCGGTTTACGGATGAGGAACTGGTCACACTCTCCGAGATGTTGACCCTGGCGTGCTGGGCGACTTTTTGGAACCACAAACCTGGATCTGACGAGGGGGTTGCTCGTTTCGATGACATGCTCGAGAAGATCCTCACCCGACTCCAGCACAACGGGCAGGGGAACGAGGTTGAAAATGATCCCGATCGCCAACGTCTCCGGCTCAAGAAGGAAAAAGAAGAAAATTCATTCTACGCCCAATGTTACGATGAAATGCGTGGCGAAACTTTCTGGGAAGAACTCGTCGCTCGTATGGCAGAACGCGAGCTCAACAAAAAATACACCGAAGCCCAACTCAACGCACTCAGCGAAGAAGAACGCAAAAAAATCGCCGAGCCCGTCACCAAGAAATACTGGGAAGAATTTTCAAGAAACGGCATCACCAACCTCCACGTCGTTGCTAAGCGTGAGGAGGGGTAATTAAAGCTTAGAAATCAGTTCTATACTTCTGTTTGATCCATTTTTCGGCTTCAGGAAAATTAGGTATTTTTAGGTTCTTGGTATCCCATTCTAATCTCTTGTTTGGATAATGCAGAGAAAGGCAGACTAATAGTAATGCTTCTGTGAGTGGTCCCGCATAATTAAAGGATGCAGATGGAGTTTTATTCTTCAGGATACCGTCGACCCACTCATGATAGTGATCGCGAGGTGCCATTTTCCGACCATACCGGTGCGATAGCCAAGGTCTTTAAGCCGATTGGAAATTAGAGGCTCGTCGAGTGGGATGCCAGCATACTCGGGTTTAACATGTTCAGCGTGGTTGAGATTGTGCTCGAAACCAAAACGTGAGCCGTATCGACCTGTCAGCAGTCCGGCCCGCGATGGTGCACAGACGGAGCCCGACACATATCCATCGGTGCACCAGATGCCATTTTTAGCAAGTCGATCAAGATGAGGCGTGGAGATTTGTTTCGACCCATAACAGGAAAGGTCTCCATATCCCATGTCGTCGGCAACGATCAGAAGTAGGTTCGGTTGTTTGGCTGATGCGGAAGCCGTGAAAGTGAGGACTGACAGAATAGTAGAGAGCAGCAGGAGGCGAGTATTCATATTAGCGAAAAGGATTATAATGGGTGATCTAGAAAGCAACCTTGTGACGAGTTTAGTTCCGTGAGCTGTAATTCTGAAGTCTAAAATCGCGGCGAAATAGGTCGATATTACTTGGGTTGAGAGCTGTTTGTTTCAGATGCGGATACTAAGACGCAGACTTGAGAATAAGTCATTCAAAGAGGACTCTGGATCGGTTGCGGGGTTGGCTATAATTTTCCCTCTGCTTTATAGCTGACAACAGAGCTGTGATTCTATTGGGTAGTGCTACGTATGAATAATGTAAGTATGCCTGCATGGGCCTCGGAGATAATCAGTAGCTATGAGAGTGGTGCGGCGGGGTGTTTTGTTTTGCACGGCAATGTGAATGATCGCTTGTTAGTGCCTTCTCAAAAAGGAGCAGAACTTGGTGGTGTGCAGGAATTTATCATGGAGTCATTATTACCACGCTTCGACGTCGTGTTAAGTTATGATCCAGGGCAAGGGTTGCGTGTTGAGCGGGGTGGGGAGACTTTTTCACAATGGCCTTCACTCAAGGATGGTATGGACTTACCGGATGAGCCTTTGGCGGCAGTGCGTGTACTGACACACTATTTTAAATACTGTAAAAATCTGCAAGCTGTTGGTGCCGAGAGCCCAAAGGTGGCGGTGGTGATCCGTCAGGCACATCTGATCTGTCCCTCCATTCCCAATTCACACAATCACGACCTGAATGCAATGGCCTCCATCTTGCGTGGTTGGGCGGCGGATATGAGACTGCAGGAACACGGGCAGGCGGCTTTTCTGATCTCAGAGAATTTAAATGGCCTCCATCCACTGGTATCACGAAGTCCTCGCGTATCAGCGGTTGAAGTTCCTTTACCATCAGAGAAAGAAATGGGCCAGGTCTTGGAAATGCTCGCCGAGAGATGCCCGACGGCTCTGGTAAACTTCCGTGACGATTTCACCAAACCCGCAGGCCGGCTTACAGGTGCGACGCTAAGCTCAGTGGAAATTCTCCTACTTCGCCGTGAACACGCAAAGGAGCCACTCGAAGAATCAGATTTGTCAGATCTGAAACGCGCGCTAGTCGAACGCGACTGCGGGGGGCTGATTGATTTTATCGAACCGGATCGCAATTTTAAAGGCGTGATTGGCCTGGAGGGGGTGAAGACCTGGCTTCGTCAAGATATTGCCCTGTGGAAAAAAGACGACCTTGAGGCGATGCCGATGGGATACCTGTTCTGCGGTCCCGTAGGCACTGGCAAAACCTACCTTGTCGAATGCCTCGCGGGGGAAGCCGGCGTGCCTGTAGTGACGCTGAAAAATTTCCGCGACCGCTGGGTCGGTAGCACAGAGGAGAATCTCGAGAAAATTTTCTCCCTCCTGCATGCACTGGGTCGCTGTATCGTGTTTATTGATGAAGCCGATCAAGCACTCGGTCGTCGTGATGCGGGGTCGGGTGATTCTGGCGTGTCCAGTCGGGTATACTCGATGATGGCTAAGGAGATGTCGGATACTCGGAACCGGGGGAAAATCATTTGGGTGTTAGCATCCAGTCGACCAGACTTAATCGAGGTTGATCTGAAGCGTCCGGGACGTGTTGATGTCAAAATCCCGCTATTCCCGTGCTCGGATGAAAAAGAAGCATGGACTTTACTCCGAGCCCTTTGCAAGAGGAGGGGAGTAAACCTAGAGAAAGAGTCGAAGCTCATCAGTAAAGTGCCTGAGCTTCTAACGCCAGGTGCAGCCGAAGCGATCGCGGTCAAGGCACGCAGGCTCATGATCACACGTGAAATCAGTGCTGAGGAGGCTATGTCTGATTGTCTGGAAGGGTATCTACCCCCGATATCGCCCGCCGTAATTCAGGCCCAGATCCAATTGGCGGTCGATGAAGCCTCCGACGTCTCCTTTATTCCAGAGCAATTTCGGAAGTGAATCTTCCAGAAATTGATCAAAACGCCCCCTATAGTTGCCTCTTTGTAAGAAAAAAATAGTCCTGAAATGTTGACTGATGAGAGGCTGATACGCCGTTTAAGGCATGGAAAAATCATGATGTTTTCAACAGTTGTCGCTTATTTTCAATGAGTTCTGAAAAAAACAATCAAACCTGACACAAACGGCTGTATACGAAAAAGTATTGCCAATCTTTCAGCGGTGGAGTAAAAAAAGCCACTGGTATTACATTACCTGAGCTGATTATCAGCCCTTCGAGAGTAGTTCCAGTCTTTTGTCCTAGGTATAAAAATTCTGAGATAAAGGAAACTAACCATACTACCCCAAAACAATCCAAGAAACTTATGTTTACACAACCTCTTCTTGTTGGCCTAGCTTGCCTTTCCCTCGGAGCCCTCAGCAGCTGTTCATCCAGCCTGTCAGGCACTTCAATCATGAGCAAATCAAAGTCTGAAGCCATCGTAAACGGTTCCTCTTCCAGCTCTTCTCTTCCTCACCCGGCTTCAGCCAACACGATTGCCAAGTCCCGTAACCTGTCAAAGGACAAACATGGCATGCCGACCTACAAAAACCATTCGGAGCGCACTCGCTACGTTCGCACAACAGCCTACTCCCACATGGAGAACGAAGTTGGCGCACCTGGTAGGATGAATGCCAGTGGCGGTATCCTTAAATACGGCAGTGTCCGTAGTGCCGCAGCTGACTGGTCTGTTTACCCGCTTGGCACCAAGTTTCGCGTTAAGGGACAGCCACACATCTACGTTGTAGACGACTACGGTTCAGCTCTTGTTGGAACCAACACCATCGACATCTTCAAGCCTTCTCTACGTTCCATGCACCACTGGGGAACTCGCAGTACGGAAATCACCGTGGTTCAGTGGGGCTCTTTCGAGCGTAGTGCTCGCATGCTGAAAGGCCGCACTGGCTACCATCATTGCCGTAAGATGTATTACGGCTGCACTCATAAGCTGAACAGCCGCGTGGTCAGCAAAGACCTGAAGAAAAACGGCGCACTTTAATTCGCAGTTTTTACTCATCATTTTTTATCGGCGCGTTAGAGTTTCGTTGTGACGAAACAAGAACGCGCCGATTTTATTGTACAACGACTCGAGGAACTCTATCCTGAGACCCCGATTCCGCTGGATCATACCAATGCCTATACGCTGCTGATTGCGGTGCTGCTATCGGCGCAATGTACAGACGTCCGGGTGAATCTGGTGACGCCAGCCCTCTTTGAGTTGGCCTCGACCCCTGAGGCGATGGCAAAGGTGCCCGTGGAGGCGATTAAGGCCATCATCCGGCCCTGTGGACTATCGCCACGGAAATCCAAAGCGATATCCGAGTTGTCGCAAATTCTCATCGACAAGCATGGGAGTGAGGTTCCTGCCGATTTTGATTTTCTTGAGGAGTTACCAGGAGTTGGACACAAAACCGCCTCAGTGGTGATGGCGCAGGCCTTTGGTGTCCCTGCGTTCCCAGTTGATACCCATATCCATCGTCTAGCTAAACGGTGGAGGCTAAGCCCCGGGAAAAACGTGGTTGAAACTGAACGCTATCTGAAACGGCTTTTTCCACGTGATAAGTGGAACAAACTGCACCTGCAGATCATTTTCTACGGCCGAGAGCACTGCTCCGCACGTGGATGTGACGGGGGGGCGTGTGAGATATGTAAAAAGGTAAGTAAGTGAGTAGGCCACGTATTGACCTACTTACCTAACAAACCTACTTACTTTTTCTTAGAATAGGCCTTGGCGAAGGCGTCGATTGCACTGTGAAGCTTCTTGGCATTTTCGGTATCTGTTGTTTGCTTGCACTTCATCGCATGAACGATGATCTGGTGAATCAGGGTGATTTTATTCAGGTAGGCTTCTTTATCAGAATCGGCTTCACCAAGTTTAACACGTTGAGCCAGGAAATACTGGGTCATTGTATTTTGAATTTTGGTAGCGTGTTCTTCCTTGTTGGTGACCCAGCGAGAAATTTGGTTGGCATTCTTACCAGCGTCTTTGGACAGCACTGTAATTTGCCCCATCGCTTTTTTAATGGTCGCTTGGTGAGTGTGTAGATCGACCAAAACGGTGTCGTCTGAGTAAATACCACAAGGCACCTGGCAGTGGGCATCTACTTGAGACACTGAAGCTAATGAAAATGCGGATACAACGACGGCGAGAGTTAGGTGGTTTTTCATGTCACTGCCAAAATAAACATGAAGCGCGGGTTTGCAACCCGGATCTTCATCTCGTGCAGAGAATCATCACCAACAAGCCGAACGGCAAGTGAGCTGAGGGTTTACAAGCCCACGCTCCAACGTGCCACTTCACGTCGGACATTCTCGATACTCGGAGCCCCTGGATTGGTTCGAGCAGCTAGAGCCGTTTGTAAATCAAACACATCTTTGGCATCGACGCCGTAATGCTCGGAAATCTTGGTGAGGTCGAGTTGATCGAGAGGGGTGCCTGATTCGACACTCACAGCGACGGCTTGACCAACTAGTTCGTGGGCTTGGCGGAAGGGCACGCCATTCTTTACCAAGTAGTCGGCAAGGTCTGTGGCGAGCAGTAGGGGGTCTGAGGCGGCAGCTTCACAGGTATCGACGTTAATCGTCATATCGGCAATCATCTCAGTGTTTACCTTAAGGGCGAGTTTAAGCGTATCGATGGAGTCAAACAGTGGTTCCTTGTCTTCCTGCAAGTCACGGTTGTAGGTGAGGGGTAGTCCCTTGGCCGCGGTGAGAAGTGCGACCAGATTACCATAGAGTCGACCTGTCTTACCTCGTGTCAGTTCGCATACATCTGGATTCTTCTTCTGCGGCATCAGCGATGAACCCGTGGTGTGGGCATCGGAGAGAGTGGCAAAACCAAACTCGGAGCTGCACCAGAGAATTAGATCCTCCGATAGTCGCGATAGGTGAGTGCCGACCAGTGCCATATCGAAAAGGAACTCAGCCATGTAATCGCGGTCCGAAATAGCATCCATGGAATTGGTGCTGACCCGATCAAAGCCTAATTCCTCAGCAATTTGCTGACGATCGAGATTTATCGTGGATCCCGCGAGGGCACCTGATCCAAGTGGGGAAACGTTAAGCCGCTTCTGGCAGTCGGCGAGGCGTGATTTGTCACGATCGATCATCTCCACATAAGCTAGTAGGTGATGTCCCACGGTGACGGGCTGACCACGCTGTAGGTGGGTGTAGCCAGGAATGACAGCCGAAGCATAATCTCCGGCCTGCTTGAGCAGCGAGCGCTGAAGGTCGGTTAGGTGGGCTGTGAGGGAGTCAATTTCCTCCCGACAGTAGAGCCGAGTATCGGTAGCGACCTGATCGTTCCGTGAGCGAGCAGTATGGAGCTTAGCTCCGGGAGCGCCGATGCGTGCGGTCAGAGCCGATTCGATATTCATGTGGATGTCCTCAAGTTCGATAGAGAAATCAAATTCCCCAGCATCGATTTCTTTTTCAATCTCACGAAGTCCTTTTTCAATGGCCGCAAACTCCTCATCATTGAGCAATCCAGCTTTTACTTGGGCCCGTGCGTGAGCGATGGAGCCAGCGATGTCATGCTTGTACAAACGCCAGTCATAGGAGATTGATTCTCCATACTGTTGAACAAGATCGGCGGTAGCTTTGGCAAAACGTCCTTTCCACATGCGCGTGTCTTAACCCCGGAAAGCGAATTTGGGAACTACGGAATGCACTGAATATTCGGAATAGATGACTGATGAACTGAATGTTATTACGCAAGTGGCAGCCGATGGATAAAAAAACGCTCCTCCGGATACCGAAGGAGCGTGTCAAAAATTGAGGGTCTGAATCGAACTTTACTTGTGAGGATGTTGTTTAAGCAGCTCCTCTGGGCTGTAAAAACCTTGCTTAGTCTTAGTAGCCTCGCGCACTTGTTTCACTTTTTCAGGCGAAATCACAGAGGCTTTGTTCCCGAATGCGTTGCGCACGTAAGTCAGCACTGATGCGATGTCCTTGTCGTTGAGCATGCCACCAAATGGTGTCATAGGAACTTGACCTGGGAATTTCTTCCCGAGCACTTCGATCGGTCCATGGAGACCATTTAGGGTCAACTTGATAAGGCGTTCTTCGCTTTGGGTCGTCCACTTGGTGCCAGCCAGTGGAGGGAATCCAGCATCTGGGAGGCCCTTGCCGTCAGGTTGGTGACAGGTGGTACAGTGGCCTTCGCGTTCGTAGATTATGGCTCCCTTCATAAAGAGCTTTTTATCAGCTCCCTTGAGGTGGGTTTTTACGACATGTTTCGGTTCAGCTTTGGCCACTTCACCCTTGAGGGAGGCAAGTGCATATTGATGTGATTGTTTGATGTAGTTATCAATCGGCTTTTTGCCTGCAGCTTCGAGGATAGGAAGACCGAGCTCTTTACCAATCCATGAAGCTGCAGTGATTGCTTCGAGTCGGACCCGGCCGTGATCATCGTTTGCAGCGACCATGAGCAGTGATGCTTGATCATCAATGGCGTGGCCATTGAAACGTAGAACACGAACTGCGGCAGCACGAATCTTGTGGTCAGATGATTTGAGAAGTTGCTGCAACAAATTTTCATCGACCTGATTGAGCCCCCAGGAAACCCAGAGAGCTTCAAGTTTGTGACGCTCATTCGATTGTTTAGCGGCCCAGGATTTGAGTGCAGGAAGCACATCGCTGGCTTTGCGGCCACGTAGTTCGCGGCGGGTGCGGTAGCGGCTGCGGGCCTCATGGAGTTTTAAGTTATCAAGTAAGACCGCGATGCTGGCTCCGTGAACTTTGGCTGGTTTAACCAGTGGACGTGATGGGTAGGTAACACGATAGATCCGACCATGCACGTGGTCGCGGTATGGATCGCGTGCATTGTGCTGCATGTGGCCGATGAGCACGTTATGCCAGTCGGCTACGTAGAGTGATCCGTCAGGAGCAAACTCGAGGTCGACAGGGCGGAAGTTTTTGTCGGCAGACTTGAATAAGTCATGGCGATACTTGGTGGTGTATCCTGTGCCATCCTCGATTAGCTGGTGCTGTTTTGCGCCAAGATATCCGATGCTGTTGTTGAGAATGAAATCACCTTGGACGTCATCGGGGAAGTGACGACTGGAAACAAACTCAATGCCTGATGTAGGTCTGACTTTATTGCTCGTCAGAATATTGGGGGCTTTCATGTTCACACCGTAGCGAGGTTTGACGGTGCCGGGCATCATCCAAGTGGCGGATGGACCGGAGGTGTGGAGGAAGAAATCCTGCCCGTAATCGTCAAACGCAACTCCCCATGGGTTCGGGATGCTGAATTGCGCATAACGGATGAGTTTTTTACGTTGCGGAGAATAGCGGAAGAATCCTCCGTTAGTTCCCCGAACTGGGCCGTAGGCTGTTTCAACATTGGAGTGGAGGAATACTCCTTCACCCATGACGATGGCGCCGGATGGATCTGCACAGAAGGCGGAGATGGCGTGGTGGGTATCGTGGTCGTCAAAGCCACTGAGTATGACTTCCTTGAAGTCATACTTGTCGTCGCCATTGGTATCTTTCAATAAGACCAAGCTGCCGCTTTGAGAAACGTAGACACCCTCGGGTGTGATTTCAAAACCGATCGGGATATGCAAGTCACCAGCGAAGGTGGTTTGTTTGTCGGCTTTGCCATCGTTATTGGTGTCCTCGAGGATAATCAGCTTGTCCTGGGGTTTAGGGTCTCCAATGCGATAGTGTGGATAGCTTGCCATGGTAGCGACCCAGAGGCGGCCTTTGTTATCGAAGGCGATTTGAACGGGATTGGCGAGATCTTTGAATTCCTTTTCGGAAGCAAAGAGTTCCATCTTGTATCCCTCGGGGAGAGTCAGTTTTGTCTGTGATGATTTGCCGAGTTGGTAGTCGGGGGTACCGTTTTTACCACTTGGTTTGAAGTTGCTTTTAACCGGTGGGAGTTTGTGCGTTTTGGCATCGGCCATAGCGAGGTCAGATTTTTTACCGTCGAGAGCACGCCAGATCGCGTGATCGCGAAGTGCAGTCATCTCACGCGTTTTCTTCAGTTCATCGGGGTAGTTTAGTGGGCCGAACGGCTTGTAGCGTCGGCCGTAAACGTGCACGCCGTTAGGGATTTTGAAATCGTTAAGCCAGCACCAGTTTTTTTCAGTAACTGCGGCATGCACCAGTTTCTGGTGAGTCTTGTTTACGGTTGTTTTTCCGTAGATGAAATCGGCAAGCCGCTGAGCTAGCCATGTGTAACCTTTATTATTGAGCAGCGCTCCATCGTTGGTGAGTTCCTCTTTGGTGGAATCAAAAGCAGCCTTAGAAGGCGAATAAACATCAATAAAGAGAACGCCCAGTTCGGTGCACACTTCTTTCATCGCTTTGGTGTAAAGCGCTAGATTAGTATTCGTAGCCGCTCCATCAGGTGATCCGTATTGATCGGACAGGTCTTGAAAAGCGGTGGGGGACACAATGGCAAGCTGGGGGGCACTTTTACCATTATATTTCTGACTGAGTGTGTGCTGGATAAATGCGGTGAGTTCGGCTTTGTATCCGGTAACTCCGAGTTCACCGGCAAAGGAGGAGTTGAAACCGAAGAATGCGATGATGGTATCGGCCTTGAGTCGGGTGATCCATTGATCGGGTGTTTCGAAGTGGCCCTTCGCACCAGCGGTCCATGGTCCCGACTTTCCTGAGCTTGCGGAGCCGTAGATTTTGTCAGCGCCATCGTAGGCTAATTGTAGCTTCCTTCCTGGATGAGGACGAAAGAGTGGGGTATTTCCCTCGTCACACATATTGCGAATGACGAGTTTGCTCCCTGGATTACGCAATTGTAATTCGGTTTCAAAATGACCGAAGTGGTTCATGCGTGAGCCAAGGCCGCTGCCGACGAGGACGATGTGTTCGCCATTTTTAATTTTAAGCGGTTGGTCCGCAGCGTGTGCTCCTTGAATGGACGCGGTGAATAGACACAATAGTGTAAGTTTTTTAAGTGATGAGTTCATTGTATCGTTTGATATTTAAGAGTGAAATTTTGTCGTCTATCTACGGTTTGAGGACGAAATCAACTGGTTTGAGTCCTTTTTTGAAGGTTTTGAAACCGTAGAAAGTAGGGGCGTAAGATTCTGGTATAGAGACGTTAGCTTTGGCTGGCACGTCGATGTTGAGGCCCCAGAAGCAAGCGTTCGTCACAAGGCGGCGAAGGTTTTCATCATCGAGATCGCTGGCAGCACCCATCGTAGTATTAAAAATACGGTTGGTCTTACCTGATTCATTTTTGTGAAGAACAGTCCAAGCAACAGGTTGCATGGGCTTGTTTTTCGCTTCAACAGGTTTGGAATCCGACTTAAGCGATTCAGTAACTTCGCCACGTAGAAGCACTGTGAAATCCGCAGGTGGTTTGGCTGCATAAACATCAGACTCTACAAAGATCGTGCCAACTCCGTTGAGGATTTCGCTGTCCTTGTTAGCTTCCTCGACGATGCCGCGGCAGCCTTGAACTTTATGTTTGCCGTGGTGAGCTACCCAAGTCATTCCGAATAGGTGCATTCCGAAGCCACCCTTCCAGCCAGTTTCCTTCTTTGCGTTGAATGAATACTTCGCCCATTTACTGTTGCCTGGAAATTTAAATCCGTGATTTGTTGTTCGAAGTGTTACCATTGGCACACCGCGTTTGTAGGCAGCATCGAATTTTTCCATGGCGGCATCATCCCAACCACGGAAACGAATGCACATGACGATTAGATCGGCTGATTCGAGAGCTTCTGGATGTGACAAGCTTTTCTGATTGTTAGGGTCAACAATGCCTTTGTCGTCGAGTGAGAATAGGACGGTGCATTTAAAGCCATGATGTTTTGCCAGCATTTGGCCAAGCATAGGCATGGATTCTTCGGACCGATATTCTTCGTCGCCGGATATTAGGACGAGATGCTTACCCTTGCCTGGGCCATCGCCGCCTTCAAAGACGAGGTGCCCTGCAGGTTGGGCCGCCTGAATGTAGGTAGCTGAGAGACACATAAGTGCGAGTTTGGTGAGTTTTGATTTCATAACGATATATTGGTATACGAGATTTCTATACAGAGTTCTTACGAGGATGACTTATTTAATGTGAAAATAGCAGCATTGAAGCATTGGTGTCTATTTAGATGACGCGGTCATTACCGCCATCGATTGGGATTTGAGCACCCGTAGTAGCTTTGAAAGCTGGGCCGGCTACGGTGCTGACCATCAATGCGATGTCAGTGGATTTAATTTCCGTGCGCAGGAGGTTTTTCGTTTTGTATTCTTGCACCGTCATGCCGTAGCGCTCAGCCGATTTTTTGAGGGCTTCTTCCGTCCATATTTCAGTATCGAATACGGCATCCGGATGGATTGTATTGACGCGAACTCCGAAGGGGGCGAGCTCAAGAGCGGCGACTCGGGCGAGTTGGGTGACTCCTGCCTTCGTGACCGAGTAAGCAGCGGCACCTGGTCCTGGGGCACTGAAGTTGCGCGAGCCGATGATGATGATGGATGCATCAAAACCGTGTTTGAGGTAGGGGATGGAAAAGCGAAGAAACCTCTGCGTGGCCGTGAGGTTGATCTTCATGTGCAAGTCCCAGCTATCTCCAAGCATCTCGATGTATTCGCCGGATTTAAAAATGCCGGCGTTGGCTACGATGAGATCTAGGCCACCGTGGTCAGCGACGACTTTGTCAATCGCGGCCTCAAGGGCGGCATCATCTGTGATATCGCAAACAATACCACTGAGTCCGGGTGCTTTCAGGTTTTCTACAATGGCGGGGTTGATGTCCATACCTATGACGATAGCACCATCGGTGTGTAGTTTCTCGGCGGTGGCACGACCAATGCCTCCACACGCACCCGTGACGATGGCGACTTTACCAGCGTGAGGTTTAAGAGGGTCCGAGGATTCGAGAGGGGTGGACTTGCGTGCTTCTGCTTTGGCGATGAGTTCTTGGGACATGGGGAGGAATGGTTGATTTTGAGTTGTGACTAGTGAATTATTGCGCAGCTATTTCTTGCTGCATTAATTGGATATTTGCGGGGACATCGCCACCATCGAAGACCGCGCTGCCGGTGACGATGAGATCAGATTGCATGGTGGCGAGTTCACCGACGTTGTCTTTTTTTACCGCTCCATCGATGGCGAGAATGAGATCGGGTTTTATTTCGCGTAGCTGAGTGATACGTTCTTCGACGACATCGAAGTAAGTTTGTTGCCCAGTTTCGGGTCCAATGGAGAGCAAGAATACAACATCGCAAAGTTCAAGATGAGGCAGTAGTTCCTCGATGGAAGTGGTGGGGTAGATGCCTGCACTCGAAAGACAACCAGCTTCACGGATGCTGGTGAGTGTGGCTGCGACGTCATCGCAGTGCTCAATCTGCACAGTAATGATATCGGCACCGGCGGCAGCGAAATCAGCGACGTGTTTTTCAGGACGAGATGTGAGCAGGTGAACGTCTTTAATAAGATCGGTTTTTAAACCGGCTAGAAATCCCGAACCGACGGAGATTTTTGGCCAGATCGTGCCATCCATGACATCGAGGTGCAGAAGTTGAACACCAGTATCCTCGAGAGTTTTGATGTCATTCGCTTGATGCATCATGTCGCCTGTTAGGGTTCCTATGCTGAGCTGAGGACTTCCGCTAGCGATTTCTTTGAGTCGCTCAAGTTTTTTAGTGTGAGTCATGGTTGGGATGAAAGTCAGGGCGGGCCGAAGATCAGCCCGCCCTATCAGTAATATATTTAAGCTTCGTTCTTCAAGGTGTTGAAGAGGTCGAATCCTTCGGCTGGTGTGGCATTGTTATGCACAACGGATTTAACAGCTTTCATCATCGCGAGGGGTGCCTCGGACTGGAAAACGTTACGTCCCATGTCGACTCCGGATGCACCACATTGGATGGCGTTGTAGCAAAGCTCGAGAGCTTCAAGCTCAGGGAGCTTTTTGCCCCCTGCGATCACCACAGGAACTGGGCATGCTGCGACAACGTTTTCGAAGCCTTCAGTGTAGTAAGTTTTTACAATGCTTGCACCGTTCTCTGCACAGACACGGGATGCGAGACCGAAGTAACGGGAGTCGCGAGCCATGTCTTTACCAACAGCTGTAAC
The DNA here is from genome assembly GCA_037620805.1 of Akkermansiaceae bacterium. GTDB lineage: Bacteria > Verrucomicrobiota > Verrucomicrobiia > Verrucomicrobiales > Akkermansiaceae > Oceaniferula. The sequence continues at coordinate 113,049 of JASJLI010000067.1, forward strand.
TCCCATGACGGGGATGCTGTATTTATTTCCAATATCAACCAAGCGGCTGAAGTTGGCGATGGTGATAGCTTCTGTGTCTGCGTCACCGATGGCGAGCATGGCTGCCATGGCTGATACGTTCATGCTGATTGCATCCTGCTCAGAGATAAGAACGTTGTTGTTCATATCTGTGAGAATGGTGGTGCCTGTATCAGTACGAAGGCAGATAGGTTGGGTGTTTTCAGCGGGGATCGATGTACGGATCATTCCGCGGCAACCCATTAAGCAATCGGCTTCCTCAGCAAGAGGGGCGATGTTGAGGTCGATGCGCTCAAGACCGGAAGTTGGTCCCATGAGGAAACCGTGGTCGAAAGCAAGCATCACTGTGCGGCCTGATTCGCGGTTGAAGATACGTGACATGCGGTTCTTAATTCCCCATGAAGCACTGTTCATGCCTTTGAGGTAAAATGCGCTGGTGTCTGCGGGTGTGGTGAGACCGAAGTTGTCTCCGTCTCTGATGTCGTCTAGGTCTGCCATAGTAGTAGTTGGTTTGTTGGTTGGTTGGTTTGTTTTTCTAGGAAAGAAATGATATTAGGCTTCGATCATGCTGATCAATTTGCTGACAGCGTGCTCAACGAAGGCGGGGTCCTCGGCGGTGAGGTCGAGGGCTTCCACCTCGATGTGATCGGGAAGGGCTTTCTGGAGGGCTTCCCAGTATGCTGCGTCGAGATCGGTATTGTAAAGCTCGCCTCCTTCAGCGGAGTAACTCGACACGCCTTTGAGCGGCATGAGGAATGCTGTCTTTTCCTTGGCGTTCTGGAGTCGCTCACCGATGGTGTTCGCGATTTTTGTTTGCTCCTCTGCGTTGAGGCGAGGGACAAAAACATAAGGTGTGTGCCAGGTGATCTGGTGGTCCTCCCATCCTTCTGGAACTTTACTCGGCTCACTGACGAGTAGGCCAAGGTGCTCGGATCCACCAGGGCAGATGACTTGAGGGAGCCCGAGCTTACCAGCGGTGGTGAGTCTTTCAGGGCCAGAGGCGCGGAGGGCGTCGAAACAGCTGTCGGCTATTTCACCCATGGCGTAGTCGAATACGGCGGTAATGATTCCCTCCTTCATCATCTGCTCCATGGCATCACCACCAGCACCAATGGCGTGGAAAGTAATCACTTCGTAACCAGCTTCTTCAAAGAGCTTGATCGCGTGCATGGCGCCTTGAGTAAGAACTCCTAGGTTAGACATGCCGATGACCCCTTTGGCTGTCGACTTGGTAATGCACTGCTCAACTTGTGCCATGCCCCAGGCTGATGCGGCGGCATTGGCGAGTATCTTACGGGAGAATACGTTGAGTCCGAGGATGTCACTGACCGCAAACATCATGGTAATGTCCTTGATGCCCACGAATGGTGAGGTGTCGCCTGATGCTGCCGTAGAGAGCATAACCTTCGGGAAGCCGTAGGGGAGTGCTTGTAAAATAGGGGAGCAGGTTGAAGTGCCCTGAGTTCCGCCGAGAGTCACGACGGCATCGATTTTTCCAGCAAGCTGAAGATCGAGGAGTATCTTGGTGGTTCCAGCGACAATGACCGGGCTGGCTTTCTCGCGGCTTGGGCTATCCAAAAGTTCAGCAAGCGTGCTGCCACCGGCCGTAATGACTTCCTCTTTGGAGACGTCAGCGTTGATGGTGGTATCACCAATGACGCTGAGGTCGATCAGAAGAGCCTTACCTCCAAGGCGTTCGATTTCCTGCCGCATGAAGTTGGCTTCATCGGCCTTGGTGTCGAGAGTTGCGAGAATGGCGATTGTTTTCATAGGTCTTATGGGTCCTGTAGGACTTATTTAGAGAAACGCAGTGCCGTAAATTCGTTGGCAGCCTGAGTGACTGCACGCTCAATCGGTAAACGCTCAGTGGATGAACCTGTCCAGAATCCTTGGCCAGATGTATTGTCTAACATATACTGAGCATCCTCTGGGTTTTCCATCGCAGCGCCGTGGCCAACGAGGATAACATCAGGATGAACTTCACGGCACTTCTGGTAGGCGTGTTCGGTTTGTTCGGCTGTTTCCTCGATGGTCATGCCATTGTCGTAGCCTTTGATGCCTCCTTTGGTCGTTCCTGCGTGGTAGCAGAAGATGTGTGGTTTGGCTTCGGCACAGATACGGATGGAGTCTTCAAGAGTGAAGGCAAGTCCAATGCTGACCATGTCCATTTCGTCTTTAGCAAGCTTGAGCATCTCAATTTCGTTATCGATGGTGATACCGGCGGAGGTCATCACCTTGTAGATTTCGGAATCGTGGTCGACGTAGGAAATGGATGGGCCGATATTGGAAACTGAATTCACTCCCATGTCCTTACACTGTTGCAGAACCATGCGCATGTCCTTGAGGGGGTCGTTCGCGTTGAGACAGGCGCAAACGAAGGATTTTCCGGAAAGCGCAGGCATGATGTCCTCGCGGGTGTAGTCGAGAGTTTGTTTGTTTGAATCGAGGATAGGCCACATCATCGACATGGTTCCCATTCCGTTGGAACGAAGGCGTGCTCCGGAGAAGGTGTTGATACAGTCGGTGCCACATTGTTCCTGAAGCTTGGCGACGAGACCGCTACCTGCTGAGGAAATCATGATGGGCAGGCGCTGATCGACTTTTTTCTTCAGATTAGCGAGAATGGTTTCTGTGGAAATACGTTTGGTGATCATAGATAGGTCGTGCTGTTGAATGTATTTGTAGGTGGGATCGCTGAAATTGTCTTGAAAAATCGGTGCAATCTTATGAATAAAATGGTCAGCCGGTTATTTGGCTTTGAAGCGTGCTCGGTATGACGATGGGGGCTCTTTCATGACCCGAGTGAACTCTCGTGAGAAGTGGCTTTGATCGGCAAATCCACAGGCATAGCTGATTTCAGCAAAGCTCTGGGTAGTCTGCACGATCTTGTGGCATGCCTCCTGCACCTTGAGGTGTCGCATGTATTCCTTGGGCGACATGGCAAAGCAGGCTTTGAATTTACGTTGAAAGGAACTAAGTGAGAGGTTGGCGCTTTTTGCCAATTCCGTGATAGCGATGTTATCGCGAAACGACTGATGCATCAGTTTAAGTGAGGATCCAAGTTCATCTGATTGTTGTAGGGATGTGGTGCTTTGGCTGAATGGGCGGGTGACTCCGATAATACCACAGATCTTGCCATGGATATTGAATAGAGGTTTTTTGTTGGTGGTCGACCAATCGACAAATCCGTTTCCAGTTGGCACAAGTTCGACCCGATTGAGGATTGGTTTTCCTGTTTCGAGGATCTCCAGATCAGCCTTTTGAATTGAGTTCACAATGTGATCCGGCATAAAGTCGACGTCCTTTTTGCCAAGAATCTCAGTTCCATGCTCAACGCCGAATAGTTGTAGTAGTCGTTTGTTGAAAGCGACGTATCGAAGTTCTGTGTCTTTGACAAAATAGGTGAATCCCACCAGTTCATCAAAGATGGTGTCGACGTGATGACCTATCTGGTTTTCTTGAAAAAAAACGTCGTCCTGCATGGGGCGATCTGAGCATGGCAGAGCCGAGACGTGAAGCTCTTATTCGGCTAAAAACTTTTGAACCAAGGCATTCATGGCAAGTCCATAAGCCTCTGGCTCGTGATAGCGTGGCGGTAGAACCTCGTTTGCCATTACATTGGGAAGATATGAGGTAATAAGATCTGCTGTGCTCTGAGGGTGAAGTTCATCTCTACCTGTGGTGAGCATCAAGGTTGGATGGGTGATGCTTTGGAGTTCCTCAGGTGAGGAAAAAGGGGAGTCCTGCCACATTTTATAGAGCACAGCCGTTGAGGCGGGGGTGAGGGGTCGTTGAAACATACCGCCGATGGAGTTCGCTACGGGTTTGTTTTCCTGATCGAGTTGCTGGAAATCTGGATCCCCCAATAGTTTCTCACGTGCTGCATCCGTGCCAAGCTCTTCAATCCACTGTCCGACATAGGCGACTAGTTTGAGGTGCTCCGGTTGTTTGATGTGCATCCACGACGGCCGAAGAAGGATGATTTTTTTAAGGCGCTCAGGGTATCTAAGTGCGAGATTCAGGGTGATACCGGAGCCCATGGATAGGCCTCCTATATCTGTGGAGTCGATATCGAGATGATCCATGAGCTCAATGACTTGATCGGCAAAGGTATTAAAATTCAGATCGTTAGGGCTGCAATCCTGGCTGTCACCGTGACCCGGCATGTCAGGGGTGATGACATAACGGCTTGGAAGAGCACCAAATGCTGAAGCTGTCTGACTTGCCCCCGCGCCGAGGCCATGGAGGAATATGAGAGGTGAGTCCGTGGGATCACCAACGGTTTGATAGGAGAGAAGCATCTTGTCCAAATTAGCGCAGCACATACAAAGTCACAGCCAGAACGTGACAGATACTGCCTGCGAGCACGAATAGGTGCCAGACCGCGTGGTTGAATTTGAGTTTTTTCCAGGCGTAAAACACAACGCCGCCTGTGTAGCAAACTCCACCGGCAATGATCAGCACTAAGCCTTCAGTGGGGATTGCCTGTACCAGTGGTCCGATTGCGATGATCGCTAACCAGCCCATCACGATATAGATCGCTGTGGAGATCCAGTGATCACGGTTGTTTTTCATCAGAGCCTTGGTGAGTATACCTCCGATGGCCATAAACCAAACAATGCCAAACAGACTCCATCCCCATGGTCCTCGTAGGCTAACCAGTGTCAGAGGTGTGTAGGTTCCCGCGATGAGGAGATAAATCGCCGAGTGATCGAGGATTTGGAAAAATGACTTCACTCGCGGACCACTGAACGAGTGGTAAAGAGTGGAGGAAAGGTAGAGGAGGATGAGTGTGGATCCAAAAATCGTAGCTCCCGTGACCCTCCATGGATCATTTCCGGAAACAACAACCATGTATACAAGGCCCACCACACTAAGGACGGCACCAATCGCATGGGTGATCATGCTGGCTAGCTCCTCGGAGTGGCTCTCGCAGAGCTCGGAACGTTCTTTGAATGGGTGAAAGGTCATGTTGTGAAAGCTGGGGGGGTAGCTACACGAGCTATCGCTGTTTGGGAAGTCGTTTTCCTTGAATGCGTGCCGCAATCAAATTTTCACAACGCCCGTGAAGACGAAGTTTTTCGCAGCAGGCTTCGATTTTCAACGTCTGCCGCTCAGGTCGGAAGCCCAAGCGCCGGGCTGCACAGTCGTTCATCAGCTGAATGTGTGCGTCTTCGAACTCGAGCACCTTACCGCAGTCGATACAGACGAGGTGATTGTGCGCCGGGCTGTCGACAAAATTTGGATCGTAAGTTTTTTGGTCATCACCAAGATCGATCTCGTGAAGTAGCCCCGCTTCGACGAGTAGCGAAATAGTACGGTACACCGTCGCACGTGACGATCTCGATTGGGTTCTGCGGATTCGCTCCCACAAGTCATCAGCCGTAAAGTGCTCATCCGATGAGAACACAGCATCTACGATGGCGTTTCGCTGAGGTGTGTTACGTAGCCCCTTGGTCTGAATAAACTGTTGGAGTCGCTTCTCAATGGTTGCATCCATGCTGGGACACTATCTAATTCTAGTGCCGCTGGCGAATTGGAAATTTCGACATTGGCATTTTTTTCCTAATGGGCTTGTATACCCCTAATGAAGAGCATGCCATTTGATTTAATAAGGAAACTTCTAATCATTTCCATCGCCGGACTCTTTGCCTCCTGTTCATCCTCGGATGTCATGGAAGTGAGGCAGTTTCACCTAAGCTCGGTTGATCCAGCTAATCGCGATGCTCAGATGGTAAGGGGTGAACAGTCATATCGGTTACGTGGTGCAGTTACTCTCGAGGAGCGTCAGGCACGGCTTGGTCAGTATTATACAGTAAGTTGGAAGAATGAAGGTAGCTCGTCGGGTCAACTAAAAATCGTCATGGACTACCAGCAGACAGCTACTGGGTCTAGGGCTCTGCGTATGAGCCGTGATTTGCCGACTGATAAAGCAACGGGTAAGGTCGAATTCAAACTGACAGGGGAGGCCTATCGTGTCGGTGGTAGGGTTCTGTCATGGCGAATCAGAATGATGAATGGTAACAAGATCATCGCTGAAAAAAGATCCTACCTCTGGAGGTAATTGATTTGAGAGTTGGCAAGTGTGCCAAATCGTGGGACGAATTGGCATGGCACGTTTTACAGATAAAGTTGCAGTAGTTACCGGCGCAGGTCGGGGAATCGGATTGGAAATCGCTAAGGCATTTGCTGCCGAGGGCGGAAAGGTCGCGGTAGTAAGCCGTAGTGCAGGAAGTTGCGGTGGCGCAGCCGATGCGATCAACGCTGAATATCCAGGCGTGGCCAAGGCATATGCCGTGGATATCTCCGACCACGTAGCCGTGCAGGCGATGGGGAAAGAAATCATTGCCGACTTCGGATCCGTCAATATTTTGGTAAATAATGCAGGTGTCACCCGTGACGGTCTGCTCATGCGCATGAAGGACGAGGACTGGGACACCGTACTAGATACTAACCTCAAAGGAGCATTCAACACGGTCAAAGCCTTTCAGCGTAATATGATGAAAGCTGCTGATCCTCGTATCATCAACATCAGTTCCGTGATCGGTCTTATCGGTAACGCAGGTCAGGTCAACTACGCTGCGAGTAAGGCGGGTCTGATAGGTTTCACCAAATCCGTCGCCCGTGAGCTCGCAGGTCGTAAAGTCACCTGCAACGCCATCGCTCCTGGATTCATCGCCACCGATATGACTGATGAACTTAATGACGATCAAAAAGAAGCCATTGTTGGAAACATTCCACTGAAGGAAATGGGGAACACCGCAGACATCGCGGCACTCACACTCTTCCTCGCCAGCGCTGAAGCTCGCTACATCACCGGTCAGGTGGTCGCCAGCGATGGCGGAATGACGATGTAGTCTTCCTGACGCCTAATCCCTGGCACCCGCCACCTGATCCCATGGAACTCCTGCTCATTCGTCATGCTAAGGCTGAGTCCTACGCGATTAGTGATCCGGCTCGAGCACTGACTGACAAGGGCAGGGAGCAAGCTGAGAAAGTGGGGGAGTTTTTGCAAACCCATCTGCTTGTGCCGGATGTAACTTTGGCGAGCCCTTTGGTGCGAGCTAGGGAAACGGCTGAGATCTTTTGCAAATCGGCTGGAGCTGATGGGCCGATCATCGAACCGTGGCTTGCCTGCGGTATGCGACCATCGTCAGCGATGAAAGAGTTATCCGCTTACACGGACTTTCAACGGGTTGCAATCGTTGGACATGAACCTGACTTTTCCTGCCTCGCTGAGTGGTTGCTAGGTGGTCAGGCAGGAGGTATCCATGTGCCTAAGGCCTCAATGATTTTATTCAGTAACGTCCGCCCACCTTCGCAAGGTGCTTATTTGGAAATGATGGTTCCTGTTAGCTCAATGTAGGGTAAGTTTGAAACTTGCCGACAACTCAAGGAATAATAAACCTTTACAGGCATCGTCCCATATCCTGTCGGCAAGTTGCAAACTTACCCTACTTAACGCGGGATTAATACGAGGTAATTCCGCACGGCCTTATTTAAAAACGTCCGATGGGTTTTGTTACCATTTTTTACATACGGCCCAGCCCAGAGATCAGATGAACGTCCTCCATCGAGATTGACGGCTGTATGGATTTTAAATCCAGCTGGGGATGTTCCTGCTAGAGCTCGCGACAGAGCGTCAAGGGTGCAGGACTCGGCGTATCCGATTGCCCAGTGATTCTTTCCATTCCATGCGATGAAACTGCGGGGTCGGCTACTTGTTTGTGATAAGCCAGAGATGGGCCTGGCTCTTTCAGCAAGCATAGGGCCTGTTTGAAGGAGGTTGTATGCATGAGGGGCGATACTTGATGATCTATATTGCTCACGACGAATGATCGCGCTGCCAGCCTTACTGGAAACAAACATGCCCGCTCCGAGTGATGACTTATTGATGTAGCCGCGCTTGGTTCCTGTCTCGATCACGAGTCCGAGAGGTTTTCCCTCGGGAGTAAAAAAACCACCGTTGATAGCTGCTAGTCCGCGGTAGGTTGTAGCCGCGGATTTGGCATCGATCCATCTAGAGCCAAGCCCATTTTGTTGGTCAGCAACGCGAAGCTGATGTTTGCGACCATCAAAGGAAACCATCGATAAGATCACCCCATTACGCGATGTACGATGATGGGCTAGAGCGATTTTTTTTTGCGGCGGAACGATCTTCACAACCGACGGCGCTAGGATTGGTTTCTCTGCACCCTCTGTTATCTGAGGTGGGTTTGTCAGCGGTCTATCTGGCGCAGGGGTTACGTGCGTATTCGAGCGGTTAGCACAGCCTATCACGGTGAGACCACAGAAAATTAATACCAAGCGGAGCATAACAAGATGTTGCCCTATTTATGACCAATCGCAAGGAGGGTTTGGAAATGAGGTGCCTCACTTTCCTTATCCACAATGGTAGTCTCGATTTCTTTGAATCCTGCCTTTTCCATCATCTTATAAAGTTCAACTTCGGAAAAACCTAACCAGGTGTCGGCATACAGTTCTTTGGCTTGGTCGAAGCTGTGTTGTAGAAGATCGAGGATGACCAGTTTCCCACCCGGCGCTAACAACTTGTGTGCTGCGAATAGCGCTTTCTCAGGATGCTCTGCATGGTGGAGGGCTTGGGAGAAGATGGCTAGATCAACCGAGTTGTCGTCGATAGGGGGCGCCTCGATATCTCCGAGGCGATATTCCAGATGTGATAGGCCGTGTTCCTTGGCGAGATTTTTCCCAAACTCGACCATGTTAGGCGCGTTATCGATGGCGATCACCTTTTTGGCTCTAGGTGCAAGCAATTGAGCCAGTGTTCCTTCACCAGCTCCTAGATCTGCCACGACATCATAGTTTAGAATTTTCAGCATCGCCTCAGCCAATGATTTCCAAGACCGCCCCGGTACGTAGCGCTTACCAAATTTCCCAGCCAAGTCATCGAAATACGCACGGGTCTTGTCGCGGCGTTTTCTAAGGATATGCGACAGCGTCTTTGAGTCGGCCGCCACCTCAGGGATCTCGCCTTCTGCCTGACGTGCCACTTCCATCAGCGCATCAGGTGCGGAAATGGCGTAGACGTTGTTTTTTCCGGATCGGGCACTCGTGACCAAACCTTCTTGCCTCAGCTGAGACAATTGAGTCGATATACGGCTTTGTCCCATACCCAGGATTTCCTGAAGCTCTGCTACATTGAGCGATTCATCGGCCAGAAGTAGCAAAATGCGGATTCGAGTAGGGTCTGAGAGAAGTTTTAAGGATTTAAGAATTGACGGCATGGGAATATGGTTTAATTAAACGCATCAACGTATCGCGATTTATTGATACAACAAATTAAACCCATGAGCAAAACATTTATTTTCTCCTCCGAATCCGTCACTGAAGGTCACCCAGACAAAGTCTGTGATACAGTTTCCGATGCCGTACTTGATGCATGTCTCGAACAAGATATCAACAGTCGAGTAGCTTGCGAGACCTTTGTTAAGGACAACGTCGTCGGCCTAGCCGGTGAAATTACCACGAATGCACAGTTCGACTACGGCACCGTGGTTAAAAACACCCTGAAAGAAATTGGCTACGATGCCGATTACGCAAACGGCACCGACTACTCTTATACTTGTAAGTTTGAAAAAGGAGCGTTCCTCATGAACATGCTTGGTCAGCAGTCGCCTGACATCGCTCAAGGAGTCGATGCCGCAGCTGCAGCCGACAAGGACACCGATGAGCAAGGTGCTGGCGACCAGGGAATTATGTTTGGTTACGCCACCAATGATACAGCAGAGCTCATGCCTGCCGCGATTCACTACTCACACCTGCTTGGTTACGAACTTACCAAGCTTCGTAAGGATCGGACACACACATGGCTTCGCCCCGACTCTAAAACGCAGGTCAGTATCGAATACGTCAACGGCAAGCCTAACCGATTTACTTCAGTTGTCATCTCGACCATGCACGCTAAGGAAATTTCCACTCAGGAAATCCGTGACTTACTCAAGCGCGACCTGATTGAAAAACACCTCCCTGGTGAACTCCTCACCCCAGAGACCGATATTCTCATCAACCCAACCGGACTCTTTGTGATCGGTGGTCCCGAAGGCGATGCCGGTCTTACTGGACGGAAAATTATCGTCGATACCTACGGTGGCATGGGTCGTCATGGTGGTGGTGCTTTCTCAGGAAAAGATCCATCCAAGGTAGACCGCTCAGCCGCTTACATGTGCCGCTGGGTTGCCAAGAATATCGTCGCAGCAGGTCTCGCAAACGAATGTGAACTTCAGCTAGCCTACGCAATTGGCCATCCACATCCCGTCAGCGTTAACGTCAACACCTTCGGAACGGCTGAAATCGATGAAGTGAAAATCGAGGCAGCCGTCAACGAAGTGTTCTCCTTCAAACCTGCCGACATCATCTCTCAACTCGACCTCCTTCGCCCTTTCTACGGGAAGACAACTAACTACGGCCACTTCGGTCGTGAGAATGCTGGCCTACCATGGGAAGAAACCAACAAAGTCGATGAACTGAAAGCAGCCCTATAAACTTCAAATACCCAATTAACATTATGAGCAATACAACATTAGAAAAAGGAATCGACCACAAAGTCGCTGACATCACTCTCGCCGACTTCGGCAGAAAAGAAATAGACATCGCCGAGCACGAGATGCCCGGTCTCATGCAAACCCGCGCCAAGTATGGCCCCGAGAAGCCACTGCAAGGTGTTCGTATCATGGGCTCGCTGCATATGACGATTCAGACGGCTGTTCTGATCGAAACCCTCGTCGACCTCGGTGCCGACGTGCGTTGGGCATCATGTAATATTTTCTCAACCCAAGACCACGCTGCCGCTGCGATTGCTGAGGCCGATGTTCCTGTGTTCGCCTGGAAGGGTGAAACTCTCGAAGAATTCTGGTGGTGCACTTGGCAGGCGCTTAAGTTCCCCGGCGACAAAGGTCCTGAACTCATCGTTGACGATGGCGGAGACGCCACTCTTCTCCTTCACAAAGGATACGAGATGGAAAACGGATCTGACTGGGTCAACGAGCCAACCTCTAATGAAGAAGAAGGTGTTATCAAAAACCTCCTTAAAAGCATCGCTGTAGAGCATCCCGGTATTTTTGTTGAGATTCTTAAAGACTGGAAGGGCGTTTCAGAAGAAACCACCACTGGTGTTCACCGTCTCTACGAAATGGCTAAAAACGGAACGCTTCTCGTTCCAGCTATTAACTTTAACGACTCTGTTACCAAGTCTAAGTTCGATAACCTTTACGGTTGCCGTGAGTCACTTGTCGATGGCATCAAGCGCGCTACTGACGTTATGATCTCAGGAAAAGTCGCCGTTGTCTGCGGATATGGTGATGTTGGTAAAGGCTGTGCCCAAGCCCTCCGTGGTCAAGGTGCACAAGTTGTTGTTACCGAAGTTGATCCTATCTGTGCGCTCCAAGCTGCGATGGAGGGTTACCGTGTTCTCACTGTTGAAGACACACTCGGATGGGGAGACATCTACGTCACCACCACGGGTAACTTCAACATCATCCGCCTTGAGCACATGGAGAAGATGAAGGATCAAGCCATCGTTTGTAATATCGGTCACTTCGATAACGAGATCCAGCTCGATAACCTCAATAAAGCTGAGGGTGTCGTCAAACTTAACATCAAGCCACAGGTAGATAAGTATACTTTTCCAACCGGAAATGCCCTCTACATGCTTGCTGAAGGTCGTCTTGTAAACCTCGGATGTGCCACAGGTCACCCAAGCTTTGTGATGTCTAACTCCTTCGCTAACCAAACACTTGCCCAGATTGATCTTTGGAAAAACAAAGACACCTACAAGGCTGGTGAAGTAATGGTGCTTCCTAAGTATCTCGATGAAGAAGTCGCCCGACTTCACCTCGACAAAATTGGTTGTAAACTCACCACGCTTACCCAGGAGCAAGCCGATTACATTGGTGTGCCTCAAGAGGGGCCATATAAGCCTGAAGCTTACCGCTACTAACGTCATTACGTTGGTAATGAGTAGGTCAAAGTTGATTTACCCAGCCCTCGTTGCCTCACGGCAGCGAGGGCTTTTTATATGGAGTGTGGGTTTGTAACCCGCATCTAACCAAGTCCCAAGCTTGCCGATAACATGAAAAATCGTCCTACTAATCACTAGCGTTTTTGCGTAATTGATTCTCAACTAATTACATTGATATGATTGTGTTATATGTTGTTAAAAAAATACGGTTTTTTCCCTATAGGTAAATTTTAACGCATAGATCAGGGGCATTGCTAATTAATGAACTAATCGTAGATCATGGGCGAGCAGTATGATTCCATGAATCCAACTAAAAACAACAACCCCTAGCTAACATAAAATCATGAAACTAACTCCATCCCTCCTACTCGGTGCAGCACTCCTGTCCTCGAGTTTATTGATCTCCTGCGGGGAGAAAAAAGAAGAAGCCTCAGGTGATTCTAATGCTGAAAATGTAGCGGTTACAGATACGCCTGACTCTTTGGGCGATGAAATGATCGTTCAGATGAACGCTCTCGCTGATGCTCTGATATCGGCCACGGATAAAGCAAGCGCAGAAGCCGCTGTGATGAAAATCGATGGCGTTGGCGAGGAAATCGGTAAAATCGCAGCGCGTATGGACAAGCTGGAAACGCCTTCTGATGAAGTAAAGTTGGCACTTGATGCTAAAATGGATAAGGGCAAGGAGGCGATGGACGCTAAAATGAAAGGTGCCATGGGAACCATTATGCAGAATGAAGAAGTGGCTGGAATTCTTGGACCTGCGATGGAGAAATTTGGCAAGGGCATGAAAGAACATGACAAAGTGTTTGAGCGCTTTGGTAAGAAAAAGTAACCGCTCAAACACTGAACGCGATCAACAGCTTAGCCATGCTTCTTCCTTAGATGTGATGGAAGTATGCCTAACTGATCGCGATACTTCGCGATCGTCCTGCGGGCAACCTTGATGCCCTTGGACGCGAGCTGTTTCTCGATGGCTGTATCAGAGAGAGGCTTGGCTGTATCCTCATTAGCAACGAGTTGCTGGATAGCATCGCGGACACCAGTGTTGGAAATCTCGGTGCCTTGTTTGGTGGTGTAACCCGAGGCGAAAAAGGCCCGTAACTCCATCAGCCCATGTGGGGTGAGGATATATTTTGCCGAAACAGCTCTGGAGATGGTCGCTGCGTGGACGCCGATGGTTTCGGCAACGTTATGCATGGTCATGGGGCGAAGCTTACCCACTCCGTATTTAAGGAAATCAGGCTGACGTTTGATGATCTCGGTTCCAATCTTCAGTAGCGTTTCCTGTCGTTGACTAACAGCATTAATGATTTGTCGCCCCTCATGGATATTATCGCGCAGGTATTTGCGTGCTTTGGGGTCGGAGTTTAGTTTGGTCAACAGATCCTTGTAGTGATTACTGATTCGGATGTTTGGAAGGTGGTCTCCGGTGAGGTGTGTGTAATATTCGCCATCGCGGTCACGGCGTATTTCAATGTCGGCACTGACATGTGGGTTAGATGTAGCATCAAAGGCTGCGCCGGGGTCGGGGTTGAGTAACGCGATGCGTTCAGATGCTTCAATGATTGCTTCCTGGGACACACCCAGCGCTCTTGTGATGTTGGAGAAACGACGTCTGGCTAGGTCATCGAGGTGTTGATCCACGATGCGACATTCAAGTGATCCGCCACGGCCTAGAAGTTGCAACTGTAGAAGTAGTGACTCGGTTAGGTTTTCCACAGCAACACCTGTCGGATCGAATCCTTGAATCAGCGACTGGGCAGAGCGGAGTTGTTTGAGGGTAAAAGGGGATAGCGGTGCGAGAGTTTCAATGGAGTCTTCAAGAAAGCCTCGTTTATCGATACAGCCGATGATGTGCTCGGCTGCCATGTATTTTTCATTATCGACCGCTGCGCGGTTAAGTTGATCAAGGAGATGTTGCTGGAGCGTTTTGGGGGCGACAATAGAGTTGTAGAGAAATTCGCGACGCTCCTCGTCGTCAGCGGTGTGCTGCCGGTTCCCATGCATCAGGATTTGATCCTCGCGCCAGGAGTCGTCGAATTCCGAGAGATTTTCATAATCAACCTCTGCATCTGGGGCAGGGGTGTCGTCGAGTTGGTCTGTATCCTCGGTTATTTCCAATGTGGGGTTCATTTCAGCCACCTGATTGAGAAGCTGGGAGAGCTCGAGGGTATTCGCCTGAAGGATATTCAAGCTCTGTCGCATCTGAGGCGAGAGAGTTTGTTGCTGGCTCAGATTCTGACTGAGTCCGTGTTGGATACCAGGAGGCATAATAGAGCGCGTGATTCACATAAGGTAAGAGGCGCGCCGGAATATAGAACGAAAACGGGGTGTTTTCATAGTTTATTTAGCAGTTTCCATGCCATTATTCTGAAAACTTTGTTTTCAGCCGTCGATAGAGAGTGGGCAAGTTGCCGGTCAGAGGGGCGGTGTTGCGCCAATGAATGATTCACCGACCCATGGCTCCTCTTAAAACAATAATTCTTAGCCGTAAGTATGCTCGATGTAACCCAAAGCTTAGGAGTCACTCTCTATTTTAACCTGAAAAAATCTTCAGCTGATGACTCCTTTTTTCTGAACTTGCCTAGTCTATCTCTTTATTTTACTCTAATTTTTCTGTGTCAAAATCAAATCGACTTTTCAACAAAGGGTTCTGCGCTCTATTAGTGACGCAATTATTCGGGGCCGTTAACGACAGTGTTCTCAAGCAGGTGATCATCCTGGCCGTCGCCTCCGGAGGAATCTGGGCGAACCAGTTAGGGGATGGCGGGCAGGCCTACGTGGCTCTGTGTCTGACGATTCCTTTTATCCTTCTGTCTGGAATTGCAGGACAAATTGCGGATCGCATCAGCAAGAGCCGAATTACAGTCTTCGCCAAGTTGGCTGAAGTGGGCATTGCGGCGGTGGCTCTCGGAGCCTTTCTTGCGCATAATCTGTGGGCGTGTCTCGGGGCACTTGTTCTCCTTGCGATTCAAAGTGCGTTTTTTGGCCCAGCCAAATATGGAATGATTCCCGAGTTGGTGAAGGATAAGCATCTCAGCCAGGCCAACGGATCGATCAACATGTTCACCAACCTCGCCGTAATCGGTGGAACCCTCTTGGCGGGAACGGTTTATACCAGCTACGCTTCAGGGTTTGCCGGGAATGATTCCTCCTCTGTTTTGAAGCCTGCTATGTTTTGGATTCCGGGAGTGGTCCTTATGGTCATCGCGATTGTTGGTCTCTTGCCGGCACTCTTTCTGCCGAAGCTGAAGTCTTACGATCAATCTCTGCCCATCGACTTCAACCCCTTTCGCCCTTATATGCAGGCGCTCAAGGAAATGTCGCATTCGTCCCTGTTGTTGGTTGCCTTTGCGTGGGCATTTTTCTATTTACTCGGGATGATGGCGCTTCTGATCCTTCCAGATTTCAGCGGGCTATTGCAGATCAGTCCCGAAAAAAATAACAACCTCCTTGGCGTTCTAGGAATCACGATTGGATTGGGAAGTGTGGTGGCTGGGTTGATTTCCGGAAAACACATCGAACCTCGACTCATTCCAGTGGGGGCAGTGGGGATGACTTTGTTCTTTATTCTCCTTGGAGTGGTTCCGTTGAATTTTTGGGTCGTGGCGGGCCTTTTAGGAGGGGCTGGATTTTTTGCCGGATTTTACATCGTGCCCCTGCAGTCACTTTTGCAGCACCTTTCACCTGCAGATGAAAGGGGGCGTTTCTTGGGCACTGCCAACGCTCTTTCGTTTGTCTTCAGCTCGATCGGGGCTGTCCTGGTCCGTGTTTTTCGCAAAGATCTTGCGATGCCGGCCAATGAAGTATTTCTTGCGATCGGTGGGCTTGCCATGGTGGGAACTGGAGTTCTACTGTGGCGGATTCGGAAGCTTCTGAGCGATCCCTCTTTGCGAAAGGCCACTACGGAAGATACGGAAGACTAAGTTATGTCTGCCAACGTAGGAGCTCTGCATGCCCCCCGTAACCTTCCACGCGCTTTAGCTAATAGTAAGTAGTGAAAATCAAACAGTGGTGGACCAAAAGCACTGGCTTACCTGATCGATCAGTGTGGAGACTGAAAAGGTCAAATTAATCAACCAACTTCGAGGATCGGTGAATCGTCTCAATTATTTCCTACACACTTCTGCGTGACAAAAACAGGTGGCTTGGTGCATAATACAGCCATGGCAATTGAAATTGAATACTGCGAGCAATGAAACTACCGTCCTGAAGCCGACCGTGTGTCGGCTGAAATTACCGAGTCTACAGGGAGTAATGTAATGCTCGTTGGAGGAGGTGGTGGAATATTTGAGATCCGACAGGATGGTAAACTCCTTTGGAAGAAAGAACGTGGTGGTACTTTCCCAACTGATGGCGAGGCACCGGCTCTGTTTTCTAAGTAAAAAATATAACCCATGAAACTGATCAGACATGGCGAGCCAGGTAGGGAACGCCCAGGCGTAATTCTTTCAAATGGAAAGAGGATCGACGCATCTGATGAATTCAGGGAGTTCGACGAAGGTTTTTTCGCCTGCGGTGGACTAGAATCCTTGAGGAGTTGGATTGATGACGGTTGCCAGGGCGGCAGGGAGATAGCGTCTGATGTAAGACATGGCGCTCCAGTGACACGACCATCAAAACTTGTTTGTGTCGGTAAAAATTACGCCGACCACGCCAAGGAATTTGGAGGTGGTGTTCCTGACGAGCCAGTGCTGTTTATGAAGGCTACCACCGCTTGCTGCGGCCCATTTGATGATGTAATTCTACCCACGGGCAGTAAAAAATTGGACTACGAAGTCGAGCTCGCAATTATCATTGGGAAAACAGCGAGGAATGTTAGGGAGGATGAATCGATCGGATACATCGCTGGTTACACCATTCTCTGCGATTACAGCGAACGAGCTTGGCAAAAAGAGCACAGTGGCCAGTGGGTAAAAGGAAAGAGCTCAGATACATTTGCACCCTTTGGGCCATACCTAGTTACCACTGATGAGCTTACCGAACCGCAAAGCCTCTGCCTATGGACCAAAGTCAACGGTGAGAAACGCCAAAACGGATGGAGTGGTGATATGATGTTTGGTGTGGCTCATCTGGTGAGTTATATTTCCAAATTTATGACCCTTCTTCCTGGTGACATCATCGCCACTGGGACTCCTGCCGGTGTGGGTATGGGAATGACACCGCCTCGTTTCCTATCTGCCGGAGACCAAGTGGAGCTTGGAATCGAAGGTATAGGCACCATGCGTCAACGCGTGATTCCAGAAGCCTGATACGGTCCTACGTTACTGGGGTCCTGCGTCCTTACGGCACTGGCACGCGGGCAAGGATACGATCGATGATTGTGTCCGTAGTAATATCCTCAGCTTCAGCTTCATAGCTGGGAAGGATACGGTGTCTGAGAATGTCGTGTGCTAGGTCCTTGACGTCCTGTGGAGTCACAAAGGCGCGCCCAGCCATGAAGGCTTTGGCTCGTGATGCGAGAGCTAAGTTAATCGTAGCCCGTGGCGATGCACCTACACGAATGAGGTTTTTTAAACTGGTGTCAACCTTGGCTGGGTATCGAGTGGTATGCACAAGTTCAACAATATATTTACGCACTGCTGGATCGATATAGATGCTGTTTACCAGATGGATGCTTTTTTCAACGGTAGGGATATCGACTACAGTTGAGGTTAGATGCACGGGCTCAGAAGTGGCCATTCGATCAAGAATCAGAAGTTCTTCATCGCGGCTTGGATAGTTGACGGTCACCTTAAGGAGAAATCGATCTAGCTGAGCTTCAGGTAACTGATAGGTGCCTTCCTGATCAATCGGGTTCTGAGTTGCTAAAACAAGAAATGGGTCGGGTAGGGGGTAAGTGGTATCTCCAATCGTCACTTGGCGTTCCTGCATCGCCTCAAGTAGAGCTGATTGAACTTTCGCCGGTGCTCGGTTAATTTCGTCAGCTAGAATGACATTACTAAAAATAGGACCAAGTTTAGCCGAGAAGGTTGCCTCACGAGGATTGTAGATCATCGTGCCTAATAGATCGGAGGGTAATAAATCCGGAGTAAACTGAATTCTGGAGAAATCCGTATGAATACATCCTGAGAGGGCTTTGATGGCCAATGTTTTTGCCAATCCAGGGACACCTTCCAGTAAGATGTGTCCCTTACATAGGAGCCCTACGATTAGACGGTCAACGAGATCAGCTTGCCCTACCAATACCTTGCCCATTTCCTCTTTGACGACGGGAACCCATTGGCAGGCTTGAGTGATGTTATTTGAAAGTTCTTGGTTGTTCATGGAATGACGTGTGTATTCTCCAAAGATTTGCCAAGGGTGCAACGGTGAATAACGAATAATACTTAGATTACTTGCGCATCTTCAACTTCTTTTGTTTAGACAGGACTGATTATGAGGTATAGTAGTCTATCTATGAAAAGCAGATGTATCTTTTGTATTTGTGCAGTTTGGGCAACAGCCATCGCCATATTGTTTCCAGTAACCGTAAACGCTCAACGCCTTCCCGGTATGAGTGACGACCCTTGGTTGGGTTATTTTTCTGGCTATACACGCAAAAATTTTGAATTTGGTATCAATAACGAGGGCCAAAGTGAAATTTACCTGCTAGGACAAAGAAATAAGAAACGGATAGGGCTAACGCGGACTATTAAAATCTATGCCGAAGTTCATGTTGAAACGGCACCGGGTAAGTTTAGCGTCAAACGTTTCAAGGATAATGAAGGCTTCTCTACCGAGATGAAACCTGGGCTCGATCATAAAGAGGCCAAATTTACAGCGGAAACTTCAGGCGATGCCAAAGTAGAAATCACAGTGAAATATGATCGTAATCGAATTATTATGGATGGTCGAATCCTCGATAGAGGAACTCTAAAAGACGGTAAACTTTACTTGGTCTATAAGGTTAAGGTTCCCGCCATGTATGGTAGAACCTACGACAGTGCCGACGAAAGAAAACTTAAAAACGTTATGCGTAGGGACAAGTTCAGGTTTATCCGCGCGGAGAATGAAAAACGTGTCTCGCTTAAAACTTACGCAGAACTCGATCTTCGAGATGACGACAAAGCCAAAGGGGGGGTCACAGAAATCACCGTCGATATGAGTGCTCAGGAAGGCAACGTGTTTATCTTTACTACCTTGGATGAGACTGGCGTAATCGAGTTGGAAAACAAATACTTCGACAAAAAAGCCCCCCTGTGGAAAGGCTACACGGTGATGTGGAAACGTGAATTTATCGAGACTGAGGACGCCTCAAAAGGCGATTCTAAGGCCAAGCCAACTCAAGGTATTTCACCCTTTGTTATCGAGATTAAATAGCGGAAACGCCCGAGACAATGTGAGATTCAGAACGTTAGAAATTTTAAATTTTCTGACGGGTTCCACTACCGGGAGTCTTAGCCTAGTGAAGTGCAGCTGCAGCTGCCTTTACTTCAGTAAAGTAAACACGCATCACGCCCCACCCTTGGCTTGATGCTGATTCTATGCTGGCACTGCCACCCATGAAAGCGTGGCGGAGCACATTCCGTCGTTATGTTCCTCAGTTGATAGGGCAGGTCGCAACACCTGCCGTGTGGTCGACTGAACGAGTTTTAAATCGGAGTGCTCCGCCACGTATTGTGGCAATATACTAAGCCCATTGCTTGATATCTATGGAATTTATGTGAATGCTGATAATATAAATCTACTGGACTGATTTTTCATAGACTACAGAGTAGGCCGTCTCATTGAGATACTCTCTCTGACAGCTTAATTCATGAATGTAGCCCACTATTCAAGATTCATTATTCTATGCATCTGCTTATCATCAGAACTGTCTGCAGGGGCATACGATGCAACACCACTACGTGGAGCTCTTTCACCGGAACCCTATTTTCAAACAAGTCTTGGACGCGAAAATCATCGTTTCGAGAATGCTGTAATTAATCGATACCGACTATACGGCTTTTATGCACGTCAAGCTGAGCATCATTTAAAATTGAATGAAATCCCCGATCTTCTATTGCCCTATCCAGGACTGGAAGGTGGACGACGTGGTCATTGGGGGAATACCAACGAAAAACTCTCGAGCGCCATTCTTAACAGAACAGAGGAGCCTAGATACCACCGTTTGGTAAATCGTAGCCCCAAGGGGAATCAATATGTTTGTGTGTCACACAAAGATACACAGTCTGTTTGTTTGTTTTCAAATTCGTCTCCGTCGATGATTAAGGTCATTTTAAATGCGGAACTGAGTGCTCCCATACACGCATTTTCCCATAAGGTGGATCGGTTTGGATTTGCGATGACATCCAAAGGTCAGGATTACTTGATTAACCGAGGCACTGAATGGCACCAAGGGTTAAAGAAAGCTGTAGCAGTGATCAACGATGGTTATCATCTCTATGAAGGGAAGGTTATCTTCAGGAGAATCGTTGGCCAAATATCATTGTTAGATTACCCCTCGGTTTCTTGCCACGACACCACGGCCGTCTATACTAGATATCTTGAGTGGCAGGGGAATACCCCAGCCCTGAATTTCCCTCTACCAATAGAAGTTCAGTTATTGAAAAACCCAAAAATTAAAATCACTAAAAGTGGGGGCGCTTGGCTCGCCGTGGTTAGCGATGGGACTCGTCAACTCACTCACAGGGTCAGAAGCTCTGAGAAGATGAGTAATGTCTCACTTCGCGCAGAAGCCGGTAAGATTTGGGTATCCTTTCCTGCCTTGAAAAAGGGCACCATGATTCAAATGTCCTCTTGGATATCCTCAACAGCCGATAAGCAGGTCTCGATTCCCGACATTCAAACTGTGAAACTTTCATCCTATCTTAATGGGGGAGCACGTTATTTCACGAAGGATATTACTGTCAAAGGTACTGTGAACGCCGATCCTGCAGCTCAAGGATCGGCCTATGAAATCGATGACATTCCCGTGCCTTCGGAAAATCCTTACGGCACACCCATGACCACCTGCGGGTTGACTTTTGCTGAAGATGGAAGTGCTTATATTTCAACCCTCGTAGGCGATGTCTGGAAGGTCACTGGACTTAATGCTTCATTGGACGATGTGAAATGGCAGCGGTTTGCGTCTGGTTTAAACTCTCCTCTAGGTATGGAAATGGTCGACGGTGTGCTGCACGTGCTCACCCAGCATAAGATTTTACAATTGCATGACATTAACAAAGACGGCGAAGCGGATCTTGTGAAACCTTTCACCAAGGGTAACTTTCCTTCCGGTCGTTTACACGACTTGCGCCGTGATGCAAAGGGCAACTTCTACTGTAGTCATGTGAGTGGTATATATCGCATCAGCCCAGACGGTAAAATCATCGAGAAGGTTTCAAGCGGTTCACGAAATCCCCTCGGAATTGGCGTGCGTTCCGATGGCTTGGCTCTTTCGGATTCATCGGAAGGGAATAAATCTAACGGAACTTGTTCGATCTTTGAATCCTACCACCCAGAAAATGAGAAAACTGCGGCAAAAAACCGAAGGGTTCTATACCTGCCACGTGGAATCGATAACTCACCAGGGAGCCGTATCTTTATGAACAGCTCTAATTTTGGCCCACTTGGAAAAAGCATCATGGGCGTTAGTTATGGAACTGGTCGCATTTATCAGATCATGAGAGATCCCAACCACGGTAGTCCTCAGGCTGCTTTGAGGCTTCTTCCTGGAGAGTTTTCCAGTGGTGCTGCCCGTCTTGCCTCCAACCCGAAAGATGGACAGCTCTACGTCGTGGGGCTTGATGGGTGGGGGGATTTCGGCACCACAGAAGGCTGCTTCCATAGGGTGCGCTACTCAGGTAAGGATGAACTCTTACCATTGTCCTGGAAAGCCTACAACAATGGCTTGTCGGTGCGATTCAACATCCCCGTCGACCCTAAAAGCATCAGCCGCGAAAAGCTCTTTCTCCAGCAGTGGAACTACACAGACTCACTTCACACCTACGGTTCGGCTGAGTATTCTGTAAAAGATCCTAGTAAGTTAGGACATGATAGAGTGAAAGTAGCTTCGGTTTACTTTTCAGAAGATCGCAAGGAAATGTTTATCAATGCACCAGATGTCCTTCCTTCCATGTGCACTCAGATCTACGGACAGCTTAAATCAATTACCGGCGTCGAGCTTACGCTGGATCTCTATGCCACGATCAATGAGTTACCCAATCAGTCACTGAAAGGAAGGCCAGCACTAAGCACAAAACAACGTCGTTTAGTAGTTCCTTACAAGAAAAGCAACGGCAACACCTACGCCACCATCACAGGGTTCTTCGACAAACTTGCTGGAAGGGATTTAATAAAACGCCCTGTCGGTCCCGTGGTAGCCTATAAAAACAATGAGCTGAATTACGCATGGGTTCATAAAAATATTATCGTTGGGAACGCCTGCATCGCGTGCCATGGGCCTAATACAAAATATGATTTCGCCACCTACGAATCGCTGATGAAGGCCATTGATCTGAAACATCCTGATAAAAGCCACCTACTTGGTATGATGGCGTCGAAAAGCATGCCATTATTTCCGATGCCCACTGTGGCACCAGAAATGCAGAAGGCTCTGCGCACGTGGATTCAAATGGGAGCACCCAAATAAGAAACTACACAAGCATAAAAAACACGACACTCCATCGGCCTCATCAATGGCTCCTATCTATGACTTAGTAGTCAGGGCTCTCAATGCTTTGATTCTTACTGACATCGGAGGGTGCGAGTAATCGAGGAATACAGGCAGAGGGTGAGGGGTTAAATTGGAAAGGTTATCAGCGGCGAGCTTCTTGAGTGCTTTGATTAAGTGATCGGGCGTGCCTTGAATTTCGGCCGCATAGGCGTCGGCTTCAAACTCGTGTTTTCTACTGGAAAGGTTTCCGATCACCGAAAGCACACGGCTCACGGGGGAGAATAGAAGCATGAAAAACACCAGCCCGGCAGCGGTTGATATCTGCTCTTTGTTCATGCCGAAGGCTTCAAACAAGCCTTGGGCGAAGGCGCTATCCTTATCAGTGACCAAACCAAGCAGGAAGAAAACAACTGCCGTTTGCACAAAGGAGAAAATCATACGCTGGATGATGTGCTTCTTTTTAAAGTGACCAACTTCATGAGCAAGAACGCCTAACAATTCATCGGTTCCATGGTTCTCGATCAATGTATCAAACAAGGCGATTTTCTTTCTTTTACCAAAGCCCGTGAAAAAGGCATTGGACTTAGTTGATCGCTTGGATCCATCCATGACGTGAATTTCAGTCAGCGGAAAATCACACTTCTTGGACATCTCTTGGATGCTTGATTTCAACTCACCATCTTCCATGGGTTTGAATTTATTGAAGAGGGGGAGGATAAACGTAGGTGCGAGATAAGTCATCAGCAGCTGGAAGGCTGTAAAGGCTAGCCATGCCCATAGCCAGGCATTATCCACAGTTCCAAAGATCCACAAGACCAACGCCAGCAGAGGTACACCAAGTGCTACGGCAAGAAGCAATCCTTTGATCTGATCGATCACAAAGGTCTTCGGTGTGGTTTTGTTAAATCCAAATCGTTCTTCAATGACAAAGGTATCGTAGATTTGGAAGGGTAGACTCAAGAGTGTGTTTCCTACAAATAGAACGCCAATAAACGCGAGCCCTGTAACGGTATCACTCCACTGATAGTCCCGTAGCCATTCATCGAGCCAGCCGAAGCCACCAATGAACCAGAAGACCAAGAGAATCGTCAGGCTATAGGTGGATGTGATGATGCCGTATCTCTCTGAGACTCGGGTATATTCCTGAGACTTGGCATATTTGTCTTCATCGTAAACGCCACGGAATTCCTCGGGCAACTTCGGATCGAGAGCCTTCAGGTTAAAAAGAGCGGAAATGAAATCGAGATTCCACAGTGCCAGTAAGGCAACGAGGATGAAAATCGCGGTCGGGTTGTCCATGCAGGAAGGTCATCAGCCAACGACTAATAGTCAATAGTGAATGGGGTCAGAAATGGGTGACATCTTTTTTGACGGTCTTCATGCACCTCCACCCAGTGCTTTGATCAGGTTAATGTGATCATTGATGAGCAGTTGTTTGATCGCCACTTCGCTTCTTTTAGCCTCAATCCATCGACGTTCGGTGTCGAGGTATTCTATTTGAGAAGTAATGCCCGCTTTAAATTGATCTGCAGCGTAGCGACGGGTTACCTCGAGTGATGCGATCTCTCGATGCGCTATCTGTAATTGTTGTTGACGACTCCTTAAATTGATTTGCGAACGGTCAACTTCTTCCAAGACAACCAAAACAGCTGAACGATACTGAGCTGCCGCAGTTTTTGCTTCGGCACGGCGCACCTTGATATTGGCGAGTCGGACTGGATCATAAATCGGAATATCAAGTGAGGGGCCAAACTGATGCTGCCAGGTTTTATACCGACCTGTAAGTGAGTTTCCTGCACCTGTGGCTGAGGCGTTAAACCGAAACGATGGAAGGAGATCAAGTTTAGCTGATTTCTCCAACTGGAAAGCAGACCTCACCCGCGCTTCGGCAGCAAGCAAGGTGGGGTTAGCCTTAAGAAGTTGGGCCAGGGGAAGAGATGCTGGGTTTTTGGGAGTCGGTAAATAGCTACGACTCGTCCCCGACACCACCGTGCCTCCGGTGAGTGTTCTGAGCTGCACAACGGTGATATCGCGTAGCCGTTTTACATCAACTAACTGACGCTTGAATTTCTCATGCTCAGCTTGTTGACGGTGGTAGGCGGTACTGGCAATGATCCCCGCATCAGCTCGTGCCTTGAGAGAGTTCACCGTTTCTTGACTTGCTCGAGTCGAGTCCTGAAGCAATGAAGCCTCGGCATTGAATCGGTAGAGATTAAACCGCGTCGCTGCGATCCTACTAGCCAGCTGTAACCTAGCAGCATGAAGATCCCAGAAGGCCGCATCACGTGCGTTTTTAGCGGAACGTGTCGCGGCACGGAGTCGACCACTCAGATCAATTTCCCAGGAAAACTGCCCGCCACCTTCCCATGGTGCCAGATTGTAAGGCCCAAAGTCGACTTCCTGCTTTCGACCGTCGCGATGACCAATACCAAGATTTAAACTTGGTAAACTGGCAGCACGTGACTTGGAAACCTGAGCTTCTGACCTCTCTAGACGCGCTGCGATTATTGCAAGATCAGGATTATTGGTAAAAGCTGATGCCACGTCACGGTTCAGATCAGCATCACCATACTTTGTCCACCATCGCTGCTGCATGCGTTCACTTGCCCACGCTGGGACCTGTCGCCACGCCTTGTGACTTCCTTTTGAGCCGGAAGTAGGTGATGTGGAACAGCTTACCAGTAGGGCACTGGTCACGCAAAAAGTGCAGAATGCGATGATGGATTGATACATAGTGAGCTGAACTTATTGTTTTACAAAAATCGCCGTTGCATTGATCAGAAGGTTATCAGCATTTGAACCTTCAGCGATGGTTCCTGTGATCACCAGTTGGCTAAGCTCCTTGATTCCATTGACTCCTTTGAGGCCTTGTTTGATAAGCTTGCCATCGGCGTCGACCACTTGGATCGTAGCCGTGGAGGCCTTAATCACATCGTTGTCGTCGCAGCAGACATCCCATGGTGTGACACAGGAATCGCCAGGCATGAGATCACATGAGGTGATTTTTGCAGGGTCTCCTAACATAAGAAGGGCGCGGCCATCAATAAACGGGTCCTTACGGCCCATGACTTTTCCGGCAAGAGTGACTTCCTTGCCGACCTCAACAGCCTTACGGACCTCAGTGATCGACTTGGCTCCTGCGGGCTCTGATGTAACAATAATGGACTCCAGTCCATCACCACTAGTTGGTGGGCTATCGGTATCGGCAGTTTCTTTCTCCCCACATGAAATGAGGGACAATGCGGTGCATGCTGTTAGTGCTAGTGTTGTGTAGTTCATAGATTTTTTGGTATTTGGAGTTTGGTATTTGGAGTTTTAATTCAGGACGAGCGAAGCGCCTTTGGTAGGGCGGGGGATAGACATCGGATTGCAGGAGGTAAGGTTCCAAGCGTTCCCAAAAGAACGCCGGCTACTAATCCTACTCCAATGACAGAAGGTGTTAGTGTCAGGGTGAAGGTTCCTATGGAAAACGGAACAGTCTGACCATCGAGTAAAAAGTAAGCTACCAAAAATGCGACCAACGTGCCGGTCAGGGTCGCTAATAACGATTCTTGAATCAGCGAAACGAGAAGTGCTGATCGTGTGTATCCAATCGACTGCAAAGTGGCCATTTCCCGTATCCTCGAAGCAAAGGCAGCATAGAGGGTGTTGAGACCTCCAAAGATAGCTCCAGCTGAAACCAAGGCGGCAGTCACCCAAGTCATCACCTTGATTGGCTTATAGAATATGCCTAATTTATCGTAATACTTATCCTCACGTATCGCTGCAAGTTCAAGGTCATTGCGTTGTAGTGTAAAAACTTGCACATCATCATACTCGGCATCACCAAGGCGTAAGGTGATGGCTGAGAGCGTGTCGCGCTGCGTCAATGTGGCGAGGTCGTTTCGATCAAACCATATCTCAGACTCCAGCACGGTTCCGGGAGCTTCGAATACTCCGGCTATCGTCAGCTCAACCTTGCCGAAGTAGACCTTTTGACCGACAGATAAGTCTGATCGTTCTGTGTCCAGTTTTCGATGAGCAAGTCGCCCTACCATCACTTCACCTGGGCCTGGGAAGTGGCCATCAAGGACACGCACTGATGTATGCACGAGCAATGCCTTTTCTAAGACTCCACGAAGTAATGCCTGATTCTCGATTCCTGAGTCTGTTCGGATAGGCGCTTGATAAAAAATCTCACCCGATACCGCGGTAGCACCAATTTGTTCATCAATTCCTCGAATACTAGTGGCTACGATCGATTCAGCTTCAAGGTGAACCTCTGAGCGTTCGATGGATTCCTCTGATCCTTTACCAAGAATAATGACATTTCGAGTAGAGCCTGAGGCAGAAAGCACCGTATCCATTCCCTGATTGAGGGCAACGGCCGCGATCAGCAGAATTACAACCAACGCGGATCCTCCCACCGTCTGAGCGAGGCGGGCTGGGTCGCGAAATAAATTGCGCAGTGCGTATGTGAATGGAAGCATTGTCTAGGCTGCGTTAAGTGATTGAATTAATGGGCGAGAGGTTGCTTTCCATGCTGGATATAGCGAGGCTAGCAGACCGAGAAGGAGTGCGACAACCATGCCGCTGATAAAGACTGAAACCGTAGGAGCAAGTGCAAGAGTCAGCCCTTCGTTACCTAGAGTGAAGGATTTGAAATGGAAAAACGCGAAGGCGCCTGCGACGCCAATAAAGCCGCCTATTAATCCGAGTAGAACACCTTCGAACATCACAATGACGGCAATGTCTTTTCGTGAATACCCAAGGGTTTGGAGTATGGCCGTTTCCTTCACCCGACCTCGGACAATG
>JASJLI010000068.1:0-3148 GCA_037620805.1 Akkermansiaceae bacterium
GTCGGATCGGGAACTGTGGGTGCTGCTACCAATGGCCAGGTCAGAGTTCCCACGATCGATTTCGTCAACGGCACAAAAAAAATAGGCCGTATGGCATGGTGGGTCGGCGACCAAGGAGTCAAGGCCGCGCTTAGCACCCCGCCTCCTTCTGGAGCAAACACTCTCAGTGCTACCCGTAACAAGCTGCAGTCAGCGCCCCGCAATGCGGTCGAACTAGCAACATCTGGGGCAGTCAAACCATTCGCGGATCTCGACCCAGAAAATCCACAGTTAGCTCGCCTGACGAGCTGGCAGCAGTCCGCACACCTGGTAACGGACATTTCCACACCGCGTCCCCTGTTCCATGATCTGTCTGCCTTTTCCACGGGTTTACTAACCAATGTACGTGCCGGGGGCTTCCGCAAGGATCTCTCGATGAAAATGGAGACCTATACCAGTGCTCCTGATCTCAACGACTCTAACAACGTTCTCTACACCGCGAAAAGCTCGATGACGGGCAATGAGGAAGTCGGGATTAACTTTATGGAACTCTGGAGCTTCTATCATCTTTATAAAGAACTTCAATATGGCGGAGGCGCAAACTACACGACTGGAGGGAGTGTCCCTGCGAACGCGGCCTACCTTCAGACGAAGAATACGCAGGCAGAGCTCAACACAGACCCTTGGGATCGGCTCAAACACCCGGTCACGATCAACTATCAGACGGTCTATTCTTTCGAGGCTGACCCACACCCTAATGAGGACGGGAAGTATATTTTATGGTTGAACTTTGATCCGGTAGTGACGCTGTGGAATCCGCTGGACGTGCCCGTGAACATTCCCAGGCATGTCGATGGTAGACAATGGAACTATCTCTATTCATTCTGGATGATTCCATATGACATCAAAGTTTCTATCAACGGTGGCCCGGAAATCACCTGTTCAATTCTCAAGTCAGCAAACAAGAAAAATGATGGCAATTTCTTGAAACTGAATGCCGGAGTAGCGGAGACCCTCACCCTGAAACCCGGGGAAGTGGTCAAGATTTCCCAAGATGGCGATCTGTCCAGCAACCAGAGAGGACAAAGTGTCGGTGGCTGGGAGGGCTTCAATGGGAAAAAAGGTTTTAACTACGGAGGTGGTGCCCGGGTGCCTTTGCTGACTGAGAACAGCTCATTGAGCAGCGGCAACATTGATGATCTCGAGCACGTCGTAGTATCGCCGGCTGACACGATCTCCTACAGGGTCATTCCGAGGGTAAAAACCGAGTCGGGTAATTCAAGTAAATTTGCCCTTACGCACGTCGGGTTAAACCTTGGTGGCAGAGGGGGCAGCATGCACAGCTTTATGTCCGTCGACAGTCGCGTAGGCTATGCGCGTGTTCAGCTTGGGGAAAAAAGAGCCTATAGACAATACTGGGGTCCGAATCCTCTGGATGTTCGTGCCAATGTGCATCCTGAGGTCTTTCCCGAGCTCGAGGGTCTTACTGACACACGCGTGCTTCCCGTCACGGCGCTGATCAGTGAGAAGACGCCGTTCATGCTTCATTCCTACTTTGCGAAGACCGAGGAAGAAAATTTGTCCGGATCCAGGATGCTGGCCAGGTTCAATCCGCGCGCTTACAGTCTCAATTTCTACGATTTGTCGAAACGGGAGCGCGACATGATGCCATTCGAAACAAAGACCATCGGAATGACGAGTTGGTTTGATGCCCCTCTGGATGAATCAGTTAGCGGCCAAGGATACTTTGGATCCAGTCTCGGTGCCCAATTCGGGTCGAACTTTGTGACCACCCACAGTGTGCCACGGCAGCCGATCATCTCGCTCGGAGCACTACAACACTCGTTTGCGAATGGGTTTAATATAGCCAGCAGAGGTATACCTTGCCTGCCAGGTAAAAAGCCTGACTACACCAATCGCCTCTATCCATTGGAGCCGCACATTTCCCATGCCATTGGAAACTCCCTCGCTCCGTCCGTGATTCCGTCGGATAAGACAACTCACAATATAGCTAACTATCCAGATCCCCTGGCAGACCACTCCTATCTCGCTAACCGCGAACTCTGGGATGACTACTTCCTGTCCGGCATCGCACCACAACCCACTCCGGCATTCAGCCAGCAAAAAGATCAAAAGACCGTTGCACGTGAGTTCTTTGAGGATGGCAAAAAGCTTCCCGTCGCACGTTATCTACCATCGCTGGGCGGAGCTGACGCCAGTGATCTGGTTGACTCATTCTTTTCTGGTGTTAGACCGACAGATGATGCGGTCAACAACGTTGCCAGCTACCTTCGTGTCGATGGCATGTTCAATGTCAATTCCACTTCGGTTGAAGCATGGAAAACTGTCCTAGGCTCGCTCAAGGATCAAGCTATTGTGGTGCGTGACGAGAATGGCAGGGAGACGATTGCCCCCAAAGACGGGGATACACCAGTCGCCAGCAGCGGAGCGCCCAGAGACATTATCGTTAAAGATGAGGCATTCCCTGATGCTACACAATGGAATGGGCGTAGGACACTCTCCGATGATAAAATCGAAAGCCTTGCCCAAGGTATCGTCAAGGAGGTGCGTAAACGTGGGCCATTTCTTAGCCTAGCGGATTTTGTTAATCGCCGCGTCGGCAGCGACAAGAAACTAGCCCGCGCCGGTGCGATTCAGAGCGCTCTGGATTCAGAAGATATCGAGATCAACAAGAAGCAGAACATGGGGCGAGCCGTTGATTCTGCAGTAGCTAGCCGTTTCGCCTTTCCCGAGGCAGAGGAGGGCGCGATGAACTACGGTGCTCCTTCCTTCGTTAAACAAGGAGATATCCTGACGCCTATCGCGCCAGTGCTCTCCGCCCGATCAGACAGCTTCATCATCAGATCTTACGGTGAGTCCTTGAACAGTCGCGGCAACGTAGTCGCACAGGCATGGTGCGAGGCGGTTGTTGAGCGAAACCGAAATTACATTGATCCCGCTGATGACCCAGAAACAATCACCGCTAGTCTAACTAAAAAGGCAAACCAGAATTTTGGTCGACAGTTCAATATTGTTTCATTTCGCTGGCTAAATCCCCGTGAAATTTAATACTTCGCTCGATGATCAAATTTTTAATTTCAGGTGCTGTCCTTCTCACCACGATAACCACTACGATAACTAGTGCGATCGCGGCACCCAAAAAGGATGA
>JASJLI010000069.1:0-46195 GCA_037620805.1 Akkermansiaceae bacterium
AGTCGTGAGCGAGTGATTCAGGGCGAGATCAAAGAAGTCGTAGAGAAGCGTCTAAAACGAAAGCACAGCCCTGAGCAAATCAGTGGTAGGCTTAAGATTCATGGCATTCAAGTGAGCCATGAGACAATCTACAAGTATATCATCGAGGATAAGGCCGACGGAGGGACCCTTTACAAGACGCTTAGAATTAATGGGAAAAGGCGTTATCGACGCCGTGCCAAAGCAGGACGAGTAGGCAAGATAAGCGGGCGAGTTGGGCTTGAAGAGCGACCAAAGGTTGTTGATCTGCGCTTGCGGTTTGGTGACTGGGAGGTTGACCTTATCGAAGGGATTAAAGGGAGCGGCTTCCTGTTGAGTCTATATGTGTTGAGTCTATATGAGCGCAAAAGCCGTCTGGGTAAGTTGGTGTATCTTCCCACCAAAGGTGCGGAGGGGACAGCCCAGGCCATCATTGAGGCTTTAAAGGGCTACAAAGTCAAAACGCTGACTTACGACAACGGCTTGGAATTTGCCAGGCATGCAGAAGTCAGCAAAGAGCTTAAAGCCAAAGGCTACTTCTGCGCCCCCTATCATTCGTGGGAAAAAGGAGGGGTTGAGAACTTCAACGGGCTTGTGCGGCAATACTTTCCCAAGGGCAGCGACTTCCGCGAAATCTCATCCTCCACCCTCCGGAGGGTGGAGGATGAGATCAACCAGCGCCCGAGAAAGACACTGAACTATAAATCGCCATCAGAACTAGAAACCAAATTAGCAGCGTGAACAGCTATCCTTCTTCTGCTAGAAATTATTCTTTAGAACTTTGAATTTGCGACCCCCCATGCTGGAGTATTAGCAACAAAACCATCTATACAACAAAAACGCCTGTAGGGATCGAGTCCTACGGGCGCTGATAAAATGGTATGAACTGGGTTATTTGCCGACGGCGTGGCGAACGCCTTCTTTCGTTTGAATCATCTTCTCGAGTAGGTCGTGCATCGATTTTGCGCGCTCAACGTGTTGGTCGATGACATTGGTCTGCTCACCGACGTCGGTGTCGAGATTGTAGAGCTGTCCTTTGCCTATCACCTTCTTGCCCTTTTTGTTTTTCTTGGCGCCAGCAGGTTTGATGTATTTCCAAGGACCTTGACGGAGTGCCACTCCACGGGCTTCTTCGATCATTGATGGGAGGCCTTTTTGATCTTTTCCGAGGATGGCGGGTAGCATGTTGCGGCTGTCGATACCTTGATCCGCCTTAAGCTCAACTCCTACGAGGTCGGCGAACGAGGCCATTAGGTCAATCTGGCTAAAGAGTGCCTTGGATGTGCCTGGTTTGATTTTTCCAGGCCAACGGATTATGAAGGGAACACGGGTTCCACCTTCGTAGATTTGGTATTTACCACCACGATACGGGCCTGAACCATCGTGGCCGCGGTCGTTTTCCTTGGTTGAAGTATAAACCTTGGTTCCGTCCACATAACCGTCGTCATACACAGGACCATTATCGCTTGAGAAGATAACAATCGTATTCTCGGCGAGGCCATTTTCCTCAAGGGACTTCACGATTTCGCCGACACACCAGTCGAGCTGGACCATGGCGTCACCACGGAAGGAAAGCTTCGATTTACCTTTAAATCTCGGATGCGGGGCGCGGGGCACGTGGATATCGGCAGCGGCCCAGTAGAGGAAAAACGGTTGGTCTTTCTTGCGTGATGATAGATACTTCTTTGCCTGGTTTACAAATTCGTCAGCCATGGTTTCATCGTTCCAAAGAGCGGATTTTCCACCCCACATGTAACCAATTCTGCCGATGCCATTGATCACAGAATTATTGTGACCGTGAGAGCTCTGGTAGTAGGTCATGGCAGCGCGGTCCTTTTTTCCGTCAGGGTAGACAGTGCCAGTAAATCCTGCAGGCTTGGTTCTGGACACATAAAGCGGATCCTTCGGGTCGAGTCCCACCACGCGGTGGTTCTCAAGATAGACACATGGGACGCGATCATTGGTGGATGGTAGCAGGAATGAATAATCGAAACCGATTTCGAGTGGGCCGGGTTTAACATCGCTATTCCAATCGACGGGTGTTTTCCCATCACCTATTCCGAGGTGCCACTTGCCGATGACGGCCGTCTCGTAGCCCGCCTTTTTAAACATCTGAGGAAGGGTAAACATCTCCGGCTTAATCTTCATCGGGGCATTGGGCGGCAGGATGCGCACGCCATGGCGGAATCCGTGAATTCCGGTTAACATGGAAAACCGTGATGGCGTGCATGTAGCTGCGGAGCAATGACCGTCAGTAAACTTAAGACTCTGGGTCGCGAGTTGATCGAGATTGGGAGTTGGGATCAGTTTTGATCCGTATGCACCAAGGTCACCGAAGCCGACGTCGTCTCCATAGATGATTACTACATTGGGCTTGGAGGCGGCATAGACACCAGTTGCGACTGTTAAAAAAAGTGTCGATAGAAGGAATGAGCGTTTCATATGATGTCTACCATACTGGAAGTTGCCTCATCTCTTTCAACTCAAATCATCGTCAATTTTGACGGCGCACCCCTATTTTTTAGTTGATAAGCCCGGTGGTGGCCCAAATCCTACAAAGCGAGATTTGCTGGCCTTGCTTGGTAAACGAAAGTCGTAAACACCGTAGCCGTCACCCTTTTTTCCACGATAACTGCGGCCTTTGCTAGCGCCAATCATCACGTGCCACCCGTCTTTTTCCTGACCAAGATAAAGAGAGACATGGGTGATCTTCACCGTACGACCATCTGTGGGGACATAGGTTCCACTCCAGAACATCATATCCCCAGGAGTGAGTTTCTTGAAGGCTTTATCGTCCAACGACTGAGGTTTCCCTGCTACGGTGGTTATTTTTTTAGCGGCACTAACCTAGACGTATTGCTGCGCGGATGTGCGTGGTGGTTTATATCCGGAACCGCGCAACACATAATACATGGCACCTGAGCAATCGAATCCACCGACGGAGGGATTGGCCCCGCCGAACTTGTATTTCAGCCATTTGTTTTTATTCGCGGTATCGAGTGCAGCGCTAATGAGCTTCTGCCGAGACTCGGGTAGTTTTTTAAAACCCGTAAGGTCCGATGTCTTCAGTCTGGCTGGCCGATGGTAAGTCACCCCGCCTGTGGAGCAGCTTTTTTTAGCCGCATCCAATATGGGTGTGAAAACGAACACACACGCTAACAGTGGCAGGAGGCAAAAGGCCACATTCATATTAGAATCGTGTTCTGATAGCTATCGATCCAAAAGCCTGCGGGTCCTTCTGTGTTTTGAAACGCTTGCTACGGTAGGTGTGAACATAACCAAATTCCCAACCCTTGTAACGCACACCAAACCCAGCATAGAGCTCGCCTACCCACGGTTCTTTATCGACTCCCGTATCATAGGATTTGAACAATGGACCATCGAGCGTGATATCGTGTAAAATACCACCCGCACGGGCACCTGCAAGCGCGTAGAGCGACCAAGCCTTTTGATTAATACTATTATCACTGTAGAGTTTTTGCGTATGTGCTGTAGGTGTTAGGCGTGGATCGGAAAACTCCACAGGGAGGTTCCAACCCACTCTAACCAAGGCTCCGATATGCGCCTCAGTGAGGTAGTTTCCTAACGCATAACCGGTCTCGTGAAAGCCGTCGATTTCCAAACCAAGGGGGATATCCGTATTATCTAACCAGTCCCACCGACGGCGCTGGTTAAAAGCAACGTTAAGAGTAAATTCAGTAGGAATCTGACTATCCCACCCTTGAAACTTTTCTATATTCTTCTTCTCGTGAATATAGTCCTGCGCCTCCTGGGCGTATGAATATTTTCCGACAATGCCAAAGGATATTTCTACTGAGTTTAGTGCATTCGAGTCACGCGCATGAAGTGAAAACCCTACTCCTAACCATCCAGCATACGGCCTCTCTCCCGCAGGAGGTGTGAGCGTTTCCAGTGTTTCTGGAGTAAACATCAGCTGAGTTAAGGCAAAGCCATAGCTGTATTCCACCTCTTCGGGATTTTTGAAACCCCAGAGCCTTTGCATCCACTGCATACTATCTGGATCCCCGCTCAAGCGTTGGAGGTTTCTCTGAACAAAGGGGATGTTGATAACAGGTTTGCCCTCTGTGATATAAGAAATCCTAGCTCCGTTGGTGTAGTTTTTGTCGGTACCGCCAAAGAGGTCGTTATCGATGAAAAACGTTAGATACCCGCCGTCATTGGCTACGGACTCCGCTGGCATCTCGGTAACAGGTAAAGCGGCACCTCTTTCCCCAGCATAAACTGATAGGGATGCTGCAATCAACAGCGCGGCGGCCACAGCTGTAACCGACACCCGACTTAATGAATTACTCAGAGTGATCATAAGTATCTATTATACTTAAGTTAGTAGAGAAATTTTGCAAAAGCTTCTCTTAAGCTCCCTTGGTAGGCCTATAGAGGAGGAATTATCAGCTCGTCACCTACCTTGACATCAATATTCCCACTCGGGAACGTTCCGGGAAGTGGGTCAGCAAAGACATTACCGTCGGCGATGTTGGAAACACTAAGTCTACCGATAATCCCCGTGCCACGACGTACCGCAAGCTCGGTGCCCATCCGTACTGACTGAGTTCTTTTAACATCGAGCACGATGAAATAGATCCCCTCCTGCTCAGCAACCTCCTTCACCTGAGCCATGAGCATTGCCTGGGCAATCATTTTAGCTCGGCGCTCTTCCTTATTAAGTCTACCGGACTGCCGTTCAGTCATAGCGAGAGTTTCAGCCTCGGCTTGCTCGCGCTTTTTCTGTTCGGCGGCTACCTGATCTTGCAAAAGTTTATTTTGCTCTTCGATTTCGCTGAGCTTGGCTGCAGACATGCTATCTGGTGTTTCAACCTGAGGCACGGCGCTTGGTGCTGACTGGCCAGTGCGGAGGCGCGTTACTTCAGCCTGAAGGCGTACATTTTCCTGCAGCAGCTCGGTTGCGGAGAGCTTACGACCATCTTCGGCCTCGCCACCCTTCATCGCACCATAGGAAAGAATCAACGCTGCCAAAAGCATGGCCGCTGTCGAACCTAGGAGAATCTGTGTGATATTCATGGGCAGAATTTGGTATAAGATCCCACATTTAACAAGGTCTAATCTGATCTGCTATCAGAAGAAACTTCTCTCTACTTACATACATCCTTCAATCCACACTTGAAAACCCCAGCATCTGGCATCACAGTTCCACTCATGATTCCACAAGGGATGAGCATGGCAGTTTTGGGTAGTGGCAGCGGAGGAAACGCCACCTTAATTCGCTGCGGCTCTACTCATATCCTTGTAGACGCCGGCCTAAGTGCCAAACAACTCGTTCTCAGAATGGAGCTGATGGGCGTGGTTCCCGAACAACTGGACGCCATTCTATTGACTCACGAGCACAGTGACCATGCGCGGGGCATCGACGTCTTACTGAGAAAGAGAAATGTCCCTGTATTTGCGAACGCTTTGACCCGTGAGGCGCTCAGTCATAAAATGAAAAGCTACATCCCGTGGAAAATTTTCCAAAGTGGGCAGCAATTCGACCTTGGCGACCTAGTTGTCGATGCTTTCCGTATCTCCCACGATGCCGCTGAGCCTGTGGGATTCGTCCTCACAGGCAACAACACCCAACTCAGCATGGTCAGCGATGTCGGACATGTAACCCACTTAATGCGGGAACAATTACGCGGCAGCGACGGTATTTATATCGAAGCCAACTACGATCAGGCACTACTCGAACAAGACACCAAACGACCGTGGGCCACCAAACAGCGTATCGCGTCTCGACACGGCCACCTTTCGAACGATCAAACTGCTGAGCTACTTTCTGAAATTGCATGCCACAAGCTCAAGGTCGTTATGCTCAGCCATTTGAGCTCCGATTGTAATAGCCCAGCTATCGCCAGTCGACGCATTTGCGACTCTCTCCTGCAACAGGGTCTAGGCGACGTAGATGTTCGCTGTGCAGACCAGCATGAACCAACGGGATGGATCGAAATTTTATCGCCCCATCAAACTGACACCCGCCAGACCCCTAATCATGTCTCGTAGTGAAATCCCGGCGATGCCTGACCCTAATTCCCGACCTAAAAAAAGGCGGATCCAGCGCCACTGGTCGAGTCGGTCGTTACACCTTCTCCTACTATAACGAAAGAATAACGAAAGAGGTGCCGCCCGCAGAAAAGACCGCAGAAAAACCAGAGGAGCCGATCCGACTTAAACCCACCCTTAAACAAAAAACAGATTCTTCCACCTCTGGTTATCCAACTAGCCTCAAATCCAAGCCGTCTGCCGAGGAGCAGAAGGAGCAGGACGAGGACAAATCAAATATCACCGAACCGATCGCCCATGAGGCATCATGGAACGACAACCTTCTGCAATCTAACAAAGACTCGTTAAAACATCTGTGCCTTTTCAAGCGTAATAAAGATAATAGTTTTACACTCGACTGGCCAGTTTTCGTTCAGACCCGTCATCGACTCCTCGAAAAATTCACCCACGCTCCGCATACTGAAGCACGGCAAGTATTTCGCCTAATGGTCTACAATCTGAACTCACCCGAACTAGTAAAACCCATAAGCGAGTGACTAAATGAGTCATCCTTAATACACCTAAAGCATTTCTGCGTGTAATACTAAAAACAATCATCATTACACCTTAAGTATATGCCCCCCTCCATGTTTAGCGAGGGTGCATTTGTTTCGGATCGAATTAGTCGATCACCCGTCGCATTGGGATCATATTGGAGTAGTCAAAGCCCTCATTCTTAAAGAAATTCTGCGACTCCGATCCCATCTTATCAGCAAGCAAAGTGATGCGCTTGAAGCCTTTCTTTTTCGCAAAATCCACCACGTAATCGAGTAGCATCGAGCCATACCCCTGCCCCCGGTGGTCCGGGTGAATGACTAAGTCCTCAAGCAGAATCACCAGACCTCCTATCGCTGTAGATATGGTAAACAGCAGGTTCACCATGCCGAAAATCCGGTCGTCGTTACGCAACACAAAGATACGACCACGTTTAGGCTGTTCCAGTATGAGGGCGATTCCACATTGGTGCGCCTCGCGGTCTGGTGAAAAATCTTCCTGAAGTTCCATCAATTCGCCCACAAGTCGGACAAGTTCCGGCAAATCCTCAATGGTTGCAGGCTCCACGCGAACATTACGTTCCTGAGAAGCTATATTGGTAGATGTGTCAGTATTAGGCATTTGCAGGGGCATTTTACCAGCAATTGAGCCTCTGTGGAGTTTTTTTTAAATAAAATTGCCATTCCTGTGAATGCCGTGTTGACAACAAGCCAAAAACCCCTAGTTTGCCGCCCCGTCCAAGGAGAAATCCTTAGCTAATCCCGCAGAATTCTACCAAGCACCTCTTGGTAACCTCATAATAACTAAACTCTTTCATCATCTTTCATCATGAAACGCACCTACCAACCATCCAAGCGCACCCGCAAACGCCAACACGGCTTCCGCGCACGTATGAGCACTAAAGCTGGTCGTGACTGCCTCAAACGCCGTCGCCAGAAAGGACGCAAGCGCCTTCTTCCGAAGGGTGCCGAGATCCACTTTAAGCGCCACATCAAGCAGCACACCAAGGCTGCTTAGTAACGCTCCTCGAGTTTAGTATCGCTCCTCAAGCAGTGCGAGTAGTGCGAGCAGTGAGCTTACTCAACACATCTGTGAGTATCTTCCACGGCCACCCCTCCACAGGTGGCCGTTTCTATGTTTCAGGAGTATAAACCAGCCCTAGGCTTCACCCGCCCCAGCTCATGCGACTACAAAGAAAATACAGCATGACACAACACGCGGAATTCTCCCGCACCCGCAAGGATGGAGAAGCCAAAGGTGGCGCCTACCTCGTGTTAAGCACCCTCAGTGATCCCTCTCTGCCACACCACAAAGCCGGAATCATCGCTACCCGCAAGATCGGCAACGCCGTCACCCGCAACCTTATCCGACGCCGCATCCATGCAATACTCGCCAAACACATCGATCACATTAACGGCCAACACAACGGCAAAAACGGAAACCGCTACATCGTCACCGTGCTCCGCTGGCGAGCCCCCGAGGCCACCCTCGACCAACTCGAGAAAGACTGGCTAAAACAAGCCCGACGACTCGGAATCCTGAATCCTGACGCCTAATTCCCGATCTGCTGTGAAACTCCTTGCAAAAATTATCAGCAGCCTGATTTACGGAACAATCCGCTTTTACCAGAAATTCCTCAACCCCATTCTCAAAGCCGTCACCGGACCCAACTCCGGATGCCGATTTCACCCCACCTGCTCAAACTACTTTCTCCAAGCTGTAAGAATTCACGGACCCTACCGAGGATCATTGCTTGGCATTTGTCGTATTTTCCGCTGCCATCCCTGGGGCGGTTGCGGCGAGGACCTCGTTCCTCCCAAAAAATAAATCGGCCTTTCTCCCTTTTTCTAATCAACCAATCAACTAGTCAACCAATCAACTAATCTCATGGACCGTAAAGGATGGATCATACTCGCAATCTGTGGAATTCTGCTCTCGCTGAATTTCTATTTCAAACCCGAGCCTAAAAAAGTAGACCCACCAGCTACTGACAAAAAAGAACAGCCCGCCAATCCAGACGGGAGCGCCCCCGCCACCGATGGCACCCCGAACGCTACGCCTAACACTCCAGCTACCGGCACTGAAGGCGGCGGCATGGTCGACGACCCACCTCTCGTGGTCATTGATGAAGTCGAGCTACTCACCACCACGGATAAGGATAACAAAGGGGTTGTCGAGTTCGCGATCAGCTCACACGGCGGTGGAGTCAAGACCGCTACCTTGCTCAATCAGCTAGCCGTTGGCTCTGCTACAGAAAAAGTCATCCTCAACCAGCACGCACCCGCACCCATCGGTGCCATCTGCGATGGGCCCGACGACTACTTAGCGCTCTACTACGATATTGAGAAAAAAGCAGATGGCTCCATTCTCTGCGGAACCACCACACCTGCCGGACTTCAGATACGGAAAAAATGGTCGCTCGAGCAAGACAAAGAAAAGCCCGGCGCACCGTGGATGCTCAAGCTCGATGTCACCTTCGTAAACACAGGTAAGGCCAACGCCAGCCTCAGCAACTACTCCCTCTTCGCAGGCTCTGCCAGCCCACTACACCCGCGCGAGTGGGAAAACCAAGGTGGTGCCTTCTTCCTCGACGACGGTTCACTCACTAATACCGACAGCTCCTACTTTAAAAAGGGATTTTTCCGTGGTGCACGCCCGCTCTTACAAGAGACTGTAGAAGACCTGGAATTCGCCGGTGTTTCCAACCAGTTTTTCACCACCCTCATCCGCCCGTCTAGCAAACATCCCTCCACCTTCTGGGCTAAATCTAGCAAGGTCCGTATTCCCGGAGATGATGAAGATAGTCCGAAGTACGCCGTCCGTGCCGGCTTCACTCTCTCCGACCGCAAACTCGTCCCCGGCGAGATAGCCAACTTCTCCTACT
The DNA here is from genome assembly GCA_037620805.1 of Akkermansiaceae bacterium. Classification (GTDB taxonomy): domain Bacteria; phylum Verrucomicrobiota; class Verrucomicrobiia; order Verrucomicrobiales; family Akkermansiaceae; genus Oceaniferula. Next base: position 9,452 of record JASJLI010000069.1, read on the forward strand.
CCATTTACGTAGGACCCAAGCACTACGGTATCCTTAAAAAAATGGAAACAGACACCGACGAAGTGATGAACTACGGATGGTTCACCCCTATTAGTGTTCTTCTCAATAACGTGCTTAACTGGCTTCACGATTCTGTTTTCTCGAAGACCGCCAACGCATGGGCATGGGGACTCTCCATCATCGCGCTTACCATCCTGATCCGTATCGTCATCTGGCCGCTGCACAACAAGTCCACACGCACCATGAAGCGCATGAGCAAGCTGCAGCCGATCATGAAGGACATGCGTGAGAAGTATAAGGACAATCCTAACAAGCTGAATCAGGAAACGATGAAGCTCTACAAGGAATACCAGATCAACCCGATGGGTGGTTGCCTTCCGATGTTCCTTCAGATTCCAATCTTCTTTGGTTACTACCGCATGCTCCAGTACGCTGTTGAACTTCGCGGTCAGAGCTTCCTCTGGGTTGATGACTTGTCGATGCCCGACACCCTTCACACTATAGAGCTACCCTTCAACCTACCGCTGATGGGAAGTGAACTCCCCATTAACATTCTGCCCATCCTCATGGCTGTCACCATGGTGTTGCAGATGAAAATGACACCGAAGACCGGTGATAAAATGCAGCAGCGCATCATGATGTTTATGCCGCTGATGTTCTTCTTCTTCTGTTACAACTTCGCCTCAGCGCTCGCTCTCTACTGGACGACACAGAACATCTTCTCTATCGGACAGACATGGCTCACCAACCGCATGCCTGAACCTGAGCTGACTAAGCGCACCAAGCCAGGCAAGCCGGGCAAAAAGACATTCATGGAGCGCATGGCTGCACGTGCCGAGCAAATGCAGCAACAGCAAGGGGAACAAAAAGGTGACGGCAAAACCCCCATGCGGGATGCCACCCCAGCCAAGAAAAACGGCAAGAAACGCAATCCTAAAACCGGAGGATAACAACTCTCGTTTATACGCAACAATCACCAATCCACAGCCTGCTCGTCAGGCTGTGGGTTTTTTAATGCTACAATTACTACTGATTCAATCCCCCTAATTAGTGAGTCTCATCCCAAACATTGTAGTAATCCCCCACTCTTCCATGGTCACTCCCGTGATCTGATCTGCCGAGTTCATCATCGTTTTGTTCTCAGTCGCAAAGATAATTTGGAAGCGCGAACTAAGTGCCACTACAAGTGCGGCATATTTTTCCACCTCTTGTTCAGCTAGGTCGCGATCTATATCATCTATGATCAGGACTCCGCTCGCGCCTTCAGTCTGAGCTTTTGATGATAAATCCTCCAAAGATTTAATGACAGTGAATGCTGATGCAATACTAGCAAGTGCCTCCTGTGGCGAATGCCGATCGCAGTCAATACCTTCAATCTCGAGGGTTGATTCACCATCTAAGTGACACGTCCTTGCGAGGGTATAACAACGTTCATTATCTATTAAATTCAGCGAAACAGTTGCGGGCGGTGCTGGTGATCTATTCTCCGTGCCTTTGAATATTATGAGACAAATGCACACCCCAACTCGAGCCCTGGATTTAGAAAATCTAGGAATGATTGTTCAAATTCAAACCCGGCAGCTGTTATGAGCCCTTCAGGGCCGAACTCAGCAAGGATCGTATCCGCCCTGCCCATGCGGTATCCACCTGCGATTTTTCCCTGCTTCGGATCCCAAAGAAAGAGGTGCAAATAGTGCGGATCATATTTATCCAGATCGAGAGCCTTACCTGTGCCCACACCGACCTCACGGAAACAAGTTTCCCGTAACCGACCAATCTCGTGCATCACCACCGGGACGGACTGAGCAGGAGCAAGGTAGACCTCCAGGCCGCCTTGTGTGGCCAGAGCGCCCTTGCCACTGTGCTTGAGCGCCTCTACCTCTTCCCGCAGCGTAGCGGGGTCAACAGGTGGAGCTATGGGGGTCCAGTTTTTCATGGCAAGCCTACTAAATAGATTGGGGCGATTGTTTGCTAAGTCTTTAGTTTTCATGACACCTGCATTCTAGGCTAGAATAAGGCATCTTCTTAATAGATTATAATTGTCGAACTATTGATCCAGACGATACTTAGCTGGTTATCAAATAGCTCTTTGCGTCGACTCCTTAGCTACATTCTTGGCGAGTTCTCTGTGGTGTCGTAAAGTAGATAGAGCCATACCAAAATCAGGATCAAGCTCATTGCCGGCACGCTGGCAAATACCTCGGATCATGGCAAAGTGGTGAACGGTATGATTAACAAGAAACTGAAGTTCACGCCCCACGCTTGAAGTGTGCCATAGATCACTTTCTTTTTTAGTAGAATGTACACCATCACGTGAAATGTCGCAGTCCATTTTCACCAGCACGCTCGAGTTAGGTTTGAATTTGGATCTTCCTCTGCATCCGCTAGTTATTTCAGAGACGCACCTACGATATTGATGCGTTCGCGCGGAGCCCAGGTTTTATTTTCCACCATTTTATCACGGTATCGGGCGTCGTAATCAATACGGCCTGCGCTGACTCCTGCCGTAAACGACTCGTAGTGATCGAGACAGTGTCTGAGACGGCCACCCACGGTGGAGTTATAAAACATGGGCTCCGCACGAACATATGAGCCATCCTCTAGGCCGTCCACCAGATCGGCTACCTGTCGAAGAAAGTGGAGGTTCGCTTGGATGAGTCCCGTCATTATTTCTTTAGAAGGTGCAGGGCCAGATTTTTTCCCAATGATTTTTCAAATCAAGACGATTAATCCTCACGGTCGAAAAGCTCTGAAAAGACCATGGTTCCAGCCTCCGTTTCCAGAGTGCTGATCACGGTGACATCCTGCGTCGTGTTGATCTTGTTCACCGCATTGTTAACTACGATCATCGAGCCATCCGGTAGGTAACCAACGGCTTGATGCTCATCCTTACCGGCTCGCACCAGGGGAAGGCGAATCCTTTCACCTACAGCAATCTTAGGCTTCAAGGCTTGGTTTAGATCGTTGATGTTCAATACAGTCACCCCTTGAAGTCGAGCCGCCTTAGTCAAGTTCTCATCGGTGGTAAGTAGCTTTGCATTAAGCACGCGACACGCATGCATTAGGCGGGCGTCGTGTGTGTCTGATCCGCTTTCGCTTTCCGAATCGTGAATCGTGATACGAAATTTTTCGACTCCTTGAAGACGCTCCAGCGTCTCCAGCCCTCGTAGTCCTCTCGCCCTCCGCGAAGACGACGGCGAGTTCGCCATAATATGGAGCTCTTCTAATACAAAACGAGGTATCACTATGTTACCTTCGATAAACCCAGCATTAAGCACACCATACAATCGGCTATCAGTAATCACGTGTGCGTCCATCAGAAGCGGTGGACCCGGTGTCGATTCCTTATGAAAACGAACGTATGGGATGAGCAGGGAAAAATCATCACCACCACTCCGTAAAGCTAGCACAGCACCCAGGAAACCCAGTGTCGCGTAGAGCATCACATGGACACTTAATATGATAGCGTCGACCTGCTCGAACTTACCAGTCAAGGTGCCTTCGATCACACTGACTACGCCTCGCGACAGAAGCCAGGCACAAAAAACACCTATGAGCAGTCCTACGGTAGCGTTAGAAAATCCGCGCAGTGTAAACTGCTTCATCAATGATTCTACCAGGATAAAAAAGGCAGCTAACACCAAGCCCGCAACGATGCCAATCCAGATGCTATCTGGTCCGCCGATGTGGTTTGCTATGGCCGCACCTGCCAGCTCACAAATAAGCAGATAAACCAGCCGCGCTGTATTTACCGAGCGTAAAGCTGTCTTCCTTTGCATGTTTTAACTATGCCGTAACCGATAGGAATCGGCAAGCCTAACTCTTAATTACAGCTACTTGAAGCTCACGGCTCATGGATAGATTCAACGGCCATCCTGATAGACTCAGTCATTTCGTCGGTATCATTCAGCTCCCTCAAGGAGCCCGCCTCGATCATTGATCCTGCACGAAACCGAAGACGATGCCCGTGGGCGGCTAGAAACACCCTCAAAATCCAGGCAGAGCGCAAAAGTGGGTGGATTACGCCCAAAATTTCAAACCATGGTGGATTTTTACCAAAAAACCGAACCGGAAGCACAGGTGAACCAGTTTTCGTCGATAGCCGTGCTACATGGCCAGTCCACGCGGGATCAGCAACTCGACCTAGCTCAGGTCGCCGTCTCGATACAGCGCCTGCAGGAAACACGACTAGAATGCCTCCAGCCCGGAGAAGCGCGAGAGCTCCTTTCATGGCCGTTCTATTTGAATGTATTGCGCCGTCTTCTCCTAGAATCTGGAGTGGGATCGTCCATTTTTTGGTTCCAGGTAGCTCAGCAGTGATCGCGTTGGCTAAAACCTGCTAATCGGGTCGTTTACTGATACATAATCCGCTCAACCCAATAGCATCGGCTCCGCCAAATGGATGGTTCGCAACGATAATAGCTGGGCCGGTCTCTGGAATATGTTGATCAAAATCGCCGTAATCTATCTTCATTTCATCGAGCACGGATAAAAATACATTTGCGTGCTGCTCGATTTGCTCTTGCCTGACTTTCTCTGCGTTTTGAATACTTCGTAAGCCTCCATCACTCCCATAAGAAAGTTGATGCCAGTTCTTAACGATCCTCGCTACCCACCCTGGTTAAGCGCTGGTATGATGTAACCAACATCCATCGACCGACGAGGAAGCTCAACTTCCTGATTTTGTTGATTTATATCGCTCACAGATTCACGTTATGAAGTGCTTAACTGAAATCAAGAACATATGATTTCTAGTGATTTTCTTCTGCTTTCTTAAAACGACAGCTTAACCGGATCGATGCTAATACATAGTGCGCGCTTGAAGTTTCGCCGTTAGGGTCTTTTATAGACCCATGAAAATACCGGAATACACGACACATGAAGAAGTAATGTTTTTTGATACCGACTGTGGTGGAGTCGTCCACAACATTGCCTATCTCAGAATGGTCGAAACATGTCGTACTCGACTTGGTGCAAAAATGGGGATGGATTTCTCATCCATGGCAGAGACACAAATTTACCCAGTCGTATTACGGACCGAGATCGATTACCGAAGCCCGGCTAAGTTAGGCGACAAATTGATCATTCACGGTAAGCTAGAAAAACTAGAGCGTGTCCGTTTCTGGTGCGCCTTCGTGATGACACGTAAAGGCGATGACACGCCGCTAATCACATGCCGCCAATCATTGTCTATGGTCCAGATGAAAAAAGACAAACCGGGAAAGCCAACACGGCTTCCTCAAAACTGGCATAAGCAATGGGGTGCTATCCTGCAAAGCAAATAAACCTAACGACTAATTCTGATCTTCCTCTGCGGTTGTCTGAATATCGGTAAGGGCGTCGATAAAATCACCCAGAACTTCAGTCGGTACCATAATGGTGTCCCGGTTTCCTGATACCTCCTCTGTGATCTTTACCACTTTACCGCGTGCGTTTTTCTTTAGGTCTAGATAGAAGGTCTTGCGGTCAGCTAAAATCTTCTCGGTGTGTAACAAATCATCGTGCTTCATAGTTTATTCGTTGTTGTGTGGATGAACATAAACTCCATACATGAGACGATTGGTCAAGTAGCGAGTGATAAATAAGCCTAATGAATGTAATCAATAAACCCAATCTGTGCTTCAGGAAGTTACTTATTCACGGTGTAGATTAGTTCTTATTTTATAACCTAAATAATTCTTCTTCTTCTACATGTAAACAAGTCTGTAAAAGTAGTGTTTCACAGAATAGCTATAGGCGTTCCACAGGAATAATAAGCTGCGAATTAACACGGAAACAATCCCGATTACTAAGGCTACTTCAATGATCTTAAATAGTAGGACACAGCATACCCACATTTTATCCACATTCCTAAGGTGGTTGTTCACAGCTTGATTCTCCCATTAAACTAGCTAGTAATTCCATCATGCTCACGCCAAAGTCCGACCACCAATGGATGCAGATCGCCATCGCAGAGGCGCGTCGTGGAATCGGATTGACCTCACCGAACCCCCCTGTGGGTGCCGTGATCGTCAATGGAGAAAATCTTCTGGGTAAGGGCTGGCATCATAAAGCAGGTTTACCTCATGCCGAACGTGAGGCAATCGCAGATGCTCTTACTCGTCATTCGGACGAAGAGCTTCACGGCTCAACAATTTATGTTACTCTCGAGCCATGTTCTAGCCACGGTCGTACTCCGCCCTGTACACAAGGTATTCTTGATGCTGGTATCAGCCGTGTCGTTTATGGCACAGAAGACCCAAACCCTGACCATGTAGGACGTGGTAAAAACCTACTAGTGGAGAAAGGTATTAAGGTCACAACTTGTGTTTGTGAAACTGAATGCCAAACCCTCATCAGAGCCTTTTCAAAAATACAACGCACAGGACTTCCATGGGTGATCCTAAAATCTGCCATTAGCCTCGACGGAAAAATTACCCGCCCTCCAGGAGAAAGCCAGTGGTTAACATCACCAGAGTCGCGTGAAATCGTGCAACAACTTCGCTTTCAATCCGATGCCATCATAACAGGTGGCAATACATTACGGATCGACAACCCAGCATTGACTGTTAGGTCAGATCAAAACCCTCATAAAGATCAACCGTGGAGGATGGTTATTACCCAGGGGTCAAAGACCAATCTCCCCGCTAAACTTCAGCTCTTTACCGATGAATTCTCCGGTCGTACTCTTGTGCAAGAAGGGGGAAATCTCTTGGCCGGTTTAAAATCCTTAGCAGACAAAGGTTGTAACTCGGTATTAGTAGAAGCTGGAGGAAAACTTATGGGTGCCTTTCTCGATGCTGGTTTAGCTGATGAAGTCGCCATCTTTTACGCTCCAATACTCACCGGTGGACCACAGGCAGGCTTCGCTGGATTGCCTAACAAAATAAATCTTAGCGAACAGCGCTTTACTCAAATCGGAAACGACATTCTGCTTACCGCTCTGATTGATTAACTGTCCATTTTTCACGATCCATTATAAAATCCCCGCTCTCTTATACTTGCCGTATGGGAGACTTTTCTGCATTATTCACCCCTATCAACCCAACTCATTATGTTTAAACGCATCGGCAATCTTATCAGAGGCTTTTTCGGCCTATTCATCGGCGGCATCGAAAAACGCAACCCGGAAGCACTTCTGGATGTTGAAAAAGAGAACCTGCGTAAGCAGATCTCTGAGTTTAACAAGGGCTTAGCCACTCACGCAGCCCTCGTGGAGAAACTTATTTCCACGACCAAAAAGCTCAGCAAGGAGGAAACCGAACTCCGTGCTAAAACGACAGCTAACCTCAAAGCGGGTAATCGTCAGGTGGCTGGCGAGTACGCTATGAAGCTACAAAACGTTGATAAAGAGCACGATGAAATGCTCGGTCAGCTCGAAGGTGCAGAACTCCGCTACAAAGAGCTTGTTAAAGCTCGGGACGTCAGTGTCAAAACAGCTAAAAAGAAAATGGAGGATCTTGCCCGCGATATCGACGATATGAAGGTGCAAAAAGCCATGGCTGAGATCAATGAAATGGCATCAGGTATGGTATCAGAAATCGGTGGCGCTGGTGACAGCCTTAACCGACTCGAGGAAATGGTTACCGATGAACGTAATAAAGCTGCTGGCCGCGCCCGCGTCGCCAAGGATACTCTCGATATGGGAGACATCAACATGCAGGCAGCTGAAGAAGAAGCTCTCGCAGAAATGGCTCTCGCTGACTTTGCTGCCGCTGAAGGTATCGAACTCGAATCCACGGAGAAGCCAACTACAGAAGAAGCCCCTAAATCAGAAACTACTCAGGGAACTATGGGACCTGGAGTATCTGAGTAAATTTTACGACGCCAACTAATCGAATAGCGCTAGATGCGCTTTCCTTTCTTGCTGAGTTGCCCACCCGTGCCCGTTTGATTGAGGCGCGAGGCCCTACTTAGCGTGGTATTCCTGCAGTGTAGTCACTGTAAGCTCATTTTCCTGAAGTGAACGAATACCAAGAATAGATGCTTCTGCAGCCGAGAGGTTGGTGCAGTGTGAAATCTTGTTCGCTACAGCACCCGAGCGGATAGTAACCTCGTCAGCACGGGCTTCATGGCCACTTGGTGTGTTGATGATGAAATTAATGTCTCCATTTTTCATCATATCCATGACGTTCGGACGTTTTTGCTCGGCGAGCTTGTAGAGCCGATTGACATCAATCCCCTCATCTTTGAATCTGCGGTAAGTGCCGCCAGTGGCGTAAATTGAGAACCCGAGAGCAGCAAGTTCGCTCGCTATTGGCACGGCGCGTTCTTTATCTCGATCATTGACGGAGAAAAATACGTTACCTCCTGTCGGTAGTGGGTTGAAGGCACTGATCTGGGCTTTGGCGTAGGCCATTCCCATATCCTGGTCGATACCCATAACCTCACCGGTGGATTTCATTTCAGGTCCGAGCACGATATCGATGCCAGGAAAACGTGGCCAAGGGAAGACGGCCTCTTTTACACAGTAGTGTCCGGGCAGGACTTCTTCTGTAAATCCGAGCTCTTTCAAAGTTTTGCCGACCATTATCTTGGCAGCGAGCTTGGCGAGTTGCACACCGATAGATTTTGAGACAAAAGGAACCGTTCGTGAGGCACGTGGGTTAACCTCGATTACATAAAGCTCATCGTCTTTGACCGCAAACTGAATGTTCATCAGACCGCATACATTAAGTTCACGTGCGAGGTCCTTAGCGGCTTTGAGAATTTGCGTCTGAATAGAATCTGATAACGAGAATGCTGGGATAACACAGGCAGAGTCACCGGAGTGAATACCAGCCTGTTCAATGTGTTGCATGATGGCACCAACTACGGAAGTTTCACCATCCGAAATACAATCTACATCAATCTCAATTGCGTTATCCAAGAATCGGTCAACCAGCACAGGACGATCGGGAGATACGTCCACGGCTTCGTTCATGTAGTGTGTCAATTCGTCATCATTATACACGATCATCATGCCGCGACCACCTAATACAAACGATGGTCTAACAAGAACTGGGTATCCGATCCTTTGAGCCACTTTCACGGCATCTACAGCGCTTTCCGCTGTTCCGGCTTCGGCTTGTTTTAAACCAATACGATCTAGTAGAGCAGAGAAATGTTTTCTGTCCTCAGCGAGCTCGATCGACTCGGGTGAGGTGCCTACGATGGGAACACCGTGTCGCTTGAGGTCTGCTGCAAGGTTAAGTGGTGTCTGACCACCAAACTGAACAATCACGCCATCGGGTTTTTCCTGATCGCAGATGTTGAGAACATCTTCTAACGTAAGTGGTTCGAAGTAAAGTTTGTCACTGGTATCGTAGTCGGTAGAAACTGTTTCAGGGTTGGAGTTCACCATGACCGCTTCATAACCAAGCTCTTTGAGAGCAAAGGCTGCGTGAACACAGCAGTAGTCAAATTCGATACCTTGACCGATCCTGTTAGGACCACCACCGAGGATGATGATCTTTTTCTGATCTGTTTCGCGGGCTTCGTTTTCATCTCCGTAGGTGGAGTAGTAATAGGGAGTGTGGGCTTCAAATTCAGCGGCACATGTATCTACTAAGCGGTAGGTTGGAATGACGCCTTCGGCCTTCCGCTGTGCGCGAACTTCATCCTGCGTAATGCCCTTGCTGACAGCGATTTGATAGTCGGAAAAGCCGAGGCGCTTCGCTTTACGTAAATCCATCTCCGCGAGGTTTTTACCTTCATCGACAATTTGTTTTAGCTGCTCGAGAAACCAACGATCAATGGCGGTGGCATCAAAAATATCTTCAACGCTCCAGCCTTGAACAAAGGCAGTTTGTAGCCAAAAAATACGCTCAGCATTTGGCACATGCAGCTTCCGTTCTATTTCTTCGTAACTAGCATTAGCTTTTCCTTTGCCATCAAAGCCGAAACCAAATCGCCCAGTTTCCAGCGAACGTAACGCTTTCTGCATGGACTCTTTGAATGTGCGACCAATTGACATTACCTCACCAACGGCTTTCATCTGTGTCGTTAGAACAGGGTCGGCTGTCGGGAACTTCTCAAATGTAAATCGAGGCAGTTTAGTGACGACGTAGTCAATGGTAGGCTCAAACGATGCTGGAGTTTCCCGAGTTATGTCGTTAGGTAGCTCGTCAAGTGTATAACCCACCGCAAGCTTAGCTGCGATTTTTGCAATTGGGAAACCTGTCGCCTTTGATGCGAGCGCTGACGAACGTGACACCCTTGGGTTCATCTCGATTATAATACAGCGGCCATCTTTAGGGTTAACTGAGAACTGAATGTTAGATCCACCTGTTTCCACGCCGATCTCACGGATACACGCAAATGATGCATCACGCATGATTTGGTATTCGCGGTCTGTTAGTGTTTGTGCGGGAGCTACCGTAATAGAGTCTCCAGTGTGCACACCCATGGGGTCGAGGTTTTCAATGGAACAGATCACTACGCAGTTGTCTGCACAATCACGCATGACTTCCATTTCATATTCTTTCCAGCCTAACAGGCTTTCTTCCACCAACACCTCATTAACGGGTGATAGATCAATACCCCGCGCGACAATGGTTTCAAATTCTTCTTTATTATAGGCGATTCCGCCACCAGAGCCACCGAGCGTAAACGCTGGACGGATGACGAGTGGCATGGTGCCAATTTCCTTAGCAATGATCCGTGCGTCGTCCATGGTATGGGCGACCCCACTATGAGGAAGATCTAGGCCTATTTTGAGCATCGCATCTTTGAAACGAAGTCTGTCTTCACCCTTATCTATGGCATCTGCATTGGCACCAATCATACGGACGTTGTGTTTTTCTAAAACACCGGACTTGAAGAGGTCCATAGAGGTGTTGAGCGCTGTTTGGCCACCAAGCGTAGGTAATAATGCATCGGGCTTTTCACGCTCGATGATTTTCTCAACGATTTCAGGTGTGATTGGCTCAATGTAGGTCCGGGGAGCAAACTCCGGGTCGGTCATAATTGTTGCCGGGTTGGAGTTAACGAGGATGACTTCGTAGCCTTCTTCGCGTAACGCCTTACAGGCTTGTACGCCGGAGTAATCAAACTCACAGCCTTGTCCAATCACGATCGGGCCGGAGCCGATCACCAGAATTTTTTTGATACTTAGGTCTTTGGGCATCGGGTAGTGCTAAATTTGAAGGATTTATGCCGACTTTCCCCAACTTGTAAAGCACTGCCCACCTCTAAGCTCATATTTTTGTGCTAATTGTCATCGTGCCACTTTATTCTATAGCTAACTTAATCACTTTTGGGCTTCATACCAGCCAGTGATCGCAACAAAATCATCGAATTTGACATGACTGATCTACTTCACAACGACCACTGCACCTGGCCTGACGAGATTAGGAATCCTCGCCGCATCCCAGTTTGCAAGCCTGATACATCCTGCGCTTCTCGCCCTACCAATGGTTTTTGGGTTGTTGGTCCCGTGAATGCCGATCCCAGACTTTGTCAGACCGTTCCAAATAATCCCCACTGGGTTATTCGGGCCGGGTGGGATTCTGAGATACTCTTTTCCACGAATTCCAGTTTCGAGCAGTTTTTTGTCATACCGCCACTCGGGGAGCTCGACGCTGTTTTTTAAATTCCAAAAGCCTTTTGGGATGAAACGGGTTTTTCCTGGAGTAATGGGAAAACTAGCAATCAGCACGGGTTTTGCTACATTCAATTTTACGGCCTTGTTTTCAGCCTTATTCCCTTCTTTCACCTCCGGTATCTTCGGCACCATGAGTTGGTAGACATATACCTGCTTGGTATTGGTATCGATCACGATGTGCCTCGCACTCAGATGCTCTTCTTTTTTGTGAGACCTTCCCACTTTTAGATCTTCTATTTTAAAGGGCTCAATATTTGGCACTTTCAACGCACTGTGGGCCTTGGCACTTTTTACTACTGAAGCGCTGTTTAACTCGATCAGTAAATCCTCCGAGGTGTGATACCTCTCAGCCATAAATTCTGCCACACTCCTGTAGGGCATCGATGTTCTTTCCGCCTGCAGAGCCTTCTTCCTTGGTAAAGTTGCGTCTACATAGTCTACCACAATTCTCGGTATGATCGCAGTAGCATACGGTTGAGTAACTTCCTTGATGGACTCTTTAACAATCATCAGGTCGTCTTTTTTTCGACCTTGGCTGATGTTGTAATTTTCAATGGCCAGCTTCGTAAACATTCCGGGCTTTCCGTCAATGAATCCAGGGCCAAAATGTTTTTGATCGAGGAAAATTTGCAACCTCACAGCCTCAGGACCTGTATTTGGAATCACGAGGCTTTTTTTCTCTTCGTCACCATTTTCGGGTGAAACATCCATATCCGAAGCTGATTTTTTCTGAGGGGTTTCTCCCACCTCTTTTTCTACCTTAGCCGGCTGTTTTTCAATCCCCCTCGTTAATCCCTCCTTCGGTACATTCGCCTGCTGTGCCGATAAGACAGCACCTCCCAATAATAATATGGTCCAAACTCTAATCATCAGCCTTATAGACATTTACGAGATGTAGAGTGACACATGTTTTAGTTTATGCGAATATAAAGGTGTATAAAACACCAGAGCCTTAAACTTTAAACTTCTCCAGCTTACCGGCGATACTTGCCGGAACCACCGTTTTGATAATGACATCGTTCCCCTCATATTCAGTTTCTAAGACCTTGGCATCACGATGTAATAAACCCGACAAATCACCGCGACTCTGAGGAATCCGATACGTCTGCACCTGTACTCGATCCGCCAACATCACACAGCACTTTTGTAGAAGTTCCTCCATCCCCTGCCCCGTCAGCGCGCTGACGGATATCGTATTTGGAAATGTCACTTCTAGCCCGGCAAGCTTCACTGGATCATTCAGCACATCGATTTTATTGAGTACCGTAATTACGGGTTTGTCCCCCGCCCCTAATTCAGCCAATACTTCCATTGTCGTGTTATAGAATTTTTCCGCCTCAGGTGATGAAGCATCTACGACGTGAATTATAAAGTCGGCTAATACCGCTTCTTCCAATGTCGCTTTAAATGCTTCCACTAGTCTATGCGGTAGATTTCTAACAAAACCAACGGTATCTGTTAGTAGCAGTGGTTGGCCGTCTGGAAGCTCGATCGCACGAGTCGTTGTATCAAGCGTTGCAAATAACATGTCCTTCGCCATCACATCCGAGCCGGACAGCTGATTCAGTAAGGTTGATTTTCCCGCATTAGTATATCCGGCAATCGCCGCACACGGGATACCCTGTTTTTCCCGCTCTTTTCTCCGTGTGTTTCGCTGTTTCCTCACCTCCGCTAGCTCACGCTTGCATTGATCAATCCTCGTCCTAGCCAAACGTCGATCTACTTCAACTTGCTGCTCACCCATTCCGCGTGATGCGCCACCACCACCTTTGCCTCCTCCAGCACCTCCGCCACCTCCTTCACGATCCAAGTGCCCCCACATTCGGGTTAACCTTGGCAGCGAATATTGCATCTTTGCCAAGTCCACTTGAAGTCGAGCTTCCTTTGTATGAGCGCGCTTAGAAAATATATCCAGAATCACTTCTTCGCGATCAATTACACATATTTCCGCAAGCTCCTCCCAGTTCCGCTGCTGTGATGGCAGGAACATGTTGTCAAAAACGATACAGTCACAATCGTGCGCTTTGGCCAGATCGACCATCTCCTGCGCCTTCCCTGTCCCACACAAATACTTCCTGTGAAACGATCTCGTATGCACAAATGCAGAATCCACCACTCCAATACCTAGCGTACTGACGAGTTCATTCAACTCCGCCAGTAACGATAACTCCTCCGCTTCCTCGCGCCGATCTCCACAGATTCGTACTAGTAATGCACGCTCTACCATCTCCGGCCTATCCCTAACCTCAAACATATGCCCAGATCCATGCCCTAAACCTCACCAAAGCGCAAGCTTGTACCGCGACCGATCAAGGTCAGGTCGCGCAGCGATCAAAGCGGAGCAAGCCGCATAATATAGGTATTTGGAGTTTAAGACTTGGAGTTTTTCCCCACCGGCACAATCAACGCTGGAATCTCTGCTTTCCGAACACAGCCCTCTGCCACACTACCTAAGAGTAAACTTCCCAGGAAACCATGACCATGCGAACCAAGCACCAACATATCGGCACCCACCTCCTTGGCATATTCCAAAATCGAGTGAAGTGGTTGACCTTTAAGTATCTTAGTTTGCACACCTTCAACTCTAATCTCGGATGCCATCTGACTCAGTTTCTTCTCTCCCCTTATCAACGATTTCTCCTGAATCTCATGCATAGCAGGAAAATCATCAGGAGAAAAACCATACGCCGCATAAGCCGGCTCAGCCTCCACTACGTGAACAAGGTGGAGCTCTTCATCCAAAGCCTTAGCAAGTGTTGCTGCAGCCTCGAGAACGGGCTTGCTGGCATCGGAAAAATCAATCGCAGCGACAATATTTTTCATAGTGCTAATAGTTTAACGCCTCTTATCACCCATATCAACCTCTTTGCATTCCCGCATCCTCCCATATTATCTGCACATTATCCCCTCAAAGTTCCACGTGGAACATCCCCCTCTAAACTCTCAGACTGCTTGACTTCCCGACTTCCCGACTTCATCACTTCCCCCGTGTTCGTTTATCCCAAAAAATACGACGTCCTCGTCATCGGGGCAGGCCACGCCGGAGTAGAAGCAGCCCTCGCCGCTGCCCGACTCGGCTGTAGCGTCGCAGTCCTCACCCAGAACTTAGACACCATCGGTGCCATGTCCTGCAACCCCGCCATCGGTGGACTCGCCAAAGGACACATGGTTCGCGAAATAGATGCCCTCGGTGGCATCATGGGCCTCAATACCGACGCCACTGGAATCCAGTTTCGTATGCTTAACGCAGGCAAAGGGCCTTCCGTCCGTGCTCCTCGTGCCCAGTGCGATAAAAAAGCCTACCAATTCCGCATCAAACACACCCTCGAATCCACCCCTGGAATCGACCTCCACCAGGCCAACGTCGCTGAGCTTCTTGTGGAAAAGGACACAATCATCGGCATTACCACCTCACTCCAGATGCAGATCAACGCCCATACCGTTGTTCTCTCAGCAGGCACATTCATGCGTGGACTTATGCACGTTGGTATGAAAAACGAAAAAGGCGGTCGCATGGGCGATGCCACTTCAACCGTATCAGACTCCCTCAACAAACTAGGTTTCCAGGTCGAACGATTCAAAACCGGCACCCCCTGCCGTATCAACGGTCGCTCCATCGACTTCTCAAAAACCGACCCCCAAAACGGCGATACCCCCCCACCCTTTTTCTCCTACATAGCGGATACTCTTACCCGCTCCCCCAACGACGTCCACACCCTCAACGGCCACGAAGTATCCACCCCTGACTCCCGCTCCCCGCTCCCCGATCCCTGTGCCGGGCAAAGCTCAGAGTTCCACGTGGAACAAATTCCCTGCCACATCACTTACACCTCCCCAAAAACCCACGACATCATCCGTAATAACCTCGATAAATCCCCCATGTATACAGGGAAAATCGAAGGACCAGGCCCCCGCTATTGCCCGTCCATCGAGGACAAAGTCGTCAAGTTTGCAGACAAAGAACGCCACCAAGTCTTCCTCGAGCCGGAAGGACGCCATACTCTCGAATACTACATCAACGGCGTCTCCACATCCCTGCCCTACGATGTGCAGCTCGACTTCATCCAGTCCATCGCAGGTCTCGAAAATGCACAAATCGTCCGACCCGGATACGCCGTCGAATACGACTACTGCCCCCCCACTCAACTCTCCCTCACTCTGGAAACTAAACGCGTATCAGGCCTCTACTTCGCAGGCCAGATCAATGGCACATCCGGCTATGAAGAAGCCGCCGCCCAAGGACTGATGGCAGGCACCAATGCCGCCCTCAAGGTCATGGAAAAACCAGAGTTTATCCTCCGTCGAGACCAAGCATACATCGGTGTCATGATCGATGACCTAGTTACCAAAGGCACCACCGAACCTTACCGTATGTTCACCTCCCGTGCCGAATACCGACTTTTGCTCCGACAGGACAACGCTGACCTCCGCCTCACCCCTCTAGCGATCGAAAACGGCCTCGTCACAGGCCTCCGAGCCACCCGAACCGAGGAGAAAATCACCGCCCTAGCAGCCGCAAAAACCGTCGTTCCCACCATCTCCCACGATGGTGTCAAACTTGATCACTGGTTCCGCCGCTCAGAAAACGACTGGAAAACCCTCCCCCAGGAAATCCTCTCCCAAGCACCCGAGTCCCTCTGGTCCCTCATCGAAACTGACTTCAAATACGCCGGTCACCTCGATCGACAACAGACCCAAATCGATCGCCTCAAGCGCATGGAAGACAAGCGAATCCCAGACTCCTTCGACTACGATAAAGTCTCAGGCCTCAAAGCCGAAGCTCGCCACCACCTCACGACCATCCGCCCAGCCACAATCGGCCAAGCCTCACGCATCTCCGGAATCACCCCCGCAGACATCGCCATCCTTGCGATCTGCCTCCGCAAATAATTCGTGGTGTTACCGCCTCGGTCACGATCAAATTAGTCGGCATCGGCCGTATTTCAAACCGAACACCTAACCCAAGAATTGGGTTTATCTGTGTCGATCAGATATAATCTGAGTGGGTAAATGTTTTCATAATTCCACTCATTTCGCCTGCCCCAGAATCCCTAACGTGAGGATGTGTGTCTGTAAATAGTACATCAGTCATGAAATAATTCGCGAAATTCGCAAGATTAGTGGGTAAAAAATCTCATAATCCATGCTTACTCATCAAAGCAGTAAGATACATGGATCTAAACAACATATAGTATGATTTTAGAGCTAACACCCCAAGATCTGGCAAAAAGCTCCAAAAATAGCCCACTTTTGGTAATGGGTCGTAACTTACTAATCATAAGTAAGTTAAACCTTATTATGCGCTATATTTAACCCCCTGAGAATCACACCAAATCCCCTACCCTGTCCAATGACCCACACCATCAAAAACTAGAGCACTCAAAAAACCACTAACAAATAAACCAATGCAAACCATTTTTCCCAACCCAACTTTCCAGCTCTCAAAAGTAGTTTCATAAATTTGGTAACCTCCAGAAATTTCCATCTAACCCAGTGCCGCAGGCAGCCCGTGAACACCGTGATTCCCAAGTCGTTTCATCAGTCGTGAACTTTCGCGCCTTTCGCAAATTTTGCGGTCAAAAAATACGAATGAGCAACTCAAGAAATACTTCCGTCAATTCCTGTCCTTCCGTGATTCCCAAATCGTTTCATCAGTCATGAACTTTCGCGCATTTCGTTACCTTTCGCGGTTTCAAAAAATGAATCATCAATCAAAGAAAAAATTCGTGTCGATCCGTAAGATTCGTGGTTCCCTTCCCCACATGAATAAACTTCTTCTTTTTGCTCTCTGTATGCTTCTTGCAGCCTGCAAACAATCCAAGCCATCAGATACATCAAAAACGGAAATTCAGGCTACTAACCCAGAAAATATCAGTATTGAAAATACCCGTGCTAAAGACACCACCATCGAAGATCTCCGCACCCACCTTTCCCTCCTACCGGCAAATCAATCCCAGCTCGCCGAACAACCTTTTGCCTCAACAGCCATTTCCAAAGATCAAGCCGAGCAAGCTCTCGCCCTCATACTAACAGATATAGTGCAAACGCTTCGCGCAGCTAGACAAAAAGAACACGTCGCCAAATCAATCACCATCAAACACAAAGGCTCGGATAAAACGCTCCGCTATGAATATATAATATACGGCAAAAAACCCGTAGACGGTCACTCACTTTACATCTCCATGCATGGCGGCGGCGGGGCACCCGCTAGTGTCAATGACGGCCAATGGAAGAACCAAATAAAACTCTATAAACCGGCCGAAGGAATCTACCTAGCACCCCGCGCCCCTACGGACACATGGGATCTGTGGCATCAAGCACACATCGACCCCTTGTTCGATCGCCTCATTGAGAACTTCATCACCATCGAGGGAATTAACCCTAACAAGATTTACATTATGGGATACTCAGCGGGAGGCGATGGCACCTATCAGCTGGCACCACGTATGGCCGACCGCTGGGCCGGAGCCGCAATGATGGCAGGACACCCAGGCGATGCCAAAACCTACAATCTCCGTAATCTCGCATACTTCATCCAATGCGGAGGAAAAGACGCCGCCTATAATCGCAACAAACTCGCAGCAGAGTGGGGGACCAAACTGGATCGACTCTCCATGATTGATCACGGCGCCTACCCACATAAATGGATCGTCTACCCACAATACGGCCACTGGATGAATCTCGAGTGCAAACAAGCGGTGCCCTGGATGGCCAAACATACCCGCAACCCATGGCCTAAAAAACTTCACTGGCACCAAGACAACGTCACCCACACCCGCTTCCACTGGCTAGCCAACCCCGACCCCAAACCCAATCAACTCATCACCGCCGAAGTCGAAGACCAAACCATCACCCTCACTTCAGATAACTCAAAGCTCAACGCCATCACTCTACGCCTTTCTGACAAACTCCTAGACCTCGATAAGCCACTGACTGTCAGTGACTCACAAGGAAAAACTCTCTTCAAAGGTAAGGTCATCCGTACCGTCCAATCCATCTACGATTCCATCCAACAACGCCCGGATCCCACCAGCGCCGCAACCGCTACCCTTACAATCAAACTCGATTAACCTCGTTGTATAATTTTACATTCAAAATTTAAATGGGGCAGGGGACAACCATTTCTTTTAGCTATATTCCCCTAACTAGTCAGCTTTCCGTTCTGATCTATTAAGGGTGGCACTCTAAAAATTCGAGCCCAAGCTGTCGGCGGGTTGTCGACCAACATCGCACCAAACCCCAAAGGGGCAAAATATCCTAGCCTAGGACAATACCCTAGCTAGCAATAACCAATCCTAGAGCTACCCCGTAAGGACGGTATAAACCGGAACAAACAAGCCGACAGGTCCCTCGTAGTTGGCTAAACAGGAATAAAACTATTACGCGGATCCGTAAGTTGTGTAGTTCTTCGTATCCATAGAAAAATTCATCCATTTTATAGTCGTTAGAACCACCTATATTCGCTTAAATATTTGGTAGTCAGAATAAAATGGTGTGGTTTTCATTCTTTACAAGTGAATCGACCAAGGGCGGACGTATTTCCAATAAAAAGGCGTTTCTAAAACCCCCCAAGGTTAATAATCCTAATACCACTTAGTGATTCAAATCACTCCGGCTTCCACATCATGCGAAGCACAAACTGAACAAAGACTTCAAATCAAACATTCGTCTCTTTTGAAGTGCTAAGTGGTATAAGTAACCTTTAAACCCTTCCAGCCAGCCCTTTCGTGCATATACGCTCCTTTTGTAGTCAAAGCTAATTCATTAACGTACGAAAATATCAGTAAGATTTGTCAGATTCGTGGTTCAAAATGAATTAGCAACCTATGCTTGGTATTTGGAATTTAAAACTTGAAACTTAAAACTTAAAGCATGTCTAACGGGCTCTTAACAGAATCTCCCGGTCGATCTAATACATGTGTATAAATCATCGTCGTACTAACATTCGAGTGACCTAACAACTCCTCAACTGTTCTAATGTCTTGCCCTCTTTTCAACAAGTGTGTCGCAAAGGAATGCCGCAGTGTATGGCAGCTCACGCGCTTCATAATACCCGATTGAATGACGGCCCTCTTAATAGCCTTTTGAACTACGTTCTCACTCATATGGTGCCTACGTATAACCCCAAGCTTCGGGTCTTGCGACAAACGGTCACTAGGAAATAACCACATCCAAGCCAACGACTTAGCAGCATTAGGTTCCTTAACTCCCATAGCATCGGGCATCCACACGCCAGCCGTCCCAGACTTAACATCCTTATGCTGAATACACCTCACCTTCTCAATCTGAAACTTAAGAGAATCGACCATAGAACAGGGCAGGGGAGTGCGCCGTGACTTCCCCCCTTTACCCCTAACAACAACAATATATCCATTCTCGAAATCAATATCTTTAAGCCGTAAACGCATACACTCCATCAGCCGAAGACCCGCGCCATACATCAGCTTTGCCATCAGCAGGTGTAACCCATTCATCTCACCTAACAGACAGGAAACCTCAGCCTCAGACAACACCACGGGTAACGACCTCCTACCAGATCCCTTACAAAATTCACCAAGGTTAAAATCCTTTTCCAAGAACACCGATTTATACAAAAACGACAACGCGTTTACCGCCTGCTTCTGTGTGTTAGCCCCCACCCGACGGTCCACCGCCAGATACGTTAAAAACCTCGTCGCTGCATCAACATCCGGCTGACCACCAAATCCCTCTGCACCGTACCAGCGAAAAAAATCCACCGCCCACTTCACATAAGTCTCCTCAGTCCTGAGCGCATACCTCCTCACGCGCAGCTTCATCACCATCTCTTCTAACCAATTACCCACCTCACCTATATCACCCACCACCTCCGAACTCGACCCGTCTCCTGCCGCCAGTTTTTTGTCCCCCTTCGTGTTACTCTTCTTGCCTCCCGTCGTGCCCCCCGTCCGTAGCAAAGGGTTTGCCCCCTTCGTCTCCCCTTCATTGCCAGCACCCGACGAATGCCCCCCGAGCCCTGCTACTCGTCCCCTGACACCTGTCCCTTGATCCCCACCATCCGCCCCATTACGAAATCCAGCACGAGCCAAAATTTTCAACCTCTCACCCCTTGATAGCTCCCTAGTAAGATCGGCATGCAGGGGCTCAAACCTGTCAATCCTCGCATAAACAACCTGCCAGTTCATTTTCACAGCCCAGCCACTTTTTAGAACATCCCGATGAGCCCAACAAACAGCCTGTACGGCTTGTTTCATCTGCCACGGCTCCATCACCCTCCCCATATAATCCACCCAGCTCATCAACCGCTCATCTCCCGACATACAAGACCACCCCTTGGTGTGACCATCGCCAGCAATTGGTAACGCAGGGCTTGCAACCTTCGTATTTTCACCATGGGTTCTTCCCCCGGTTTCCCCCCCTGTTCTTCTTTCCCTCATACCGCCACCTGCCCCCTGACTACCGCTTTCACTTTGAAGCTTTGGTGAAGAAGCGTCACCTGAACCCCGACTCCCGTCACCCGAATCCTGACTCTCATCACCCGGGCCCTGGTTTCTATCAAAATCAGCCTCATTTCTAAAAAACTCCGCCCATCTCTCCAGATGCCTACCATAATAGACGTAAGAGCCTTGGGAAACCTTCCTCTTTGCCAATAATACTAGATAGTCCTTCCAAAACGCACTCCCCCTCAGCGACTGCCCCAATCCTTCCAAACCCGCGCCATTACCTTTGCCCACAGACCCACCCAACTTGCCAACCCCATAAGTTTCAGCCCCCTCCATCAGAACGCCCTCGTCCTCGTCCAGACCTTTTTTCAAAACATACTCAATAGAACACATGTTCATTAGAGTATGTGTAGATCTTAAGTCGTCAATAAAAAATGTCCACCTTTCGAAAAAACGCCCCCCAACCACCCCCAAACCCCCTATTCTACAACAAATCATCCGGCCGTAGTTCCCAGGATAGACAGACAGTAGTCCATCCCGTAAACTACCACCGTCCGTCCATTTAACTGTTGAGTAATAAAAGAAAGACTTGCAAAAACGCACGTTATAGCGCACGCTTAATGCATGAAGACGATCACCGCAACATCAGCTCGCTCAGATCTATATAGGATAATCGATACGGCCCAGTCCACTCATGAGCCTGTGCAGATCACAGGCAAGCGGGGGAACGCCGTATTGGTAGCTGAAGATGATTGGCGTGCCATTCAAGAGACGATTTATCTACTGGGTATTCCTGGTATGAGAGATTCAATCGTCAAGGGGATGGCTGAGCCGGTTGAGGATTGCGCGGAGGAGATTGATCTGTGAGTTACACATTAGTCTATACTCGCCAGGCTCGTAGGGACGCAAAGAAGCTCAAAGGTTCGCATTTGGCTAAGAAGGCGAAAGAGCTCCTCGATATTATCAAGGAGGATCCCTATGCTGATCCGCCGCCGTTTGAAGCATTAGTAGGTGACCTGAAGGGCGCCTATTCTAGGCGCATTAATATCCAGCACAGATTGGTGTATATGGTTCTCGATGATGATCAAGTGATCAAGGTGTTGCGCCTGTGGAGTCACTACGAATAATACAAACCCAACAAGTCGCTGCATCCGACTGCTAACCGTCTCAGAGTCGGTGGCGTAGTTACATTTTTACATTGCTCGATGGTTTGTCCCTACGTTTTGGGGCAGCGGTTGAGCTGTACATTAGCCTGGAAAAGGTGACCCCGAGGCCCGGTGCGGGCATTTTACAATCTTTTTACACCATACACCCGAGACCCTGACTACAATCAAGCACATGAGCAAAACTATGAGAGCCCTACTACCCGTATCCATTTGTATCACTCTATTGTCGGCCGCGTATGGCGAGGATCGGCCTACGCTCGACTCCTTAGTTGGTGAGCAAATCCAGATTGAGACCGGTTGGACAGGATACGCATTCACCCTCAAGAAGGCAGATGGAAAATACACGGTATCATGGAAGGAATTTGGATCAGGAGTACCGGTAGTCAGGACGGCGGAGTTCGACGTCAAGGTGAAAAGCGATTACCAGTTTCAGTTTCAACTCAAACGCGAAACGAAGGTGAACGAGATTCTTGTTTCTCTCGGCGATCGTGGAGAGTTCAAGGTGTATTCGGATGGTATGCGAATTTATGCGAAAAGGAGCCCCAGACCGTGAGCACAGTAAAACGCGCCGCACGAGCAGAAACCAAGGCTAACAAGTCGAAGCATCCGACAGCTAACCGTACTCGGGATGCAGAGGCCACTCACGAAACACCATTTAAGATTTACAACTGTTGCCCGGGCTGCGGTTGAGCTTTACGTTCGGCAAGAATAAGAATAGTCAATACCAACCATGAACCCGAAAATTATATTTTCCGTAGCAAGAGTTGCATATGATAATCGTGAAGTGGCTACCAACCTTCTCTCGAAGATCAAAGCGTGGAGGACACCGCAGGATCAAGCATCTGATGAAGAATTGATTTCGATGTCTCCAGAAGACCGATTAGATAGATTGGAGCGCAGTGCTGAGACTAAGGAACTTATCGAAGAAGAGCAGTCCGAGTTGATCTCTGGATTAGCTGCTAATGTAGCGGAGCTGTCCACCACTACTCAGGCTCTGCTTGCTCGCACTAAGGTGCTTATCTGGCTCATCGTAATTTCGCTGTGTTTGTCTGCTACGGCTCTAATTACATCGCTAATACAATAAATACGTCTAATAAGTCTCTGCATCCGGCTGCTAACCGTCTCAAAGTCGATGGAACAGTCACCATTTCACATTGCTCAGAAGTTTGCTCTTAGGTTTGGGCTGCGGTTGAGATTTACGTTCGATATTAACAATGAAGATAATAACACATTTAGATGATCTGCCCGTATGGCATGAGTGTAATGAATTTCCTTCATCAGATGGTGATATATGCGTTGATTGGTTAGATCATGGTATCGTTAAAATTGATTTGGCTGAGGTTGAATACGATGCTGATGGTAATGAAGTTGATTTCGACAACATCGATTTATCGGTATTACGGGCTAACTATGTGGCTTTGAAAGATCGCTGGAGAGATTTTGTTATTGGGGCAATCACAGAAATCGAAGATTTGATTACTGAATACGGTCGGGAAGATTTTGATTTTGATCCAGATGAGGCATGTTTTACTGTGCGCCTTCCTGTGGATCCAATGGGCGATGATGTGGAATGGAGTTTTGACCTGCAGGAAGATAGAGCTTGGGTATTAGACTATCGTGGATGGAAGGTTGTAGATAGGGCTGCAGTTTTTTAGGCATGCCAAGAGTGTGGTCGAATAGGCTGCGGTATCCGATCGTTAACCGGTTACTACTTTGCGGAGGTTTGACAATAATCATAAAAAATGAATCCCCAGTATATAGGATTGGTGGCCGCTTTTGTTTTTCCAGTCGTGTTGTTTATCATCATTCTTTCTATGATGAGGCGTTATAACGCTGCGCCTCTATTGAAGCGCGGCGTGGTATGCGTTACGTTTTTGGTGTCTTGGATCATTGTGCTTTTGTGCGCTTTCACGGCCTTAGCGCATCATCAGAGAGATTGGATGCGTGAGCATAAAAAAGGGCCCTTCACAGAGGAGGAGATGATAGCTCTTGGTGACTATCCTAATGTATTCGCTACTTGGCTGATGTTCGGATGGATCCCAGTAGTTATAGGGTATTTTCTGGCCAGAAGATTGATTCGCAACCCTAAGAGTGTGGCCAAAAAAATGACTGCATCTGACGATTAAACGTTCGAGCCTTCGTGATTGATGAAGCTTGTTCAGCTGATACGAGTGGTTTGGTGGACTATGTGGAACAGATCAGCGGAGAATCCGATTTTCTTGGTTTTGGACCTGGAGATTTTGGTATTACTGTTGAGGAAGAAGAGGGTATATTGGAGGATTATAGGTCGTCAAAAAACAAGCTGTATTTGATTGCCCGTATTTCTGATGGGATCGTTTGTACAATATCATTTGAGGCGGGATCCCGCCCGAGAATGGCGCATGCGGTGGGATTGGTATGTCGGTTCGACAGCATCATTGGCGTGAGGGAGTGGGTTCAGCGTTGATCGATGAGTTAGTGAGATGGTGTCACCTGGGTGGCGTCGTTAAGAAAATCAATCTTCGGTTCGGACAGACAATGAGAGCGCCATACAGCTGTATCAAAAGAAAGGATTTAAGGTGGAGGGAACTATAACGATGGATACGTGTGTGGATGGATGTTATTATGATCATCACCTGATGGGCTTAATGCTGAAAAATTAAAACTAACAATTCGCAAAGTCCGACTGTGGTGTGTTTAATAAGACAGGTGACACTATGATAAAAAACAAACTAACAAATAATGAAGAATTACCTAATTGATCAGCTTGACGAAATAGATCCGACAGAATGCCCGTGTGGAATGACCAGACGGGCATTTGTGTGTCCGGACAATGATGTGGCATCGATTCACCTGGTGGATATTTCTGCTGATAGTCGACCTCACTATCACAAGAGACTAACGGAAATATACCTCGTTTTAGAAGGGGAGGGTTATATCGAGCTCGATGGTGAGCGTGTGCCGGTGAAGCCGATGACAACGGTGTTGATTAAACCGGGGTGTAGGCATCGTGCTGTGGGTAATTTGAAGATCGTAAACATCCCTGTGCCCGCATTCGATCCAGAGGATGAGTGGTTTGATGTTTAAGGGAGGGGATTTGAATGGTGGGATACGAGTGATGATAATCATCGGAGTGAGCCCGAAGCCGGATAGATAGTCGAATTTGGCTCAAAGGGCCTTGTCTGGGACCTGTACGCAGGTAATGTTAAAAACGGGGCAGTATTAAAATTATGACAATCCACGACCGCGCGACTTTGACGACCTTGATTGCGGCTTATGATAAGTCGGTGTTGTTTGCTGAGTCCGTACCGAATGCTTTTCGCTTGGCGAAGTTATTCTCGATGATGGGTGGGTCGAATGGGGGTCTCGTATTATTGGGTGTTGAGGGCGACGGTCGCGTGACGGGGATTGAAATTTCAAATTTGGATCAGATTTACAACAGATTTGAGCATCTGTGTGGTGAGCTAAAGGATACACGCGTTGAGATAGGAACACTGCGGGTGCGGGAAATGTGTGTGGTTTTTCTAGTATTTAACACGATTAGAAAGCATCTCGATCCTTTGGATTATTATATGCTGCAAATCAGACGGGTGGAGATTTAGGCCAGTGAGGGAGCCTCGATGCCAAGTATCATCTAAAATAACTATAAACTTTTAAATCCAGTGGTTTACAAGTGACTAGAGTGTCGCTAAAAAGGCTTTTCAACTCGCTAGACACGGATAAATAATGCCGTGTCCTCAGCATATTAAATTCTTAAATACACACGCAACAATGATCGAAGAAGGCTTAGAGTTAATGCTTGTTGGAATGGGAGTGGTATTCTCCTTTCTTGTTCTTTTAGTGATCCTGATGAGGGTCTCAGGGGCATTGTTGAGCAGGCTTCCAGAGCCGGAAGTCGTTGTATCTAAGGCGTCTAGCGGTGGATCAGGAGGTGCTGTGAGATCGGGTGAGGCATCGGCCAAGCTGGCAGTAGCATTGGCTGCAGCGCATCGGGAAAGAGGCGGCGCTTAGTCCTTCATTCTACATTATTTATTAAGATTACACTTACTGACTTTTCAACTTTCTAATTAACCATGGCTAAAAACATAGAAGTAATGATCACAGCGTTCCGGGATGGATTCCAGAGCGCGTATGGAGCCCGAGTATTCACCGAAGATTTTATGCCTGCTGTGGAAGCGGCGCGTGATGCCGGTATACGGCACTTTGAAGCTGGTGGCGGCGCACGTTATCAGTCGCTGTATTTCTACTCGAACGAGGATGCATTCGATATGATGGACACTTTCCGCGAGAAGGCGGGCCCTGATGCGAACCTGCAGACGCTGGCACGAGGCATCAATGTGGTGGCTCTCGACTCTCAGCCGCGTGATGTGATAGACCTTCATGCCAAGTTGTTCAAGAAGCACGGAATGACGACTATTCGAAACTTCGATGCGCTCAATGACGTCAACAACCTGATTGATTCTGGTAGATCGATCACCAATCACGGCCTCAATCACGAGGTGTGTGTGACGATGATGGCACTTCCTCCCGGCTGTAAGGGGGCACATGATGCTGAGTTTTATGCGAAGACGCTGGATGATATCCTAGCGGCTGAGATTCCCTTTACCTCTGTCTGTTTTAAGGACGCGAGTGGTACGGCTTATCCATCGACGATTTATGAAACAGTTAAGGCGGCTAGAAAACGCCTGCCAGCAGACACGCGGTTGGTTTTCCACACTCACGACACAGCTGGAACTGGTGTAATTTGTTACCAGGCTGCTATTGATGCTGGGATCGATCAGATCGACCTTTCCATGGCTCCTTGTTCCGGTGGCACCTGTCAGCCTGACGTGGCATCCATGTGGCATGCTCTCCGAGGTACTGACTATACGCTGGATCTGGATATTGAAAAAGTGATGGAGGCTGAGGCTGTCTTTAAGGACTGCATGTCAGACTACTTTATGCCCCCAGAAGCCAAGGCTGTGGAGCCATTGATCCCTTGGAGCCCGATGCCCGGTGGCGCACTGACAGCCAATACTCAGATGATGCGCGACAACGGCATCATGGACCGTTACCCTGAAGTGATCGACGCCATGGGTGAAGTGGTTCGACTCGGTGGATTCGGCACCTCGGTAACTCCTGTGAGCCAATTCTATTTCCAGCAGGCATTTAACAACGTCATGTTCGGCAAGTGGGAGAAATTTGCAGAAGGATACGGGAAAATGATTCTTGGATACTTCGGTAAAACGCCTGTGGCACCTGATGCTGAGATCGTTAAACTGGCATCTGAAAAAATGGGACTTCCTCCAACGACGGATAGCCCTCTGGAGATGGACGAGGTGAATCCCAAGAAGGGACTTGCTCCGGCGAAAGCGGCACTTGAAGCCGAAGGGCTTCCCACGACTGAGGAGAACATCTTTATCTCAGCAGCTTGTGGAGCTAAGGGAATCTCATTCCTTAAGGGTGAGATGAAGACCAATGTTCGCAAGATTGAAAAAGAGGCTCCAGCCGTGGTTTCAACAGGATCAGTTTCTGATAAACTCACCGTGAATGTGGGGGGTGATAAATTTACCGTTCAGTTCGATGGAGGCAAGGCAACCGTCAATGGCAAGACTTATGACGTTTCCGTGTCCGAAGGTGGTGATGATTCCTCCACTTCAACGGGTGTTACAGGAGGAGGCGCCGGCATACCGCTGCCAGCTCCAATGCCTGGTGCTGTGTTTGATATTTTGAAAGGGCCGGGTGACTCGGTTGAAGAAGGTGAAACAGTTCTCGTTCTCGAGGCGATGAAAATGGAAATGGCCATCGCGGCGCCAGCGGCAGGTGTTGTTTCAGAAATTCTGGTTAGCAAAGGTGACCAGGTGACATCAGGACAAGTTCTAGCAACATTGGGTTAATGCGAAATTTTAGAAATACTCCGACAACGAAGTGGTTTGGGGCAGTAATGCTCATGGCGACATTGATGCTGCTAATGCCAGGAATGGCATATGGTGCCAGCGACATTGTAGCTGCCGATGCAGAAGGCGGATCGAAGATACTACGCCTATGGGAAAGCACCGGCATCTATGGTCTTTTCAATGGTTGGTGGCAGGAGGGTATGATGATGTTGATCGGGATACTCTTGATCTACCTCGGCATTGCGAAAAAATTTGAACCGTTGTTACTCATCCCAATCGGCTTTGGTTGTATTCTTGCGAATATTCCTTTTGCCGGAATTGCCGATGCTGCAACGGCAGACCAGCAGGCAGGTTTCTTGTATATGATTTTCGAAGTTGGTATTAAAACAGGAATATTTCCACTGCTCATCTTTATGGGGGTTGGTGCAATGACTGATTTTGGACCTCTTTTGGCAAACCCCAAAACAGCCCTGCTCGGTGCGGCTGCTCAACTGGGAATTTTTACGACGTTGATTGGGGCTCTCTGGCTTTCGGGAACATTTGAAAGCATCAATTTTTCCATTCAGGATGCGAGCGCAATTGGTATCATTGGTGGGGCTGACGGGCCGACAGCGATTTTCCTTGCAGGAAAATTGGCACCCGATTTGTTAGGAGCGATTGCTGTAGCGGCATACTCATACATGGCTCTGGTTCCCATTATTCAACCTCCCATCATGCGTCTGCTGACAACGAAGGCGGAGCGAAAAATCGAGATGAAACAGCTGCGGCCTGTGCGTCAGATCGAAAAAATTGTTTTCCCTTTGGCTGTGCTTGTACTCTGTGCTCTGCTCTTACCCTCTGCAACCCCACTTGTTGGTATGTTGATGTTAGGTAATCTATTTAAGGAGTGTGGAGTCGTGGAAAGACTCTCCAAAACAGCCGCCAACGAGCTGATTAACATTGTCACCATCCTACTTGGCCTTGGTGTAGGGTCTAAACTTGCAGCCGGTAAATTTCTCCAAATGGAAACACTGGGGATTCTCACCCTGGGTCTCGTTGCCTTTTCTATCGGAACGGCTTCTGGCGTTTTACTGGCTAAGTTGATGAACCTCATTTGTAAGGATAAAATTAATCCACTTATCGGATCAGCAGGTGTCTCGGCTGTGCCGATGGCGGCTCGGGTTTCCAACAAAGTGGGTATGGAGTCGAATCCTCAAAACTACCTCCTGATGCACGCCATGGGGCCCAATGTGGCTGGTGTGATTGGCTCCGCGGTTGCCGCTGGAGTTCTTCTTGCTCTGACAGGTGGTGGTTAGCCCCAACGTATGATTTAGCATGTATATCGGTGGTGGTGTCATTAGGTAGATCATTCAAAAAAGGGGTAGAGGCCATTGCGGATCGACTTTTCAAATCGCCATTAGAGAAAGACTTCGGAGAAGCCACGGAGGAGGACATTATTCTGCCTCATTCTCGCTGTGTTGTATGTGGTCAGTTAGATGCTCTAGCGGGCCACTTGCGCATATGTTTTACATGATCGATGGCCTCACTGAAACTCGTCTGGCTAAGGTTTCACAGCGTTTGCCGGAGCTGAGGATTGATCGGCCTGTAACCTATGCATTTCAAGTCAAAGACAACGGATCTCCTGTGGAGCTTCAGTTGATTATGACGAAACAAGCGAATCGTGAGGTGGAGATAGATTATCGGAGTTCAGAGACCGTAATAAAGCTTGTTCAAGTAGCATTTAATAAATCATGAAGCCGGAGAAAAAGGCAGATAATTACGATCGGATTGTAACGTGGTGGAGAGAGAGGTATTCGGAATCTAACAATGGTGGCGAGCAGCTCAAGCGGGCGATTTCCTTTTGTGATAATAAGAAATTGGCTCTCGATGTTGGCTGTGGAAGTAGCGGCCGATTTATTGGGGTTCTTCAGGAGCACGGATTCACGGTTGAGGGAATGGATTCTTCTTCGGAGATGATCCGGCAGGCGCGTGAAACTAGCCCTGATTGCGAGTATTATGTGGCGGATGTTTCCAGCTGGAAACTTCCCAAGCAATACGATTTTATATCGGCGTGGGATAGTACATTTCATTTGCCAGTTGATTTATAAGAACCGGCCCTCAAGCAGATGTGTGCTGGCCTAGCTGCAGGAGGTATTCTGATTTTTACATGTGGTGGAATTGAGGAACTCAGCGAGATAAAGGGGGATTTTAGAGGAGAAGACTTTGAATACGGAACTCTGGGGATTCCTGCATATCTAGAATTGTTAGGTGAGCTGGGCTGTGTCGTAAAACACATGGAATTTGACCAAGGACCGGAAGAGGAGCACGTTTACGTCATTGCCCAAAAAAGATGACGGATCCTTATGAGTCACCAAAGGCAGATGCTGGAGAAGCCGAGCCGGTCCATAAAGAGCACGCGTTAACAGGACCTCCGTGTCCTGAGTGTGACAGTGTCAATACCTTCATCGATTCTGTTTTACAGCCCCGGCCTAGCATTTTGGCGGTCATTGTCTTTAGTTGGTATTTTCTGTTGGTCCGTGGTGCTTTGGCTACGAGAAAATCGATCTGCCTGGATTGCCTTGGGGATTGTTATTTTACTTGTTCTGATCATCGTGATGGCGGTTATCGAAGCTGGGTAGTTTTCTGCCGAGGAGGTTTAGGGTGTAATATAGATTGCCGATTTTATTCAAAAAAGAGAGAAGGAAGTTCTAGAATAATTTAGCCAACTACCATAGATTGAGCACCAGATATGGCATGGAAATTACATAACGCGATGTGGCCGGGACTAGTCGGCAAAGAAGAAGGCTCAGATCAACCCCCAATCAGTTTGGATCGAATGCTCGAGTTGACAACAAATAGTGATGTCGGCGGCAAGACCTATGACGGTGTGGACATGTTCCTCTTTCAGCCGCATCTTGATATCGATGCTGGCGAAGATGAGGTCAAGCGACTCGCTGACAAAATAGCAGGTCTAGGATTAAAAGTGGGTTCAGTTGTTGCACCGATCTGGGAGGGCACCGTCGGCGGTAGCTCCATGGGAGATGCTGATGCTCGGGCCCGTTTTGTCTTAGCTGTCGAAAAGGCGTGTCGTTACACAAAAATCCTGCGCGAGCATGGTGTCCGTGAATACGGATCGATTCGTATCGACTCCGCTGCCGGCGTTGAAGATTGGTCCAAGGACCCGGTCGCTGGCACCAAACTGATTGCCGAGACATTTAAGGAAAGCGCACGTGTTGCTGCCGATTACGATGAGGTTCTCGTCGCTGAAGGGGAAATTTGCTGGGCTGGAATGCACTCGTGGAAGGACATGCTCGACCTGCTTGAAGAAGTAGGCATGCCCGGACAGGTTGGCTTTCAGGCGGATCTCGCACACACCTACCTCTACCTGCTCGGTTACAATGCAGAGGAACATGCGTTATTAACTGAGCCCTACACGGATGAAGAATTCTGGGCAGCTTACAAAACCATGACGGATAAGCTTAGACCGTGGACCTATGACTTCCACGTCGCACAGAACGATGGCACAGTGCACGGAACGGGAGCACACGATAAAACCGGCCGTCACTGCCCAGCAGATGACCCGAATGGCCGACTCGATATCGTTAAATGCGCCAGCTATTGGCTGTTGGATGAAAATGGAAACCAGCGCCCCGAGATTAAGCACCTCTGCTGGGATGGTTGTATGTTCCCCAATGCAGAACTTGAAAAACAGGATACTTGGAACACGATTTTGAGCACGATGGTGGACGTGAATAATACGGCGCCTAACAAATAAATTAATGAAAATTGGAATGAACACGCATCTGTGGTCGACCCACATCACAGATGAACATTACGCAGACATTGGTGAGCTAAAAGCGATTGGCTACGATGGTATCGAGATCTTTCTCGCCGAGAATGATCGGCCCGGCTACGTCGAACTTGGGAACTTTCTCAAGTCGATTGGTATGGAGCTCAATGGTTGCCTTGGTCTTGGCCCGGATGAGAACCCCATTTCTGAAGACGCCTCGGTAAGACAGGCTGGTCTTGATAAAATCAAGGAGGCTATCGACAACATGCATGCCGCAGGCGGTAAAAACATTTGTGGTCCGTTTCACTCAGCCTTTGCCACCTTTTCGCGTAACTCTCCGCAGGAAGATGAGTATAAGCGTAGTGCGGATGTGCTTCGCGAGGCAGCTGAACATGCGGCCACGGCAGGAATTACCCTCACGCCTGAGGCACTGAACCGATTTGAATGTTACCTCTGCAACACCATGACCCAGCTTCGAAAATTGGTCGATATGGTGGATCATCCTAGCCTACGCGGTATGTTTGATTCCCACCATGCGAACATCGAGGAAAAATCCTTTGCCGGCGCCGTGGCTGACATTGCTCCGGTGATGACTCACGTGCATATTAGTGAAAATGACCGAGGGACTCCTGGTTCGGGCAATGTTGCGTGGGACGAGGTTTTCAGCTCGATCGCCAAAACAGGCTATGACGGCTGGTATTGCATTGAAGCCTTTTCACGGGACAGTCTTGATTTTGCCAATGCGATTAACGTATGGCGTGAATTTAATCCACGCATGGATATTTGCCGTGATGGATTCGCCTTTACTAAGGCAATGATCGAAAAACATAAAAACTAACAACTTAAAATATAATGAAATTTGGAAACGAATGCTACACCTGGTTCATGAAAGAATCAGGAGCCTACTGGGATAACAAGCTCGATCATATGATCGAAGTAACCGCTAAGGCGGGAATGGCCGGAATTGAGCCGATGCATTTTTGGATGGGCGATCTAGCCGATCCAGAAAAACTGGCAGAAAGTCTGAAGAGAAATGGTATCGAGCTTGCTGCGATCGCCTTTGTTCAGGATTGGAACCATCCGGAGGAAACGGAAAAGGAAATCGCTGATGCCGCTCAAACCATCGAGCTGCTCAAACAATTTCCAGGTGCCCTTCTTTGCACCGTGCAGATGCCAAATGGTCGCCACGATCTTGAGCAACGTCGCAAAAACCTCGTGGCCAATGTCAATGCCGTATCACGCCGTGCCACCGATGCCGGTGTGCCATGCAGCTTCCACCCAAACTCCCCCGAGGAATCTACCAATAGAACTGAGGAGGACTACACCGTCATCATCGAAGGCCTCGATAGCTCGGTTACAGGATGGACTCCAGATGTGGGTCACATCATCAACGGGGGAATGGATCCTCTCACTAAGATGAAGCAATACTCCAGTCTCATTAACCACGTCCATTACAAGGACTGGGACGGCAATCCAGAATTTGCTCTCATGGGTGAAGGAAAAGTCGATCTCCAAGGCATCACTCAGTGGCTTAGCGATCAGGACTACAAGGGCTGGATCATCTGCGAAGACGAAGCTCCACAAGCGGTGGATGATCCCGATGGTGTCACTATTCACGATGGCAAATGGATTAAAGAAACTCTCATTCCATCAATTAACTCCTAGACACAATGCCCACTCATACAACAAATGAATTCACTATGCACTACGAGTTGCATGGCGAGAATAACGACGGAATCCCCGTCATTTGCATCATGGGAATTACTGCGCCAGGAGCGGTGTGGGAGGCCCATGTCGATGTCTGGAGCGAGCAGTTCAGCTGCGTCACTGCTGATAACCGTGGCGTAGGTCAGAGCGATAAACCGCCAGGCGATTACAGCTCAGAGATGATGGCAGACGACTACGCTGATCTTATGAACGGCCTTGGTATCGAAAAAGCCCACGTCGTTGGCTGTTCCATGGGAAGTATCATCGGTCAGCAGCTGGCACTCAGGCACCCTGAAAAAGTTCAGAGCCTTGTGTTGATGTGTTCTTGGGCACGTTGTGATGCCTACGCGGCGTCCACCTTCGAACACATGAAACAGACCAAAGCCCATCTCACACCGGCGGCATTCATGGAGTGGATTCAGTTGCTTATTTTCCATAAACGTAGCTGGGATGATGCCGAGGTGTATGCTTCGATGTTAGAAGGTCGTCAGGGCGCATCGGAAGACCCTAACCCCCAGCCCCTACATGGAGTCCATGGGCAGGCTGCAGCGTGTATTAACCACAACACCTTGGACCAGTTAAAAAACATCACTGCACCTACTTTGGTCATCGGTGGTGAGGGTGATGTTTTCACTCCCCGATGGATGGCAGAGGAGATCCACGCAACACTCACTAACAGCACATTACATCTTTACCCCGACTCAGGTCACGCCTTCCACTGGGAGAACCTCGAGGACTTCAACCAACGGGTGATCGATTTTATCGGAGCTAACAATTAACAAGATGCCTAAATATTCCATCGGCCTCGACTACGGGACGAATTCGTGTCGGTCCTTGGTAGTTAATTTAGAGAATGGTCAGGAACTCGGCAGCGAGGTATTTCCATATCCATCTGGTGAGCAGGGTATTCTAACGGACCCAAGTGACCCCAACCTAGCTCGCCAGAATCCTCAGGATTACTTGGACGGCTGCGTGACCATTATCCGAGGAGCTATTGAACAAGCACAAGTAGCCGATGCCGCTTTTAGCGTCGAAGATATTGTAGGTATAGGCATAGATACAACGGGTTCTACGGTGATCCCTGTTGATGCCACGGGCACGCCCTTGGCTTTGGATGATCGTTTCAAAAACAACCTCAATGCCAACGTCTGGCTCTGGAAAGACCACACATCCTATCGTGAGGCTGAGCAAATTACCGAACTGGCCAAAGAGCTGCGACCCGAATACCTCGCCAAGTGTGGCGGGGTGTATTCCTCCGAGTGGTGGTGGTCAAAGATTCTCCATCTCAAAAATATCGATGCTGAAGTCTTCGATGCGGCGCATTCATTTGTGGAACATTGCGATTGGCTACCGGCAGTTCTCGCTGGGGATACGAATCCACAGACGTTGAAACGGTCGATTTGCTCCGCTGGGCATAAGGCGATGTATAATGACGACTGGAATGGCCTGCCGGATGAAGAATTTCTCGGTCAATTGGATCCAGCTCTATCAGATTTACGATCGCGCCTTTTTGAAAAGGCCTACGCATCCGACACCCCAGCAGGAACCCTCTGCGCGGTGTGGGCAGAAAAGCTCGGCCTGCCAGAAGGTCTAACCATTGCCGTGGGAGCATTCGATTGCCACATGGGGGCGGTGGGTGCCGGCGTGAAAAAAGGAACCATGGTCAAAGTCCTAGGAACGTCCACCTGTGATATCACCGTGGCTGATTCCGACGTAGCAGATGTTCCCGGCCTTTGCGGTCAGGTGACATCATCGGTTGTCCCAGGATTGGTAGGAGTCGAAGCCGGTCAATCTGCCGTAGGAGATATTTTCCTTTGGTTAGTTCATCAGCTTGTGCCGGACAGTTACGGTGCGGACGCGCGGGAAAAATTTAAAGCCATGGAGGCGAAGATGAAAGGTCAGTCTCCAGGTGCCACCGGATTGCTGGCCCTCGATTGGAATAATGGGAATCGTACGGTTCTCACGGATGTTAGGCTTTCAGGTCTCATGCTCGGGCAAACTCTCCACACCGAGGCGCATGAAGTTTACCGCGCCTATATTGAGGCCACAGCTTTCGGAGCACTGACCATCATCAACCGCATGGAAGAGCATGGAGTTAAAATTGATGAGGTCGTTAACACCGGCGGTCTGTCATTGAAAAATGCCACGCTGATGCAAATTTATGCTGATGTGTTAGGTCGACCCATGAGAGTATCAAAATCAGAGCAAACCTGCGCTCTAGGTGCTGCACTCTTCGGTGCTGTGGCAGCGGGACACGCCGAGTTATCAGATTTACAATCGCGTGTGGTGGAATACACCGATACCATTTACGAGCCGATCCCAGAGAACCAAGCCGTCTACGCGCAGCTTTACGAGCTCTATAAAACACTGCATGATGCTTTTGGAAAGACAGGCTGGTCCGGCTCGCTGGATCACGTTATGAAGGATCTTATCAATATCCGCGAAAATCAGAGAACAGCATGAACCAGGAGCTCAAACAACAAGTCGTCGACGCCAACAAGGCTCTGGTGAGCGCGGGTCTGGTTACCTTGACCTGGGGCAATGTCAGCGCGATTGATCGGTCAACTGGGCTGGTCGCGATCAAACCAAGTGGCGTCGACTACGATGAATTATCGGTCAAAAACATCGTCGTGGTGAATCTCGACGGCGACATCGTTGAGGGTGACCTCCGGCCGTCGTCCGATACCAAGACACATCTCGAGCTCTACCGGAATTTTTCAGACATCGGAGCCGTGGTCCATACCCACAGCCCATGCGCGACCGCATTTTCGCAAGCCGGTGTGGGATTGCCATGCCTCGGCACAACCCATGCCGATCACTTTTATGGTGAAGTCCCCGTTGCCAGAGCTTTAACGCCTGAGGAAGTGGCCGCTGATTATGAACACGCCACCGGTGTGAGTATCGTCGAGAGATTCGCTGAATTGAATCTCAATCCCGTGGAAATGCCCGGCATTTTACTCAAACACCACGCTCCGTTTACTTGGGGAAAAACCCCACAATACGCGGTGGATAATAGCATTGCCCTCGAGATTTGTGCCAAAATGGCCCTCATGACCTGGCAACTGAACCCCGAAGCAGCAGAAATTCCGAGTCACATTCTTAATAAGCACCACGATCGTAAACACGGGGAAGGTGCCTACTACGGGCAGGAATAATGATACCTCAATGGTTTTTTGAGGTGTAATTTGGAGGTGTTGATTGTTTTGGGCATTTTTTTGCAAAAAAGCCTGTAACCTGCCCCCTGAATCGGTGTAGACATTAT